>NZ_JBQPEO010000002.1:0-1004573 GCF_052665285.1 Rossellomorea sp. DUT-2 | reverse complement strand
TCGTTCTGTTTGAATTATCGGTGCTTCTTTTTTTACCATGACTTATTCCAGCCTTTCGTACATTACATAAATAATCTATCAGTGTGAACGGTATTGAACTGCATCGTTTGTTATCTCCTTATGAAATTTATAAAATAATTCGATACCGATTATTTGGATTCCTTCTTCAAGTAACCTGCCTGTTAATTATAAAGGCGATAGCCTTAACAGGATCAGCTGGTCTTTAGTTAAACCCCTTAAAAAGTTGTTCATTAATGACGCTGATTGAATAGATGTTTTCTTCCAATAAGTTATTAAGTATTTGTTTTAATACATGCGGTTCTCGTAATTCCTCATTTTCAAATGCTAATAGGTCTTTTATTTTTATCCATTTACTATCAGTTATTTCATCTTCTTCGAGATATAATGTGCCCCCAGTAACCTCACCAATAAAATGAAACAAAATGACTTGATTATTCGTATTACTGATAAAATTATATACTCCAGTCGTACCAATCAGTTTTACATCTAACCCCGTTTCCTCTTTTACTTCCCTCTGAGCTGAATAAAGAATGTCATACTCTATATGACCACTGGGAAAGTTCCACTTAAGGACAGCAGTGGGTTTATTCTCTTTTATCATTAACACTTTATCATTACTAAGGATTGATACACTTGCTATTAATACAATTCCATCCTGAGACATCCATTTCTCCTCAATTCTACCTGCCCGTTACTTGAACAAAGGGCGGCTGGTGGTTTAACAAACGCCGCTTAAAGAAAAGAGTTTTACTTCAGAGCTATATCGTATAGATATTTAACTACCTTACCCATTCGCCAAGCAATAATAGCCAAACTAATGGCAATAACTACTAAACTTCCAACCTTAATCAGTTCTAACCTATCCTTCTCCAATCTCTTTCTCCCCTTAAATTTAGTTTCTTACTTCGCTATCTTGCACAATAACTGAAGAGGGTACTGCCGGTTCATTTAGCTGGTTTTCAGTTAGTGCCACATTCCTATTTCATTTCGTTCTGTTTGAATTATCGGTGCTTCTTTTTTTACCATGACTTATTCCAGCCTTTCGTACATTACATAAATAATCTATCAGTGTGAACGGTATTGAACTGCATCGTTTGTTATCTCCTTATGAAATTTATAAAATAATTCGATACCGATTATTTGGATTCCTTCTTCAAGTAACCTGCCTGTTAATTATAAAGGCGATAGCCTTAACAGGATCAGCTGGTCTTTAGTTAAACCCCTTAAAAAGTTGTTCATTAATGACGCTGATTGAATAGATGTTTTCTTCCAATAAGTTATTAAGTATTTGTTTTAATACATGCGGTTCTCGTAATTCCTCATTTTCAAATGCTAATAGGTCTTTTATTTTTATCCATTTACTATCAGTTATTTCATCTTCTTCGAGATATAATGTGCCCCCAGTAACCTCACCAATAAAATGAAACAAAATGACTTGATTATTCGT
Source organism: Rossellomorea sp. DUT-2 (assembly GCF_052665285.1). Taxonomy (NCBI): domain Bacteria; kingdom Bacillati; phylum Bacillota; class Bacilli; order Caryophanales; family Bacillaceae; genus Rossellomorea; species Rossellomorea sp. DUT-2. The sequence continues at coordinate 1,003,105 of NZ_JBQPEO010000002.1, read as the reverse complement.
ATTACTGATAAAATTATATACTCCAGTCGTACCAATCAGTTTTACATCTAACCCCGTTTCCTCTTTTACTTCCCTCTGAGCTGAATAAAGAATGTCATACTCTATATGACCACTGGGAAAGTTCCACTTAAGGACAGCAGTGGGTTTATTCTCTTTTATCATTAACACTTTATCATTACTAAGGATTGATACACTTGCTATTAATACAATTCCATCCTGAGACATCCATTTCTCCTCAATTCTACCTGCCCGTTACTTGAACAAAGGGCGGCTGGTGGTTTAACAAACGCCGCTTAAAGAAAAGAGTTTTACTTCAGAGCTATATCGTATAGATATTTAACTACCTTACCCATTCGCCAAGCAATAATAGCCAAACTAATGGCAATAACTACTAAACTTCCAACCTTAATCAGTTCTAACCTATCCTTCTCCAATCTCTTTCTCCCCTTAAATTTAGTTTCTTACTTCGCTATCTTGCACAATAACTGAAGAGGGTACTGCCGGTTCATTTAGCTGGTTTTCAGTTAGTGCCACATTCCTATTTCATTTATATCCTTATTTTACCACATGGTATGTCGCTGATCTGTCAGTTTATGATATGTTTTTTTTTGATGAAAAAACGGACAAGTAATTGACACTCATTTCTTATCAAAACATCTTTCCCTTAAAAAAGAAACGAAACTATTGCAAACGATTACAACTATGTGTTATTTTATGTGTAACCGGTTACACAAATAACCAACCAAACGAACAGGAAGTGACAAGCGTGGCAACAATCAAGGATGTGGCGAGTGAAGCGGGGGTGTCGGTTGCGACGGTCTCCCGGGTGCTGAATGATAACGGCTATGTAGGAGCCGAGACGAGGAAGAAAGTGATGGGGGCGATCGAGAAGCTGAATTACAGCCCGAATGAGGTCGCACGCTCTCTCTACAAACGGGAGTCAAGGCTGATCGGACTGCTGCTTCCGGATATCACAAACCCGTACTTCCCGCAGCTGGCGAGAGGGGTCGAGGATGAAGTGAGTGAGGCTGGATTCAGGCTCCTTCTCGGTAACAGCGACGAGAACATCCAGAAGGAAATGGATTATATCCAGACCTTTGTTCAAAACAATGTCGTCGGCATGATTTCTGCGACCAATCATGTGGAGCATGATCAGCTGTATAGTGAATTGAATCTCCCACTCGTCCTCCTTGACCGGACCACGGACAATTATCCGGCTGTTTACGCGGACGGACGCAAAGGGGGACGCCTGGCGGCAAAGACCCTGGTTGAAAAAGGGGCGAAGCGGATCACCGTCATGAAGGGACCGGTCCACGTCAAGCCGGCACAGGACCGATTCCGTGGTGCCGTCGAGTACCTAAGCGGGACCGACGTTGATTTCACCGTGATGTCGACGACCTCGTTCTCCTTTGAAGATGCAAAGGGCTGGGCAGAGGAACTGTTCGCCACCTATCCTGATACGGACGGGGTCATCGCGAGCAATGATATCGTCGGGATCGCGATTCTCCATGAGGCCCTGAGGATCGGGAAGAAGATACCTGAAGACTTGCAGATCATCGGCTACGATGACATCCCCCAGAGCAGCCTTTCTTATCCGGCGCTCTCGACTATCAGGCAGCCAGCTTACGAAATGGGCAGACAGGCCGCGGCACTTCTGATTAAAATGATACGAAAAGAAAAAGATATCGATACAACTGTTCAGCTTCCGGTTGAACTCATACAGCGAAGCACAACACGAAAGGGATGAAGGAAGATGAAAAAAGCGAAAATTGCCGTGATCGGCAGTTCATCCATGGATTTGGTGGTCACATCAGCCAAACGACCCGGTGCAGGAGAAACGGTACTGGGCGACAGCTTTGACACGGTACCAGGCGGGAAAGGAGCCAACCAGGCCGTTGCCGCAGCAAGGCTTGGGGCAGATGTTTACATGATCGGATGTATAGGCGATGATCCGTACGGTCAAGAGATTTTAGAAAACTTTAAGAATAACGGTGTTCACACCGACCATGTGGAACCGGTTACAGGTGAAAAATCCGGAACCGCCCATATCATCCTCGCTGAAGGGGACAACAGCATTGTCGTCGTAAAAGGGGCCAATGATCTTGTGACACCAGAGTACGTAGAAAAGACAGCCGATTTCCTCAAAACATGTGATCTCATCATGATTCAGCAGGAAATCCCTGAGGAAACGGTAGAGTACGTGGCAGACCTGTGCAGCAAGATTGAAGTCCCACTGCTACTCAATCCGGCTCCGGCACGAAAGATTTCACAAAAAGTCATCGATGGTGCCAGCTACCTGACACCGAATGAACATGAAGCAGATGTGCTCTTTAAAGGAATGAAGCCGTCAGAAGCGCTGAAACAATATCCTGACAAAGTCATCATCACCGAAGGAGCAGCGGGAGTCCGCTATCATAACGGAACAAAAGAAATCCTCGTTCCTTCCTTCAAAGTCGAAGTCGTCGATACGACAGGAGCCGGCGATACTTTCAATGCCGCATTTGGAACGGCCGTGGCTGAAGGACAATCAATGGAAGAAAGTCTTCGATTCGCAAACCGCGCCGCATCCCTTTCCGTGACCGGTTTCGGGGCACAGGGCGGAATGCCGACAAGAGACGAAGTGGAAAGGAAGCTGGCAGAATGAAACGACATGGCATCTTGAACAGTCACATTGCAAAAATACTAGCCGATCTCGGCCACACGGATACAATCGTCGTTGCCGATGCCGGTCTCCCAATTCCGTCAGACGTCGTCAAAATCGACTTGGCATTGAAACCGGGAGAGCCATCCTTCCTTGACGTGGTAGAACTGTTAAAGGAAGAAATGGTCATCGAAACAGTCACACTTGCAGAGGAAGTCGAAACGAATGCAGGGGTTCACGAACAGATGACCTCTTGGTTTGACGGGATCCAGTATGTATCCCATGAAGAGTTCAAGAAAGAAACCCATAAAGCGAAGGCCGTCATCCGCACGGGGGAAGTCACACCGTACGCGAATTGTATCCTTCACGCGGGAGTCATTTTTTAAAACAAAGGGGGTAGTAGCATGCAGATCAGCATGAAGAATATCCATAAAGCATTTGGAACAAATTCTGTCCTAGAAGGCGTGGACATCGAGATCGGGGAAGGTGAAGTCCATGCCCTGATGGGAGAAAACGGTGCCGGAAAGTCGACCCTGATGAACATCCTGACTGGTCTTCACAAGAAGGATCAGGGAACGATCACCATCGACGGGAACGAAATGACGTTTGAAGATCCGAAGCAGGCCGAGGAATTCGGCATTGCCTTCATCCATCAGGAGATGAACGTCTGGCCTGAGTTGACCGTCCTTGAGAATCTTTTCATCAATAAGGAACCGGTTACACAATTCGGTCTCATCAATACGAGGAAAATGAAAGCGGTTGCGAATGAGCAGTTTAAGAAACTGAACATTTCCATCCCTCTCACAAAAGAAGCGGGTCAGTGCTCGGTCGGGCAGCAGCAAATGATCGAAATCGCCAAAGCCCTTATGACGGATGCAAAAGTCATCATCATGGACGAGCCAACGGCGGCCTTGACGGACCGGGAAATCGAGACGCTCTTCACCGTCATCCGTTCCTTAAAGAAAGCCGGCGTGTCGATCGTCTACATCTCCCACCGGATGGAAGAGATCTTTACGATTTGTGACACCATCACGGTCATGCGGGACGGACGCACGGTGGATACGACGCCGATCCCCGAGACGAACTTCGATGAGGTCGTGAAGAAAATGGTTGGACGTGAACTGACGGACCGCTTCCCGGCACGGGATTCCAAACCAGGAGAAACGATGCTTGAAGTACGGAACCTTACCAAAAAGGGACTGTTTGAGAAAGTAAGCTTCGAAGCACGTTCAGGAGAAATCGTCGGCGTGTCAGGATTGATGGGGGCAGGCCGGACGGAAATCATGCGCACCATCTTTGGACTAGATGGGCGATATGATGGAGAAATCCTTGTGAACGGGAAACCGGTCACCATTAAAACACCTGATCAGGCAGTGAAGCTCGGTCTTGGATTCATCACCGAGGATCGGAAGGATGAAGGTCTCGTCCTCGATTTTTCCCTAAAGGATAATATCGCCCTTCCAAGCCTCTACAGCTTCACGAAGAAAGGCTTGATCAATGATAAAAGCGAACAGGACTTTGTGGAAATGCTCATCAAACGGCTGACGATCAAAACCGAATCAGCCCGGACTCACGCACGGAACCTTTCCGGCGGGAATCAGCAAAAGGTGGTCATCGCCAAATGGATCGGAATCGGTCCGAAAGTGCTCATCCTCGACGAACCAACACGGGGAGTCGATGTCGGAGCGAAACGTGAAATCTATCAACTGATGAACGAGCTCACCGACCGCGGCGTCGCGATCGTGATGGTATCATCCGAGCTGCCAGAGGTACTCGGAATGAGCGACCGCATCCTCGTCGTCCATGAAGGGACCATCGCAGGAGAGCTATCTAAGGAAGACGCAACACAGGAAAAAATCATGACATTGGCGACAGGAGGTCACGCACATGAATAACGCACTCAAAACGAATCACGTCGGCAATCTGATGCAAAAGCTCGGTCCTCTACTCGGACTGTTTGTGCTGATTGCGACCGTATCCATCATCAACCCTAGTTTTCTAGAACCCTTGAACTTATTGAATCTACTACGACAGGTCGCGATCAACGCCCTGATTGCCTACGGGATGACCTTCGTCATTTTGACCGGAGGAATCGATTTATCCGTCGGCTCGATCCTCGCCTTATCCAGTGCCCTCATGGCAGGGATGATGGTATCGGGAATCGACCCAATCCTTGCGATCCTGATCGGATGCCTACTTGGAGCGTTAATGGGAATGGTCAACGGACTACTCATCACAAAAGGAAAAATGGCGCCATTCATCGCGACACTTGCAACCATGACAATGTTCCGCGGATTGACGCTTGTGTATACTGACGGAAATCCAATCACGGGACTTGGCGACAGCTATGCCTTCCAACTGTTTGGAAGAGGATACTTCCTAGGAATCCCAGTACCGGCCGTCACGATGATCCTGACGTTCGCGATCCTGTGGGTGATCCTGCACAAAACCCCGTTCGGCCGCAAAACATATGCCATCGGTGGAAATGAAAAAGCAGCCCTGATCTCAGGTATCAAAGTACCACGCATCAAAGTGATGGTCTACTCTCTGGCCGGTTTACTGGCAGCACTCGCAGGAGCTATCCTGACGTCACGCCTGAATTCAGCCCAGCCGACAGCGGGTACATCCTATGAACTCGATGCCATCGCCGCTGTCGTTCTAGGCGGGACAAGCCTGTCAGGCGGACGCGGACTGATCGTCGGAACACTGATCGGTGCACTCATCATCGGAACGTTAAACAACGGTCTGAACCTGCTCGGCGTGTCATCCTTCTTCCAAATGGTCGTAAAGGGTGTCGTCATCATCATCGCGGTTCTCATCGACCGAAAGAAAGCAGCGTAGGAGGGATACTATGAAAAAAGCATGGTTACTACTAATCAGTTTGTCACTCCTATTCCTCGGCGCCTGCTCCCTGCAGCCGCCGGAATGGGCTAAGCCAAATAAAAGCTCGAACCCTGAAGACATCAAAATCGGACTATCCGTTTCAACACTGAATAACCCATTCTTCGTCTCCATGAAAAACGGGGTAGAAGACGAAGCGAAGAAACAAGGCATGGAAGTCGTCGTCGTTGATGCACAGAATGACGCCGCCAAGCAAATCAATGACGTAGAAGACCTCATCCAGCAGGGCGTCAACGTCTTACTCATCAACCCGACGGACTCAGCGGCCATCTCCACAGCCGTACAATCCGCCAACAGCCTGGGTATTCCCGTTGTCACCCTTGACCGCTCAGCGGAAAAAGGAGACGTCGCAACACTAGTCAGCTCGGATAACGAAAAAGGCGGCGAAATGGCCGGCCAATATCTCGTCGAACAGCTTGGTGAAGGATCGAAGGTTGCTGAACTTGAAGGTGTCCCTGGAGCATCCGCCACTCGTGAGCGGGGAGCAGGATTCCACAACATCGCCGATGAAAAGCTAAATGTCGTGGCCAAGCAGACTGCAAACTTCGATCGTACCGAAGGATTGAATACGATGGAGAACCTGATCCAGGGGAATCCAGATATCAAAGCCGTTTTCGCTCATAATGACGAAATGGCGTTGGGTGCACTGCAGGCGATCCAGAGTTCTGGTCGTGACGTTTTAGTCGTTGGATTTGATGGAAATGAAGATGCAATGACTAGCATTCGTAATGGTAATCTGTCTGCGACTGTCGCTCAGCAGCCTGAGAAGATCGGTCAGTTGGCCGTTCAGGCTGGGGCTGATGTGTTGTCAGGGAAGAAAGTAGACAAGAAGATTCCGGTTCCGTTGAAGTTGGTAACGGAGGAGAATATAGAGGCAACAGAAGAATAGACTAGGTGGGAAGCTCCTTTCGTGTGTTTGTGCGGAAGGGGCTTTTTCTTTTGGATAATGAAGTTAGACCCTTGGTACGTGGCATTAATTGTAATCAGGTTCGCAACCAAATAGATTTCATCTATTAGATTTGATGCAAAAAGATGAACAACTCATGAATCTATAATAATGCAGATCGAATGAAAAACTGGTATTGCATTAATAATCTTTTTGAGGAGGGGATTTTAATGATACATACGAAAACGCCTGGAGAAATTTACGCTCAGAATGATTACTGGACTGTTTCATACATTTACATTCGACCAGACAATACTGACGATTAAATATCAGTGGCAGTTCATCATTTGAAGATTTTGGGGTCAAACCCTCGATACACGATTTTGAGCAGTCATTGTAGAATCTTCCTGCGCAATGAAACAACTTCATTTAGATCTAGTGGGTCATACTCACGTCACATTTCCGATGTACCATAAAAATAATAAAAACTTCTATTGTATTCAGGAAAACGTTCCTCATGCAGATGAATCAGACATTGTGTTGAGTGCGCAATAAAGCAAATGAAGAATATGCAGTGACATTATTTTTATCTCGTCACCTATACTATAATGGTGACAATCGATATAATTCTTACTCCTGGTTGTACATAAAGATATTTTTTTAGAATGAGGTGTTATCTTGGCCACCATTTTAGTTGCAGATGATGATCATTTCATCAGGGAACTGATCGGGATCTATTTGAAAAAAGAGGGATTTACAGTTGTAGAAGCAAACGATGGTGTAGAGGCTGCGAATCTTTTATCTGAGCGCACCATTCATTTATGTATCATTGATGTGATGATGCCAAATAAAAACGGCTGGGAGCTTTGTAAGGAAATAAGGGAGTTATATGACCTGCCGATTTTAATGGTTACGGCTAAGGGTGAGAGCGAAGATAAAGTAAAAGGCTTTCAGCAAGGGACGGATGATTATATTGTCAAGCCATTTGATGCACATGAGTTAATGATGCGGATTAAAGCGCTGTTGAGGAGATACAAAATCAATACGGCAGATAGAGTAACCATTGGAAATGTCATCATCGATGCGAACAGGATGGAAGTGACCGTTAATCATGAGCCTGTTCTTTTTCCTTTAAAAGAGTTTCAACTCCTGTACAAACTTGCCAGTCATCCTGGTCAAGTGTTCTCGAGAGACCAGTTAATAGAAGAAGTTTGGGGAAGTGATTTTGAAGGCTTTGATCGAACCGTCGATTCACATATTAAGAAAATAAGAAAAAAATTAAATCAACAAACGGCTTTTGATATCGTGACAATCAGGGGACTGGGCTATCGTTTAGAGGTATTGAAGGTTGTTTAACACGTTATATGTTCGCGTTGTAGTCACATTCATTTTGGTTGTAGGAATAAGTTTGACAGCCGCTTTTTTTATCACTTTCAGCTATTATCAAGAACGTGTGTTAAATGAGTTGGAGGAAGAAATGATCCAGGCTGGAAAGGGGATCATTCAGTTACAGAAAACGACGGGACAAGAGAACCTTGAAAGCTATTTAGCGGGTATACCAGCCATGACGATAGCCCTCTATTCAGAAGATGGAGAAGTGAAGGTGTTTGGAAAACATACGGATGAACCATTGGCAGCCTCTTCTGACGTCCAGAAAGTGCTGAATGGAGGCGTGTATCGGGTGAAATCCACGGAAAAAAGATTGTTAAAGAAAGTGACAATCGGTTTGCCATTTCAAGTGGAGGAAACGAGATATGCGCTCTTTCTCAAGCCAAGAATCATGGAGCGCATTGATGTTATTAAAGAGGCTCTGATTACCGTATTAATGTATGTGTTGATGATTGGCAGCCTTCTTTATTTACTGGCAGCTTACCTATTAGTCAATCCAATCAAAAAGCTTACCGCGTTGACAACCAAAATTGCAAAAGGTGACTTCAAGCAAATTAACTCCATTAAGCAAAAAGATGAAATCGGCGAATTGGTCAGAAGCTTTAACAAAATGACTACGGAACTGATGAAACTCGAAACGATGAGAAAAGAATTTATATCCAATGTTTCACATGACTTACAATCACCTTTGACATCGATCAGGGGATTTGCTGTTGCGTTAAAGGAAAATGAGTTTTCAAAAGAACAGCGGGATCATTACTTAACCATTATTCAAAAAGAAAGTGAACGACTTGCAAAGCTGAGTGAGAACTTATTAAAACTTTCCGTGTTGGAAAGTAAGGATTCATTACTGGAGAAAGAAACCTTTCGCCTCGATCAACAAATCAGGCACGTTTTCTTAAGCCATCAGCCCCAATGGCTTGAAAAAGAACTTGAGTTGGATTTAGAAAAGGTGGAGAAAGCTGAGATCACAGCAGACCGATTGCAATTAGAGCAGGTATGGCATAACTTACTCACCAACAGTATCAAATACTCCAATCCCTGTGGCGAAATTAAAGTAGCGGTAAGGGAGATAGAAAACAACATCCACGTTGATTTTTCCGACACGGGAATGGGGATTCCTGAAAAGGATCTTCCGTCTATTTTTGACCGGTTTTACAAGGTGGACAAAGCAAGGGTCCCTTCAGGACAGGGCAGTGGATTAGGGCTGGCCATTGTCAAGAAAATCATTGACCTTCATGAAGGTGAAATCTCCATTGAAAGTGAAGTTGGAGCAGGAACTTCTATTCATATCGTTCTCCCGAAATAACGGCAAACTCTTCTATAGAGTCTGCCTTTTTTTATGTTTCTTGGTCATATTCAGGGCACATTTCTCTTTTATAGTGAAATCATAATCGAAAGGAGACATGCGGAAGATGAAAAAATGGATTGATTTCAGCTTGAAAAATAGTGTTGCCATCCTTGTGTTAACGATCCTGGTGGTAGCAGCTGGTTTACTATCAACAAATACGATTAAGTTGGAAACCTACCCTGACGTGGAGGTTCCAACCCTTATGATACAGGTGGGTTATCCGAACCATTCCTCCGAAGAAGTGGAGCAGGATATCACACTGCCAATCGAGGAAGCGGTTGAACAACTGGCCCCATATGAAGAATTAACGAGTACAACAGGGGCAAACAGTGCCATGATTCAAGTAAGCTATGACTTTGATGAAGACATGGATGAACGGGAACGTGACATTCAATCAGCCATCAGTAAGCTTTCGCTGCCTGAAGATGCCACTCTTACGTATAAACGGTTATCAGCCAGTGCAAAGCCTATCTATCAGATTGCCTTTGCAGATGATGAATTAACAGCGTTACAAGATGATGTAACGGATAGCCTTGTATCACAGCTTCAAACCATTGCAGGTGTGAGTGACGTAACAGTCTCAGGAACATCCACAACCAAGCTGGTCGTAGAAGTAGACGAAGAAAAAGCAGCTGAGAAAGGGGTAACCGTGACAAGCATCATCAATGTGTTGAACGAGAAAAATCACGTGATGCCGCTTGGAAGTCTGGATGAAGAAGGGCAGATCCCGGTTAGTATAGAAGAGGACATTTCCAGCGTTGAAGAGATGAAGAAGATCCAAATCCCTGTCCCTCAACAAGGGAACCAGCCCAATGGAAAGGCTTCAACTCCCTCCAAGCCTCAGCAGTCAACGTTCATTTCCTTAAGTGATGTGGCTGAAATCAAAGAAGTTGACGAACAGAACAGCATCACCCGCTATAATGGAAAACCGGCACTTTTGTTAAATGTAACGAAAACACAGGATGCGAATACGGCAGAGGTGGTTGAGCTTTTAAAAGAAGAGGTGGAAGACTTCAATGATTCATATGACTATGAAGTATATGCCATCACTGATCAAGGGAAAGAGGTAGAGAAATCCGTCAACTCCCTATTAAAGGAAGGCGGATTCGGTGCCTTATTTACAATCATGATCATCCTGTTGTTTTTAAGAAATTTTCGGGCCACGTTCATTGCCATATTATCATTACCGATTTCGATCTTAGGGACCATTGCCGTTCTTGATTATTTGGGATACTCCTTAAACATCATGACTCTTGGCGGGATGGCAGTGGCCATCGGCCGGATTGTCGACGATAGTATTGTCGTCATCGAGAACATGTTCCAATGGATGCATAAGAAAAAAGAGCTGTCAAAACGGGAGCTCATTCTGAACGCTACTAAAGAAGTCATCGGAGCGGTTACGTCGTCTACGGTGGCCACCGTAGTTGTGTTTCTGCCCTTGGCTTTTGTAGGGGGAATTGTAGGAGAGTTCTTTAAACCGTTCTCGATTGCCGTGGTGACATCCATTGTTCTTTCCCTGCTTGTGGCATTCATCCTCATCCCGGTATTGGCTTTGGCCCTTTTAAAAGAAGGACGACATGAGCAGAAACAGGGTTGGATTCAAAAAGCATACAACCGGTTATTAAAAGGTTCACTGAACCATAAAAAGATGTTCATGGTAAGTGCTGTTATATTATTGGCCGGAGCCCTCTTCATGGTCCCTTTAATCGGCAAGTCCTTTCTGCCAAGTGGCCCAGCAAGTGCAGTAGAGGCAGACATTGAACTTCCAGTGTCCGCAACACTTGAAGAAACCAATACGCTTGCAAAAGAAATAGAAGACACGCTAATGAACGAAGCGTCCGTAGAGTACGTTCAAGGCTCTGTCGGATCCGTCAATAACACGAATCAATTAAAGCAAAAAGCATCGGCTGATTATAAAGCCACCTTCTTTATTCAATTAAAAGATGGGTACACCGTGACAACAGAACGAAAAGCCCTGGAAGAAGAAATAACAGAACTGGTCTCAGGATCATATAAAGAAAGCACCGTTCAAACGCAAGAGGTACAGCAGGAAGGACCTCCGTCTGGAAAGACGATTGACATCACCCTCTTCGGGGAGAATGTAGAGGCTCTCCTCGATGCTGCCGATCAGCTGGAAGGTGCACTACGTGAAAATGAGCAATTAACGGATGTGTCCAGCTCTGCACAAAAGCTTCAAACGAAATACAAATTGGAACTAACAGATGAAGCCGTTGAACTAGGCGTCAATCAATATAGTATCCACCAGCAGCTAAAGGAAAAAATGAATGAATTGTCAGCGGGTGTCATGGAGGTTGACAGCAAAGAGCTTGAGGTAGTGGTAACATACAACGAGCTCATCCGTGACAAAGAAGAACTGGAAAATACGGAGATCCTCACACCGCAGGGACCAAAACCTTTAATCGAACTCGCAACGATTGAGGAACAGTTCATTCCAGCAAGTATTCAGCATAAAGACGGCAAACTTGCCTACACATTATCAGCAGAAAGTGTTAGTGAAGAAGTTGGTGCCGTCACTGAACAAGTAGAAAAAGATGTGGCCTCACTACCCATCTCCGAAGAAGTCGAATGGGAAGTCGGTGGCGGACAAGACATGATGACAGAAGGCTTCCGTGACCTTGGTCAGGCCATGATGATTGCCATAGGACTGGTGTTCTTAACGCTCACCATCACATACGGAGGAGTCATCACCCCATTTGTGATCCTTTCATCATTGATATTTGTCCCAATCGGCTCTCTAGGGGCTCTCCTGATCACAGGTGAAACCCTATCCATGAGTGGAATGATCGGGATGCTGATGCTAATCGGGATCGTCGTCACCAATGCGGTGGTCATGCTGGACCGCGTAGAAGCCAATCGCATCAGCGGAATGACCTTAGAACATGCAGTGGTCGAAGCCTGTACAACGCGCTTCCGCCCCATCCTGATGACGGCACTTGCTACAATCCTGGCACTCGTCCCACTTGCTTTATCCACATCCTCTTCAGGTGTGATATCAAAAGGACTCGCCATCACAGTCATTGGCGGACTGACCACCAGCACACTGCTCACCCTTGTCTTCATACCCGTTCTGTACAGTGCAGTAGGGAAATGGAGAAGGTTATCTTAAACATAAGTTAGATAAAGTACCAGAATGTTTCATTTTAAGAGGGGATGTCGGTTTGATTGAATACATCTCCAGTGTTCTTCTAACATATATGTATTAACTAACAGGCAGGATGAGCATTCTGCCTGTTCCTATAGGGGGGATCGTGATGAAGAAGTGGATCATCGTTAGTGTTGCCGTGATGGTGGTATTATTGAGCAGCATGTATGTGACAAAGCCTACAGAGGATAAGTACGCAGAGTGGCTGCTAGGTGTTGTCAGTGAAAGAGTTGGGGCGAACCAACCTTTAGAGAATAAAACGTTGAAGGCGTTAGGGGAGAAAATGATTAAAAGTAATTCAGAGTATCATGATTATGTTTTTTTTACTGTTCATACAACCCGGTTTATGGGGAAGGAAATGACGTTTATTGGTGTTTATGGTTCTTTTGTGCCTGTTAGGAGGTAGAGGGGTAGGGAAGGAAGTGAGAGATTTAGAGCTGAGAGATTTAAAACAAAGTAGATAAGTAGGGATAAAAACTATACGACTAACCAGAGTTGTGCAATCGAATGTACCTGGGTGCATTAGTATAAATATAAGTCCGAAAATAATAACAGCAATAATGGAGCCAATTGAGCCTAAATTCCACCAAAGTGCTCTATTACTTTCCTCAATTACAATTGGGGTAGAGTGGCGACGGTTCCGCCTCTACCTTTTCCTTTCGACCATCTCCGGAATTCACCCAAAAAGTAGAGTAAGAACCGTCCCCGGTTTGCATTTCATTGTCAGGATGATGTAATCATGATGTTTGAGTAGTTCATACGGAGGAGTTCTGGTTCGAGCACTTGGAAGAGAAGAGGAGAATTCAAATCTACATCATCAATGGCTGATAAGGTCATTAGTTTGAAAGTGGGCTTTTCCAGATTAATGAAAAAAGTCGAATGGGATCCTTCCCCATTTAACCGGAGAAAAACCTAAAACGCAGGGTTGTACCAATCATCAAGATTTAAACAAAACTTCATTTTACCTCTCAATAAAATAGGTTGTCAATACTAAAGTTGTATTTTTATCAAAAAAATGGTATGATTATTATCTGGTGATTTTTTACATTGAACGTTTCGTTTTCTATCTTATTTATTCCGAAGGGAAATTCAAACAGTTTTTGTGAGCTTTTTAGGCAATAGTACCCGAGTGTTTATACAAGGAGGACTAATATATTGAATTTAATCAATAAGAAAGTTACACATGAGCGGTTTGGTATTGGAAGTATCGTTAATCATAATGATACGGTAGTTGAAATCCATTTCGCCTCGGAAAATAAAAAATTTGTTTACCCGGATGTATTTGGACAGCACTTGAAACTGCATGATAAAAGTGCTGCCAATTCACTTGAAAAAATTTTACACGAGCAGGAAATGGAACTCAAAGAGGAAGAAATGCAGAAAGAAGAGGAAAAGGCACGGCAAAGAAGAAACCAGGAGCTTCGAGTGGGTCATGAAAAAAGTATGAAAAATCATAAACTTCATCCCGAATCGCAGATGGTTTACAGGTGCGATACAGAAGAACAGAGTAGCTCCTTTTCAGATTGGACGGTTTCCTCTGGTGAAATAAAAAGTGGTACTAATAAGGGTAAGCCAAACAAGCCCAGTCGCTTACACCAAAACAGTGCGGTCTTGCTGACAGCAGTCGATCCCGGCATGCCTGAAAAAGACAGGCGGATCTTAGGTGTATATATGGTGAAGGATCATTTCATCGGTAAATTTTGTGAAGATGGAAATATTCCTGCCCATTCCCATTACAGACTCCAACTGACAGACGAGGAATCGAAACAGATGCCTTTCTGGAAGTACTATGTCAATGAAAAATCCCCTCAGCAAACGACATGGAATACAGGCAAGTACCGATATTTTGATAATTCCTGGATGGCTCAGATTTTGCGCGACATCGTTTCATTGAAAAGTGACACGGAGGAACAAGAGTTGGCACAACAATTTCTGGACCACTTCTCTAAGATGAATCAAATAGTAGAGCAGGAGTTAAAAGAGCCGAATGGAGCATTATTGCGTGCTTAGATAAGAACAGCGGGGGAACTGGCGCATATAAGGTGAGAGAGTGTGTTAGGTTCACTTCGAATAGTGTTAAAAAAGGGACAAGGCGGCCGCCTTGTCCCTTTTAGTGTTTTTGTGATATTGGGGTCTGACCCCATTTTTCACTACAAATATGAACAGCATTATCATTCTTCTCAAATTCCTTATGTAAATATATCTGAGTTGTTTATAGGTACAGTTTTGGGTATTAATTTTTTGGTGGGTTATGGAATAAATTGTTTAGTTGGACACCATCTAGTGAAAACCCAAAAGTTTGGATGAATAATTGAGAAGAGGTAGCGAAATTTGAAAATATTTATTGTCCATACAGAGAAGATATAAGAAATTTTAATCGACAAACCCTATTGCAAAGATGGGTTTGTAAGAAGGGAAATTTAGAAAAAGAATTAGAAAAGCATCAATTAAAGAGCAGAGTAAATTATGAATTATTAATTAAGAGAAATTCTTTCTAAAGTCCTTTAGAGAATCATGGCTCTAACCACTGTCAATCTAAAAAGAACCCCTAACCCTAAGCTTTATGGGTTCTTTGCATTGTCATTTTATTTACTAAGTTACCTAGGATTATTAAGGACAAAACTAAAGTGGTTGAAATAGATGAATTATCTGTGGTGACTCCCTTAAGACTTTATCTAGTAAGACCAAATCTTTTTGCTATAGTACTTGGGCTTTAGATAAATTGTTGTTGCTTGTTCAATCATTTTTCTCTCCATAGAATTAAGTAAGTTATCTTCAGAAGATTTGAAGTATTTAATATACTTAATTTGTTTGTACAACTCAGGGTTTGTTGAACGATGTGCCCCACTCCCATCACTTATTAGTCTCTTTTTTATTGAAGTACCAGTTTCTCCTACATAAAGCAATCTATCATGTGAATCATATAATAAGTATATAAATGATCCTTTCTTTGTGGTTTCATGTGCGTCTTTGAAATACCCATTGGATGTAATAACTTCTTCCATATCAACTGTTAATAGTAGATCAGCTATTGTGTTGTAAATATTACGGGAGTGTTCAAAAATTTCCTCTTTTATGTCATCCATAAATTTTTCCTTTCAAGTTCATGTTAATTTGAAAAGCAACTAATTAGTTTATATAATTAATTACAAAGTTTTACATTAATTATTGTTATAATACCACTTTCGAGGTTTTCATTCACTTTAAACACTCAATTTGTATTAAAAGATACTAGTTATGTAGGGGGAAAATATGTCTTCTAAGTTATTTCAATCATTATTGAACGATATAAAGGTGAACAATGCAGTCGTAATAGTGGGGGCTGGTGTTTCATTTGAACCCGGTATGCCATTATATTCTCAACTTGCTCCAATAGTGTGGGAAGTTGTGAGTTGCTATCCGGATATTGATGATAAATTCATTGGAACGGGAAGTACAAAAAATAGAATTGGGGAAGAAAGTGAAAAGTTAAAAGAAGCTTTTGGATATATTGAACAAAATGAAGATGCTCTACACCAATTTAAGAGTATTTTTAAAAAGTTAAATGACAAGATTATTCTCCCCCCAGAAATTCATAAAAACATTGCCAGGTTGATTCATGAAAACTTTTTTGAACTTGTAGTTTCTTTTAATTGGGATAGTTTATTAGAGTTATCATGGTCTGAGTTGTATGGTACACATATCAATGCTAGGAAGAAAAACATGATTAAACCCCATGGAGATGTTTTAAATTTATCCACAAGCTGGATTTTACCCAATTCCCCAGGGAGAGTTACTGAAAATGAAAAAGAATATGTTAATATGTTAGCAAAGGAAAGACCTAGAACCCTTGTTATTGTAGGTTATTCTGAAAATGACACACAAATAGTAAAGGATTTAATTAGCCCTTTTGAAAATAGGTGGAAAGTATATAGGGTATCCCCTTTCTCCATAAGTGAAGATTCTATTCAATATACCGCAAGGGAGTTTTTTGAAAGACTAGTAGAGGAAACAATTGATAGTGAAAAATATAAGGATTGGGAGTTTTTAAATTTTCAAAATCAGAATAAGAGTATAGGAAGGGCGATATTAGGTTATAAATTAACTCCACAAGATGTCGAAATATGCCCAAAACTTCCTCAAGTAGAGAGAGCTATAAGAATCTTAAAGTTAAATAACTATGTAATAATAAAAGGAAAGCCAGGATCGGGAAAGTCCATTTCTAGCTATCAAATTGCTTATAGCTTTTTAAAAGAGGGTTACGAAATTATTAGGTTTAGGGTGGAGAATTTTACTGATGTAACTAATCTAAATATACCTTTTAATCCAAGAGCCATTTATATTATTGATGATGCTCAAGTTCTGCCTAATTCACTATTATTAAAATTACAAGAAAAAAGTTCTGAGAATCAAAAATTCATCCTATCTGTCACTGACGATATTGAAGTTGATTCAGCTGTAGTCTCTATAGTAAATGTCGAGAATATAGAAGGTTTAAGAGAATTTTATCTTAAAAATAAAGCGACTGTGACAGAGGTAATTTCTAGTATCGATAATGATATAGGGGATTTCTTTATGCAAGAGTCTTTTGAAGATAGAATAAGTGTGGCATCTCAACAAGGGAATTTATGGATGTTTAATTATTTTTTGAGAGGGGGTTGGAAGGACACAGAGGCAAACTACTTCCAGGCAAAAGAATTAAATTCATCACAAAGAATAATCTTTTTGCTTTCTTTGAAACAAATAATTTCAAAGGATAAAGTTGTTGATTTAAACTGGCTTAGTAAAGTTGCAAAAACATACTTTTCAGAAGAGGAAGAGTGGGTCAATCGTACATTAGAACAGTTGAGGAGAAAAAAGTTAATTGATTCTTCAAATATAAGAATGATACATTACGAAGCTGCTAAGAAGCAGTTGAATTATATTTTTAATAACGACAAAGAAAATAGAACGAAATATGAAGAGGTAATTAAAGAAGAGTTGTTATCGAGTAAGAATTCATTACTAGGGAAAGTTTGGTTTTTAAATGCAACATTCTCTGGTGGCATTAATCATTGTATAGCTTCTAAAATTTCTGTTAATGAATTTTATAATATAGTCGATGAGAGTATTAGGACGAGTGCCCAAAGAATTAATGTGGATGCAATGTATTTTATTGATGTTCTAAAGAGGTCTATTAGGGGGTATGAGCCCTTTGATATTTATAAGTATTCATCTCATATTTTATTTGAAATTGAACATGTTACTAACGAAACAGCATATCCATTAAGTAGAGTTATCAATGAGTTATATAATACTCACCATGAAGAGGCAAAAGAACTTGGGAATAGATTAAATATAGAAAAAGTAGCAGGTAGAGTATCTACCCTTCAAAAAGATCATCTTTTTCAATGGAGTAAATTTATTTCAAGGTTAGGTCTTCTATTTAATAGAGATAATGCTTGGAAGTTTAGACAAATGTTAGATGAAAAGAAAATAGAAAAACAGTTACTTTCTATGCAAAACAGTAAGCCGGAATTTGAGAGCTTAGTAGAATTTATTGAGACTATTTATTCATATGATAAAGAGTTAGCTAATAAGTTTTTTTACTTGAAAGATGAAAGCTTTAAAGCTGCATTTAAACAAGATCCATTAGAAGCTTGGAATTCTCTGGGCTTTACATTTACTGCCTTTTTAATGGGGTTTAATTCCCTAAAATCAAAAAGAGAATATATAAAAAAACCTCAGAAAAAGATTTCTGAAAGAATAGTTAGTTATATAAATCCAGAGCAATTAGCAGAAGATCTAATAAAAGTGCCATTCCGAAAATGGCATAATCTCTCTCATTTCTATCATATTATTAAAAAAATTGACCCCAACAAGTATGGTTTACTTATAAAATCTCTAGACCTAGATCGTATAAACAAGAAATTTGATGCAAATAATGTATGGCTAGAGTTTCACAGTGAGATAAATGAGTTTCTCTTTTTATTCATTGATCAGAAATACATCAAAATCATTGATGATTTTATTTTTGAAAATAAGGAAAAATTATTGGAAAAGAATGCTTTTCAGTTTGCTGTATCTCCTAAATTAATTAATGATCATTTATCAAACGATATATATATTCCTATGTATCGGGGTGCGTATTCAAAAGATCGCCTTGAATGGCAGGCCCTTGAAGTCATTTTATATATACTTAATAATAGTGATAGAAAGCTTTTACAAAGTTTTTTAATAAATAAGTCTAAAGAAATAGCAAATGCCATTTCAAGCTTTGATCAAATTGATCTTAATAGCATAATAAACTTTCTGGATTTCCTAAAAGGATTTGATGGAAAAATATTTAATAATATAAAGGAATCTATTGATTTGAACTTACTTAACCAGAAAGTGTACAAATGTCTTAACTTCGAATACTACTCAAGAGAAATGCGTATTGAAAATAAAGAAACTGTCACAATATTCCTTAAACAATTGGACTTAACAAAAAATGTAAACTTTAAACAATTTATTGATTTATAGTATTGGTATTACTTCTATTTACAGTAATTAATTTAAAGAATATAATAACTTTAAATTATACCAATTAGGGATTATTTAACAATACTATACATAAATAAATTAAAGGGACCCCCTCAAGAATTCTAGCTATCTTTTAGCTAGGTTTCTTTGAGGGGGTATTTGTAAGATTGAGAATAAAAACGTACCCTAACTGTAGTAAGAGAAGTCAAATCAAAAAGAAATAAAACCATATAGAAAAGATTATATGTATTGGTATTTATAAAATCAATCAGTCGGCCGTTTATCCCCATCCCCTTACCGATTTTATCGACAAAAGATATTAAAGTTTAGGGTATCAATTAACACCTAGAGAACTGCAGCAAGTATTGCTTGTAGTTTATGACCTTTTAATGCATCAGGTTACTTCTAATAATGAAGAGTACCAGGGCTTAAAGAAACATGGCTTGAAGGGATTTACATTACAAGATGGAAGTAATTATATAAGTTTAACTAAAGAGGGTGAAAAAAGAAAACCAGTCTTGAATTGTGAAATTTTCCTCAAACCTTTCTATCTTTATCTTAGGGATATAGGCCAAATAAATTTGGTAGTTGAAGAATATGGAAGTCCAGAGGAGCGGGGACAAAATATGAATAGATTAAATTTAATAACTCTTGGTAATAAGGATATTGTAAAATCACATAATTTTATTAAGAACTCGGTTTTGATACCTCAATTCGAGGAACTGAATAAAATCCTTTTATTATCTTTTTCAGAAATGAAGGTACAAGAATTGCCTTATATCTCTTGAGGAACTCGCTAAAGATATTAATCATGAAAGCCCACCAGCTATTTCAAGTGGACTTTCAGGTGTTACATTGACTTATAATGCAAAATCAATGGATGAAGTTATTTTGACTTATAGGGAGGAACCAGTGAGTATTCCAAAAAAATGTTCAAGAATTGAAATGGTGTATATTTCAAAAGATAAATTCAGCTTGGCCGAAAATGAAGCTTTTTTATCACAAAAGTTTGATCTACTTATTGAGAAATTAAACTATTTAATTTCTTCTATCATTGTTCTTACTAAAAATACATATGTTTCTAAAATTACTAAAGAATTATTGGACCTTATTATTTTCTATTCAATAATCGACTTTAAAGGTTTGAATTAGTTAAAGAAGGTTTGTTCAATTTAAACTTTAATAAGGTTGAACAAGGTGGTGAGTATCTTTCTTATACAGATACCAAAAGAATCATGGAAGGTATTGATATATTGCCGAATAATCCCTTTTATAAAGCAGCAGAATTGTTCTATTTATCAAAAAGATATCTATATGCTGGAGATTACAATAGAGCTGTAATTGATTCTCAAACTTCGGTAGAGAAATATTTCTAACTGCACTCTATAAATTTTTACTAAGGCATGATGGGTTTTCAGAATCTGAAATAGATTCAAAAAGCAGTAAACTGCGCCTTAAAAGTATGGTAATAGATTAATTTCATAAAAAATTAGGTGGAGATTTTGATATAAAAGATACAAGTTCTCCAGTGGGTGGATGGTGGAAAAATACATATCTATTAAGAAATGATGTTGTACATGAGGGACACTTACCTGACTACCAAGAAGCAGAGAAATGTGTGAATGCTGTAAACACTTTGAACAAATACTTAACCGATTTATTTCACACTGAGAAAGTAAAGGAAGTCTATCCGGAATTGTCAATATTAGTAGGTAAACCTACATCATGAAAACTTGCATCAGATTTTATTAATACTGAATTTGCTCCAAAGCATTTTTAAGGTAAAACCCTCGGCATGTGAAACGTCCTGTGCTGGGGGTCAGACCAAATTTTTAAAAATATATTAATAATTGGAGAAGAGTTATGGATAAAAAATTTAGTGATATTAAAAAGGAAATTCAAAGGGTTATTAAGGAGAATGATTTTTGTATAGTCTTTGATACAAATATATATTTAAATTTATATGAATATTCACCGGAAGTAACAGATTTTTTTGTCGGATTGTCTGAAAAGATTATTGATAATTTAATACTTCCAGATACAGTTAAAAGAGAATTTGACAGAAACCATAGTACCTGCCTCCATCGGCAAAGAAGAAAATTTGAAAATGTAACTGCTATATTTAAATAAGCCCTTAGACCAAATGAAGGATAAAATTAGTAAGCAATTTGATATCTTAAAAGGATTCAAATTTCCTAATATTGAAAAATTAGAAGGCGAAATTGAAGAACATATTACAGAAGTGGAAAATGCATTTAAAGATTACGCTTCGGAATTAGATACTTTAAAAGAATTAAACAACCGTTTTCTAGATAATGATAAAATTAAACGATTGATAGATTCATTAGTCAATAAAAATAATCTTTTGCAAGCATTTTCTCTCGATGAAATTTATTTGTTATGTGCCGAAGGGGAAAAACGTTATAAAAAGAATACGCCGCCAGGTTATAAAGATGGAAAAGACAAATCTGGAATACAGGCTTATGGAGATTTGCTTATTTGGAGAGAAGCAATGAATTACTGTAGGGATAAGAAATTGAATTTAATATTTGTTACAGATGATGTTAAAGAAGATTGGTATGAATTAAACAATTCAGAACGCGTTGGCTTTAGACAAGAGTTGATAAATGAGTTTAAAATGCAGACATCTAAGGACCTCTTAGGTGTAACTTCAAATGAATTATTTGCAGCGTTAGCTGATATTAATAATATGGAAATTCCTACTACAGTAGAATGGGTATTAGGTTACGACGTAGACAATTATATAGAAAATATTATGGGTTGGGGTATTACAGGAGATATTATAGGAGCACTAATAAATTCAACAGATCGATTCGTGGATACCTCCACATTAACTAATTATGATGGAAGTGAATTTGAAATTCAGGATGAACTACTTAACAGTGAATTAATATCGTATGAATTTGAAGGGTACTATGATGGGGTTGCAGAATATAATCTAAAGTTGAAAATTAAGGTCCAAGCTATATCTCAGCAATATTGGGGAAGAGATCATGACACAAAAGATATAATATTGTCTGATTCTACAACACATATACTTGAAGGGGAATTAGGTGTAAAAGTAACTCGTAGGATAGAATCTTATTTGGAAGAATTTATTAATGACCATTCATATGGAATTGTAGAAATTATTAGCGGGCAACTTGTAGAAGTTTATAGTTATACTGAAGATGAACTTTGCATAGAGTGCGGTAATGAAATCGGGAAATACTTCGATATGAATGATCATCCTATATGTGAAGGGTGTATGGTGACAAATTCAAAAGGAGAAATCTGCCCAAACTGTGGCAAAAAAGTTGCTTTTGAATTTATGGGTGGCCAGGGTTTTTGCAAGAATTGCGAAGATCAGTATGATTTATAATTTTTCCTGGAATGTAGTTATTTCATAAAGCAAATAGGAAGTTGATAAACCCACCTGCATATTGGGGTCAGACCCTTGGCACGGTGAAGCATCAATGTACTAGGGGACTAACCCTATGTTTTCAAACTATTAGTGGATTTTTAAAAGTTTTGGATAAATTTAGAGCATTTTTTACAATTTATAATAAAAGTAATTAAACATAATTATCTTATTATGGGGAGTGCTAGTATGGAGACTTTTTTAACAAGTATTAGATATAAAAACAATAATATTAACTTAGCTTCTAATGAGAAAAAGCACTTAATAATCACCGGTAAAAATGGTTCCGGAAAAACTAGTTTGTTACAAGCACTAAAAAAACAACTAATTCTTATTGAAAGAAATTCATACAAAATATACGATAAAAAGAAAAATTTGAATGAAAATCCAAACAACGACTATACAGACTTTAATAATCTGTTCAGTATTAGTAATGAAGAACTTATATCTAGTCTTACAGAAGTGGAAAAAACCAACTACTTATTAAATGAAATATATAAATTAAATTTAGAAAAAGAAGTGCGAGTTAGTAACAAACAAAGAAAGTATGTATCTCTAGAGTTTAATGAATTTCAAGATGAAGAGTACATTCATAAAATACTTAAAAGTGGTTTTATTGTAGCCTTCTTTGATTCGAAAAGAGCCTATTCATTCGAAAAACCAATGGGAATCACTGTTACCGCTACATCTCGCTATTCAATAAAGGACCAAGCAAGTTCTAAATTTGTTCAGTATCTTGTTAATCTCAAAGCCGATCGTGCTTTTGCTTATGAGGAGGGAAACAACGCTAAAGTAGAGAGTATTGACAAATGGTTCCAAAAATTTGAAGAAAACTTGCAAGAATTATTTGAAACTAACAAATTAGAATTGCGGTTTGACCGTAAGACTCTTTCCTTTAATGTTAATTTTAATGGAAAGTCTATGAACCTACTCTATTTATCTGATGGATTCTCTTCTGTAATTTATATTATTTCTGAAATTATTATGAGAATGAAAAATAAAAGAAGGCACCAAGAAGAAGGAATAGTAATAATTGATGAGATAGAAACACATCTCCACGTAAGTTTACAGAAAAAAGTCTTAAGGTTCTTGACAAACTTTTTTCCGAACATTCAGTTTATCGTTTCTACTCATTCTCCTTTTGTATTAAGCTCAATTGATGACGCAATTATATACGACATGGAAACTAAACAACAATTAAAAGATATGTCAAGCTATTCTTATGAAAGTATAATTGAAGACTACTTTAATATAGACCAGTATTCTAACATTATAAAGAATCAATTTGATACTTACCTAAGATTGGTTAGAGAGGAAGAACTTTTGAGTTCAAACGAAGTCATAGAACTTAATAAATTAAGAAATTATTTTAACAATATTTCAGACTCCATTGCTCCAGAAATAAAATCCAAGTTTTATCATTTAGAACTTATGCGAAAGAGTGAAGTGAATGATTTATTTTAAAAAATCGATGCCTGCCCCATCTAGCCTTATAACAGAAAAAAACAAGGCGAGTTCAACAAATTATAGACTGGAAGATGTAATAACTAGAATAAGAACTGATTTTAAGAATAAATGCTATTTATGTGAGTATAAGGCACCTACAACAGTAAATGTGGAGCATTTTATTCCACATAGAAATGATCGTAAACTGATGTTTAAGTGGGAAAATTTATTTTATGCATGTGGGCATTGTAATAATTTGAAGTCTGATAAATTCGACAATATAATTGACTGTACAAATTACTCAGAAAGAGTAGAGGAACGTATTTATTTGAAAATGGATCCATACCCTTTCAAAGAGGTTGAAGTAAAAGAATTAGATGATGATGAAAAGACAATTAGTACTGTTAAACTATTAAACCTAATATATAATGGATCTACTCCTCTGAAAACAGTTGAAGCTGAAAATATACGGAAAAACTTATTAAAAGAGATTATTGAGTTTCAAAAACTCCTTGTAAAGTATAGTGCTCTTGATGAAGATGATGATGAACTCGATAGTATTAAACTATCAATACATCGTCATTTAAAGGATTCCTCGGCCTTTACAGCATTTAAACGTTGGATTATCAAGGATATTCCTCATTTAAGAAAAGAATTTTATCACCTCTTTCAAAGTAAAGATACAGTTGTAGGTTAAGTGTAAATAAATTCCTATCAAATCTACTATTTTTCTGACTCATGGAACAGACCCTCGGCACGGTGAAGTATTAATGCATTGGGGGCCTGCCCCCGATTTTTTTATTTTTAGAAAAGACTAAAGGAAAATTATCATTCCCGCTTGTTAGCTTTCATTTACCTGAAAGAATGAAAGTCTTTTCTTGGATCACATTTTTTATTGATGTTTATGAATAGGAACCTGTCTTTCCATCCTACCTCGTATCTTACTAAACATATAAACAATAGAAGTAACAATAAAACAACTAAACCCCGGCGAAAACGAATCAGGAATCACCAAATAAAACACCATCCCAATGACTAAAACAACCAACGCCTCACGATTAAAATTAGACTCCCCACTCGCAAGCCGTACAAGCGCACTCTCAGAAATCCTCCCTCTCCTAATAACCAAATAATCAGCCACCACAATCGCCGATATCGGAATGATCAGGATCCCCAGATAAGAAATATACTCCTGCGCATTATAAACCAGCTGCGGAAACGAACTTAAAATGATTCCGGCAACACTAAATAGCAAGGCACTTTGAATCCGCGATAGGGACGGTAGTGCGTTAAGCAAACTATATCCCCCTGTATACGCATTACTAAGATTAATCGAAATCATCGACACCATCGCACAAGCCGTGATTACCAAAAGAAGCAGACTGGAGTCGGTCAGCTGACTCGCTGCCACGAATGGATTCAGATCCTTGAACAAACTGGCACTCAATCCTCCAAGCAGAGCGGTCATCATGAATCCGACAACGTTTCCTCCATACAGCCCCCAGAATCCGTGGCGGTCGCTTTTGCTGTAGCGGGTGATGTCGGAGGATGCGCTGACGCCTGAGATGTATTGGACGAAGACGAGGCTTGAGTAGAATAGGAACGTTCCGATGGAGAAGGGTTCCTGGCCTTGTGTTAGTGTTGGGAGGGAATCGGCACCTTCTGTCAGGAACAGGTACAGGATGATTCCCTGACCGATCACGAGGATCGGAATGAATAGTTTAGTAGCTTTCTTGACGGCTTCAAAGCCGATGAGGGCTAGAAGGGTCATGATGATAGCCAGTCCAATGGCGACAGGAATGAATGGAATTGTATAGGGTGTTACTTTTTCCACCATAGAGATGATGACGAAGGTTCCTCCGATGGTCTGTACGCTGAACCAGTAGAGGGACGTCAGGGACCGGATGGGGGAGGCGATGAGCATCGACAGCCGGGTTCCGATGATGGACCGTAGGACATATTGGGCGGGCAGGCCGTAGCGGGAGCCCGGTAGAGACAGGAATGATACGAATAGGAAGGCGACGCTTGCTCCGAGTACGGTTGCTGTGAAAGCTGCCTGGAAGGATAGTCCTCCTTCAAGGACGGCGAGAGCCGGGATGAGGAAGTTTCCTGCGTTCACGGAGAAAGCGAGCTGTATGATGAAATATTCGATCCATGTGGTTGATTTTAATTGTGGTGGGACCTTTTCAAGTCCGAGCCGTTCGATCATGGGTTGTTTCATGAAAAAGTCTCCTTTGGGTATACTAAGATGCACTGTTTCTATTTTAAAGAATTTTTGGAAAAAAGCGAAGAAATAATCATTAAAATTTTTAAAGAAAAATAGAGATATTTCCTTATTTATTTGTTAGAATGTAAGTGCTTACAGGGTGAGTAATTGCCCTTCGCTATTATATATGAATAGTGTTATATTTAGGAAGTAAATGCTCCAAGGAGCAATAGTGCATTTAGGAGGTTGGCTTAGTATGCGTATTGGTGTACCAACGGAAATTAAAAATAATGAAAATCGGGTGGCTATGACTCCCGCAGGTGTTGTGAATCTAGTTCTTTATGGACATGAGGTTTACATCGAATCAGGAGCTGGATTGGGCTCAGGATTCACAGACGAAGATTACGTAGCAGCAGGTGGACACATCGTTGATTCTGCAGCGGAAGCATGGTCCATGGACATGGTCATGAAAGTTAAAGAGCCACTTCCAAGTGAGTACTCTTATTTCCGTGAGGGACTTATCTTATTTACATATTTACATCTTGCTCCAGAACCTGAATTAACGAAAGCGTTAATCGATAATAAAGTGATCGGAATCGCGTACGAAACGGTTGAACTGAATCGTGCCCTTCCATTATTGACTCCGATGAGTGAAGTGGCTGGAAGAATGGCGACTCAAATCGGTGCCCAGTTCTTAGAGAAGATCCACGGTGGGAAAGGTGTATTACTTTCAGGTGTACCAGGGGTTCGCCGCAGTAAAGTAACGATCATCGGTGGAGGGGTTGCCGGTACGAACGCAGCGAAAATGGCTGTCGGACTTGGTGCCAACGTAACAATCCTTGACCTTAACCCGGATCGCCTTCGTCAGCTGGATGATATCTTCGGAAGCGACGTAACAACGCTTATGTCCAACCCATTAAATATCGAACAAGCTGTAAGAGAAGCTGACCTTGTCATCGGAGCTGTTCTGATTCCAGGAGCGAAAGCACCTAAATTGGTAACAGAAGACATGATTAAAGCAATGACGCCTGGTTCAGTTGTCGTTGATATCGCCATCGACCAAGGTGGAATCTTCGAAACAACGGACCGCATCACGACTCATGACGATCCAACTTACGTGAAGCATGGCGTTGTACACTATGCCGTTGCCAACATGCCTGGTGCCGTACCTCGTACGTCTACGATTGCGTTGACGAACGTAACCGTACCTTACGCGGTTCAAATCGCAAACAAAGGCTACAAAAAAGCATGCTTAGACAACGAAGCGCTATTAAAAGGTATCAACACATTGAACGGATATGTAACATACCAAGCCGTAGCCGAAGCACACGCTGTAGACTACTCAGACACAAGAACACAATTAGAGCAACAATAACACCACGAAGCCGACTGCATGGGAATGTTCAGTCGGCTTTTTTATGTAAATATAGTAGAGATTATGCCTTAAGTTGATTGGACTGCAATACTTTACATAACAAAATGGGAATATACAGAAAAAGCCACATCCTGAAATGTGGCTTTTTCCGTATTTTTTACTCTATTCGAGATTTGCATGTTTCCCATACATTTTAGTAGAATCCAATCCCTTTTTCTCCATAAATCGCAGGATGATGGCATCATAAAATAACAACATCGTTTGCTCAAATAGAGAGCCCATTGGTTGGATCGTTTTGTAATCACCTTCGGACTGGTCTTTCGTTACTCCTGGTAATGTAACGGTCAAATCAGCTAATTCTCCAATGGTTGAATCAGGAGAAATGGTTATTGCTGCGACGGTACCTCCCAAGCTTTTTGCTTTCTCAGCAATGGCCACTAACGTTTTGGTTTCTCCTGAACCTGATCCAATGATTAATAGATCATCCTTTTCTAAGTTAGCTGTTACTGTTTCCCCAACGACATAGGCATCAATCCCCATGTGCATCATTCGCATCACAAAAGATTTCCCCATCAATCCAGATCTGCCAGCACCAGCCACAAAGATTTTCTTGGATTCTAAAATCAGGTTTACTAATTTCTCTGCCTCTTCATCAGAGATTAAGTGCACTGTTTGTCTTAATTCTTCCACGACTTTGGCTAAATATTGAGTAGACTTCATCGTTTCATTACCCTTGGTGAATTAATTCCTGCATTTCACGTGCAGTCGCTCGTTTATCTTCTTTGCTTGTAATCCCGCCACCTACAATGATGAGGTCAGGCTGTTCTTTAATAACTTCAGGTAGTGTTTCTAATTTGATTCCACCGGCAATTGCCGTTTTGGCATTTTTCACAACGCTTTTGATCGTGTGTAGATCTTCAAAGGAATTTTTTCCTACAGCTTGCAGATCATAACCTGTGTGTACACAGATATAATCGGCACCAAGTTCGTCCAATTCCTTCGCACGGGCTGCAACGTCTTTCACGGCGATCATATCAACAAGGATTTGTTTACCTTGTTTTCGGGCTTCTTCTACTGCGCCTTTGATTGACTCGTCTTCTGCCGTTCCAAGAATCGTAATGATGTCAGCACCTGCAGCAGAGGCTTGACTTACTTCATATCCGGCTGCATCCATAATTTTTAAGTCCGCTAATACGGTTAAGTCAGGGAATGCTGCTTTTACTTCTTTCACTGCTTTTAGGCCTTCATTGATCACCACAGGTGTACCAATTTCTACTACATCAATATACTCTTCTACCTCTTTTACTAATGCAATGGCTCCTGGAATATCCACAAGATCTAATGCTAATTGTAATTTCATTTAAATTCGCTCCTTATAATAAATTTTAATTGGTTATGCTAAGTGTTGTCATGAGAATGTATTTACTCACTAGCATGTTGTTTAGTATAATCAGTATGTAAATAAATTTAAAGTACGCACATTTATCGCATATAGTGACAAAAAGTATACTATTGGATGAAATAAAGGGGAGTTGACGTAAATGCCAAATTTAGGAGAGAAAAATTTTAACTGTGAAAAAGAATTAACCCTCGCAGTAATCGGTGGTAAATGGAAAATGTTGATTTTATGGCATCTAGGCAAGGAAGGAACGAAACGATTTGGTGAATTAAAGTCCCTTATGCCGGGAATTACCCAAAGAATGCTTGTAAACCAACTACGCGAACTTGAAGATCATTTAATCGTACACCGAGAAGTTTATCCTGTAGTCCCACCAAAAGTTGAATACTCACTTACCGAGCATGGGGAAAGACTGTTACCAATCTTAGAGGCTATGTATGAATGGGGCAAAGATTATATCGAGAATGTACTGGAAAAGGAAACGGATGATCAATCAGCGGTAAAATAGATAGTCTTTCTAACCAAGGGTTAACCTTGGTTTTTTTACTGTTTTATATGAGTAGAGACAACAACTTAATTGCCACTACTCGCTTATTTTTATAAAATTGGGGTATAACATAAAATAGCATACGAGAGTAAGAAAAATAGATAAGTTTATTTGGAGGAGATGCAAAATGAAGATTTCATATCACGGACATTCAGTAGTGAAAATCGAAACAAACGGTAAAACGATCCTTATCGATCCGTTCATCAATGGAAACGAACTGACAGATCTTAAAGTGGATGACGAGAAACCCGATGTGATCATCCTTACACACGGTCACAACGATCATGTAGGTGACACGGTCGAGTTGGCGAAGAAAAACGATTCATTAGTTATCGCTAACCACGAATTGGCTACTTACCTAAGCTGGCAACTAGTGAAAACTCATCCGATGCATGTCGGAGGAGCTTATGAGTTTGACTTCGGGAAAGTGAAACTAACTCAGGCGTTCCACGGATCCGGTCTGATCACAGACGGCAATGAAATCATCTACATGGGTATGCCAGCAGGCGTTCTCTTAATGATTGAAGGAAAAACCATTTTCCATGCAGGAGATACGGGGCTATTCTCCGACATGAAACTGATCGGGGAACGTCATCCAATCGACCTTGCCTTCCTACCCATCGGTGATAATTTCACAATGGGACCAGAGGATGCAGCGACGGCAGCAAGCTTCTTAAAAGCGAAAAAAGTCGTGCCGATTCATTATGACACGTTCCCGCCGATCAAGCAGGACCCACAGAAGTTCATCGACTTGCTTGAAGATTGTGAAGGACAGGTCATGAAGGCTGGAGATGTAATCGAATATTAAATGGTATGGGTGGTGCAATTGCATCACCCTTTTTCTCATGTTTACACAATATCCTCCATTCTCTCGCATATACATGATACAAGCCTAGAGAGGAGGAAAAACGTATGAAACAACGATACATTCTCTGTCTACTATTCACAGGGGCCCTCATCTATTACGGAGCCCCCCGCATGTCCATCTTTGCAGAAGGCCAGGAAGGGATCTTCGCCATCGGCTGGCTCGTACTCGCCACCTGTGTAGTAGCCGGAAACCTCGCAGCCCTTCTTTACACACCTAAAGGAACAAGTAAGGGCAAGAAGTTGAAATCCAAGCCGGTGCGGAAAGTCAGATCAAGATCATTTGGATGAGTTTTTTATTTAATAGGGTATTGTTTTACGTGAACTTGATAGAACCGAACCGCTGATGTTGATTGGAGCGGAAGGTGCTCGACTCCTGCGGGAATAGCGGGAAAGTTGAGACCCCACAGGGCTTTAGCCCGAGGAGGCTCAACTCACGCCCCACTTTAGATTAGCCCCTGCAGCGAAAATCAACCAGCACTCTCTCATCTAAAGTGGGGCTTTCACTATCGAAAGCCCCGATAAAATTGAAACACCACGCTTTTCACATTATAATAAACATATGAAGCAGGACGTTATAAAGAAGGGTGAAAAGCTTGGCTACTAAACACGAACAAATATTAGACTACATAGATACATTGCCAGTCGGTGAAAAAATCTCCGTCCGCCAAATTGCAAAAGCATTGACCGTAAGCGAAGGAACGGCATATAGAGCAATCAAGGATGCCGAAACAAAAGGATACGTCAGCACCATCGAGCGCGTCGGGACGATACGGATCGAACAAAAGAAGAAAGATAACATCGAAAAGCTCACCTATGCAGAAGTGGTCAATATCATTGATGGACAAGTATTGGGTGGAAGAACGGGATTACATAAAATGCTCAATAAGTTCGTCATTGGAGCCATGAAGCTTGAGGCTATGATGAGATACACGGAAGCTGGGAACCTATTGATCGTCGGAAACCGGACCCAGGCCCATGAGCACGCACTGAGAGCCGGTGCTGCCGTCCTGATCACCGGGGGATTCGATACAGAGGATCATGTCAAGAAGCTTGCAGATGAGCTCGAACTCCCGATCATTTCTACTTCCTACGACACCTTTACAGTGGCGACCATGATCAACCGGGCCATCTATGATCAGCTCATCAAAAAAGAAATCGTATTAGTAGAAGATATTTTAACAAAAGCAGATGACACAGCGTACTTGCATATAGATGATACGTTGGAGGAATGGTACGAAAAGAATCAGTATACGTTCCACAGCCGTTTCCCGGTAGTGGATAACAACCTGAAAGTACATGGCATGGTCACCTCTAAAGACGTCATGGGGCAGGAAAAGTATACGGGGATCGATAAGATCATGACCAAACAACCGATCACCGTCAGCCCGAATACAAGCGTAGCCTCTGCCGCCCATATCATGATCTGGGAAGGGATCGAATTACTTCCCGTAGTGAATGAACAAAACAGGCTCCAGGGAATAATCAGTCGTCAGGACGTATTAAAGGCATTGCAAATGATCCAAAGGCAGCCACAGGTCGGGGAAACGATTGATGATTTGATCAGTAACGGAGTAGAAGCAGCGGGTGAAAAGAAGGGCGATAAAGAAGTCTACCTTTTTGCGGTGACTCCTCAGATGACCACGGGAATTGGTACGATCTCGTATGGCGTATTCACTACACTAATGACAGAAGCGGCCAATCGTTCATTGAAGCCCTACAAAAAAGGTGATATCGTCATCGAAAATATGACCATCTATTTCATCAAGCCTGTTCAAATGGAGAGTATGCTTGAAATTCACCCGAAAGTGCTCGACGTCGGAAGGAAATTTGGTAAAGTGGATGTAGAAGTATATTGTGAAGGTGTAATGGTCGGAAAATCCCTGATGATCTGTCAGCTGATTGATCGTCATTAAGTTTGTTTCTGAATAAGCAAATGATGGATGTGAGATTTTCTGGAATCACTTGTAGAATGTTCGACAAAAGGTTCATAAAATGAATTTCCGGTTCATAAGTTGCCGAAACTGGATCATAAATCTGGAAAGAGGATCATAAGTAACGAAATCCGGTTCATAAATCCGGGAAGAGGGTCATAAGTAGCCAAAATCGGTTCGGAAAGTTGAAGAATGACCGCTTTTTCATCCATAGGCTACTTAAAAGGTCATCTTTCACCCGATAATTGAACAAAAGGATGCTTTTTTTACCTGAAAAAATCAATCCACTGACTAAGAAATCAGAAAAAAAAGACCGGATAAGCATCCAGTCTTTTGTCGCATTTATTGGTTATCCAGTTCTTTCGCTTCCCTCTGAGCATACGGGAGCACATGCTTGTACAGCTTATATCCTGCCCAGCAGCTTCCAAGCCCGATCAGGATAAAAAGACCGCCGATAAAATACGTCAGCGTTCCTGGGAATAAAAACAGCTGGTTTATACCAAATAAGGCAACAAATAGCCCAAGGGCAATGCTTGCCTTTGCCGATAACCATTTCTTTTCCATTGGTCGATTCGTTCGAACCTGTCTGATTTTATAAAAGACATAAAACGTGAATGTTACGACAATCAGTAGTGCGAGAAAATACATAGTTTTGTCCTCCATCGTTGACTTCTCTCGCTACTATTTTACAGATATC
The DNA here is from genome assembly GCF_052665285.1 of Rossellomorea sp. DUT-2. Classification (NCBI taxonomy): domain Bacteria; kingdom Bacillati; phylum Bacillota; class Bacilli; order Caryophanales; family Bacillaceae; genus Rossellomorea; species Rossellomorea sp. DUT-2. The sequence continues at coordinate 970,402 of NZ_JBQPEO010000002.1, read as the reverse complement.
AGGACAGAATGCCAAATAAAAAATCCACTACAAAGGAGATTCCCATGAAAGAACAAATACTGGAACTCATCAAACAATATGAAACCATCATCGTACATAGACATGTTCGCCCGGATCCTGACGCATACGGCTCCCAGGGAGGCCTCGTGGAAATGCTGAAAACGTCCTTCCCGGATAAAAAGGTTTATGCCGTCGGGCAAGAAGATGAAAGTCTTCATTATTTAAAACGCCTGGATGTCATTGAAGACCATGTGTTCGAAGGAGCTTTAATCATCGTGTGCGATACGGCTAATGAAGAACGGATCTGTGACAGACGCTATACATTAGGGGATAAGCTCGTTAAAATCGACCATCATCCCAATGAAGATGCATATGGAGACTATTTATGGATCGATACATCCGCAAGCTCAGTAAGCGAAATGATCTATGAATTCTACTTGTTCGGTAAGGATAAAGGACTCACGCTATCTGATGAGGGCGCAAGGCTTTTATTTGCCGGGATTGTGGGGGACACGGGAAGATTCCTTTATCCAAGTACAACCCAGAATACGTTCGATATCGCAGGTGAATTGATTCGCTTTGATTTTGACCGTAATGAACTATTCAATAAAATGTACGAGATTGATTCCAATGTCATTAAGCTGCACGGATATGTCCTTCAAAACTTCGAAATGGATCAGGATGGCTGTGCAAGCATGATCATGACGAAAGAAATTCTTGAAGAGCATCAGGTCATTCCTTCAGAAGCTTCTTTACTGGTCAGTACATTGGGGAACGTAAAAGGCATCAAAGCATGGGTTTTCTTCATTGAAGAAAGTGATCAAATCAGGGTCCGCCTCCGTTCCAAAGGACCAATCATCAACACCATCGCCAAAAAATACAACGGCGGAGGACATCCACTGGCAGCAGGGGCTTCGATTTATTCATGGGAAGAAAAAGAAGAAGTGATGAAGGATTTAAGAGAAGTGTGCAGGAATCATAGATAAGTCTTAAGAGGAGCCGGCAGATGCCGGCTCCTCTATTTCATGTTCTGACGGAACTAGATAAAAAGGTTCAAGCTCCGGTCCATTGACGGGAGTATTTTTTTGTTCATGTCCCTGTAAAATAGGCTTTTGTATCAATCACAATACCCAGCAAGGTGACATAAATTGTTTGGGAGTGTTCATATATAGTGAATTTACCTAAATGACAGAATTTTTTTCTTGGAAAGCTCGACTGTTCTTGTTCCTTAATTGTGAGAGACAATGGGTAACTTACTTGGGAGGTAATAAAATTGATGAATCATTTTCACAATGAAATTCAAAATCTGAATGTTGGTGATTTCCAGGCAACACAACCTGTTTCATGGGATCAAAACATGTATGATCCTAATGACGAACGACTCTTCCTTGGATTTGGCGGCTGTTTTGGCTTTGGGTTCTCATGCTTCTTTAGCTGTTTTGGGTGTGGAGGCTGTGGTGGATGCTTCCGTTGCGGTGGGTGCGGAAGATGCGGCGGAGGTGGCCGGTGTGGCGGTTGCGGCAGATGTGGACGCTGCGGCCGTTAATCAGCTTTTAGAATTTCGTTTTCAACATGATCCCTGTACGAGTCAGTGCAGGGGTCTTTTTTTATACATAAGGGACAAAGTGAGACACATACGATGATAATGATAGTCACATTAGCGGGTGTAAGGAGGAGCGCTATGGAAAAATTGGACCCTTCTATGCGTTTAAAAGTAAAGAGGGATACGTTTTATCTCCCTGAACCAAACAGCGGTGTTTTCTTTAGGAATAACCAATGCTCTTTCCGCATGGAGGGACGTGGAATCGATCAGTGGGTTGAGAAGCTGCTTCCGATGTTTAATGGGGAGTACTCCCTTGAGTATTTGACGAACGGACTGCCTGAACCTTATATAAACAGGGTCATGGAAATAGCGGAGGTTTTGCATAAAAACGGATTTGTCCGGGACGTGAGCAAGGATCTGCCACACCAGCTGCCCCAACATGCAGTGAGTAAATTCGCATCACAGATCGAATTTGTCGACAGTTTGGCAGGTTCGGGCGCTTCAAGGTTTGAAACCTACCGCGGGGCCAATGTCCTGGCAGTGGGATCTGGCCCATTTCTGACTTCACTCGTTTCATCGCTGATTGAATCCGGATTGGCTAAGCTGCAGGTGCTCTTGACCGATGAGGTACCGACGAATAGAGGGCGGCTGCAGGAACTCGTGGAACATGCGCGTAAAACGGATCCGGAGGTAGACCTCCTGGAAGTCGGATTCAGTGAAGACGGATGGCGGGAGACCCTGAAGCCCTTTGATTCCATTTTATATGGTAGTCAAAACGAAAACCTTGAGGAATTGGACCTCCTCCATGACATTTGCCGGACCGATAAGAAGCTGTTGATTCCGGCGATTTGCAACAGGCAGACAGGAATCGCAGGACCCATCATCCACCCTGATTCCGAGGCTGGATGGGAATCTGCATGGAGGCGCGTCCATTCTACTGCCTTACGAAAAGAAAATCAGTTTTCGATGGAATCGGCGATCCCTGGAGCGATGCTTGCAAATATGATTGTCTTTGAACTATTCAAAGAGCTAACGGGAGTGTCAAAATCCAATCAGAGAAATCGAATCTTTCTGATGGATACAGAAACGCTTGAAGGAAGCTGGCATTCTTTTTTATCCCATCCCCTGGAGACAGGGCATTTAGCAGCTGAAGCGGTTCAGAGTGTGGAGTCACGGATCGAACAGGTTTCAGAAAGATCTGACCGTGAGAAAGTGCTATATCTCTTTACTCTGCTAACGTCAAAAGAAACGGGGATATTTCATGTATGGGAAGAAGGAGATACGAAGCAGCTGCCATTGGCTCAATGCCGTGTGCAGCCGGTCGATGTCCTGACCGAGGGTCCTGCGGAACTGCTGGATGAGGTGATCTGCAGCGGCTTGACCCATGTAGAAGCACGCCGGGAAGCCGGGTTAAGAGGGATAGAGAGATACGCTTCAAGATTGGCCAGTTTGATTGTTCCTCGGGAGACAGGTGAGTATATGGCCACCTGCGCAGGAGCGACGTTTGCAGAATGCCTCGGCCGCGGTCTTCGGAAGTGTTTGACTGATGGGCTGAGGAAAAGAGAATCGGTTCAAAGCAGTACGATTTCCCGTCTTGAATTGGATAAGGTTGAGGATGAGGCATGCCGTTATTATCTACAGGCACTGACCACCATGCAAGGCCAGCCGGAAATCGGATTAGGGGAGGAATTGGCCGGATTTCCTGTCGTCTATGTTCGTGGAAGGAATGGCTGGTATGGAAATACCGATGTAACGATCACCATGGCACTGAGGAACTCTCTGCAACAAGCGCTCTTTCTAGCTCAGAACGATAAGGAGGCTTTCGACGCAACACCGGTTGTTGTTGCGTTAGAGCAAGGAAAGCCAGAGAGGATCACCATTCCAGCTAGTGAAGACAGGACCCAGCTCCTGAAAGAAGCAATCGAAACCTTGAAAAGGAATCAGAAGCAGGTAGTGGTATATGAACTGAATATTGAGTCCGTTTTTAAACAGGAGCTCGAAGGCGTGTTTGGTGTGCTGCTGCGAGAGGAGGAAAACGGATGAATTCTTTCGTGGTGATTGTGGGGGATGGGCTGCTTGCGGACCTTGTATGTGCACAAATTTCAGCGCGGTATCCCGTTTTCCGGCAAGAAAACGTTGAAAAAAAGTTCCCGGCACAGACAGATCTGGTGCTGACACTTGATGATAAATGGAATCCGGCTGTGCATCAAATGGCAGAAGAAGTGATGAGGGAGTCGTCTATCCCATGGATGAGAGGCTTCGTTTCGTTCGGAGAGGGAATCATCGGCCCATTGGTTCTACCGAACACACCAGGATGCTCACAATGTGCCGATTTGAGACGTCTCCTTGGAGGAAAGGAACGGAATGAAATGCGGGAGGTACAGGAAAAACTCGCTGAAGTGGGTGGAATCACAAAAGATCCATGGGCTTCGAATACCGGTTTAGTGCACATGGCTCACATCATCGCAGCAGAAGTTAGCCGGGTCCTTGAAGGGGCAAAGCCACACTCCAAAGGAAGGGTATGTCTAACCGACTTGAAAACATTGAACAGCTCCTGGCACTCTTTCGTTCCCGACTCACTATGCCATAATTGCAGCCCGATATCAGACGATTCACCAGAGTTAGCACGTGTTTCCCTCAAACCCAGTCCGAAGATCCATGCCGGCAGTTTCCGCTGTACTCCCCTGGATGAACTGAAAAATGTCCTGATCAAAGACTATCTGGATAATCGGACCGGACTTTTCAACAGCAAGATGTATGACCTGGTGACGCCATTTGCCGATGCGAGCGTCAATATGCCGATGTTCTCCGGGGATGAAGGGACGGCCGGCCGGACTCAAGTCTACTCAGACAGCGAGCTGACAGCCATTCTTGAAGGATTGGAACGTCACTGCGGTTTGCAGCCCCGGGGCAAAAGGACAGTCGTCCATGACAGCTACCGACAGTTGGCGGAGCATGCACTGAATCCCCTAAAGGTCGGCGTCCACACCGACGAGCAGTACGCCATGCCGGGTTTCCCATTTGAAAAGTTTGACCCTGATCGGGCAATGGACTGGGTGTGGGGTTATTCACTCATCGATGAGCGTCAGCTCCTTGTCCCTGAGCTCCTTGCCTATTACAGTCTGGGCTGCAGCTCATCCGGTTTTGTCTATGAAACGTCCAATGGCTGTGCACTTGGAGGAAGCAGGGAGGAAGCGATTTTTTACGGAATCATGGAGGTGGTCGAACGGGATTCGTTCCTTTTGACCTGGTATGCCGAGCTCAACCTGCCGAGTCTTGACCCTCTTACAGCAGAGGACGAAGAACTGCAGTTAATGATTGACCGGATGCGGGCGGTCGCAGGGTATGATCTACATTTGTATGACTCTACCATGGAGCACGGAATTCCAAGCGTCTTTGCGATGGCCAAGAACAGGAAGGATACAGGGTTGAATCTGATCCTCGCGGCGGGTGCCCATCTGGATCCAGTGAGAGCGGCAAAAAGCGCGATTCAGGAGCTCGCCGGGATGATGCTGAATCTGGATGAAAAATTGGATAAGAACAAGGGGAATTACGAAAAAATGCTTGACGATGATTCCCTCGTAAGGCAGATGGATGATCACGGTATGCTGTATGGACTGCCCCAGGCCGAGGAACGTTTCAAATTTTTACAGGATGACAGCCGGCCTTCGCGAAGTTTCAAGGAGGAATTCAATTGGAGTTCCGATCACAGTGATCTTACGGATGACCTGAAGGATATTCTTGAAAGATTCCGAAACCGGAACCTTGATGTCATTGTCGTTGATCAAACCGCACCAGAACTTGAAAAGAACGGACTATACTGTGTGAAAGTCTTGATTCCCGGCATGCTTCCCATGACATTCGGACATCATCTCACCCGTCTGACAGGGTTGGATAGAGTCCTTAACGTCCCTGCAGAACTGGGATATTATGACCGACCGCTGACCTATGAGCAGCTCAATCAAAAACCGCATCCGTTTCCTTAAGGTACTAGGAGGTAAGGAGGATGAGTCTGGAAGGATTTTTACAAGATCTGCAATGTAATATCAATCGGGCCAATCAGCCAAACTGGGAAGTGGACTGGGAGGATGCCCCTCTTCCCTACAAGCTTTACCAGGATTTGCGGGCTGTGCCATTGTCTCTGGAAGTACCTGTGTCACTGATCGAGAGCCAGCCGCCGTCAACACCCGATTTAGAAAGAATCGGGCACTTTCTCTGGTATGTCTATGGCATCACCGGGGTAAGCCAGTCGGTGGATCCGGATGATTCTCTGGATCAGGAGTCTTACCCCATCCACTCCTATCGGCGGTTTGCTCCATCAGGAGGGGCGCTTTACCCAAATGAACTCTATATCTATTTAAAGTTGGATGATTTGCCCGCTGGAATCTACCATTATGATGTCGCCCACCATCGCCTCGTCCTGCTCCGGGAAGGGAATGTCGATTCGTACTTAGAACGGGCACTCGGCAATCGCTGCGATATCTCAACGTGTTTTGGCGCAGCCTTTGTCTCCACACGATTTTGGAAAAACTTCTTTAAATACAATAACTTTTCCTATCGGCTGCAGGGACTGGATGCCGGTGTCCTCAAGGGACAGCTGCTGGAAACGGCCAAACGGTTCGGATTCGAGTCAGGGGTATATGTTCAATTTCTGGACTCAGCGATCAATCGTTTGCTTGGGCTGACAGAGGAGGAGGAAAGCGTCTATTCCGTCATCCCGCTTTCGGTTGCTGCAACGAATTGGGCTGGAACTGGGAGGGGAGTGTTCCGGACACTCAGCGCAGAAGAATTATGCCGCGAGCTGCCGGCTATTTCTGCAGAACTCTACGAAAAGTCGGAAAGGATTAGAGAGTTTCCTATGTTACTGGCAGTGAATGAGGCTTCCCAAATCGATTCAACAGGCGATTTTCAGAAACTAGGAAAACAACAGGTTTTTAGAACAGGGGAAAACGAAATCCTTCTGCCAGAGGTGGAGTCCTTTACGTATGATTTTGTTGAAGCATGCAAAAATCGCCATTCCCCTGAAATGGATTTTGTCATGGGTAAGGTCAGTCAGCAGAAACTCGCGACGATATTGAAAAAAGCCACTCAGTCCTACTCGTTCCGTAGCGACATCGACGAAGTTCCTTACGGTAGTGAATCCGGTGTTTCTATTTTTGGCTGTTTTTATAATGTGGAAGGCGTACCGAATGGCGCATACGCATATGACATCGGCCGCCATTCATTGCAGGAAATCAGCTCAGGAGATTATCGTCTTCAGCTTCAATCAGGTCTGTCACTTGATAACGTCAATTTGCTTCAAGTGCCCCTATGCCTTCATATCATAGGAAACAAAGATTACTATCAAGACACCCTGGGCTACAGAGGCTACAGAATCATGCAAATGGAAGCCGGAATGCTTGTACAGCGCCTGCTTTTGTCTTCATCTGCCTGCGGGTTTGGCGGACACCCGCTGCTTGGGTTTGATACAACGTTGACGGATGGAATTTACAAACTAGATTCAAAGGGCCAAACGACCTTGATCCAAATACCGATCGGACCTTTTCGGGAGCGGGCTTGGATGAAAGGGAGTTTGCTAAGTTGAACATGAGTAAGGAGAATAAGGGGAGTAAATCTGTTTGTAGTGGATTTGCATCTCCTTTTTGTTTTGACAGTAGAGCGGGGAAGGTTCCTCTCTAACCGGAGATATATCATTTCAGAATGAAATGAGGCGATGTTTTTTTGATGGTTATTCAGTTAAAGGGCCAGATTGTTGAAGATGTAGTTTAGCACTGGTAGTGGGGAACCGTATCATAAATAACGGCAAAATGAATCATTCCTTTTACATTGTTATGGTACAATTGTATGCAATAAGACTTATAATGAAAATTATTTATTGATATATCCTGCCAAGGACTAACAGTGCTTTAAGAAGGAGTTGTGGCAAATGAATATTAATAAAAGCACAGAAATAAAACGCTCATCAAAAGCAGAAAACATTCTACCTCAGATCACTAGTAAAACTAAGCTAGGCGACTTACGAAAAATCGCGAAGGACATTAAAAAAGATCACGAACTAGCTATGGAACTTTGGTCAACCGGAGAGTTTTTGCCAAGACTATTGGCAATCTTAATTATGGACAAAAAACTTCTTTCACAAGATGTACTAAATAAGCTTGATCAGGATATGCAGACTCACACATATGATGAGCGAAATAACTTAATGGATTGGTTAATGGCTAATCAGTTCACCAAAGACAAGAAAAACATTGCATTGATGGAGTCATGGGAAAATAGTCCTTCTGCTCTTCAAAGACGAGCTTTCTGGTATTTTCAAGCGAGATTGAGATGGACTGGACAAACACCGCCTGATAACACCGCAGACTTACTATCTGCAATTGAAGCTACTATTACGCAGGAAGAACCGGAAGTTCAATGGGCTATGAATTTTACCGCAGGCTGGATAGGCGTTTATGATGAAAAGTATCGAGCACGTTGTATGAAACTTGGTGAGAAAACGGGTCTTTACAAAGATGAAATGGTATCAAAAGGATGTACTCCCAATTATTTGCCGGAGTTCATTACGATTGAAGTTAACAAACGAATTAATAATTAGTTACCACTGAAAAATTCATAAGGGTTTGATGTGAAAATAAAGGAATTCAAAGCGTCAATATGGAAAGGATCTGAAAGTAAGCTTCCAGATCCTTTTTTTATTGGAGGGGAATTTTGGAATTCTGGGAGCACAATCCTACAGGTGGAGGAGAAGAAAAAGGACTTACTTTTCAATTCTTTTGGGTATCAACTGACGAAGAAATTGAACTAATAAGAGGTCACGCAGATTATTTAAAGCTAATTTTCAATTAATGAAATTTTGTAACCATAAATGGAGGTGTTTGCTGAATAAGCAGCCCCCTTGTTAAAGTAAAGGGCAGGTTAACAGAAGAAGAAATAACCCTTAAAGAAATTTCTTTTGAGTAATTAAGTAACTTTTTTTCATTCTCTAACAACGGAGAGGTGAGAGCTTGACCAAAGAACAAATTTTGAAGAGGAATAAGAAATTTCAAAAGATTAATTGGATTGTATTCGGGATTATTGTGCTGATGGGGCTTATTCTGATTTCCGAAGCTTCAGAAGGAGTAAAAAACCTGTCCAACCCACAAGCTGAGGATGCGGGGCAATCTCGAATGGAATTCCGATGGGACACTGCAAATTCTACCCTTGGAATAGTATTGCTTTTCCTATCTGTAGTATTAGCACTTGTTTGGAAACGTACATTTCCTTTTAATGTTCCTTTAGCTATAATACTTTTAGGTTTCGGATATCAATTATATTTTATCACCTATACAGTAGGATGGGTTGGCATACTAGGGGTTATTGGTCTAGTAATATCTGTTTTAGTCGCCATCACGATGATTATTTCCTATACAGTTTATTTTCTTAGGTGAAAAGGTTAAGAAGACATCTTCTATTAAAGGGGGCATTAACTGAAGATCAGGTAATTGATCACCAGCTATTGCCCTTCTTCAATTTATGGACAGGTTAATTGAATAATAATAAATTAAGGGATAATGAATGGGGATTAGTACTTTATTCAGACTTCACCAAAGGAACTCCTGACCTTAAGGCAGACATCGTGTTAATGTCACTCGTCCTTCTTCATATTCCCGATACTAAAAAGATTTTACAAGAGTTGTTCAACATTCTGAATGACGGTGGCAAGCTCATGATTGTTGATTTTGACAAAAACGATCATATCAGCCACCCGAAGGTTCATAACGGTTTTGTCCATGGTACGCCGAGAAGAAATAGAATTAGCACAGGAAATCGAGGATGAAAATTTTTGTGATTTCATGCTCGTTTTTTTTGTTTAATTACAATAGTTTCACGATGTTATATAGGAATTGATCTAGATCCTTTTCTTTGCTTTACCTTGATATAAATTTAATAAAATCTGAAGGAAGTTCATCAAATATTTATACTAATGTAACAGTCTATTATTAAATTCCCGCTAGTATGGTGTTGCAACAAAAAATGTTTGGAGGTTTTAAGACATGTACCGTTCATTGTTGAAAACGGCTATTGTATCTGCGTTATCACTTTCTACTGTTCTTTCAATTGGACTGCAGGATCATGATGCCAAAGCTGCAAATCCTCAAGAGAATCTTTCAATCGGGAAGAACAATTTACCTGAATCACGGATCACAAAACAATTAGCCAAAGGAGTCACATACACGGATATTACTAGAGGTTATTATTCAGATAAAGCCTATTATACGGTGGATGTAGCTTTTTTTGATGCAAAGGAAAAAGCCGATACCCTTATTCAAGAACTGAAGGAAAAGGGATACCAAGCAAAGCTTCATAAAGTAGAGAATAAACATTCGCCATTCACAGATGTAAAAGAGAAAAAAATTGGATATGTGATTCGTACAGGGGATTTCAAAGAAGAGAAATCAGCAAATGAATTAGCAGATCAACTGAAAGCTCAGGGATTTGAGAAAGCAAGAGCCACTTTCTCGGAATATGATGGAACAACGAAATCAACGGGTCCATGGCAAATTGATGTTCTTGAGATTGATCCTGAAGAATTTCAGGGTGAACTGACGAATTCACTGGCAAAGAATAAAGTCACAGGCCGCGAAACCGTATCTTCTATGGTAAATCGGACTCAAGCATTAGCTGGAATAAATGGAGGCTACTTTGTCGTAGGTTCAGCTGATGGAATTCCTGGTGATCCGGCGGGGGTCTCAGTAGTTAATGGACAATTGGTAAGCGAAGCGATTGGAGATCGTACAAGCCTCCTTCTTTCCGGTAACAACGCAGAGATAACAAATACCTCAACTTCATTACAAGTCGAAACTGAAAATGGCGAAAGCTCGGTCATTGATGGTATCAACCGGAAACCTGGATTGATCCGTAGCTGCGGTGGGGTTGCGGACAAGGAAACCAATGAACCCAAGCATGATGTGACATGTACTGATGAGGAAGAAATCATCGAATATAACTCCTATTTCGGTGATGTTACTCCTAAAGGAGACGGCTTCGAAGTCGTGCTGGATGAAAATGGGGAAATTGTTAACGCATACTCCGAACGAGGTCACAGTATTCCTGCGAACGGCAGTGTGCTTTCAGCCACAGGAGAACAGGCAGACTGGCTAGAAGATAATGTCTCAGCAGGAGAGAAGTTGTCGATCACCAGAACAGTAACAGCTGATGGAAAGCAGATAAAAACTCAACCTAGTTTAGATATCATCAACGGGGCACCTCAACTACTTGATGATGGAAAGATAGAAATTCAGGCAAAAGAAGAGGGATTTGCATGGAGCAATGACTTCTATTATCATTTTGCACAATATCGTCATCCAAGATCCTTTGCGGGCATTAAAGAAAACGGAAATATTTTATTCATCACTGTAGAGGGTCGTAACCCGGAACAGAGTATTGGTGTCAGCTTCTATGAAAGTGCTCGAATCCTTCAATCGCTTGGGGCGATTAAAGGAATGAACCTTGATGGTGGAGGTTCATCAGCGATGAACGTTAATGACCAACTTGTAAACAAACCGTCAGACGACACTGGTGAGCGCCCCGTATCCGATGGTATCCTCATTTTGAAGTAATCTATAGGAGTAAATAAAGACCAACCGAAAAGCCAATTTACTGCGTTTATCAGTAAATTGGCTTTTTATATAGCTCTTTTCTGTTTTTTATTGTGTGGTTGTTAGAATAGTTACCAAGTTATTGAAATAGATAAGGATTTCGGTGTCTGACCCTCAGTACGTTAACGTTTTATTGAAGTGAGGAGGGGAGTAGTGGATACCTCTTTTTTGTGAAAAATCTTCTTGAGTAGAATACTGGATTTTGAAATAATTGGTATTAAGGGAAATAGTAGTTTGATTGATGAATAACTACTTGTAAAAGTAATTTACAAAGAAGGGAGTAGCATAAAAATGTTTAAGGAAAGCATTAAGCTCACCTTGATATATTTCTTATCATCCACTGTTTATCAAAGGATCGATGATCGACAAGTTCAGTGGGTAGATAATATTATGATCTGTTTTTTTATGTTCTTGTTCTTGATGTTATATAATTGGTCGAAAGTCCCTTATAAATGGAAGAAGGATAAGGTTGAATAGAATTAATTTAATATTGTTTTAAGTAGCGGTAGTTTACATTAAGAAGTGACTTTAACAGCAAACATCAGGGGGAAAGTATATTGGATATACATATTAGAGAAGCCACCAAGGATGATTATGATGTGGTTCATGGAATACAAAGACAAGTTCATGAAATGCATACAAAGGAAAGACCGGACCATTATAAGATGGCTGATACTACGTTAGACAAAGAGTATTTTAACCACTTGATAGAGGGAGAAAATACAAAGGTATTCTTACTGGAAGAAGACCAACCAATCGCTTATTCAATCCTTACGATCAGACATACAGAGGAAAGACCCATTCTCATTCCAAAGAAAGTGGTCTATATGGACGATTTTGGTGTTGATCATAAGTACAGAGGAAAAGGGTTAGGGAGAATATTCTTTGAAAAAATAGTAGAGTACGCAAAGAATACAGAAGCGGACTCATTAGAATTAGGCGTGTGGGAGTTTAACGAGAATGCTATAAAATTTTATGAATCAATGAATTTAAAGACAAAAATGAGGCGGATGGAAATAGAGTTATAAAGCTCTCCTTGTTCCCTCGCGTTCACTTGGGTCTTTATGAAAGGATTTGATTGATAGAATCGCCTCTTCATGATTTGATATAATGTTTACCACGCAGCTCCATTGCTATGGATAGGAGAGTGAAATATGGAAAATAACGTTTTTGAAGAGATGGCGAAAAGATACGATACAGAAGATCGAATAGAATTGGCAAAGGTAATTGTTAAGGAAGTAAAACAAGAACTACAAAATAGTAAATCAAAATCTTTAATCGACTACGGGAGTGGCACCGGTCTGATTAGTCTGGAATTAACGGATTTAGTGGAATCCATTTTGTTGATCGATTCATCTGAACAAATGGTAGAGGTTGCGAATGCAAAGATCTCTCAAAAAGGTATCACCAACTCGGAAGCACTTTATTCAGATTTTACCCAGGGAACTCCAGATCTTAAGGCTGACATCGTGTTAATGTCACTCGTCCTTCTTCATATTCCCGATACTAAAAAGATTCTAAATGAGTTGTGCAGCATTCTGAATGATGGTGGCAAGCTCATTATTGTTGATTTTGACAAAAACGATAACATCAGCCACCCGAAGGTTCACAACGGTTTTGTCCATGAAGAACTGAAAGAAAGGCTATCCGAAGCGGGATTTAAGTCAACGGAAATCAAGACTTTCCATCATGGAGAACGTATTTTCATGAATCAGGATGCCTCCCTGTTTATATCCAGTAGTATAAAGTGATTTAGGGGAAACAATAGATTCACCATAGGAAATCGAGTTTGAAATCATAAAGATTTTAGGCTCGGTTTTTTTATTCTTTTAGTTATTGTTGGCGAAGTAACAAAGCAAGGAAAGCCTGTAACTGCGGATGTTTATTCCCATAAAGGGCCAGTTGATGAAATAAGTGATTGTATTTTTTACATATATTTGAAATAATTAAGAAAAATGTAAATTTGGTGAATAGAAATGAAGCACATGAGTATTTTTGAACGTTATAAATAAAGAAATATGGAGGAAGTGTTATGTGGGTTATATTAGGGGTTATGGCAATAGTAGTCACTTTTATAAATCTTTATATGTATACAGCAGGAAAGGATTATAAGCTTGCTATGGCGATGGGATTATCATTTACAGCATTAACACTTTGTGCAGAATACAGTCTTGTATGGGAGTGGGTAGAAGTGGAAGATTGGGCAGCTTTAGGGGATGTAGTACCTGGTATGGAAAGGGCATTATGGTTTTTGACAATTGCTTCTATCTTACTAAATATAGCACCTATTCTTTTAGAACGAAAAGGTAAGAGATAATTACCTCTTGGGAACAACTGAAGGTGATACCGATAATAAGTAAGATAATGAATCAGGCGGTGATTGTTAAAGGCAACCACTCCCTTGTTTCGCTAAAGGATACGCTAATGTAACTCTTCTAGAAAATCACTCCAAACTACAGAGGTGAGTTAATTTGATAAGAAAGATCCAGCCAACATCTGACAATATGAGAGAGTGGATAAAGGCTTATGTACCGGATAAAGACTTGTTTTTCCTTCCTGAGGATAAACTTGCTAGTTTTAAAGAATATATAAGTAATGTCTTGGTCATTCCTCACGAAGAGTTTATGAACCATTCATCTTATAAACAGATACAATTTGCGAACAGTTATGAGTATTGGAGTATATCAAAGGAAGTAAATTATGTTCTTGTGACACCTCCAGGCTGGTGTGATCGGCTTCCTGATGAAAAGAAAATAGACCTTTTTCATATTCAAACGGAAGTGGGCAGGGGATTGATTCATCCAATCTCTGACTTCTCTGTAGACACATCATCCCTCAGTGAAAATATGATAGAAGTGAAGGGTGAGGAGTATCTAGTCCTCCATAAAGCGATGTGGGATGAACTCTCTTATCACAGTAAGGAAGAACTTATGAAAGAGATTGCACAACAATGGGAGGATTGGATTTGCTACGATTATCCGATCAAAACACCTCCACACTTAATTAAGTTTACAAACACCTTTCCCTCCACAGCAGGAAGTAATTGTTTATCAGCCACACTGTTCGCCATCACTCAACAAGAATGGATCATATATGAATGGGTACATCCTCAAACGTTTCTTCAAAGTTTAGAAAATGAACATTATCACGTTATCACATCTCAGGATATAGAAGCAGGTGATGTGGTTACTTGGGAAAATTCAGACGGGATCATTCAACACGCAACTTACTGCATAGACGATGATTTGTTCTTTAACAAACGAGGACAGACCTTCTTTAATGCGTGGAGTATTTTGCATTTTAATGATTTAAAAGAAGATTGGGACCGTTTTAATATGAATATTTTTCGGAAGGCAGTCTGAAATCATTCATATGAGATTATCGGTTTTTCTTTTTCCAGCCGTTCACATTCTAATAGTATAAAACTATTTTTCTATAAGGGAGGTAAGGGTAAACAGTTGGAAATTATAAATAGCGTACAAGAGGTACTATCTAGTGGACTTGCTTTTGTTGTTTATATTGCCATACCAGCGTTTATTATTATTAAAGCTATTAGAAGAAAGAAACTCCCTGATAATCATTACACCCCTGTAGACGATATTTTAGACGGTAAAGTGATAGGTCTGGAAGAAGAGAGTGATAGAGCTGATAACAGTTGACAAAGACATTAGTAGTAGAGAGAAATGAAGTGCATTCACAGTAAATCTTAGTATTGTGGAATTTAATTGGGAATTTGAAGAGGAAGGTATATAGAAAGCGAACTACTTGATATACCAGTAAAAAGGAGAGAAGGATATGAGTAATTCATTCATTGAACAAGTGCATTATATTAGAATTCCAGTAAAGAATTTAGAACGGTCTGCACATTGGTACAGAGATGTATTAGGTCTTCAGTTAGTAAACTTAACGGAGGAACTTGCGGTGATAAAAATAAATGAAGGACCTTTCTTACTGATCCTAATCCCAACAGAAGACGAAACCTTTGCCCATTTTACCATTAACCAAGAACAAGAATTCAGCATTGGCTTTACAAGTCCAGAGCTAGCTAAATTTCATCAACACTTAATGGATCATCAGGTTATGGTCGATGATATTAAAGAAGATAACGGTCATTCCTTTTTCCACTTTTATGATCTAGATGGCAATAAGCTGCAAGCCCACTGGTAATATGGAATACAGCAAGTCGATTTCCGAACGTAGCGGAAATCGGCTTTTTTTGATTGGAATTTGAAAATACGGTTGACTATTCAGTTGAACTGTAATAAATTATTATTAAGCTGAACTATATAGTTGAACTGAATAAAGGGTGAGAACATGAAACATAAATTATTGCCGTTGTCTGAAACCATGCATTATATTTTATTAGCTCTGCGTGAGCCACTCCACGGCTATGCCGCGATGCAGAAGATTGAAGAAATGAGTAATGGGACGGTTCTGTTAGCGGCCGGGACATTATACGGTGCGATTGAAAACTTGAATAAACACGGGTGGATTGAACCTGTTGGACATTCAGGCCGGAGGAAAATTTACAGTATAACTTCAGAAGGAAGCGCTATTTTGAAAATGGAGCAAGAAAGGCTCTTGCATCTTTTATCCTTGTATGAAGGAAGTGAAGCGAATGAAGAAGTTTAAATTTTTCATAAGTATTGAAAAAGAAGAGCATTGGCTGAATGAGCAATTACAAAAAGGCTATCTCTGCACAAACATTAGTGGGCTGGGAATATACACTTTCGAAAAAACGGATAAGAGATATGTTATGCGACTTGATTATCAAGATTATTTATCTAAGAAAAAGTTCGAGGAATATAAAGCAATCTATGAGGATTTCGGTTGGAACTACCTGAAGGGGTACTGGCTGAGTGGAATACGCTATTGGCAAAAAGAAAGTGATGACCAGAATGAAATCTTCTCTGATCGAGAGTCAAAGAGTCATTATTATAAACGAATCATGGGCTATTCCTTTTGGTTTGGTATGATTTTTCTGATTTATTCTTTTAGGTACTACAGGGATCCGGGATTATACCATGAAGGTCTTTGGAGTATGGAGAGTGCATTATTTTGGAAAGCATTCTTATTTGAAACTCCATTTGTCCTTTTGAAGTTGTTTCCGGCCTTTATGGTAGTTTTATTGGCCGGGAGTTATTTTAAGGCTTATCGAAAGTATTCAATATTGAAAGAGCAATAGAGGGAAGGGGGCTTATCCAGAATAGGGTAAGTCCCTATTATCTGAAATTCCCCTTGAGTATTCTGGTTTATTTTGGAATAATTCGTATTAAGTCTATAAAAGGCCGTTTTGTAGTTAGAATTAAGATGGAGCATGGTGAAAAGTGTTTCACATTTTTTAGTAAGAAAGCACTGTTAATATGATTAATTCTTGCAAAAATGCGATAAATGTCAGACTCCATTTAGTTAGAATAAGAGGCAAAAACCAGCACAATAAAATTGAGCTGGTTTTACCAAGCATCTTTACTGCTCTAATTCCCAATGTGGATTCCACACTACTTCCCATAAATGTCCGTCTAAATCCAGGAAGTGACCAGAATATCCTCCCCAAAATGTATCCTTCGCTGGATCAGTGATTGTTGCCCCGGCTGTTTCAGCCTCCCGCATCACCTGATCCACTTCCGCTCTACTGCTTACATTATGTCCGATTGTGAATTCAGAAGGACTCCTGGGAGAGAGGGGGACATTGGCTTCTTTCGCTAAACTTTTTCGTTCCCAGATGGCGAGTTTGACTCCATTTTGCAGATCGAAGAAAGCCACGGCGCCATTCTCAAATTCCTTCCCAACTATCCCTTCAGTTGGAAGATGTAGACCGTTTTGATAAAATTCCAGTGATTTTTCCAGATCATCTACTCCGAGAGTTAGTACGGTAATTCTTGGTTTCATTGTTCGTTCCTCCTTGTTTATTGCTTTTACTCTAGAATACCTTATTAAAAGAGACGGCACTTGTAAAAAACGGACAAAATTGAAGTGCTATATAAAAAATAAATAGACCAATAAAATATTGACTGAAGAAATAGCAGGCCAACATGTAAATTAGTTGGACCTGCTATTTCTCATTTTGGCTAAACAATTCTTGTAGCAATCTAGTTAATAGATGAACAAGGTAGAGTGGGGACGGTTTGTTGCTTCCTTTTAATCAAAAAGGAAGCACAGAACCGTCTCCGTGCTTCAAAGGGATTGAACCTTATCGATGTGAATCCACCTTGGAAAATACTTGAAATGAACCCTGTGATTGACCAAGATACAGCTATGCGAGAAAGTCGAGAACCCGTTTAATCACAAGCTTCGTCGCGTCAGCATCGTAAGAAGGTATACTGCTGTCGGTAAAGAGATGTTCCTTGCCCTCGTATAGAAAAAGTTCAGCGTGATTGGCCGATGCAACAAGTTCACGGGCCGCGTTGATATCACCGTCTTCAACGAAGAAAGGATCTGCACTCATGGCGTGAATTTGCACAGGCAAGTCGGCAGGCCACTGAGATTCGAACTCCGAGGTCGGGAGGCAGGCATGAAAAAACAGTGCGCCTCTTGCGCCTTCACGAGTTTGAGAGAGCTGCTGTGCTGCCGGGACACCGAGTGAGAAACCAGCATAGACGACATCGCGTGGAAGGTCACCGGCTGCCCGAACACCACGCGCCGTTACTTCTTCAAATCCGATTTCCTTTACAAATCCTAAGCCTTCTTCCAGTGAGGGAAATTTGCGGCCTTCAAATAAATCTGGCACATGCACAATATGCCCCGCATCTCTCAGTTGATCGGCGATTGCTTCAATCCCCTTTGTTCTGCCTAAAACATGGTGAAACAACAAAACTTCTGCCATCATGTTCCCCCCCATCTAATGAATTTCATACGTCTCATGTCTCATGTATAAGTTTCGACAAAAATCCAGTTTGACCTGCCAGAACTTCAACTTCTTCGACAAGTTCTTAGCTTTGAAAAAAATCTAAAAAGTACTAATCCCCAGTTTTTCATTACCCTTATTATTTTTCCCAGGAGTGCCACTAATGTATTTTAGTTTCGGGTGATGAGAGAAGACCATGAAGTAGAAGATTGGTTCAGAGAATATTATTATACGGGAACGAAGGGTGTAGAAGATTTAGGAATAATTATTGTGAACAACAATAAAATTATTATAATAATTAATAAGTATTTATTGTAAATCAATAAATTTTATATTAAAATCAATAACAGAATAAATAAATGAGGTGCTTTTATGGAAAATGTGACAACGTTGTTTTTGAAAATAGCTGTAATTTTTTTAGGTGTCCCAGTTCTTGCTCTGTGCATCTTTTTGGTGCCTGAGATGGCGGACCTTTCAGCAACATTACTTCCAGAGTTTGCGGTTATAAAATATTTCGTTTTCATCGTTTTTTATGCATCAGCAATACCTTTTTATTTTGCTTTGTATCAGGCTTTTAAACTCCTGCGCTACATTGACAAACATAAAGCTTTCTCTGATTTATCTGTAAAAGCGTTAAAGAATATCAAACATTGTGCAATCACAATCAGTATTTTGCATGTACTAGTTTTGCCGCTCTTCTATATCTTTGCGGAAGTAGACGACGCACCAGGAGTTATCTTTGTGGGATTGGTTGTTCCTTTTGCTTCGATGGTTATCTCAGTGTTTGCGGCAGTTCTCCAGAAACTATTAAAAGAAGCAATTGATATTAAATCAGAAAATGATTTAACGGTCTGAGGTGAATAACAATGCCAATAATAATCAATATTGATGTGATGTTAGCAAAAAGGAAAATGAGCGTAACGGAGCTTTCGGGGAGGGTTGGGATAACGATGGCTAACCTTTCTATATTGAAAAATGGAAAGGCGAAAGCGATTCGATTATCCACCTTAGAGGCAATTTGTAAGGCTTTAGAGTGTCAGCCTGGGGATATATTAGAATACAAAAGTGACGAAGATCGTTAAACATTGTGGAGGAAAAATAACAATTATTAGGAGGTATTACGATGGGATCTAACAATTCGATTATTGAAAACATGGGTGACCCTCATGAACTGGAGAGAATTTATAGAAAAGATCCAAAAGCTTTTAAACATTCCTTCTTACAGGCATGGGAACAAAATCCTGATTCTCAGGTCCTTGGTGTTTGGTATGAAAGATTGCATTTCAAGGAGGTAGCCATTACAGAAAAATCTTCCAAGATTCAAAAAGATTTCATATTCATGGGCATTTTAGCCATTATGGCAGGGATATTTACCAGGATCATTTTCCATTTTGTCGAACAGGAAGTGATTGCTCCAATTAACCTGGCCTTTGGTATTGTTCCTTTTATCGCTACCTATTTTGTTTACAAAAATACTCCGAAAAAAAGTGTTATTTATTCCCTTGCGGCATTGTTCCTAATATCTTGGGTTTATCTTAATACGCTGCCTATAAATGATAAAGACAGTACTATCCTTGCTTATTTACACATTCCTATATTCTTATGGATCGTGCTAGGGCTTGCATTCACAGGGAATGAGTATTCAAAAGGAAGTACTAGATTAGCCTATATCAAATTTAATTTGGAATATGGTATTCTCTACGCCAGCATGGCTGTGAGTGGAATGGTACTGGCAGCATTAACCATGCAGTTATTCAGCTTTATCGGCTTGGATATAGAGGAATTTTATTTTAGCAATGTCGTTTTATTTGGTGCTTCCTCTCTCGCTATTGTGGCTGCCTACCTGGTATCAATGAACCTTAAACTTGCTAAAAATATTACACCCTATTTAGCTAAAATTTTTAGCCCTCTTGTTCTGATCACATTGTTGGTCTATCTTATTGCTGTTATATGGACCGGAAAAAATCCATTCATGGACCGTAATTTCCTGATAGCCTTCAACGGAATCCTCCTTGGTGTATTGGTCGTTACCATATTTTCCATTACCGAAAGCGACTCAGATGAGAAAAAAACCATTTCAGACTATATAAATTTTGCCCTGATTGTTCTTGCCCTTATCATTGACAGTGTGGCATTGTCGGCCATCGTGTTCAGACTTTCTTCATATGGGATTACTCCAAACAGACTTGCTGTATTAGGTGTAAACATACTTATCTGGGCAAATCTAATTTGGATTATGTTCTCCTATATGCGTTTTCTACAAAACAAATCCGGACCCTCGACTATCCAAGATTCCGTTACTAAGTATTTACCGGTCTACGGACTTTGGGCAGCTTTCGTAATATTTACTTTTCCTTTAATCTTTAATTAGAAAATACGATAACGCGGGTTAATTGAAGATAAAGAACATTGGGAAGAGCTTAAAACCCCAATGTTCTTTTTGTTATCTAGGTAGGGAACTTTCATCTTTTTTTTCGACCATTTACTTGAGTAACTCGTGTGAATTTGAAATAATTGGTATTAAGTTAAAGGTCAGCGTAGAGCTGAAGAGAAAGGGCGAAAAACATGAGTGAGCAAGGTCAATCTTTGAAACAACTTATTAAACTAGAAGACGGATTAAGATTAGTTTATCAAGAACCCAAAGAATACATACGATACTATTCCATTTATCATGGACAAAAAAATGCAGATTCCTATTTTAGAAGGTCCTCTGAGACGTTAATAGAAGTCGCATCCATTTTTGACTGCGGATATTTTATCATGGATGGCGAAACCATTATTGGCGGTGCATTTATAAAACCTAATTTCATGTCGGATTTATTTGTAGTGCCACCCTATAAGGACTATGAAGGGTTGGTCCACAAGCTATTAAACTATGTAAAAAAAATATCGACGACTGAAGATAAAATCATTGTAAGGGAAGTGGTAGAAGACCAAGTGGCAGCGTATGAACAACAAGGATGCAAGATTCATGAGGTGAATGTATGGATGATTCGTCCGACGGAACCAATGAAGGCCATTCTCCCTGAAGGGTATAGTTCAAGGGCTGTTTCACGTGGAGATGGGAATGATATCGCATGTTTACTCATGAAAGCCTATAGAGCCAATCCGGCGTATAAGCAAATCGGAACGAAAGAGGATTATCTTCTCCACGTAAACGAATTTATCAATCAACATAAACATAATAAAATCATGGATGAGTGTTCAAGAGTTGTGATCGATCATCGCACTAACAACATTGTGGGTGTCTGTCTGCACATGGAATTTGAAGACTATCCACTTATCATGAGTTTAGTCGTGGACCCTGATCACCAACAGAGGGGGCTTGGACGATATTTGTTAACCCATTCGATCCATTCTTCGAGTGCAGGGTATCCGGCTACCCGCTTATCTGTCATTAAGGATAATGAAGCGATTAAACTTTATGAAGATCTTGGGTTTCTTAGAAGTAAATCGATCATTGATATGCATTTAGCATGTGTAAAGGAGTAGAAGCTATGTTGAAGAAGCCAGAAACAAACGAATATCCCCCATATTATAAGGAATATGTAAACAATGTCCTAGATGGAGATCTGCTCCAGATTCTTGATGATCAACAAAAGGAAACCAAGAAACTGTTGAAAGACTTAAGTGAGGAAACGGCAGAATTTAAGTATGCTCCGGGAAAATGGACCATCAAGGAAGTCATCGGCCACATAACCGATACGGAGCGCATTATGTGCTACCGCCTTCTCAGTATCGGCAGGGGAGAACAGGAAATGCTTCCTGGATATAATGATGATGAGTATGTGAAAAGAGGGCAGTTCAATCGCTTTTCATTATCGGACCTTTTACATCATCAAGCTCTTGTCCGTCAACACACCATTCTTCTATTAAGCAGCATAGATGAAGAAGCGTTGCGCCGGCGTGGAAACGCAAACGGCTCCGAAGTAACGGCCCGTGCGATTGCGTACATTATTGCCGGGCATGAAATTCACCATCGAAGGTTGATTAAGGATCGATATCTGAGTACTCTTCAATAATGGGAGTTCAATCGAGCGTCTCATCCAGATAATTGATTAGTGGTTATAGTCAGGAGAAAGGATGAAAACGGATGATTTCAGAGCTTGAACAGTCTGAATTTTATAAATGCAATGAATTATTAGTTCACGAGGGACTCTTGGAATCAAAAGCCATTATTGAAGGTTGGAATTCCGGTCGTATATTTGTAGATGATCTTCAGGCTCCTACCTCTGGATTTATTTGGCTGGGGAGCAATAATGGTTTTATCTTTATTGGAAACGAAGAGAATGAGGGTTTTAATTGTCAACTGAACCATTTTTTTAATACAGTAATCAAACCCGAGGCCAGAAGAATGGGTTTAAAAGGTTTTGAAGCGATAGGTGACCATTCAAAATGGAATAAGACGATTAAAAACGTATTTGGCGAAAATTTGAGGGGTTACAATCAAAGGGTGTATGAATTACAAAAGGATCATTATATCCAGAAAAATGAACCTCTTTTAGAACAAGGATATGAAACGGTTAAAATTACAAAAAGTATGTTGGAAAACAAAGGTCAAGTAACATATAAAAACGTTGGATTTTTGCATTCTAAACTATTAGAGTTTTGGCCATCGTTTGAAAGGTTCTTAAATCATGGTGTCGGGTATATGGTTGTTTTTGAAAAAGAAATTGTAAGCGTTTGTTTTTCAGGAGTTGTAGCTGGAAATGTTCATGGCATTGACATTGAGACGTTACCACATCATCAAGGGAAAAAGCTTGCACAGAAGGGAGCACATGCATTTGTTCAAGACTGTTTAGAGAATAAGATTTTACCGTATTGGGATTGTATGGAGATCAATGAACCTTCTGTTTCAGTTGCAGAAAATATAGGGTTACGGAATAAGCTTAATTATAGTTGGTATAGTGTACCGTTTGAATGATCTTCTTCATTAACTGAAAGGAATATATGTGATCCAATCCTTTCTTGGTAAAGGGAGAAAGGTAATACGAAAGGGGTAGTTTCCATGTGGTGGCAGTACTATGGGGATGCAGTGATTGCAGTGGCAGTGCTGACAGCATTATTGATTTTGAGTTCGATTCATTTCTTCATGGTGAAAAGTAAAAGAGGGTTTATTATTCCCATATCCATATCAGCTATAGGTTATATATCTTTTGTAATAGGTATCGTCTTTATCAGAGGATTTGAAGGATTAGGATTTATGGTCTATGGCGTGATTATTATGGGGATTGGCCTCCTTTATTACCTGGGAGTCGGAGTCTATAGAAAGATTAAATACCAATAAGGAAGAGTGTAGTAGGTGAATATATGAGTCTATTAAAAGGAAAGAAGATCCTGATAACAAGCGGAGGTACCCTGGAAAAGTGGGATACAGTCAGGGGACATACTAATCTAGCAAAAGGGACAATGGGGTGTTATTTAGCGGAAGAAGCGTTGAACCATGAAGCAGAGGTCATTTACTTACACGGCTATTTTGCAAAGCTCCCTGAAAACCATCGAAACATGCGCTTGATACAATTTGAGGGTATAGATGATTTAGGTGGGAAAATCAAAAAGCTTGTACAATCTGAACACATTGATATTGTGATCATGGCAGCTGCCGGATCTGATTGGGTTGTTGATAAAGTAGTAGACCAACAAGGAAATCCAATTTTGGAGACAGGGAAAATGACGAGTGATGAACCTCCAATCATTCATTTTAAGAAAGCCCCAAAAGTATTATCTCAAATAAAAAGATGGAATCCAAACATCTTACTCGTCGGTTTTAAGTTGGAACATACAGTTGATCATAAGTACTTATTCGAAAGGGCAAAGCTTAGAATGGAGACTTCCAAAGCGGAATTCATGGTTGCTAATAAAACAGGTTCACTCTATGGTGAAGAATCAGAACATTTTATTGTTTCTACATTTCAATCACCAATAAAGTATAGTAGTAAAAAAGAGACAGCTGAGGGATTAATCCATTGTCTTGCAGGTCAAATAAACTAAATAATTGCTTTCTCATTGAATGGATAGGCAGTATTAGATGTTTACACGGAAGGTGTCTATGAATGAATATTAATGAAAAAACATATCTAAGTATAGAAGAGCTTCTTTCAATACCAACCATATCAAGCTTAAACATAAGTGAGGACGGCAATAACGTAGCATTTGTCAAAAACACAGCTGACTGGGAAGACAATACATATAGGAATAACATATGGATATATGAAAAAAATAAGAGGGAATGTTACGCATTCACCACCAACGGGTTAGAAGGTACATGCCCATTATGGTCTCCGGACTCTAGACATATTGCCTACCTTCGTTCAGTGGGTGACGGTGATAAGAAGAATCAGATCTTTGTGGAGTCGATCGATGGTGATGGCAGGGTTCAAGTGACGGATGAGAAAGAAGGGGTAAGTCAATTCAATTGGGACCCTACCGGCAAGGGCTTTTATTATGTTGCACAGTCAAAGGAATCTGAGGAAATCAAGAAACGCGGGGAGAACTATGGAGGTTTCCATCATGTAGGCAGAGAATACCAGAATGATTGTTTATGGCATGTGGAATTAAAAGATTCTACTGGTCCGCATCAACTAACGGACGGCAGGGATTTTCACATCCACGAATTTAATGTTTCAGACAATGGGGAAAAAGTGGTGCTTATGGCTAAGCCAAGCCCCGATGGAGAAGATGATCAGAATGGAACTCTCTACATACTCGATCGTCAATCAGGAGAGTTACAGAAGCTGAGTGGAGATAAGCTATTGGGAGGGAACGTCTGCTTTTCTCCTCATGGTAACAAAATATGTTATTCAGCAAGCATACGAGAGAAAGAGTACTATAAGACACATATCATGGACAGTACACTCGAAACCTATGATCTTATGAGCGGACAGCGGATTCAACCATTGATAGATTTTGACCGGACGGTTATTCCAATACGTTGGACAGCTAAAGGGATTCTACTGATGTGGCAGGATCAAACAAATTATCTTATCGGGTTACTATCCGAAGATGGAACGCTGGACATGTTAAGCGAAACAACAGAGAGCTGTATCATGGAGGCTTCTATAACAGGGGATGGAAATCATCTAGCTTATCGTAAGGCTGGACCAAATGAAACCTTCGAAGTCTATTTAGATGATGAAAAAATAACAAACGAGAATGGTCTGTTTGAGGGGAAACTGAAAAGTAACAGGGAGATCATCTCATGGAGTAGCAGTGATAATCTTGAAATAGAAGGGGTATTAACAACCCCAATAGACATTGATTGGAATAAAAAATATCCCTTATTGGTCTTCATCCATGGGGGGCCAGCTTGGGCTTCTTTCCCCATCCATTCAAGCTGCTTCAATGAAAAGTACCCTGTAGAATCGTTTATTGAAAAGGGCTTTATTGTTTTAGAACCGAACTACAGAGGAAGCTCAGGGTATGGGTATGAATTCTTAAAGGCGAACTATCGAAACCTGGGAATCGGTGACTACCAGGATGTGATATCTGGAGTGGATGCACTCGTAGACCAGGGGATTGCAGATAAGGATCGAGTAGGGGTGATGGGATGGAGCCAAGGTGGATTCATATCAGCATTCTGCTCTACCTATAGTGATCGATTTAAGGCGATCTCAGTTGGAGGGGGAATTAGTAATTGGGTCACCAATTACGTGAATACGGATTTACCATCATTTATCAGGATGCATGTAGGAGATACACCATGGAATGACCCAGAGATCTATGCTGAATCTTCACCCATGACCTATATTCAATCTGCCTGTACACCCACCTTGATTCAACATGGTGAAAAGGATGCAAGAGTCCCAGTTTCAAATGCTTATGAGCTCTATAAAGGACTTCGGGATATGGGAGTGGATACAGAATTAGTTACATTTAATGGAATGGGATACAGCTCTGGGAAACCTGGAATACACCGGGCCATTATGAAGCAGAATTTGATGTGGTTTTCACACTATATACTTGGAGAGAGTATGGATGATTTTAGGGTAATGTGATTAATAAATGGATATACAAAAATCTTTTTTAAAAGCCTATAAATGAAATTCCACCTATTCAATGGTAAAAATATTTAATAAAAGTAAAGGGGCAATATCTGAAGATCACCAAAATGATCTTCAAATATTGCCCTATTTATTTTTCAATGAATTGAAAAAAATCGAAACTTTCACTCTTTGACAAACGTCTAATAGATAGTAAGTACTAGTTGGTTGATCAGGAATCCCATAGAAAGAGAATTTGGTGAAAAGTATCATCTTACTTCTTACTTCTTCGGGAAAAAATCAATTTAGAAAAAAACAGTTAAATTTATAGCGCATCTACGGCTTTTCTTATTTTCAGTTAACGGGCCGTGAAGAGTGAATGGGGGATAAAACATGTGGGAACAAAAGCTAATTAAAACAGATCGAGGGGATTTTGAAATATTTGAAGCCGGGAATGGTGAACCATTATGTGTGACTCATCTATATAGCGAGTTTAACGAGCGTGGATATCACTTTGCTGACCGGTTTGTGGACGACTTTAAAGTGTACCTGGTCAATTTGAAAGAATCGGGGAATTCCACTGAGATTCAAGATGAAGATGAGTTAAGTATGAGTGAAACCAGCAAGGATTTAGAAGCTATCCGATCTGCTTTAGGTTATGATAGCTGGAATTTTGCAGGACATTCCACAGGCGGGATGTTAGGGCTGGTTTATGCTGCTGATTATCCAGATTCTTTAAAGCGGTTGATTGTAGGTGGTGCCTCAGCTACAAATGAATATATGGACGATCAGGAGAGCATTTATTGTGATGAAAATCCCTATAACGACCGATTTAAAGAGGTATTTTCCATCCTGAATTCCGATGATGCAACAAGAGAAGAACGGAAGCACGCACGTAGGGAATGGACGAAAATGTCTCTGAATGACCCAAGCAGATATGATGAGTACTTTTCTAAGCCAAGCAGTGGGAAAGTGGTTCAAAAACGTTTAGAGTATTATGCTTATAACGAATTGCCAACGTTTGATATCAGAGAAGACATTTCGAACATAAAAACCCCGACCATCGTTTTTTGTGGAAAACATGACTCTCAATGCCCATTCGTGTATTCGGAAGAGATTTTCAATCTTGTTCCCAATTCAACATTTTATATCTTTGAAAATAGTAACCATTCACCGCATCTGGAAGAACAAGAAAAATTCAGCGGGATGGTGAAAGACTCTTTTCATTTGGTCTGAATGGATAGAAGTGAATATATCAAAAGGACAAAGAAACTTCAAACTATGAAGTTTCTTTGTCCTTTTACCTTATGGCTAGAGAAAAAACTTCCAATAAGCATAACAGATAAACGTACAAATCCAAGAAACAAACCCAAAGGCGGTAACAATGGTCGTTTCACCCCAGCCATATTTTAAGCCGTAGTGATAATGAATCGGAGTCATTCTGAAGATTCGTTTCCCTGTCGATTTAAATGAAGCAACTTGTAATATAACCGATAGCTGTTCAGCAAAATAGATAAAGAATAAAACGGGAATGAGAATCTCAACTTTCTCGATAATGGTAAGAAATGAAAGGGAACCCCCTATCGCTAATGACCCTGTATCCCCCATAAAAGCTCTTGCAGGAAAGATATTATAAATGAGAAAACCGAGTAAGCATCCGATCATGATTAAACAAAAAAGCTGCACCTCTGCTTTGTCTGAAATCATAAAAAAGAAAAAGTAGGTAGGGATGGAGACAACCCCCAAAAGGCCGTCCAAGCCATCTGTAAAATTAATGGCATTTGCAGAACCGACAATAAATAAGGTGATGACAATGAAATATACCACTATTGGAAGATTCAAAGAGAGATTTTGATAAATACCAATCGTTGAGTCTATTCTGAGTTCGTTCATCAAATAATAAAGCAAAGCCCCCGTAAAGAGAAATTGGAAAATAAGCTTGGTTCTACTTGATACCCCTCCAGGATCCTGACGTGACGCTTTCCAAAAATCATCCAGGAAACCAATAAAGCTGAATAGAATATAAGTAATCGCCAGGAAATACATCAGTGGCGTTGGTGAAAACCATAACGATACGATCACACCTATAAAAAGAATGATCCCAAACATTAACGGAGTCCCTTTTTTGATTTGATGATTGGAAGGAAGTTCTTTTCGTATCGGTTGCAGGAGCTTTAATTTCCGTAAGAGTTCAATGAATAGCGGGGATAAAACGGAGACTAATATAAAAGCAATAATAGCCGGAATTAGTTGATCGATCACTTCTTATCTTCCCCTTTTCTATTTACTATCTATACATAAGTTCTAGTAAGACTGGAGATATCCTCTAATCTACTTTCAAAACTTTTCCTAAACTACTTACCTTAAATGAGATTGTTTGCTAAAATTCTTGTTTTTATTGTTTACCATTGAGGATACAGGCTCAGAAAGTTGATTGGAGCATCCTGTAGCGGAAATCAACTATTACTTTCTCATCTACAATAGCAATAAACTATACCAAAAGAGCCATTAAATATAAGAAAACGATATATTTAACGAATGTTGCCTTCTTCAACTATCGAGTGGTCGAAGAAGGAAATTGTTTTTATTTCTTGAAATTCTAATATAGTGGAGAAATTAAAGAAGGGAGCGAGCTTATGATGATGATAAAAGGTTTCGGGGGAATATTTTGGAGGAGTAAAAGTCCAGATGCTATAAAAAAGTGGTACAGCGAAGTGTTGAAGATTGAAATGGAAGATTGGAATGGGACCATTATTAAACCCCAATCAGGAAATGAAACCATTTTTTCTTTTTTTACTGAAGATGACCCTTACTTCCCAACAGAACAGCAAGTGATGCTAAATTTCCAAGCTTATAACATAAACGAGACGATTGAGCATCTTGAACAAGTTGGTATTCCTCTTGAGAAGGAAAAAGAGGTTAGTGAATTTGGTTCGTTTATTTGGATTAAAGATCCGGAAGGTAGACTGGTTGAACTATGGGAGAAATAATGGGGTGTCATTATTCTTATTATGTTTAATAAACGGTCCTTCTTAAAAAGAGAGGAGTTTGAGAATGGCTTGAAGTATACGGGATAGAGAAATGCTGCAGAATCAAGTCAACAGAGCAGGAGGTGTCAATGTGGATCCAACAGGAACCGTACATATATTAAATGGAACAGAAATGTATAAGAATTTCAAAGAGACACAGTTTCTTGAAGCCGAAAGGATGATTCCCTTTAACGAAGCAATGTGTTATGGGGACACCTGCGATGATTTATTTTCCGATGAATTTACAGAAATACGTGCGAAGGTTCACCATGTAACGCCTGTTCAATATGCTGAAATCACCCTAAAGCCATTGCAGCCTCTCTTTTGTGAGGATAATGATCATATAACCCTATGGTTTGATGAGGATATGTTTTGTCAAATGAACCTCCTTACCATACTCGCTTGGTTAGACCAAACAGATTATAAAGGTTCAATAGATCTCCATCTTGTCGGAGATGATTTTCAACCAGTAAGTTGTTACAGCCTAGAGGCAAAAGGATATGATTCACTCTACAAACAAGTAATGATTCATCAAAAGGCTCCTCAGCAAGTTTATCCAGGCCCTTTAGACAAGGGTATTGACCTTTATTTGAATTACCTTAAGAAAGATAGTGATCTTATGCTGTATATTCAACAGCACCAGGACGTCCCGATAAAAGAACTGGTGTCTCTTCTAATCGAAAATTTCAAAGACTATGGCTTAGGAGATACACAATACTTTGAAATGATACAATCTTATCGTCAAAAGTTATGACATCCTATAGGGGCGTCGACTAAATTGTGCACAGATTGTCGGATGGAATCATGCATTCTTTAATAATATTGTTGGTGAAAGGAGGTTATTTGATGGATTCTTTAAGAAGGATGAATGATGCATTGGCTTACATTGAAGAGCACCTGACGGAGGATATTGATTATAGCAAAATATCAAAAATGGCTTACTGTTCAGAGTATCATTTTAAACGGATGTTTTCTTTTTTATCAGGCATAAGCTTA
The DNA here is from genome assembly GCF_052665285.1 of Rossellomorea sp. DUT-2. NCBI lineage: Bacteria > Bacillati > Bacillota > Bacilli > Caryophanales > Bacillaceae > Rossellomorea > Rossellomorea sp. DUT-2. Next base: position 940,373 of record NZ_JBQPEO010000002.1, on the reverse strand, counting down.
TCAGAATATATTCGAAGAAGAAGACTGACTCTGGCCGCCTTAGATCTGAAAGATAGTGATTTGAGAATCATTGATATTGCGGTCAAATACGGATATAGTTCAGCGGATTCATTCACCCGTGCTTTTCATTCTATGCATGGCTTTCTTCCTTCTGAAGCAAGAAGGGAAAATACGCCATTAAAAGCCTATCCTAAAATGACCTTTCAACTAACCATTCAAGGAGGATGCGAAATGAATTATCGTATTGTTGAAAAAGCACCATTTAAGGTAGTGGGCTTTAAGAAGAGGGTTCCTATAATCTTTGATGGAGTAAATCCTGAGATTGCAAAAATGTATGAGCGATTAACACCTGAGGTTATTAATCAATTAAAAGCACTTTCAAACGTAGAACCAACAGGTATTATTAGTGCTTCAACTAATTTTTCTGAAGGAAGACTGGAAGAAAAGGGAGAGCTGGATCATTACATCGGGGTGGCAACTTCAAGTGATGAAACAGGAGAATTTGATGCATTGAAAATAAAAGCTAGTACCTGGGCCGTATTCGAATCGATTGGACCATTCCCGGAAACACTTCAAAATGTGTGGGGCAGGATATACTCAGAGTGGTTTCCGGCTTCAGGCTATGAAGCAGTTGAAGGTCCTGAAATGGTATGGAATGAGAGTAAGGACACAGGAAATCCAAAGTATAGAAGTGAGATATGGATTCCAGTAAAGAAAAAGAACGTTGGATAATTCTATAGGTATATTTAAAGGCACTCCTTTGCGAGTGTCTTTTTTCAATACTTCTTATTTGGCATTTAAATATGATGCGATATAGTGGATACCCCACTGTTATCAAGACTCCTCAACGTAAATTTCACATTGCCGATTATGATTACATTTAGTGTTTATAGCGTTTTATTATGGTATATTACTTCTTAAATGTAACATCTTTCTACAATATTATTAATCCAACAAAAAAATATTTGGCTATTTAAATTAAGTTTGATTATGGATTAGTGTTGTCCAATATAAAGCTAAATCAGTTATTTTGATAGGGATGGGAAGCAGATGAAAAAAGTAAAAAAAGGCTTGAAAGTAACGATAGTAGTCAGCCTCATATTAACGATTTTTGTTTATTTGAATAATAGTTCTATATTTAGTGAGGAAAGAACAAGAGAGCCGATCCTTTTGGCACATCGGGGCTTAGCTCAAACCTTTCCAATGGAAGGTATCACTGGCGAAACGTGCACAGCAGCAATCATTTATGAACCAGAACACCCTTACTTGGAAAATACGATTCCTTCAATGGAAGCAGCATTCGAAGCAGGAGCAGATATAGTGGAAATTGATATCCAACCTACGAAGGATGGGGAATTTGCCATTTTCCATGATTGGACCCTTGATTGTAGAACAGATGGTTCTGGAAAGACAAGAGACCAAACGATGGAAGAGCTCAGAAAATTAGATATAGGATATGGTTATACAGCCGACAATGGAAAGACGTATCCTTTTCGGGGGAAAGGATTAGGGCAGATGCCTACATTAAATGAAGTTATAACGCACTTCCCAAATAAGGAATTTTTAATTCACATTAAGAGTAACGATCCAGCTGAAGGTAAACAATTAGCCGAGTACCTTTCTAAGTATTCAGAGGAAAGGATAGGAAATCTATCCGTTTATGGCGGGGATGAACCTATTGAAACGTTAAAGGAGAATTTGCCTGATACGCGTGTCATGTCAAAAGAGACGCTAAAAAGCTGTCTACTTTCTTATGAAGTTTTAAGTTGGACGGGTTATATACCCGGTTCTTGTAAAAATACGCAAATTCATATACCAGAAAAATATGCTCCTTACCTTTGGGGATTTCCGAATAAGTTCATAAATAGAATGGAAGATGTCAATACAAGGGTGATTCTTGTTGCAGGAGATGGTAATTGGTCTGAAGGATTTGACGAGAAATCAGACCTTGAGCGTATACCAGAGAGTTATAAGGGTGGGATTTGGACGAATAGGATAGACCGGATAGCTCCTGTTATAAATTCTGGACGATGATGTCCTGCCTCTTTCTACTTTAGACTTCAACTGTGGTGCCCATCTTGAGATGGTTTACATAGATACATACAAAAATATTACAGGATTTTACTATAGGTCTCATTAACGATGAGAAAACAGAAATATCAGACGTGAAAGATAAATATTTAAACCAGAAGGCTCCCTGATTGGATTGTTTTCTTTATCTAATCTAAGGAATGCTTTTTGGTTATTTATAAAATACAATTTCCTCAATATCCCGTAGCCATTCCCTTGCTTCAGTTCCATCCGTATTCCCTATCCACAGATTTCTTTTTGAGTCAGTTATAGAGGATCCTCTTAGCCAAACAAGCTTTTCGATGGATGGGATGAACTGAGGAGCGTAATCTCCAAACCCTTTTGGCGGACTCGTTATTTTCATTTGTTCTTTTGAGTCGATGTTAATGATGTAAAGGGCAGGAAACCTGAGGGACGGACCTTCAGCTTAGGGAAGCATAGGTCCGTCCCTCTTGTCTTACAATGGCGGCAAAATGTCTGTTTCAAGTTTGTCCAACCAGCTTTGGAGCAAGGTGTTAAATACATCGACTTGTTCGATCTGGACATTATGACCAGCCATATCCAGGACAGCAAATGTTGCCCGTGGATAATTCTCTATTAGCCGCCAGGCATCCTGATAGCCTACTATATTGTCTTGCCGACCCGTTACAATCAATGTGGGATAGTCAAGTTTCTGTGAGAGCTCGAAGGTGAAGCCATACCCATTTTCACGGATCCTGTTTACGAATTCATCATTCGTTTGGCCCGAAGGAATCAGAATATCATCCCGGAACCTTTCCCATTCATCCTTACCTAGAACGACCCCCATGGAGGCAAATGCATCCGCTTCTTCTGAAGAGAGTCCTGATAGCAAATTTTGGTCTCTTTTGAAAACGGTCTTCTGAGGAAGTACCCTTTTGTCAGATTCAGCTATGACCATGGGAGCCAGAAGCATTAAGCCATGAACTCTGTCGTGTCGGGCCTGAACGATTCCCCTAGCCATATATCCCCCATATGAATATCCACACACGATGAATGGTTGATCAGGAACCAGCTCGTCCAATAGCTCAACCACGGCTTCTAACATATCGTCCGAGTTCTTAATGGACGATTGGGGTTCGGAAAGCCCCATTCCCGGCAGATCTATGTATATCCTTTTCCAACCGCTTCTGTTCTCGAAATTCGGTTCCATTGCATGCATCATCGCCTGATGGTCAAGCGTCCACCCATGCACCATTACAACGGGAAAGCCTTCTCCTATTACTTTATGGTAAATAGCCAAGTATCTTCTCCTCCTGTCTTAAAAAACTTCCAATCTATCAAAAGTATATGTTATTTTCTGGATTAATCAAAGGATACATCCATATGTGTGTTGAATGCTGTTAGAGTTAGTTTTTTTTATAAAAAATGAAACCAAACCCTTATTGATTCGTCTTAGCATTAAAGGGGAATGAGGTGAGGGACGTGTGAGAAAGGTGAAGAATGAAAACCATTTTGAAGAACGGGATGCCTGGCTGGAAGCGATCATGGATGAGTATGGCGAACGGCTTACGAAACTAGCTTACAATTATGTGAAAGATTGGAGTCAGGCCGAAGACATCGTTCAGGATGTATTTGTCACATGCTTCAGACATTATGAAGAAATAGAGGAGATTATTTCATTCAAAGCGTGGATTTATCGACTGGTCATCAATCAATCGAAGGATGTCCTGAAGAGTTCAGGGTTTAAGAGAGTGGTGATGAATTCAAGTCTTTTTTCTCTTTTTACATCAAAGGACCCGTTGCCAGAAATGAGTTTACTAAAGCGGAGTGAGGAAGAGATTCTTTCAAGGTGTGTCCTGGCCCTGCCCGTAAAGTATCGGGAAGTCATTACATTGTATTATTATGAAGATTGTTCGATAGATGAAATTAAAGGGTTGTTAGGCTTCAACCGGAATACGATCAAAACAAGATTGAACAGAGGCAGGGCTAAGCTGAGAAAAATGATGGAAAGGTGGGGGAATGATGGAGAATAAGCTTAATGAGCTAAAGAAAGCGATGGATTCGACGACTCACAAAGGCCGGCACTTTTCGGAATTTCAAAAACATAAAATCCGAAATGCCGTTCATGCAAGCCGTTCCTTCCAGACAAAAGGCCCTAATAGAATCATCATTTTCATCATGACCACTGTCGCCATCTGTTTAATAGGATTCTTCGTTTCAACAGAATTATTGGTCCAGAAAAATGGAACGACTAACTGGAGCCCGAACACATGGAAAGTAACACATGATTATAAGGAAAGTAATAAGCTCATTTTCAGCATCTTTCCAGACCCGGAACTTCGTGCGGATATGCCTAATGGTTATATTTTCAGTTTCAAAGAACCTTTTGACACATTCAAAGGGAAAGAACTTTCTATTTCAGCGGTTCACAAGGAAACGGGAAAGCGAGTCGAAGCACTATCCCCACAAAAAATAAAGGAACCTTCACCAGGGTACTCAAGTCTGCAGCGCTTCTCCACGAGTTTTCAAGTTCCGTACAGTGGACTATGGAGGTATGAAGTCTACCTTGACGGTAAGGCATACGGAGATGTCGTCGTAAGTGTGGGTGAAAAAATAGAAGAGAGCCCTATCACGTTACCAGATGACATCCCTGACTACGTTCAAAAAAGTGATTTTGACAATATCAACTGGGATCGGAAAGCAACCATATTTGAACGGAATATGATCGGGAACGAGAACAAATCAGGCATCATTGGTGCGGACATGCCAAGCCTGACCGGACAAAAATGGATGTGGCATCTGTGGGACACCGAGGCTTCAGAACTAACAGTGGTTGGTTATCACAGGGAGTCCGAAACCGTCCAGCCTGTATTGAATAACGGTGAGAGCTGGAGCATTCCACTAGGCGGGGAGAATAACGGTGCGGATGTTCATGCACCATCGGCTGTTACCATTCCTGAACGTGGTGAGTGGGCGTTTGTCCTGTATGCGGATGGGGAGTTGTTTGATGTGGTTGTGTTGGAGATTGAACAGTGACTTGTTATTAGTGGAGGTCATTTTTTTAGAATGATTGTTTAGCCGGGGTTATGCCCGGCTTTTTGGTTTTTTTCTTCTTTTTACTAGGAAATGGAGGGGGGGATTTTGCGAGTCGTAATTATAAGATCCATTTGGAACCTAAAAACCTTGAACAAATTCAGTCTACATTGAGATATGATCCGGTTTGCGTTACTTATGATCCGGATTTTAGATTTATGATCCGCTTTCAGGATAAATGATCCTGAATTCAGATTTATGATCCTGAATTTTTATATTTGATCCAACATTAATCATTTGTGATCCGTTTGTCGAAAAACCTTTCCCTTCTGACTGAAAGGCTGCAAGATTCAACCTTTTCTTTAATAAAACACAACTTCCTCAATATTCCGCAACCATTGCTTAGCATCAGTACCATCCTTGTTCCCTATCCACAGATCCCTTTTCGTATCTGTTATAGATGTCCCTCTTAACCAAACGAGTTTTGAAATGGGCGCGATATACTGAGGATCATAGTCTCCATATCCTTTAGGAGGACTCGTAATTTTCATTTGGTGATTCGAATCGATATTCAGAGTATAAAGGGCAGGCAGCGGGTGCTTACTGAAGTCATTGGTCCACTCCTGTTCTTTGATTCTCGAAACGACCAGTGATTGGTCAGTCATCCAGTCAAAATCCAGGTCAGCGAATTGGGCAGGGGTGTAAGTTCCTGAAACAGGCATTTCTTTTACTTTTAGATCTTTATTTTTGAAGCCGAACACGATTCTCCCTCCGCCTGCGATATAGGCAAGCATATCTGAGGACGGTGACCACTTGGGTTCGCCTACTTGTAGAATCATCTCGTCTAATACCTCGAAGTTTTTTCCTTCCTTATCGATGATGCAAACCATATTACTGTCCATGGACCAGGAAGCGGTTGGAGACACCACAAACGAAATCCACTTGCCGCTCGGTGAGTAGGTCAGCTGCTCGGCATAGACCGCAATCAGTTTGTTTTGATCACTTGTCCCGATTTCCCTTGGGAGTGTGAAGAAAGGCTCGACCCCTCCAAAAAGAACAATGTCTTCATAGTTATCGCCGACTTTTTTTGTGAACAAAGAGGCGCTTGACCATCCATCCGGGGTGAGGGTTCCTGATGAAGAAAGAAGGAATCCACTGCCATCTGGAAGCCACGTGAAGTCACTGACCCCGGTTGCAATGTTGTAGAAACGCTTGAGGTCTGAAATATCTAGAATTCCTCTATTATTATAAGCAACATGATTTTTATGGGGAGCCCATTCCGGAGAATGACCGTTATAAGAAATTCTCTTCTTTTTCCCCGTTTTAAGATTGTAAGTCCACAGCTCTGACTGCATTTCCCCTTTATCGGATTCAGAAGTGGTCTCTACTTGATAGGCAAGCCATGTGCCATCGGTTGACCATTTGGGTTGAGAGTGCACGTTTCCGGAATTCGTTATTTGTGTTTCATGGTCATCTATCAAGGTCCACAAATTTCCCTCCCTGATAAAAGCAGCTTTAGCTTGATTCTTTATGGATGCGGAGGGGGTTGATGGGAAAATAAGAGCAAGGATGATGGTAAAGAGGATAGCTTTTTTCATTGTGATTCTCCTTTTCGCATATGCTCTTACTATTTTCCAGGATGGCTTACATTATGTGAAAAAGAGTGTGGAAATGAAAGATGAGGTCTGGGCCCTATTTTTTGTACCGACCCTTTTAAAAGAAGGAGTTCTTCACTTTATGCTGAAGTACTATCAATATGAAACTTCAATTCCAAGGAGGAAAATACCCATGAAACGAACTGACTTGCTCTTAAAAATGCTCGATACTACCTACGACCAGGAAAGTTGGTATGCGCCACTCAAACCTGCAATAGAAGGACTCACAGCAGCACAGGCGAGTTGGAGACCGGATGGAGAGGCGACCAAAACCATATGGGAGAATGTAAATCATCTTACTTATTATAAAGAAAGACTAACAGCACAATTAGAAGGCCGAGAATGGAATCAAATTCTCGATGGAACTGAAACCTTCTATCTTACGGAACAACTAAATGACGACATGGCCTGGAGTGCAGTCGTTGAACGTGTTAAGACCGCTCACCGTCTTTTAAGAGAAGCGCTTGGTAGAACTACGACTGAAGATCTTGAACAGAATGCTCTGGAAGAAAAGCTCTTAGACATCATGCTTCATGAGGCATACCATACGGGTCAAATTATTCAAATGAGGAAAATGCAGGGTTCTTGGCCGTCACATCGTTGATTGGAGGAATAGCTGGAGGTCACTAGAATGATCATCAGCTATTTTTGACATCTTCCATACAGACTGTAACTAATCATAAGCTCTAACATGACAGTCACAAAAATAATTCATCTCTTCTAAATAAAACACCAAGACATTCAACCTCCCCAACGACTTCAACCCCATATACATGTGTTCCCTCATATCACTGATCCGGCTTTGAAGGATAGGAAGGATTTCCTTACTGGGTCTGGATGAAAAGTGTTGTTAGAAATTAGAAATTAATGGATAATATTTTGTATGATAGCTTGATGGTGGGGTGATCCCCCAATGCGAGGAGTGGATCGAAATAATCATTCATCCAATAGAATTTCATATTCGTAATCTAACCTATACCATTAGGTCTGCAAGGGAAGAAGATGCAAAAATTCTCTCAGAAGTGCGCTTGGAGGCAGACGGAGAGACAGAAAACATGGATAGGGAAAAGGGTGAAGCGTACATAGATGAGGCGGGCTTTAAACACCTCATTAAAGAAGATACGGAGAGTCCCCAAAATCTCTTTTTGGTGTGTGAAGTGAACGACAGGATTGCAGGTTTCTCAAGGTGTGAGGGGAAACCCTTAAAGCGGATCGCTCATAAAGTGGAGTTTGGTGTATGTGTATTACAAGACTTCTGGGGATACGGCATTGGGAAAAATCTATTAAGAGAGTCCATCCGCTGGGCAGATGCCAACGAGATTAAGAAGATCACCTTGAATGTGCTTGAAACCAATGAAAAAGCCATAACTCTATATAAAAACAACGGTTTTGAAGTAGAAGGGGTGCTGAAGAAGGATAAATTATTATCGGACGGACGTTATTACAATACCGTGGTGATGGGACGGTTTCATCCATAATATCGAAAAAGGGTGGTTTATATGAATCTGGCATTAAAGGAGATCAATGCTGAAAATTGGGAGGAATGTGTAACCTTATCTGTCTCGGAGCTTCAAAAGGAGTTTGTAGCAGATAACGCTTATTCATTGCTGCAATCAAAATTTATGGAAGAACAATATCCATTGGCCATTTATCATCAACATAGCATGGTAGGGTTCATCATGTATGGGATCGACCCTGAAACAAACCGTATGGAGATGAGCCGGTTAATGATCGATCAGAAATATCAAGGGAGAGGCTATGGGAAAACGGCAACGCAACTACTTTTAGAAAAACTGACACATACATATGGAAATATAGAATTGTTCACAAGTGCGGAACCCGAGAATGTGAGTGCCATCAGATTATATGAAAGTCTGGGATTTGAGAAGACGGGTGAAATGATGTGGGGGGAAGTTGTGCTGAAGAGACAACTTTAGTATACAAGTGATGTCGTATATAAAACTATTAAAAGGGTTGATACGTCAATGAAAAAGTATAGCCTTCTTTTATTTGACTTGGATGACACGCTACTTGAAAATTCGTCTTGGTTTGATAATGGACTGGTACAGTCTCTTAAGGAACATCCATTGACAAAGGGAATGGATGAACAACTATTTCTGAAGAAAATAAAACAACCTCCAAAATCTTTAATAAACAAACTTATAAGTGGGGAAATAAATACATTTGAATTTAAGAGAGAAAGATGGAAGAGTGCTTTTGATTACTTTGACGTGAAGGTGAACATGGAAGCAATTGAACAGCTCGAATCTCTTTTCACTAACACAAGTATGAAATTCATTACTGTTAACGAATATGTATTAAATTTAATGAATGAACTGAATAAGCATTATGAGGTAGGAATTGTAACAAACGGACTTTATGACCCTCAACAAAAGATAGTCAATATGGGACTAGGAGATATATTCAGCCACAATAAAATATTTCATGCTGAACAACTAGGTATTAGAAAGCCTGATTCCAGAATCTATACTATTGCTCTAGAAGCTTTTAATAAGAAACCTGAAGAGACAATATTCATAGGTGATTCGTGGACACATGATGTTCTTGGCCCCATGGAAGCAGGAATGGATGCAATATGGGTCAATTTCAGAGGGGGAGAAAAACCAACGGATCATATTCCATATTCAATTGTGTCTTCTATTAGGGAAATCAAAGATATATTACTAAGTAGCAGCAATGAAAAATCATTTTGATGATATAAGGAAGCATTGACTCGAGTTAGCTAAAGGGCATCTTGAACAAAGTGAAGAAACGAGTAATATTCATCTAGTTTGAATCTGCCAGATGGTTTAACGGACTAATATAAAAGCTATATCAAGCCATACATAGATCAATTAAAGAAAGAATCCGAGGTGCAAGAATGATATCTTCAGAAAGCATTTTAAAGACGTGGAATAAATTTAACGATTTTCCAATGGAAACGTTAACGAAAGTTTGGTTTTATAACGGGGGAAGCGCGAAGAAACAGCGGGATGTTTCTCTTATGCGGGAGCATCGGGAACAATTCGGGATGTCCGGGAATTGTTTCGATCTTGCACTCTGGTTACTGGATGAATTTAAAAGGGATGGTGTAGAAGCGTATCCCGTTGGTCATAACTTGGGTTCGGAAGAGGCTCATGCGGCCGTCATTGCTCTGAATGAAAAAGGGGAACGATTTCTTTGTGATTTAGGGGACCAATGGTTGAGTCCGATTTTAATAGATACGAAGAGCACAGATTACACCAACGAAAAATTAAGTGGGTTCTTTCCCGCTGCAAGGGTGCATGTCCAGGATCATTCATCAGGTACCGAAATCCACTATCATCGACCGAATGGAAAAGTATCGAAACAAGTTTTCCAGACTGAACGAATTGATATGGATACCTTTCTGAAGGCTGCTGAGCATTCTCAACATCTTATAAAGAACCATCCTTTATTGGAATGCAGAATCCCGTACAAATCTGAAATCGCTCATTGGGAGTTTTATAACTGGGAGAGCTTTTTAAGTACGACAGAAGGGCTGATGAAGGATCCGAAGCTTGAAACGGTGGAAGAATGGGCTGAAAGAATTCAAGGGAAAACAGGATACAACAAAGTGGTTCTAATCGAAATATTAAAGCATTACAAAAGCACTCAACTATGAAAAGGAGAACTACGATGAAACCGATTCAATGGCCGAACGTTACCTTAAGAGAATTGACGCTGGATGATGCAGAAGACCGATACCAGTGGTGTCTGGATAGAGAAGTAACGAAGCACTTGAACATGCCGGAGAAATATCCTCCATTCAGCCGGGAAGAAACCCTTGCCTGGATTGACATGTGCATCAAGAGGACGAATGGATATGAACAAAAGGCGATTATGACGAAAGAAGGCACACACATCGGCTGGATCGATTTAAAAAACATCGATCGTTTAAACAAACATGCAGAACTGGGAGTGGCGATCGGAGATAAAACCTATTGGGGAAGAGGATTCGGATTAGCTGCGATGCGAGAGATGCTTCAATGGGGATTTGAGGAACTCGGGCTGAACAAGATTTGGCTAAGAGTCGAGGTCGATAATGAAAAAGCAATCAAGTCTTATAGAAGAATGGGATATGTGGATGAAGGTCTATTAAGGCAGGACCGGTTGAGAAACGGGGAATTCGTGGACAGGTTGCGGATGAGTATTCTCAGGGAGGAGTTTTTCAGTGGTGAAGGCGTATCATCAAAAGTTTAATGAGTTTATTGAAGTTGCCAGGAGGCTGAATGGGATTGGAATCACTCCATTGCTGATAGGCTCTGTGGGATTGGAAGTAGTCACAGAAAAGAGCTGGGACGCACAGGATCTGGACATACATGTGCCTGGTGATAAAAGAGGATGGGAAGTACCCCCTGAAACATCCATACATAACTGGAATGATATTGTGAAGGTAATGAATTCAAAGGGTTATACCCTGATTGATCTGCATGAACATGAGTTCTCGAAAGATGGATTATCCGTTGAGTTTGGAATAATCGACACGTTGCCGGACTTCGCGGGGGTACGATTAGAAGATCTGGAAATGCATCAAAAGGGAGAAGTGAAATATTATCTGCTGAGTCCCGAGCAATATTTACGTGTTTACGAGGCTTCATCCAAGGACAGCTATCGGGCAGATCAAAATAATCATAAGGATATGGGGAAGATAGAGTATTTGAAGAATCTAATAAATAATTAATGTGCATGTATCAGGGGGTAGACTCCACCTGCGGCAAATCAAAATAAGGAAAGTGAGCTGTCTGCCTTGAGAATAATAACGGTTTCCTTCCTGCTTATAGTATTCATGATCGTTGGCTGTAGCCAAAGTGATGATCTGCATAATAAGGATTTTGAGAAGGCCGTTTATTCAATGGTTAAAGATCAAGATAATAAGGTTATAAAGGTTAAATCATTAGCGGATTTTAAGTGGGATAAAGCTTACTTGTTTGAACCTTATACTCCAGAAGAGCATATTGAAAAGCAGTTGGGGGTTGAGTTTGAAGATCCCAGCAACATCCGTAGTAGAGATGATATCTATTTAATGGTTTTTCTTAATGAGGATAAAGTTGTTCAGTATGCTGAACTAAATCGTCAAAGAACTTCTTTTTCAATTGGAGAAAAAGACTATCTGTCTCCTTCTGAGGATGTATTAAAGATTGAAAGATAGTAAACGAACCTTTATTAATTTTCCTGTCCGACTGAAAGAGAAAATTTAGTGTGTGGAGGGATTAAAGCTTGAATTCATTAGAAGAACAATATCGTAATCCAACGAAACTAAATACCCGGATAAACATTCACGAGAAATATAGTGATAATAAAAAGGATTGGCATCTATGGCTTTTTGAACAGATGAACATCTCTCCTAATAGTAGGATTCTTGAAATGGGATGCGGGGACGGTACTTTTTGGTTGAAAAATAGAGATCGGATTGATAGTAGCTGGAACTTGATTCTTTCTGATTATTCCGAGGGTATGGTTGAGTCAGCTAAAAAGAATTTAGAGGGGATACCTAATATCCATTACTGTCAATTTAACATTGAGGATATTCCCTTTGAAGATAATCGTTTTGATATATTGATCGCCAACCATATGTTGTATCATGTCCCGAATAGAAAGGACGCTTTAAAAGAGGTAAGGCGAGTGTTAAAACCGGGTGGTACATTTTACTGTTCAACTATCGGGGGTAATCATCTGAAAGAATTTGGTGAGTTGTTAAAGAGTTTTGATCCAAATTTAGACTTTCCATCAGCTAGAGAACATGCCTTGAAGTTCGGAGTGGAAAATGGGGATGAGCAACTTCAGGGCTTTTTCAGTGAAATCGTTTATATAGATTTTCCAGGCGGGTTGAACATTACAGACGAAAAAGCAATAGTGGATTATCTGCTTTCCTCTAATACAGACCTGAATAAGACCTTGAACGGTGATACGTTATCACAGTTTCTATCATTCCTGGCATCTGAAAAAAAAGCTAACAATGGAGTTATAAATATTACAAAGTCAACTGGATTGTTTGAGTCTAAATAATTCTATAGCTATGGCCAAGCTTTTTTACGGTTAACTTGTGAATCTATTCCTATTATAAGAAAGTGAGGTAAAACCCATGACAAACATCATCATCCTAAACGGCGGATCAAGCTCCGGTAAAACGACGCTGGCGAAATGTCTGCAGAATTCATTCACAGAGTCATGGCTGAGATTCAGCATTGATGACCTAATCGAGTCTATGCCTGATGCCATGCTAAAGAAAGACAGCGGAATTAAGCTCTGTGAAGACGGATCGGTCAGTCCAGGTACAGAGTTTCGAGAATTGGAATCGGCATGGATGCACGGAATGGGAGAGATGGCACGGAAAGGAGCCGGGATCATCATCGACGATGTTTTCCTTAGTGGAGTGAAAGCTCGTAAACGATGGGAAACTACTTTGGAAGGATTGCAGGTACTTTGGATTGGCGTCTTATGTGACCCGATCGTAGCTGCTGCTCGTGAGAAATCGCGAGGGGACCGGATTGAAGGGATGGCTGTATCACAGGCCACTGTTGTGCACGAAGGAATGATTTATGATGTGACAGTTGATACGACTACAACACCTCCGGAGGAATGTGCACGACTGATTGAACAGAAAATGTAAGCTCTGATCTTCCTGATGGAAGAATGACGGATATAATTTACATGCAAAAAAAAGCTTACCAGTGTCACTGGTAAGCTGCTACAAATAAGGAATTTTTCGATTTACAATAAACGGTCCTACTTTAAATCACTATCTTCAAGATGAAGAATATGTTCAGTATACTATTGATTTCAGGTTAGTAAAGGTGATATGCCTAGATGAATATTTTTTCTCTTAATGTGTGATCAGAATAAGTTATGCTTAGATTGAAAATTTTAACAAAAACTGTTTTGATTAAGTCATTCAGTGGAGGCAGGAAATGATCATCAGAAAACGAAAGAAAGATGAAGAACTTCCAATGGAATTGCTGCTCTTGGCAGATCCATCCGAAGAGATTGTAAAAGAATACATATATAGGGGAGAATGCTTTGTAGCGGAGCTCGAAAAGAAAATCGTAGGCGTATACGTGTTACTTCCCACAAGACCCGTAACTGTCGAGCTAGTGAATGTGGCGGTTGCAGAAGAGCTGCATGGGAAAGGGATAGGTAAACAGCTGGTGATGGCTGCCGTAAAGGTGGCTAGGGAGAAAGGTTACAAGACCATTGAAGTCGGGACCGGGAATTCAGGCGTTGGCCAATTGGCCCTTTATCAAAAGTGTGGATTCAGGATCGTTGGTGTGGATTTGGACTTTTTCATCAGGCATTACCCGGAAGAAATATTTGAAAATGGCATCCAGTGTCGTGATATGATCCGGTTGTCCCAGGATTTATAGAAAGAAGAGAGAGGCCCCAGCCTTATGAGGATTGGGGCCTCTTGGATCATATCTGCTTATTTATCCAAAAAACGTTCTACACCCTTCACTACATATTCGTGATCCAATTCAGGTGTGAGACCGGCTACCGTCACGCTTCCGATGACGCCGGCACCTTTCAGTCGGATGGGAAGGGAACCGCCGATGGCCTGATATTCTGCGGGGGACAGCAATGAGTGCTCGTCGTGCTGAAGACCGCTTTCTCCGAACCGTGCAGCAATGAATTGCGTACTATGATTATAGTGATCTACTACTCTTTTCTTTCGATGCAGCCAGTAAACATTTTCTTCTGAAGTCCCGTCCATTAAATGAGTAAATAAAGGGACGCGGTTTCGTTCCACGTGAACGGCGATGTTGACCCCGTTTTCTTTAGCGAGGCTGACAAGCTCCATGCCGAGCTGCAGGGCGTCTTCGTTTGAAAAGCTCGTAAACGTTAAGGAATCCTCTAATTGTAGTAATTGTTCTGTGTTCATCATGCATTCTCCTTTAAAAAAGTTTTTGTTTTTGATCCAAGCGGTAATTGATGACTGCCAGAATCAGGGCAGCGAGTACCATAAGACCGCCGATCCATGCAGTGTCCAGGTAGTCCAGATAGTTGATGGCGAACCCACCAAGCGCAGAGCCTGCTGCAATCCCGATATTGAATCCTGAAATATTCAGTGCCGAGGCGAGATCTTTTGCACTCGGGACAAGCTTTTCAGCAAGTGAGACGATATAGGATTGAACTCCTGGCGACATCATGAAGGCAAATAGGCCAAGCAGAATGATAGAAAGATGGCTCAACATGGTGTTTGGAAGGAGGATCATCTGCAATAGCAAGGCAGTGAGTTGAAATAGAAACACCCACCTTAGCGCCTTGACAGGATGCTGATTGGTGATTTTACCACCGATGATATTTCCTACTGCCGTGGCTGCCCCGTAAAGGAGGAGCATCCAAAAGATGTGGTCAGGGGAAATGCTGCTCACCTTTTCCAATATCGGTGTTAAATAGGTGAATAAGGCGAACGTTCCTCCAAACCCTAATGACGTCATAAGAAGAGCCAGGATGATTCTCGGATTTCCGATCAGTCTGCCGATATCTCTTATGGTCAGCTTGTCTTCTTTTCTTTCAGGCTTATCGATGGACACCCAATTCGTGATAAGGGCAATCACGCCAAGGACGGCTACGGCTAAAAAGGTTGCCCTCCAGCCGAAATGTTGTCCGATTAATGTGCCGAATGGTACTCCAAGGATCGTTGCAACCGTCAATCCGGTGAACATGATCGAAATCGCCTGAGCCTGCTTGTCTTTCGGAACAAAATCCGCTGCCACGGTGGCTGCAATGGCAAAGAAGACTCCGTGTGCGACAGCCGTGATGATGCGTGATAAGAGCAACAGGCTATACGTGTCTGCAATAGCAGATAGTGTGTTTCCTGCAATGAAGATGATCAATAGACTAAGGAGCAGTCCTTTCTTCGGCAGTCTGCTGGTCATCGCCGTCACGATCGGTGTCCCGATGGCGATGGCAGCTGCGTAACCAGACACAAGGGTACCGGCTTTCGTGACAGAAATGGAAAGGTCCGACGCCACTGTCTGGAGCAAACCGACAATGACGAATTCAGTCGTACCAATGGCAAATGCGCTGATCGCCAATGCAATAAGGGCAATCAGGCTTTTAGATGTAAATGATTTCAAGATGATAACCTCCTTATTTACGTTCTAACTGTTCAGAGATCCGCCTACTGCATTCCTTCAAATCCTTGCTGATGGTTTTGTCCAATTTCTTGGATAGCCGGGAGACAGGTCCCGAGATCGCGACGCTTGCCATGACACGTCCGTTCACATATATCGGCACCGCAATGCACCGTACGCCGATTTCGGTTTCCTCATCATCGACGGCATACCCTTGTTCCTTAATGGCTTTCAGGTGATAAAGGAATAGCTGCCGGTCGTCAAAGGTATGAATCGTCGTTTTGGCATATTGAAGATACCTCAAGAATGACTCCTGGGTATCAGGCTCCATAAAGGCAAGAATGGCTTTCCCAAGGGCACTTCCATGTGCAGGATCCCGGTCCCCGATGGTAGAGTGGGTCCGCATGGCGTGAGTGCCGTCGACAATCTGCGTCGTCACCACATCCGTTCCATCCAAGATCCCGATGTACATCGTTTCCCCGAGCTTCTTGCTCAGTTCATACAGTGCCGGCACTGATACCCAGTCGACCAACGGATCATGTGGCTGTTTAGGTGTGGACGACTTTCCGGTAAGTGTAAAACCATGAACACCCTTTTGGATGAAATCCATCTTCTCCAATGTGTACAGTAGACGGAATGTCGTTGTTTTATTCCATTGAAAATGATCCATGACGTCCGTAAGGGTCATTTCCCCTTTCGTCATCAGAACATCGAGAATTTGTAATCCCTTCTTTAAGGTTGAAACTTCGTATTGGCTCATATGCTTGTCTCCTTTGCACAGTTTATATAGTAATAGTGTGGGAAGTTTGCTTCAAATTATGAAGGGGAGTTTCTATATTTGAAACTGTAGTGAGCGTGGGGGGAGAAAGTTTGCATGAAAAAAGAGCAGCATCTGCTGCTCCTGATTTAAGGAATCAATAAAATTTTGCCGGTACTCTTTCGACTCTCCAAATATGCGTGCGCCTTTGCTCCTTCGCTTAAAGAAAAGACTGTGGGTTCAGAAACCTTCAATTTTCCTTCCTGAATCCATCCGAATAATTCGTGAGAGCGGGTTACCCGTTCTTCGTGAGACGTCAATACATTCCATAGGTCTCCTCCTGTCAGAGTTTTAGAGGTGTCCATCAGCATTCGGGGATCAACGGAAACAGGATCGCCTCCTGCCATACCAAAGAATACGACCGTCCCTCCTATGCGGGTGACCTCAAAGCTGTCCATTAATGTGGAACCTACGGATTCATATACAACGTCCGCGCCTTTACCTTCAGTAACATTATCAACTTGCTTTTTCCAGTCATCACTGTATAAAAACATATGGTCGGCTCCAGTGGACAACGCCGCTTGTCTCTTTTCTTCCGAGGACGTTAAACCGATGACGCTTCCACCTAAAATCTTGATGATTTGTACTAAAAGCTGTCCGACTCCTCCTGCTGCCGCATGGATTAAAGCAGTATCCCCATTTTTAATACTATAGCTGTCTTTCGTTAAGTAATGAGCAGTGAGCCCTTGTAATAAAAGGGAGGCAGCTGTTTCGTACGATATATCGTCAGGCAGTGGAATGGCTTTTTCTTTAGGTACTGCCACAAGTTCAGCGTTCGCATAAGGGACATCGGCAAAAGCGATGCGGTCCCCGACTTCTATTCCTGAGACGTTGCTTCCGACACGCTTGACGATACCGGCTCCTTCATACCCACATATGTAAGGAGGATTTCCTGCTAAATGATAGTTTCCTTTTCTTCTATATACGTCCGCGAAATTCAGGCCGATTGCTTTCATATCTAATAAAATTTCATCCGCTCCTATGGCGGCATCTTCAATATCACGGTAATGCAAGACATCCGGTCCTCCAAATTTCTCAAATATGAGTGCTTTCATCATATCCTCTCCACTTCTATAAGATCATTATTTTTAGTGTAACCAGTTTCTTTTCTTTTGACTAGGAAAGCGCTTATTGGTACATGGTTTCTCCGACTGCTCCTAAGAACTCAGGTAGTTGATCAAATGCTAGGAGCTTTTCTATTTTGCAGAAAGCCCTTGAATGAGGATTTTTCGACAAACTGCTCATAAAATGATAATCAGGATCATATATCGAAAATCATGATCATAAGTTCCCAAAACCGGATTATATTTTCGAAAAGAGGATCATAAAGAGTCCAAACCGGATCATAAACCGTTGGAGAGAGTACTGATCGAAGGTTTTACTCCGAAACAGCCCTTATTCAAGCGGAAAATACGAACATTTCATTTGATTTCAATAGATGTCTAGTTAGAATAGGAAGATTTCAGCCCTTCATTCGCCTGGTAAAATGAAAATGACCAACGTAGTATAGAATACATAGGAAGTTTAAAATTTACTTTTTAGAGGGGGCCATTAGATGAATATTGAAATAAAACTTTTCGAAGAAGCAGTAGCCTTAATCCAAAAAAGATACCCGACAGGTTGGGGCGGTGCTGCTGCGTTGAATACAAAAAGCGGAGAGATCCTTACTAGTGTTTCCCCGGAAATCATCAATGCTTCCACAGAGTTATGTATCGAAACGGGAGCCATACTGGAAGCGCATAAACTGGATACTGAAGTGACTCATTCCATTTGCGTTATGCGTGATGATGAAAACGCCGAGTACAAAGTTCTAACACCTTGTGGTATATGTCAGGAGAGGCTTTTCTATTGGGGAGCGAGCGTGAAGGTTGGAATTTTTCATCCTGAAGGTGATCTACTATTTAAGACTTTAAAAGAAGTGCAACCTTATCATTGGTATGAGGCGTATAGAAAATAAAGGAGAGCAGAATTCAAGGAACATTTCAAAAATACGGAATGTTCCTTTTTTTAATGCTATAATATGTTTTGGATAAAAAAGGGAGCTGTCGTCGTGGAGTTTGTTTCTTTACCTGTTATATCGATTGCACTATTTATTCTGATTATACATAGCATTGAAACCCTTGCTTATGCTGTCCGGTTATCCGGGGCAAGGGTGAAGCTAATCGCTTCGGGTTTATCTTTGTTTAATATGATGGTCATTGTTTCAAGGATGTCGAATATGATGCAGCAGCCTTTTACAGGCGGTCTCATCGATGCTGCACCTGAGGGCAGAGAATTAGAAGTGATAGAAGGGCAATTCAGGGTGTTGATTGGTGCCTCGACTTTAGGGACAATCCTGGGAATTGTATTATTGCCTACATTCGTTGCTTTGTTCTCCAGGGGGATTATCCATCTTTCAGAGCAGGGAGGTTCTGTTCCCCGATTGATCAAGCTTGGGTTTAAAAATGACCTTTATAAAAGAGGGATCAATCATATCTCCAAACCGGGTAGAAGATATTTGACGGGTATCAATTTCAGGGCAATTCCAAAGAGGTTGTTTTTCATCAATATGATGATTACAGCGGTTTACACGATTGGTGTTCTATCTGCGCTATATGCAGCTATCATCGTACCTGATAGAGGACACAGTGCGACCATGGCTTCGGGATTAATCAATGGTATCGCAACTATTTTACTTACCCTGTTCATTGATCCTAAGATTTCCGTGTTGGCTGATGATGTGGCAAATGGGAAGGGTAATTATACAGAATTAAAAGGTCTTTCCATCATGATGATCATTTCAAGATTGTTCGGGACAGTGATCGCGCAACTGATCTTTATCCCGGGCTCATACTATATTGCCTGGATGTCTCAGTTTTTTGTTAGTTAAGGAAAAGAGAAGGGATCCCATGTCTGGAAGTACATATTTTTACGCATCGGCAGTGCTTGTTTAATAATAAGGGACATTAAGAAAGGGAAAACTCTCTGCCGTTTTTACATCCAATGTCATGCTGTTGATTTTGCTTTTTGTTGCACTGGGTGAAGTTTTGAAAGTTTTTCTGAAGGAATCATCCATGATGTATTACAATCAGGTTTTCTTTCTTGGGATTATCATACTTATTGTTTTACCGCTGATCCTCCTTTTCTTTTACACTTTGAAAAAAGATATTCAGAAGTGGAAGTATCCTAATGAATATAAACACCAGTGGTTATTCAAATTCAGGTACCTATTGATGGCTGCTGTAGGTGCTGTATTTATAGGAGCGCTGTTTCGATTTTATTAAATTTTTATTGTATTGTTTTCGTGATTAAGAGGTAAATAAATGTGAATTTTGGAGGTTCCTTGTATGTCAATGAACAATGACCAATGGAAAAAAGATCGGATCGGGTCTGCTCATGCTGGCCGGAATCCTATGGTACTGGCCAAGATGAAAAGCGGTTTTTCCGTAATGGGGGATACACAATTTTTACCTGGGTATTGTGTCTTGCTACCGTACGTTGAAGTGAATTCCTTGAACGACCTGGAGGCGAAACAGAGAAGTGATTATTTACTCGATATGAGCATATGGAGATGTCATAACGAAAGTGTGTAAACCGAAACGAATCAATTATTCGATTTACGGAAACATAGATGCCTTCTTACACGACCACATTTTCCCCAGGTACGAATGGGAAAGGGAAGAGTATGTGACAAAACCAGTGTGGAATTATTCTCCAAAACATTGGATAGATAGTACTTACTTGTATTCAGAAGAAAAGCATTTAGTTTTAAATGAAAAACTAATGGAGCGTTTTCATGAAAAAGGATATACGATGTAGGTGAACCTATGGATAATATTAAGCTATTACACAATGAATATATACTAAAATATCATTCAGAAGAAATTCATTTTTTGAGAAAGGAATTTCTGTTATTTGAATGTTTATTTCGGAGCCCATCCCGTATTTTCACTCGGGATGAGTTGCTGGATGCAGTTTGGACAAGGGAAGAACCAACTGACAGGACGGTCGATGATCATATCTATCGAGTCAGGAAAAAATTGAAATCCCTTTCTTCCATTATGAATATTGAGACTATAAGGGGAGTGGGTTATAAGCTGAAGATCAGGGAAATAGTCAGGGAGAATGTCTTACTGAAGGACGATGCGGTATCTTCCAGTATGGCAATGCTCTTTAGGAAATATCACTTATATGGTCAAGGTGATGCCCTGAAGCTTCTGGAGGAAAATCAGTCAGTATTGGGCTTTGAACTGGATATACAGAACCGTCTTTATCTTCAATTCATGAAGGGGAATTTCAAATGGATAGCTGAATCGAATGATATTCCATTTTGGGATCGATGCTATTATTTACTCCACATATATTCCTACATAGCAGGGGACAAGAAGAAGTGTCTGGAGTATTTCGCCAAAGCCATGGCCAATCCGAACATTCCAGTAGATCATCGTACTGAATTGGAATGGTTAAATCGGTTACCCCTTCTTGTATTCACCGGGCAGCTGGAGGAAGCGGAAATTCTTTTAGCAAAATCGAAAAAAGTGGTGCATGAAAAGAAAGTGGATGGGTTTATACCCCTACTTAACTTTTTAGAGCTTTACTTGATGTTTATAAAAAAAGATGATGAGCGGATAACAGTAAGACTAAATGAAATTGAGAAAGAGCTTGAACAATATCCTTTTTTAAGAGAGGAAGCAAGTTTTATGGTTATTAAAGGAATTGCCTCTCTCTACAAAAGGGATGCAGTCGAAGCGAAACACTATTTTGATCGAGGATTGGACCAGTTTTCCCAAGCAAGATATGTCCCTGGATTGTTCATTAGCCTAAATATCATTTTGTTTTATTTGACTGAATTCGGTAGGGACCTTGACCTTTCACAATTTTACGCCATTCAGTTGAAGAGATATGAGGAAGAGTTTCAATTAGCTGATGTAGAATTTATCATTCGAAATCAGCTTGATGCTTTTCTCTGATATTCCTCTGACATTCACCGATTATTCTTTGATAAAGAGTGAATGTGGGGGAATCAAGTATGGAGAAAAATCGATCGATCTGGAGAGATCATAATTTCATTAAGTTTTTTTCAGCTAATGCACTATCGAATCTTGGGAATTGGTTTGACTTTATCGCCGTTCTCATTCTATTCAGGTATACATGGAATGCTGACCCTATGTTGATTGCCATGATCCCTGTTATGTATGCCATTCCGAGTACGTTATTTGGCCAGTTGGCAGGGGTGTTTGTGGACCGGAAAGACAAGCTGAGAATCCTGATTTATTCAGACTGGATCAGGGGATGTCTAACGCTATTGCTTGTGTTTGTGTCCTCCCCTATGGTGGCTCTGATAGTACTTCTGTTAAGGAATACCGTTGGAGTGGTCGGCACCCCGGCCCAGCAAGGTTTAGTGAGGAACATTGTCGATGAAGAGAATATAATGAAGGCTGTTACCATTAACGGTAGCCTGCTTCAATTGGTGAAAGTGGTGGGTCCGCTATTGGGTGGGTCTGTTTCGGGAGTCTTCAGCCCGGACATTTCAATAGGTATCAATTCGGTTGCCTTCATCCTCTCAGGAATCATATTATCAAGGATAGCTTTACGAAATAATGAGAACAACGAAGGAACAACCCCGGATGTTCACGCTCATTTCTTTCGCTCGTGGAAGGAAGGATGGGAAATAGTTTTTAAGAACAGGATCTTGCTGGCAAGTATACTGTACGGGATGGTCATCACCTTGACGATTCAAATGATCGACGCACAGCTTGTAACATTATTCAGCGAGGTGTTTCCCAACAAGACAGAGATGACAGGCTGGACGATATCGGCGATCGGTGTCGGCTCTCTTCTAGTTATTCTTATTCTTACTAAGTTGGATACCATCAAGAGCTATGGATGGTTCTTCGGGACTGGCAGTCTCCTGATTGGTGTTATGACAGGCGGTTTAGGGTTTTTGGATTATCAAAGTACATTCATCTCAGCAATCTGTTTTGCTTTTATCGGAGGTATTGGCACTGGGATAACATTTACGGCAGTGAATTACATGATCCAGAAGGAACCTCCAACAGAAGCGATAGGCAGAGTGTCGGGTATAGTGGACTCGACTTTAAGTATATTATTTATCGCCGGACCACTTCTTGGCGGTGTACTTATCCATCATTTTGGAGTATTAATTGTGTTCAGGGGGATCGGCGTGGTCCTGATATTAATAGGAACCGTTGGTATTATCATGAGGAAAGTCATTTGGAAAAAGAATGTGTGTACAGCCGGAGATGTTAGAGCTGGAGGTGAAAGGCGTCTGAGAAGAGAAAGTGATTTAGGTTAAGCATACGATTTTTTATTCCAATTCATTCTTATGGGAGAGCAAGCTAATGAAATAAGAAAAAATTGAAAACATTGGGTGGTAATCCACGTGCAAAACGTCAAATTCAAACCTGAGTATATTCCTATTACGTTCTTATTCATCATAAGTTTAGTTTTACTTTTAACACTTATGACTGGACTGTTGTCAATAAAGGAAGCTATTACATATGTATTGATCATTACTTTACTTGCATTTTTGACCATAGATATAAAAAAGAAAACCAATAAAAAATCACCAAATAATGCTTATAGGTATGTGGTGTTAATATTTCTATTTAGTTTTTTAGCCTTATTTTAAGAGAACATCTAAAAATTTCTCCTCACTTGAACATAAGTTGAAAATTCAAAATATTTATGAAATAATTACCATTACCAATAAATGAAAGGAGATAGACTATGATCCCAATAATTTTTCTAAATCCATTTGATCATTAGACCTCATTTATCGTGTGGAAACCGCCTTAAGATTAACAACATAACTCGGGTTATTTGTTGATTTTTAAGAAGGAATATAATAATGAATAGACAATTACTGATTTTATTGACTGGCAGGATAATCACAAATTTTGCAGACAGCTTTTACATGATTGCAACGATTTGGTACGTGAAGTCTGCCACGGCTTCTCCCTTTTTAATCGGACTGACAAGTGCAGTGGCGATCTTGCCCGTAACCATTCAATTTCTTTATGGTCCCATTATCGATCGCTTTTCAAAACGGAAGATTCTTTATGTAGCGATGCTGGGGCAGGGTGTCCTGGTCACTGTCATCTCAATCTTATACTTTACGAATCTTTTATGGTTACCTTTATTATTTTCGTTGATGTTCCTGGCCCTTTCCTTATCGGAATCTACTTACCCGACCGAAAGTGCCCTGATTGAGAGCCTAACCCCACATGATAAGCTGACAAAGGTTAACTCGATTTTTGCTTTTTCTTATCAAACGTTGGATATCATATGTGATGCTGTATCGGGAATCCTGATTGCCTTTATTGGATTAGGAATGGTTTATGTGACAAATAGCGTTTTATTAATCGGTACTGGGATGCTGTTTTTATTCTATTTAAAGGTTCCTCGATCGAAAAAGGAAACAGAGGTTCAAACCCTTAGCTTTATCAAGCAGTATAAGGAGGATTTTAAAGAAGGATTTCTGGTCGTCAAGAAACGTCATACGCTTTTAAGCATGGTAATCGGTATCGTTGGGATGAATGTGATGGCGACCATTGGGATTGCCATGCTTCCGGTTATTTCGGACACATCTGTGGAATACGGATTCTGGTTGACGGCCATCTCTTTGGGCACTTTAACAGGGACCATTCTATCCAGTAAGGTAGAGAAATTTGCTCTTAATCGTATTCTGCCAGCCTTGTCATTATGGTCTGGATTGTTCTGGTTGCTGGCTTTTGTATTGATTGAGGTGTCGGTGATTCCATATATATTGTTTGCTTTATCCTGGATGGGGATTGGAATTTTGAGTATTTTTGTACAGACCTTAATTCAAGTAAACCTTCCAAAAGGATATATAGGAATTGGATTTGCTTTTATTTCTTCGTTGTTGGGGTCATTGAGTCCTTTAGGGTACATTCTCGGTGGCATATTAGGAGAGTTCACTTCGGGGAGATACCTATTGGTGATATCAGGTATTGGTTACCTGATCTTTGCCGTATACTTCTTGGCCAATCCTCTTTTGAAAAAACTAAACAAGCCTTTAAGTGTCAGTTTTGAAGAATCGTGATCAATCAGGTTTCCCATTTAAGGGGGACCTTTTTTAAAGCTTTATATCAGAGAGGGACGTGATTATGGGGAAATGGGAAAGAAAATTACTACATACCACACGCGGAGTGTTTGAACTATTTATCAAAGGGCAGGGAGACCCGCTTTGTGTTACCCACCATTATTCTGAATTCAACCAAACCGGTGACTATTTTGCGGAGTCATTCACAAGAACCAACCAAGTCTTCTTGATCAACTTAC
The DNA here is from genome assembly GCF_052665285.1 of Rossellomorea sp. DUT-2. NCBI lineage: Bacteria > Bacillati > Bacillota > Bacilli > Caryophanales > Bacillaceae > Rossellomorea > Rossellomorea sp. DUT-2. The sequence goes on along the minus strand of NZ_JBQPEO010000002.1, from coordinate 915,441 downwards.
GGGAAGCAGGTCAATCTGAGAAAGCAAACGAACCCTATCAGCTGAGTATGTTGGAATCCATATTCGACTTGGAAGCGATTCGTGAAGCATTGGGGTTTCTTCAATGGGGATTCGCAGGGCATTCGACGGGTGGGATGTTAGGGGTACTTTACGGGATCCACTTCTCGGAAAGTCTGACATTTAATGTGATTGTCGGAGCGGCTGCGAGAGAGTATATGACATTTTCGAAGGATTGCATTTATAATAGTGCACACCCGGATTTCCACAGGATGCAGGAACTGATCGAAACCTTGAAACGACCGGATTTACCAATGGGGAAAAGAAAAGAATTGTCGATGGAAAGGACGAAATTGTCTTTATATTTCCCTGAAAAATGTAGTGAATTTTTTTCCCTCGATATTCACAAAGGGATGTCTGCTTCGAGAATGAACTTTTTTATCCGTGAATTACAAGTTTATGATGTCAGTAGAAAACTAGAGTTTATTTCAGCCCCCACTTTAGTCATGTGTGGCAGATATGATGTCCAATGTCCTTTAATGTATTCCATTGAGATGGCTGAAGGTATACCACATTCAAAAATAGTAGTCTTTGAAAGAAGTAACCATTATCCATTCCTGGAAGAGGAAGAGCGATTTGCGGTTGAGTATGATCTGTTTTTAAAGGAAAATCATGATGCTTTTGAAAGAAGACAGTGAGGAGGTTGATGTAGTCGATGCATGAAGAAAGAATAAGAGAAATGTATCCAGAGTTAAACATAGATCATAGTGAAGTGATTGATCTTGGTCAGAATAATGATGTTCTCATGGTTAATGATACCCTCGTTTTCAGGTTCCCGAAGTATGTGGAAGGGATCAAAAAATTAATAAAAGAAACCGAAGTCCTGGAGCAGATTAAGGGGAAGCTCAGTTTATCCATCCCATATCCTCAGTACAGATCGATGGAACTCAATGAAGTGGGAAAAGTATTTACTGGCTATAAACGAATTGAAGGTACTCCCTTATGGCCCGATATGATGAAGAACATTCATAACGAGGAACGTATAGCTTCCCAATTGGTTCAATTTTTGACGGAATTGCACTCTCAACCAGTCGACAGATTCGAAATTGAGAAGAAGACCGCAGAAGATGTACGGAATACGATCGCAGATTTATATGGGGAATTTAAAGATAAGCTGTTCCCGTATATGAATGAATCATCCAAGTCTGAAATCAATTATAACTTTGAAAGGTTTTTATCAAATAAGGAACTTCTATTATTCAACACGGTTCTTACCCATGGAGATTTTGGAGCCTCTAATATTTTGTGGGATTCAAAGCGGGAAGAGGTTACGGGAATCATAGACTTTGGAGAAACGGAAATAGGTGACCCTGCGTATGACTTTGCAGGTTTACTAGCGAGTTACGGCCAGCATTTTGTCAAAAGGTGCCTGAGAATGTATCCGGATGGGGATCAAATCTTTGAAAGAATGATTTTTTATAAGAGCACATTCGCGTTGCAAGAAGCGCTTCATGGAATTGAGAATAATGATCGGGAAGCATTTGAGAGTGGGATGAGGGGGGATCGATAGTATATTCATTCTTCAGCCTTCACGGTTGTGTAATAATATGGAAATTGACGCAATAACTCAGAAAAACGACGCAATTATGATGGTTTCAGACGCAATTATTAATAAAATGACGCAATGAACATCACTTTAGACGCAATTGTGTTGGGAAACGACGCAATCATAATCGAACCGGTTGGAAAAGTGCACTCGAAATGCCTTTTAAGAAGAGGCATCAAAGGTAGGAAAGAAGATCCCAACAGTTTTCAAAATAAATGAATCATTTTCAACAAAGAAAAAGCCATTAACGAACAAAAGACGAACCTCTCATCAAAAGGCACCTTCGCCTCTCCGACAGGTTCGTCCCAATCAACATCATTCCTCATACTTCAACTCCAACGTAATCTGCGTAGTCGTATAAAAGTACATCTCCCGCACCTTTAAGTTGAAGGACTTATCATTTAGTTCGACTGTTTTGTTTTCAATGATTTTTTTAACAAGTTCTTTATTTCCATAGGCTGTTTCCAGGTTCATAGTAAGTAGGCTCCTCAAATCCTCGCTCAACTGGTCCTCTGTTTCGTGTATACTGAGTAATTCAACTTTTGTTTTCGTATTGTTGATGATCTTCACTTTGACTTCCTGGATGGTGAGTTCGTCTTCATTTTCGCTGTTTAGTTGTTTGTATTCTTCCTGTAAATAAGACAGGGTGTTTTTCAGTTTACTGATGTCGTTTTTCTGCTCTTCTATTAGATGCGTTTGTTTTTCATGCATGGCGCCGAACATAAAGAGAAAAATCATCCAGCTGATGATGCCTCCCACGACCATTCCGGCGAAGAACCGCTGCCAGGAAGGAAGCCGGTAAAAGGGTGGGATTCTCATGATGAAATATGCTCCTGTGTAAGCCAATTAATGATCATCCCACCCGTGTTTGCACCGCCTAAAGCTGATAGTATTAGTAGAAACTGTTTGAATAACTCCTTTGTTTCACCGTTTAAGAAGCCTTTTTCAAAGCTGTATACTGTATCGAATGTACCTCCGATGGCCGCAATGATCGCCCATATCCTAAGGAAATTAGATAAACGCCACATTTCAATGAATAAAGGCTGTCCCATGGCAAAAGAAGCTAAACCGCCGAGCAGGGATCCACCTAGTAAAACACCAAAGGCTATGAAAAAACTTTTAACCAATTCCGGGAAGAAAGCTTCTGCCATTTCATCATCTCCATCTATTACGTGTCTTTACGATAACTATATGGGGTTAGTAGACAAGATATGAGGGAGAACATATTTTCTTTTTTGCGGTTTCTTTCCTATAATAAAAGTATATTGAGAAAAAGGTTGTGCATAACATGTCATTTGTTCATTTACAAATAGCGAGTGCCTATAGTCTCCTGTCTAGCACGATATCGATAAATGGACTTGTACATAAAGCGAAGAATTCAGGGTATAAAGCACTGGCTTTAACCGATAGAAATATGATGTATGCCGCCATCCCTTTTTATAAGGCGTGTTTAAAAGAAAACATAAAACCGATTATCGGGTTAACTGCAGATATTGCTACGGAAAACGAGGAAGGGTCTTATCCGCTTGTTCTGTTGGTGAAAAACCAGACGGGCTATCAAAATCTATTGAAGATCTCGAGTGCAATCGGGGCCAAGACTAAAAATGGGCTTCCGTTGAAGTGGCTTCAATCTTATAGCAAGGGATTAATCGCGATCTCACCTGGAATCAAAGGTGAGATTGAGACCCTTTTATTGAATGATGAAAGTGAAAAAGCAAAGAAGTGCATCCACGCCTATCAACAGATGTTTGGCAGGGATTCCTTTTATTTAAGCATTCAAAATCATGGGATTCCGTCTGAGGATACTCTTATTCCTTTACTTCAACAAGTCGCCAAGGAGACAGGAACGGATATGGTGGCTACCAATGATGTTCAGTATTTAGACCAGGAAGATCATTTCGCCCATGAATGTATGGGTGCGATACGTGACGGAGTAAAGCTATCTGAAGATGACCGGGACGTATTGGGTTCACAGGAGTATTACTTCAAGTCTAAAGAGCAGATGGTGGATTTGTTTTCTGATCATGTCACGGAGCTTGAAAATACGATGAAGATTGCCGATCAGTGTCACCTGACCATCCCCTTCCATCAGCAGCTCCTCCCGAAATATCCTCTGCCTGAGGGAGTGTCTGCCCTTCAGGAATTGACCCATCTTTGTGAAAAAGGCCTGAGTGATAGGGTAGAGTCGGTTTCCGATGAGTACATAGAACGATTGGATTATGAGCTTGAAGTCATCGGCAGGATGGGATTCAGCGATTACTTCCTGATTGTCTGGGATTTTATGAAATATGCGAAGGAAAGAAAGATCCTGACGGGACCGGGAAGGGGATCGGCAGCGGGTTCCTTGGTATCTTACGCATTGAGGATTACAGATGTGGATCCGATCGAGCATCATTTGCTGTTTGAACGATTTTTAAATCCTGAACGGGTGTCCATGCCGGATATCGATATCGATTTTCCCGATCACCGGCGGGACGAAGTGATCGAGTATGTGGAAGGGAAGTATGGGAGCCTTCACGTTGCCCAGATCATTACGTTCGGGACGTTTGCAGCGAAGGCGGCTCTGCGCGATACAGGTCGTGTATTCGGCTTGAATATGAAGGAGCAGGAGCAAGTATCCAAGCTTGTTCCGAATCAACTGGGGATCACGTTACAGGAAGCCTATGAAAAGTCTAAGGGATTCCGTGAATTTGTGACGAGCTCTGATCATTATAAGAAATTATTTCAGACGGCTCTTAAACTTGAAGGGCTTCCAAGACATACGTCGACCCATGCGGCAGGAGTCGTGATGAGTGAAGCTCCATTAGTGCAGTGGGTACCCATCCAGGGAAGTTCATCCGGAATCCATCTGACTCAATTCTCTATGGATATACTGGAAGAAATCGGATTGTTGAAAATGGATTTCCTTGGACTGCGTAATCTAAGCATTTTAGAGAGAATTGTGAAGAACGTTCAAATGGGAACCAATAAAGGATTCTCCATCGAGTCTATACCCATGAATGATCCTAAAACCTTTGAATTATTAAGTAAAGGACTGACCAATGGGATATTCCAGCTTGAATCAGAAGGAATGCGGAATGTGTTAAAAAGACTGAAGCCTAATTCTTTCGAAGATATCGTGGCCGTTAACGCATTGTATCGTCCGGGTCCGATGGAAAACATCCCGACGTATATCAAACGGAAGCACGGCGTGGAAACGGTGGGATATCCGTTGCCTGACTTAAAGCCGATTCTTGAAATGACTTATGGCGTCATTGTATATCAGGAGCAAATCATGCAAATTGCTTCGAAAATGGCTGGTTTCTCCCTTGGGGAAGCAGATTTGCTCAGAAGAGCGGTTTCGAAGAAGAAAAAGGATGTCCTCGATCAGGAACGGCAGCATTTTGTTTCCGGTTCAATACGGAAAGGATATACCGAAGAAGTCGCGCACACCATTTATGATTTGATTGTCAGATTCGCAGATTATGGATTCAATCGATCTCATGCTGTTGCGTATAGTATGATCGCCTATCAATTGGCCTATTTAAAGGCACATTACCCAGCTTTTTTCTTATCATCTCTCCTGACATCGGTAGTGGGAAATGAGACGAAAGTGGCTCAGTATATCCGGGAAGCAAAGCTTTATGATATTGAGATCCTGCCCCCGTCGATTAATACGAGTCAGTTTGTCTTTACGGTAGAAAGAAAGAATAAGATCCGTTACAGCTTAGGGGCCATCAAAGGAATAGGGGCAGCAGCTTTAAAGGAAATCATCCGTGCCAGAAAAGAAAAACCATTTCAGGACCTGTTTGATTTTTGCATGAGGGTATCTTCCAAAACGATTAACCGGAAAATTCTCGAAAATTTAGTATTGTCCGGAGCGTTCGATGAATTTGAAATGGACCGTGCCACACTGCTTGCAAGCCTTGATGTGGCGGCCCAGCATGCGGAACTTGTCAATCCTGAAGGTGATCAGGATTTGTTTCATGAGGAAGAGGCATTCCTGTTAAAGCCTAAACATGTCGAAGTAGAGGATATGACCATCGATACGAAGCTTCAATTCGAGAAACAGGTGCTGGGTCTTTACTTATCTGACCATCCCGTTTCTTCCTACCGTCACCTATATGATGATCTTGGCTTACAGCAAATAGCCGATCTTCAAAAGGGGTCGAAAATCACATTCGGCGGTTACATTACCGGAGTGAAATCCATCCGGACGAAAAAAGGGGAAGTGATGGCCTTCCTCGAAATCGGTGATGAAAGTGGAGAGATCGAAGCAGTGGTGTTTCCGAATGTCTATCGAAATCATATGACTCAGCTTAAAGAAGGGAATATCCTCCTGTTTGGTGGGAATGTTGAAGAACGTAACGATAAGCTTCAGTTCATTGTGAATCAGGTGGAAGCGATGGAAGAAGTCCAGGCGAGAGTGAAAGCAATGGACCAGAAGCTCTATTTGAAAATTGCCATGGATCAGGATGAAGAGGCTTGTACTGAGCGCATTCAGCAAACGATTCACCGGTTCAAAGGGAAGAATCCTGTCATCGTTTATTATGAACGTGAAAAAAAGAGTGTCCAGCTTCCGGATCATTTACGTGTGTCCCCGTCTCAAGAGGCTCTTAGGGAAATGCATCGGATTTTGGGTGAGGCAAATGTCATATTACAATAACATACTTTACTAAAACCAATATTTATATTATTGTTTAATAGAAAAAGGTGGTCAGACCACCTCTGAACTTTATTTTTTTCAATATCAATCATGTACATTTAGAAGATTTATGTGAATCATGAATCGACATATAGCATGTAAAGAAACAGAAGGAGTGAGTTGATTGTCATTGCGTGAAGAAGCTCTGCATATGCATCGGGTAAACAAAGGGAAATTAGAAACAACATCCAAGGTGGAGGTCCGGAATGCTGAAGATCTGAGCCTGGCTTATTCCCCAGGGGTAGCAGAACCGTGTAAAGTCATTTATGACAAGCCTGAAACGGTTTACGATTACACAATGAAAGGGAATATGGTAGCGGTTGTTTCAGATGGTACGGCGGTTTTAGGTCTTGGAAATATCGGACCTGAAGCTTCCTTGCCTGTTATGGAAGGGAAAGCGGTTCTATTCAAGAGCTTTGCTGGTGTAGATGCGTTTCCAATCTGTTTGAACACAACGGATGTGGACAAGATTGTTGAAACGGTTAAACTTCTTGAGCCTACCTTTGGCGGAGTGAATTTAGAAGACATAGCAGCTCCGAATTGCTTTGAAATTGAAGAGCGCTTGAAGAAAGAGACCAATATCCCTGTGTTTCACGATGATCAACATGGTACAGCGATTGTAACCGTGGCAGGTCTTGTGAATGCCCTCAAGATTGTTGGGAAGAAGATGTCAGAAATTAAAGTAGTGGCAAATGGAGCCGGTGCTGCGGGCATGGCGATCATTAAGCTTCTTTATCGTTATGGTGTGAGAGACATCATTATGTGTGATTCCAAGGGAGCGATTTACGAAGGTCGTCCCGAAGGAATGAATGGAATCAAAGACGAAGTAGCCAAGTTTACCAATCGTGATCAGATCAAAGGTGGACTGACTGAAGTACTAAAAGACGCAGATGTATTTATCGGTGTGTCTGTTGCAGGAGCGTTAACAGAAGAAATGGTTGCCTCTATGAAACAGGATCCGATTATCTTCGCCATGGCCAATCCTGTTCCTGAAATTATGCCTCAGTTGGCAAAAGCGGCTGGAGCCAAAGTGGTTGGAACGGGTCGATCCGATTTTCCTAACCAGGTAAATAATGTCCTTGCATTTCCTGGTATTTTCCGTGGGGCACTGGATGTTCGCGCGACACACATCAATGAGAAGATGAAGCAAGCTGCTGTTGAAGCGATTGCGGCTTTAATCGGAGAAGATGAGTTGAACGAGGATTACGTCATCCCTGCACCATTTGATAAGCGTGTAGCACCTGCTGTTGCAGCAGCAGTCGCAAAGTCCGCCATGGAGACGGGAGTAGCCCGTTTGAAGGTGGATCCGGAAGACATTCGCAAAAAGACAGAAGATTTAGCGGTAATCGGGAAGGGTGAATGATGTCAGAAGTGAACTCTCTCCATTCCCACGCTAAAGTATATATTGGAATTGTTCACCAACTGCGAGAAATGATATCTAAAGACGGCCTCAAGCCAGGCGATAAAATCCCTTCTGAAAGAGAACTTTCCGAACGATTAAACGTTGGACGTTCTTCTGTCAGGGAGGCATTAAGGGCCTTGGAATTGCTGGGCCTGATTGAAACCAAAAGAGGCGAGGGTACCTTTTTAAGAGATTTTCGCGATCATCATCTCATCGACTTGTTAGGAATGTTCATCCTCGAGGACCACAAAGCCCAGGAAGATATTCTTTATACGAAGATGATGATTGAAAAGGAAGCGCTGAAAGATCTATTTTCTGAAAAAAAGAAGATGGATGCTCTATTCGATAAAGTGACAGAAGCGGAAAACCTGGATGACATGTTCAGGGATATCGTGATGATGAACGCCAATCATTTGGCTCAACGGATTTGGAATATCTTAAATGATTTTGAAACATTGATTTGTGGAGAAATCAAGATGACGAATCCTATGAGGGAAGAGATGATCCTAATGCTTCAAGGAATAGAAAAACAGGATAAAGAGACTGTGCAAGAGACGTATAAAAGGGTCAGGGAAATTGTCGATAAGGATGCGACAATTTCCAACATCTTTTTTTAAACCTTTCCATTAAACTGATAGTCAAGCAGTTTTATATCGTGCATTTACTACTAGAAACGAAAGCGGAAGCTGTCCCTGGGAAATTGATATAAATTATTTATCACCTTCATTTTTTTCTTCAGAAGACGTATAAGCGACTGTAATTAGTTAAGGAGGTTTCACCTTGCTTAAGGAACTTTTTAATAAATCCAAAAAGAAAAAATATGCAACCATTCCTTCTGAAGCGGCTAAACATGACGTTCCAGAAGGCATCATGACCAAATGTCCTGATTGCAAAAAGATCATGTACACGAAAGAACTTCAAAAAAACTTAAAGGTGTGCATTCATTGCGGATATCATCATGGGATGAGCTCACCGGAGAGAGTCGATAGTTTTATAGATGAAGGTACCTTCAAGGAGCTTGATCATGACCTTACTTCCGGTAATCCTTTGAATTTTCCTGATTATGAGGGGAAAGTGGAAAAGGACCGTAAAAAGACAGGTATGAATGAAGCGGTCTTAACTGGTTCAGGTAAGGTAAACGGAATCGAAGTGGTCACGGCCATCATGGATTCACGTTTCAGAATGGGAAGCATGGGCTCTGTGGTCGGTGAGAAAATCACGAGAGCCATCGAAGAAGCCGACAAACGAAAAGTCCCATTCATTATTTTCACGGCATCTGGAGGCGCGAGAATGCAGGAAGGTGTCCTTTCCTTGATGCAAATGGCCAAGACCAGCGTGGCCCTTAATCGATTGAGCGAAAATGGAGGACTCTTCATCTCAATCATGACGCACCCGACAACAGGCGGGGTATCCGCAAGTTTCGCTTCCGTAGGGGACTATAATTTTGCTGAGCCCGGAGCGCTTATCGGCTTCGCAGGCAGAAGGATCATTGAGCAGACGATCAGGGAAGACTTACCGGAAGACTTCCAAACATCCGAATTTTTATTGAAGCATGGTCAACTTGACGGAGTCATCTCGAGGCTCGAGTTAAAAGAGAAAATCGGGACAGTACTTGATATACATCAGTGGGACGGTGATCTGCCATGGTAAATGAGATGGAATTTGAAAAGCCTGTATTTGAGCTCAAGAAAAAAATAGCCGAGCTGAAGGAGTTCACTCAAAATTCCGACGTCGATTTATCAAATGAAATCGAGAAGCTGGAGAACAGGCTCACGAAGCTTGAAAATGATATCTATGAAAACATGAAGCCGTGGGAAAGGGTTCAGGTAGCACGACACCCGAATCGCCCGACGACGCTTGATTATATCGGCTATCTCTTTACGGACTTCATCGAAATGCATGGAGACCGACTGTATGGGGACGACGAAGCCATTGTTTCAGGGGTAGGTAAATTTCATGATGTCCCTGTGACCATCATCGGGCACCAAAGAGGGAAAGATACGAAAGAAAATATTCGCCGGAACTTTGGAATGCCTCATCCGGAAGGGTACCGAAAAGCCTTACGATTGATGAAGCAAGCGGACAAGTTCAACCGTCCTATCATCTGCTTTATTGATACAAAGGGTGCATATCCCGGTAAAGCGGCAGAGGAAAGAGGGCAAAGTGAAGCCATTGCAAGAAATCTTGTAGAAATGGCAGGCTTGACGGTTCCCGTTATCTGCATGGTCATCGGTGAAGGTGGTAGTGGAGGTGCCCTGGCACTGGGAGTCGGAAACCATATTCATATGCTTGAAAACTCCACCTACTCTGTGATTTCACCTGAAGGGGCGGCGGCCATTCTGTGGAAGGATTCCACACAAGCGAAACGGGCAGCTGAATCCATGAAGATTACAGCACCGGATCTGAAGGAGCTCGGAATCATTGATGAAATCGTCACGGAAGTTAAAGGCGGTGCTCATAAAGGTGTCGAAGAGCAAGCTCAATATATCAATGATGTATTAAAGGCATCCTTGAAAGAATTAATCCCCATGAAAAAAGATGAATTGATCCAGCATCGCTATGAAAAATTTAAAGCGATGGGTGAATATTCTGTTTTAAATGATTTAATTGGGGTAAAATCATAATGAACTATGGACTGACAAATAGGAAATACCTTTTGTCAGTCTTTTTCATTAATTTTCCATTCAATTAAAGATTTGTGACGGTATTTTGAAGGTTTTAACAATTAAAACGCTTCCATTTAATAGATTATTTCGTCTTTAGCATTTCCTTCGAGTAACTTGTTGAGAACCTTGAATCTTCGTGTTATTTTAGAAATAATCCATAGTCTATTGGTCCATAATAATGTAATGAATGCAACAGGATAGTTTGTTCCTTTTTCCTTTTCTTAGATATATGTGAAACCATTAACAAGTTGTACCATTCATTTACATATAAAGGCATATTTCTTAATGAGGTGATCGTAGTGAGAAAGATTGGTGTATTAACAAGTGGTGGAGATTCACCAGGTATGAATGCAGCCGTTCGTGCGGTTGTGCGTAAAGCCATTTTCCTTGATATTGAAGTGTACGGTATTTATCAGGGGTATAACGGACTGATCAACGGAAACATCAAGAAGCTTGAACTGGGTTCAGTTGGAGATATCATTCATCGTGGCGGAACGATGCTGTATACAGCCCGCTGTGAAGAATTCAAGACCAAAGAAGGACAGAAAAAAGGCATCGAGCAATTAGAGAAGCATGGAATTGAAGGGCTTGTTGTCATTGGTGGAGATGGTTCGTACCAAGGAGCAAAAGCTTTAACTGAATGGGGATATCCATGTGTGGGTGTACCGGGAACGATCGATAACGATATTCCGGGAACTGAATACACAATCGGTTTCGATACGGCTTTGAACACGGTCATCGACGCGATTGATAAGATTCGCGATACGGCAACCTCACATGAAAGAACATTCATCATCGAAGTAATGGGACGTAATGCAGGAGATCTTGCCCTGTGGTCCGGTCTTGCAGGCGGTGCTGAAACCATTCTGATTCCTGAGGAGAAATTCGATCTTGATGATGTCGTGACCCGTCTGAAAAAGGGTCAGGAGCGCGGGAAGAAACATAGTGTCATCATTGTGGCGGAAGGTGTCATGTCGGCAAATGAATTTGCTAATCGATTCACTGAAGCTACGGGAATGGATACACGTGTTTCTGTCCTGGGCCATATTCAGCGCGGTGGAACACCAACCGCATCTGATCGCGTGTTAGCAAGCCGTTTAGGTGCACGTGCAGTAGAGTTATTGATTGAAGGAAAAGGCGGAAGAGCAGTAGGAATTGAGAAAAATCAACTAGTTGATTACGATATTATTGAAGCACTTGCCAAGCCACATCAAATTGACTTGGGCATGTACAGACTTTCCAAAGAGCTTTCAATCTAAATTGTTGTAAGATTTCAGGAGGTAAAGAAAATGAGAAAAACGAAAATAGTATGTACGATCGGTCCTGCAAGTGAGAGTGTAGAGAAGTTATCACAACTGATCGAAGCCGGAATGAATGTTTCCCGCTTAAACTTTTCACATGGTGACCATGAAGAACATGGACAGAGAATCATCAATATCCGTGAAGCAGCCGAAAAAGCCGGAAAAACAGTCGGAATCCTTCTCGATACAAAAGGCCCGGAAATCCGTACAAATAATATGGAAGATGGTGCAATCGAATTAACGCAAGGTTCAAGCGTCATCGTTTCCATGAAAGAAGTACTCGGGACAACTGAGAAATTCTCCGTTACATACGAAGGATTAATCGAAGATGTTCATATTGGTTCTAAAATCCTTCTTGACGATGGTCTGATCGGATTGGAAGTAACGGAAATCGATAAAGCGAATGGCGAGATTCATACGTATGTTGCCAATAGCGGCACTTTAAAGAATAAAAAAGGTGTAAACGTACCGGGAGTTTCCGTAAACCTTCCAGGGATTACGGATAAGGATGCTCAGGATATCGTATTCGGTATTGGACAGGGTGTCGACTTTATTGCGGCATCATTCGTTCGCCGTGCATCTGATGTACTTGAAATTCGTCAATTATTGGAAGAGCATGACGCTTCTCATATTCAAATCATCCCTAAGATCGAGAATCAAGAGGGTGTAGACAATATCAATGAAATCCTTGAAGTATCAGACGGATTGATGGTGGCTCGTGGAGATCTTGGTGTGGAAATCCCGGCTGAAGAAGTACCATTGGTTCAGAAGATGTTGATCAGGAAATGTAACTCACTGGGTAAGCCTGTCATCACGGCCACTCAAATGCTTGATTCCATGCAACGCAACCCTAGACCGACAAGAGCAGAAGCAAGTGACGTAGCCAATGCGATCTTCGATGGTACAGATGCGATCATGCTATCTGGTGAAACAGCTGCAGGTACATATCCTGTAGAAGCGGTGCAAACGATGCACAACATTGCTTCAAGAGCGGAAACAGCCCTTGATTTCAATGATATCCTGGCGGCACGCAGCAAAGACAGTGAGCATAATATGACGGATGCCATCGGTCAATCAGTAGCGCACACGGCTCTTAACCTTAACGTCAATGCGATTGTGGCTCCTACCGAAAGCGGGCACACAGCACGCATGATTTCTAAGTACCGTCCAAAAGCTCCAATCGTAGCAGTAACGGGAACAGATTCCGTATCACGCCGCTTGGCACTTGTCTGGGGCGTTTACCCTACAGTTGGACGCAAAGTGACGACTACGGACGAAATGCTTGATATGGCAGTAGAAGAAAGCGTCAATTCAGGTATGACGAAGCATGGAGATCGCATTATCATCACAGCAGGTGTTCCAATCGGTGAATCTGGAACAACCAATCTGATGAAAATCCATGTGGTAGGCGATGTCGTTGCAAAAGGTCAAGGAATCGGCCGTAAATCTGCTTATGGAAGAGCAGTCGTGGCGATGTCTGCAGATGAAGCAGTGAAGAATACTACGCCAGGATCAGTTCTTGTGACAATTGGGACTGATAAAGACATGATGCCTGCTCTTGAGAAGTGTTCTGCCTTGATCGTTGAAGAAGGCGGTCTGACAAGTCATGCAGCAGTTGTAGGTATCAACTTAGGAATTCCTGTAGTCGTTGGCGTGGACAATGCCACTTCTCTATTCACAAATGGTCAGGAAATCACAGTAGACGCTACTCGCGGTGTCATCTATAACGGACACGCAAGCGTATTATAATTTGAAATGTGAAAAGCCAGAGTCTGGAATGGACTCTGGCTTTTTTGTGCGTAATTAAGGGTGTCCATGTATTAATTGTGACCGGTGTTCACAAATTGGCATGATTTTGATTGACAGACATAGACATTGAAAGTGCCGCAACAAACGCCGAAAGTGCCGCAACAAACGGCAAAAGTGCGGCAACAAACGGCAAAAGTGCCTCAACAAACGCCGAAAGTACCGCAACAAACACCGAAAGCACCACACAAACACCAAAAATACTACAACAAACAATTAATAACACCTGCAAAAACAATCATTACTAGCCATAAGCACATTCATATTAAGCGAACCCCCACATAATACTCCAGATCACTAATATGTTATAATGAAGGGGAGCAAGTATTAAACTAAAATGGAGGAATCCATAATGAGATATATATTGTTATTGCTAATTATCGTGCCCGCATTGGAAATTGGTTTGCTTGTTCTTTCCGGACAAGCGTTTGGTTTGATCCCGACCGTTTTACTGATTATTACAACAGGAATTCTGGGAGCTTACTTGGCGAAAAAACAGGGAATGGAGACACTCAGAAAAGCGCAGCAGGATATGCAGTACGGTCAGCTGCCGGGAGATGCCATCATTGATGGATTGTGCATTCTGGTCGGAGGTGTCGTTCTGTTGACGCCTGGTTTTATTACCGATGCAATCGGGTTCCTGCTATTACTGCCGCCTACACGTAAAATGTTCAAACCATTCATTTATAAGCTGTTCAAACGCTGGGTCAATAATGGGAATGTAATTATATACAGATAATACAAAAAGCACTGCTCACGGGGAGCAGTGCTTTTTCCTATTTTACACCCATAATAAACTTCCACGTATCTTCAAAAACGCCGGCTCTTTTAAGGGTGGATAGGATGACCAGCACAACGGGACCGACGATCAAGCCAAGAAACCCGATGAGCTTAAAGCCGACAAAGAGGGCGATCAGGGTGGCGAGTGGATCGAGTCCGATGCTTGATGACAGGACTTTCGGCTCCATGATTTGACGCTGTACCACGACAACTAGATAGAGAACGGATAAACCGATACCTAATCCGATGTTCCCTGTAATAAACTCATAAATGATCCAAGGTACGAAAACCGCTCCTGTACCAAGATACGGTAAAATATCAACGAGACCCGTTACGAGCGCAATGGTGATGGCGTAATCCACTCTCAATATGATCAATCCGATTAACACGATGATAGCCGTGATGGAGATGAGGGTGAACTGTGCCCTTACAAATCCGAATAGGGCCCTTTTCAAATCGATGAATACCTTTCTCCCGCTGCTCATCGCCTTTCCAGGAATGATTTTCTCTGCTTTGGCAGATAATGTATACCAGTCCTTACTGATGAAAAATGTGGCTAAAGCGGCAAATATCAGGACGGATGCGGCGTTTGGAATCCATGAAATCAACTGTGGTAATTTGGTGAAAAAGTTTTGCAGGAAATCCCCTGCCGATGTGGCGATTTTCGTACCTGCAGTTTGAACATTTTCTAATATGGTATCCTGCTGTCCAGCTTCAAGGTTCTTAAATAATCCTGCTAACTGATTGTATAGTGGAATCACATGCCCTACGATGAAATCTTCAGCATATTTGACCAAGGTCTGCACATGCTTAGGAAGCTCTTCTGCCAAATAATTCGCACCGGAAACAATTTCAGCAATCAGTAAGGTGATAAGCCCCGCAAAGACCGCAACAATCAATATGAGAGATAAAGCAACCGCCCATATCCTGGGCAGCCATTTTTCAAGCCAATTCACAATAGGATTGATGAGTAACGCGATGGCAATGGCAATGATAAACGGATAAGCAAGCTTCCATATGTAATAGAGTGAAATCAATGAGAGCATGACGATGGCTAAAACGATTATGAACCTCATCGTTCGATAAACATATTCTACATTCAAGGGCTTCCCTCCTACCCGATCTTCTACTTCTATTTTAAAGGAGACAGGAAATGAAAGGAAGTTTAATTTAACGAGGTTGCTCATTTTTACAACAAATGATAAAAGTTGATATGTCAGAATAATGATTACGAAAGGAAGAGGTTACTAATGTCACAGGCATTCATGTTTTTGTTGCTCCTATTGGGAATTGGCTTCGCTGCAAAAAACCAGTCCATTATTATAGCCGTAACATTTCTAATCATTCTTAAGCTGGCAGGCATCGATGAAAAAGTGTTTGCGAGTATTCAGTCCAAAGGGATTAATTGGGGTGTTACCATCATAACGATTGCCGTATTGGCACCAATCGCTACAGGTGAGATCGGTTTTAAAGACCTGTATGACTCATTAAAGTCACCTTATGCGTGGATTGCCCTCGCTTCCGGGATGGCGGTGGCCTTAATTGCAAAGAGCGGGTTAACGCTGTTGGAAGAGGACCCTCATATTACGACAGCTCTTGTCCTCGGTACAGTCCTGGCGGTGGCATTCTTTAAAGCAGTGGCTGTGGGGCCGTTGATTGGAGCCGGTATTGCTTACCTCGCGATGAAATTATATGAGTTGTTCTTATAGAAGGCAACTGGATTCCGTGCCGGTGGAAGGATCTATCCTCCATATCTTTGATGGGAGGTTAACTTTGATTATACATCTTCGACATATTTAGTGCTTTTACAACGGGAAGAGAAACCCCTGTAACCACCCCGTTTGCACGCTTAAATGCTACGGTTTATTTTTCTAGAAAAATAATTTTTATAGAAATTGATGCGTTTTCATTCACAAAAGTCAGATAATTGTTTATAATAGGAAATGTAAGCGCATCCCAAGCTCTCGTGACATCATAGGAAGAGCCGGGAATCATTTTTTGTATAGGAATTGAGCAATCGCTCAACCTTTATTTATGTTCTTTTTAAACAAGCCTACTGACTTATTTGATAGTCTTGTAGGGTTTTATGCTCATATGAAAATGGGTAAAGAGAAATACTTAACAAAAGGAGAGGTTATTATGACAGCAACTCGCGGGTTAGAAGGGGTTGTAGCAACAACATCATCCATTAGTTCGATCATTGATGATACTCTTACATATGTTGGCTACAACATTGATGATTTAGCAAACAATGCCAGTTTTGAAGAGGTTATCTACTTACTATGGCATCTGAAATTACCTACTTCATCAGAGCTTCAGGAATTTACAGAGCTATTGGCAGATAACGCTGAATTGCCTAAAGAGGTCATCGAGCACTTCAAGATGTACAACATCAAGGAAGTCCATCCTATGGCAGCTTTACGTTCTGCCGTGTCTTTACTTGGACTATATGATGATAAAGCAGATGTAATGGACGAAAAGGAAAACTATTTAAAAGCCGTTCGACTTCAAGCGAAGATTCCTACAATCGTTACGAGCTTTTCACGAATTCGTAATGGACAAGAGCCAATTGCTCCTCGCAAAGATTTAGGATTCGCTGCTAATTTCTTATATATGTTAACCGGGAAAGATCCTGAGCCGGTTGAAATCGAGGCGTTCAATAAAGCGCTTGTACTTCATGCGGATCACGAGTTAAACGCTTCTACCTTCACTGCACGTGTATGTGTCGCTACTCTTTCTGATGTGTATTCAGGTGTCACTGCCGCGATCGGTGCTTTAAAAGGACCACTTCATGGTGGAGCAAATGAGCAGGTAATGAAGATGCTTACTGAAATCGGTTCTGTCGATAAAGCGGAAGAGTATATCCTCGACAAACTGGAGAAGAAAGAAAAAATCATGGGCTTCGGTCACCGTGTATACCGTCAAGGAGATCCGCGTGCCAAGCACCTTAAAGAAATGTCTAAAAAATTAACTGAATTAACTGGACAAAGTAAATATTACGAAATGTCCGTTAAGGTAGAAGATGTATTTACGTCTAATAAAGGCTTACCGCCTAATGTTGATTTCTATTCAGCATCCGTTTACCACAGCTTAGGCATTGATCATGACCTATTCACTCCGATCTTCGCTGTAAGCCGAGTATCCGGTTGGTTAGCTCATATTCTGGAGCAGTATTCAAACAACCGCCTGATCCGTCCACGTGCTGATTACGTAGGACCTGGCAAGCAGGAATATGTGCCTGTAGAACAAAGAGGTTAAACATCCATATTTACAAATGGTGAAAATATTGGTGTAATGAATATGAGAAGGGGACTGACTCTAAATGCATAAGGCAATTATGGGTCATCCCCTTTGATAATGAATAAATGGAGGTTACATAATGACACAAGGTGAAAAAATTACAAACCAGAACGGCCAACTTAATGTGCCAAACAATCCAATCGTCCCATTCATTGAAGGTGACGGAACGGGTCCAGATATTTGGGCAGCGGCTCAACGCGTTTTAGATGCTTCTGTTGAGAAAGCATACAAAGGTGAACGCAAGATCTCGTGGAAAGAAGTATACGCTGGGGAAAAGGCATTCAACAAAACAGGCGAATGGCTTCCAAACGATACACTTGAAGCAATCCGTGAATATTTCATCGCGATCAAAGGTCCACTTACAACTCCTGTCGGCGGCGGAATCCGTTCATTGAACGTTGCTCTTCGTCAGGAATTAGACCTGTTCACTTGCCTGCGTCCTGTACGCTACTTCGAAGGTGTTCCATCACCGGTTAAGCGTCCTGAAGATACTGACATGGTTATCTTCCGTGAAAACACTGAAGACATCTATGCAGGTATTGAATACGCAAAAGGTTCTGATGAAGTTAAAAAATTAATCACTTTCCTTCAAGATGAAATGGGTGCTAACAAAATCCGTTTCCCAGAAACGTCCGGTATCGGGATCAAGCCTGTATCTGAAGAAGGGACAAACCGTCTTGTTCGTGCAGCGATCAATTACGCGATCACAGAAGGCCGTAAATCAGTAACGTTGGTTCACAAAGGGAACATCATGAAGTTCACTGAAGGAGCTTTCAAAAACTGGGGTTACGAGCTTGCTGAGAAAGAATTCGGCGATAAAGTATTCACTTGGGCTCAATATGACAAGATCAAAGATGCTGACGGATTGGACGCGGCTAACAAAGCACAATCCGAAGCTGAAGCAGCTGGTAAGATCATCGTGAAGGATTCAATCGCTGATATCTTCCTACAACAAATCCTTACTCGTCCGGCTGAGTTTGATGTAGTGGCAACAATGAATCTAAACGGAGATTATATCTCTGATGCATTAGCCGCTCAAGTTGGTGGAATCGGAATCGCTCCTGGAGCAAACATCAACTACGAATCAGGACATGCGATCTTTGAGGCGACTCACGGAACGGCTCCTAAATATGCAGGTATGGATAAAGTGAATCCTTCCTCTGTCATCCTTTCTGGTGTACTTATGCTTGAGCACCTTGGTTGGACAGAAGCTGCTAACTTAATCACAAAATCCATGGAGAAAACAATCGCTTCTAAAGTCGTAACATATGACTTCGCCCGTCTAATGGATGGAGCAACAGAAGTGAAATGTTCTGAGTTCGGTTCTGCTTTAATTGAAAACATGGGGTAAATTTAATTTGAAATAGGGATGGGGTGCTTCGAAACGGAGCACTCCTTCCTTTACATAATGACACGAATAGGAGGAATTATGATGGCTATTAAACGTAGAAAAGTATCTGTTATCGGTGGAGGTTTTACAGGGGCGACTACAGCACTGATGCTTGCTCAGAAAGAGCTTGGAGATGTTGTACTGGTTGATATTCCTCAAAATGAAGACCCAACGAAAGGGAAAGCGCTGGATATGCTTGAAGCGAGCCCGGTACAAGGGTTTGATTCAAACATTATCGGTACTTCCAATTACGAAGATACAAAGGATTCGGATATCGTTGTCATCACTGCTGGGATTGCCCGTAAACCAGGAATGAGCCGTGATGATCTGGTTCAAACCAATCAAAAGGTCATGAAATCGGTCACGCAGCAAATCGTTAAGTATTCGCCGGATTGCTACATCATCGTTCTGACAAACCCGGTGGATGCTATGACCTATACAGTCTTCAAAGAGTCCGGATTCCCTAAAGAGCGCGTTATCGGACAATCCGGCGTTCTGGATACAGCCCGTTTCCGCACATTTGTCGCTCAAGAATTGAACCTTTCTGTGAAAGATATTACAGGATTCGTTCTTGGCGGTCATGGGGATGACATGGTTCCTCTTATTCGTTACTCCTACGCTGGAGGAATCCCTCTGGAAACATTAATCCCTAAAGACCGTTTAGACGCGATCGTCGAGCGTACCCGTAAAGGCGGAGGGGAAATTGTAGGCCTTCTGGGTAACGGAAGTGCTTATTATGCTCCTGCTGCTTCACTTGTACAAATGGTAGAAGCCATCCTTAAGGATCAACGCCGCGTCATCCCAGCCATTGCATACCTGGAAGGCGAATACGGATTCGAAGGGATCTACCTCGGTGTTCCAACCATCCTAGGCGGTAACGGACTGGAAAAAATCATCGAACTCGAACTAACCGAAGAAGAAAAATCAGCACTCGCGAACTCTGCAGACGCTGTGAAAAACGTCATGTCTTCCTTGGCTTAATACACACTCAATCCAAAACTGGCTTCCTTATTGGGGGTCAGTTTTTTTGTAAGTATTGCTTGCGTCCAAAGAATATTCCTTGGAGGAAGTTAATTAAAATAGAGAAAGTAAAAACAGACTTGTTTTCCTAAAATCATATAAACCAGTCTTATTAATATGGCGGAGGCAATTGTGAAATAATATTGCTAAAAGTTTTTGTTAATATTTTTTAAAGAAGACATATTATCTGAAGTTGATTGTAGCGGAAATGCTAGACAGTTGAGACCCCACAGGGCAAAGCCCGAGGAGGCTCAACTCACGCCCCGCGATAAGCGAGCACCTGGAGCGGAAAGCAACAATCACTCGCTTATCGAGAATGTTTCATCAACTGGACTTTACGAAATGATGTTCTATTAAAATAATAACCCCAACGCGTAAAAACTCTTTGTATGGAAACCCTATAAATGATAAAATATTAATAGACAGATAATAAAAACAATTTTTATTATTTAAAATTGTAATCGTTTACATACGCGGAGGTGCTTCTTATGTTATTAGGGAAAAAGAGAAAACTGGGAAGAAAAATTGAAGAAATGACGATTGGTGAAAAGCTGACCCTTACAGAAAAAATAGAAGATAACGCACTGCTTCTATACCTGGGACTCACAAATGATGCCAATCCATTATACATCCAGCATGATTATGCTTCCCAAACGCCATTCAAAAAACCGATTGTTCCTTCAATCATGTTAACAGGCATCATTACATCTGCCGTTTCCAAATATCTACCGGGCCCGGGCTCTCATATAGTAGAGCAAAACATTGAATTCCCTAAACCGGTCTATCATTACGCAACCGTACAATTTCTGTTTGAAGTGAAGGAAGTGGATCCCCACACCCATTTGGTAACCATCGATGTAACAGCCACCAATGAAGAAGATGAGAAGGTCATCAATGGTACCATCAAAGTGTGCCCGCCTCACCGATTAGAGAAAATGAACAGCCATGCATTAGAAAACTTCTAAACAATTTAAGGAGGCTGAGACAAAAGTGTTTTAGCCTAAGTAAAACCCGAATTAATCTGCTTCCTATTAGGCAGTTTGGTTCGGGTTTTTTATTTATTCTCGATCCATTGTATTAAGAGCCTTCACTTCTATTGTTCGTCTTTAAATCGTGTTTTTTTTGTTTTGCCATAGCTCTTTTTATTAACCATAAAAATGATAATGAAAGCGGGAGAAGTGCATCATATAAAAGAAGAGAACAAAGTTTGGGCCGGTTAGTATCGTACGGCAAGAAAACTAAAAAGTATTAAAACTCTCTAAATGATGGTAACCCTCAAGATTTATATTATAATGAAAGTACAATTACATAATTACGTTGGATGTTGGGGTTAATTTTCTTTTGTATGGAGGCACAATAAATGAGCAAAAAAATCTTGGTAGTCGATGATGAACAGTCTATTGCAACACTCTTAAAGTACAATCTTGAGCAATCCGGTTATTCCGTTACGACGGCACATGACGGTGAAGAAGGAAGGGATAAAGCGATTGAGCAATCCCCGGACCTGATTATTCTTGACCTGATGCTTCCTTCCATGGATGGAATCGAAGTGTGTAAAGAACTGCGACAAAGGAAGATTAATATCCCCATTCTTATGTTAACGGCTAAGGATGACGAATTTGATAAGGTCCTTGGACTGGAGCTTGGGGCAGACGACTATATGACAAAGCCGTTCAGTCCTCGTGAAGTGGTAGCGAGGGTCAAGGCTATTCTAAGACGCAGTCAAGCCATACAGGAAGCGGCGGAACTATCTTCCATTGAACCGACAGATTACAAGGAAGTGGGAGAATTAAAGGTTTATCCGGAACAGTATGAAGCCTATTTCCAAGGTGATCTAATGGAGTTGACACCTAAGGAATTCGAACTTCTTTTATATCTAACAGAAAATAAAGGCAGGGTCTTAACGAGAGACCAGCTATTAAGTGCGGTATGGAATTATGATTTTGCCGGGGACACCAGAATAGTGGATGTTCATATCAGTCATTTACGGGAAAAAATAGAATCCAACACGAAAAAACCAACTTATATAAAAACCATCCGAGGGCTTGGATATAAATTGGAGGAGCCTAAAAATCGATGACCAAGTTTAGAACAAAACTTCTTTTTGCTCTAATTACCCTGATCATCGCTGTATTGATAGGCCTTGGGTTGCTTCTGGGTCAAATTTTCAAGAATTTCTATTTGGATACATTTAATTCCCGGATTCAAAAAGAAGCAAGGTTACTAGCAAATTCCATTGAAGAAAACGGGACACCGAAAGAAATCGATCCGGAGATGATCAAAGAATTGAGTGACATATTGGATGTCAGGATTACGATTCTTGATAACTCAGGAAGTGTAGTCCATGATACGGAAACCTCGGAGTCACTGGTTGGTCCTCAGCAAAAGAGAATCATTAATGAAATCCAGGAGAACTGGGATGTAAAGCAAAAGCATAGAAAACTGGTGACATCAGGTGTGGAGTACAGGTATTATTGGTACCCGCTAAAGGGTGGAAATAACCAGTTAAATGGATTGCTTATCATGAGTACCGAGGTAGAAGCCTTCGAGAAAGGAATACAGCAAATTTGGTTTGTGCTATCCATTTCCTTAGGTCTTGCATTAATTCTCATTATCATTCTGGGATCGAGAATCACGGTGAGGTATACAAAGCCCATTGAATCGGCAACGAATGTGGCAATGGAGCTCGCCAAGGGGAATTATCGGGCACGGACATATGAAGACCGCCTGGATGAAACGACTATGTTAAGTACCTCCATTAACATTCTCGCCCGTAATCTGCAGGAAATGGTGAATTCCCAGGAAATGCAGCAGGATCGCTTAACGACGCTGATTGAAAACATGGGAAGTGCCCTTCTCTTAATTGATCACCGGGGATTTGTTGTTTTGACGAACCGGACGTTCAGGGACTTCTTTAATCTGAAAGAAAGTCAGCTGAAAAAAGTCAGATACCATGAAGTCATTCACTATCAGGAAGTGAATAAACTTGTGGAAGAAATCTTCATGACAGAAGAACGGTTAAGAAAGCAGATTCTTCTGCCTCATAAAATAGAAAGAAAGCATTATGAAGTATACGGGGCTCCAATAATCGGTCATAACGATGAGTGGAAAGGGATTGTCGTGGTATTCCATGACATCACGGAGCTCAAAAAGCTCGAGCAAATGAGAAAAGACTTCGTAGCGAATGTCTCTCATGAGTTGAAGACACCCATTACATCCATTAAAGGCTTCTCAGAGACACTATTGGATGGGGCGATGAATGATCCCGATACGTTAAAGTCTTTCCTGGATATCATTCTGATGGAAAGCGACCGCCTGCAATCCTTAATTCAAGATTTATTGGAATTGTCCAAGATTGAAAAACAGGGGTTCGAGCTTTCCCTGCAGGAAGTAGAGATTGCCGGTTTAATTGAAGATGTGATTCCGATATTGAAAGAAAAAGCCAAGTCAAAAGATATCTCCCTTCAAACGTCCTTTGAGTCAAGAGGTCTTGCGGATGTAGACTCCTACCGATTAAAACAAGTTTTCATTAATCTGGTCAGTAATGCGATCGTGTACACTCCAAAGGGCGGGGATGTCTTGATTTCAGTGACGGAAGATAAAGAAATGGTTCATGTGAGCGTCAAGGATAACGGGATGGGAATCAGTAAAGAAGAACTTCCCCGCATTTTTGAACGGTTTTATCGGGTGGACAAAGCAAGAAGCCGTAATTCTGGCGGAACGGGCTTAGGTTTAGCGATTGTGAAGCATATCATTGAAGCTCATGAAGGAAAAATTGAAGTAGACAGTAAAGTGAATGAAGGCACGACGTTCACAGTCTCCTTATACAAACAGTCTTCAAGCTATTCGTTGGGTGAAAGGACGAGCAAATCTTAGTAAGTTTACAATTATTTTACATTGCATTTACATTAGGTTTAAATCCTGTTAATAATAGGGTGTTACGATACTAAGTGAAACCCCTTCATCCAAGGTGTTAAGAAAAGGCGAGAACTAACCCCGTTCTCGTCTTTTCGCTTTTTTATTTTGAAAGCGTTATCTCCGTGATGAATGCAGTTTTAGATCAAAACTACTTTTCCGCATGACGGATGCATTCAGTTAGGAAACCACTCACCTCGAGCCTGCTACTCCCTCTTTTTGTCATCTTCTCTTAATATTCTTGAAACCTTTTTGTAGTAAGTCCGTATATCTTAGTAGGCGATTAATAAGATATAGAGATAGAAAAGGGAGGGCGCATATGAACTTAAAACAAATTTACATGGTGACAGGGATGGTTGTGGCAGCCATTATTTTAATTGTTGTATTATTGACTTCCTGGTATACCGTTGATGAATCAGAACAAGCGCTGGTATTGACGTTTGGAGAAGCGGGAGAGCCGGTCATTGAGCCAGGGCTGCATTTCAAGATGCCATGGCCGATGCAATCAGTGGAAGTCCTGTCTAAAGAAACCTTCAGTCTTCAATTTGGATATGAAGAAAAAGACGGAAAGATCAAGGACTTTCCGAAAGAAACGAAAATGATCACGGGAGATGAGTACATCGTTCTCGCTGATCTAGTGGTTCAATGGAAAATCACAGATCCTGAAACGTACTTATTTAACTCAGACAACCCGAAAGAAATTCTTTACGATGCTACTTCCTCTTCTTTAAGAAGCATTATAGGGAGCTCTTTAATAGATGATGCGTTAACGTCTGGAAAAGCTGAAATCGAGGCGGAAGTAAGAGAATTACTAACGACCCTGATTGACGATTATGATATCGGTATTTCCATTCTTGCAGTGAAACTCCAGGATGTAGAGCTGCCGAATGCAGAGGTCCGATCAGCTTTTACAGCCGTAACGGATGCAAGGGAAACGATGAACACGAAAATCAATGAAGCAAAAAAATATCGGAACCAGCGATCAAATGAAGCAAAAGGTGAAAAAGATGCGATCATGTCCAGGGCAAAAGGGGATAAAATTGCGCGTGTGGAGCAGGCCCGTGGAGATGTAGCCGTATTTGATAAGCTGTACAACGAATACAAATCGAATCCTGAGATTACGAGAAAACGACTAGTATTAGAAACCTTGGAAAATGTTCTTCCAAATGCGGAAATCTATATTATGAAGGATAGTGGAGAAACGTTGAAATACTTCCCGATTCGACAGCTTGAAAATCAAAACGGCCCGGTGAAGCAGGAAGGGAGTGAAGAGAATGAGTGATCAAAACGTCTTTGACATCAATCAAAAGAAGAAAGAGCCTATCGAGTGGAAGCGTTATACAAAATTAGGAATCTTCCTTGTCATTCTCGCTGCCGTCCTTCTTCTGCTGTTTACCAGTCTCTTTATGGTCAAAGAAGGAGAGTATAAAGTCGTCCGTCAATTTGGGGAAGTCGTAAGAATAGACAAAGAGCCAGGTTTAAAATATAAGCTCCCGTTCATTCAGTCTGTTACTACCCTGCCTAAGCATCAAATGACGTATGATGTAACGGAAGCTGAGATCAATACAAAAGATAAAAAGCGGATGCTCATCGACAACTATGCCGTGTGGCGTATCGAAGATCCCCTTAAAATGATCAAGAATGCAAGAACGGTCATTAACGCAGAGACAAAAATGGAAGAGTTCATCTACTCAGTCGTCAGGTCGGAGCTCGGACAATTGGAGTATGATGAAATCATCAATGATGAAAAGTCTTCACGGGGAAGTTTGAACGATCGTGTGACGGACAAAGTGAACGAGCTTCTTGAACGGGATGGATACGGAATCGTTGTTCAGGATGTCCGTATGAAGCGTACGGATTTACCCGAAGCCAATGAAAACTCCGTCTATACGCGTATGATTTCAGAACGTGAATCAAAGGCTCAGGAATACCTGTCGATGGGGGATGCCGAGAAACAACGAATCACCGCTGAAACAGATCGTGAAGTGAAGGAGCTGCTGGCAAAAGCAGGGGCAGACGCCAATGTCATCAGGGCAGAAGGAGAATCGGAAGCGGCACAAATCTACAACAAATCGTTCTCCAAAGATCCCGACTTCTATGACCTCTACAAAACGCTGGAAACATATAAGAAAACAGTGGATGATAAAACGGTTATCATCTTACCATCTGACTCCCCATATGCAAGACTGTTGATGGGGTATACAGAATAAAAAGAGAAGCTGTTGAAGATTGAGTAATCTCATTCTTCAGCAGTTTTTTTGTTCATTTAGGCTAATCATTCGCTAGATTAAAGTATATTTGACTAGTTTTTAATGAAAATACGCTCCAAATATCCTTTTCAGGCGGTTAATTATTTGGAAAATTATTCTCTCGTTCCCTTTATGATCCGGTTTTGGTTACTTATAATCCGCTTTTCAGATATATGATCCGGAATTTTGATATATGAACCACTCTCGGCAATTTATGATCCAAAGTCCTGATATTTGAACCACTTTTCTATCTTATGCTCTGTTTGTCGAAAAATCTTTTCCATAGAGATGACTTGGATTCAAAAATGAAATCAAAGCCATTAGAGGACTTAATAAGGTCCACCTTTTTTCCTTTCATTCCCCAACATGATAGAATAAACATATAGAATCAGAAGCCTTTACAGGAGGTACTTACATGTCCAAAAAATTAGTATTGATCGACGGCAATAGTATTGCTTACCGTGCATTCTTTGCACTGCCTTTATTAAATAACGACAAAGGTGTACATACAAACGCAGTATATGGTTTTACAACTATGCTGCAAAAAATACTCGAAGATGAAAAACCATCACATATTTTAGTCGCCTTTGATGCAGGGAAAACGACTTTCAGACATAAGACATTCAAGGAATACAAGGGCGGCAGACAAAAGACTCCACCGGAATTGTCCGAGCAATTTCCTTATATCCGCGAGCTTTTGGATGCATACGGAATTAAGCGCTATGAAAAAGAAAACTATGAAGCGGATGATATTATCGGAACGCTCTCCCTGCAAGCGGAATCTGACGGGTACGAGGTAAAAGTGTATTCCGGCGATAAGGATTTAACCCAGTTAAGCTCGAAGACTACGACGGTTTGTATTACGAGAAAAGGCATAACGGATATTGAGGTGTATACCCCGGATCATATAAAAGAAAAATGGGAAATCACACCTGACCGCATCATCGATATGAAAGGTCTGATGGGGGATAGCTCTGATAATATTCCAGGCGTGCCGGGTGTAGGGGAGAAAACGGCGATCAAGCTGCTAAAAGAATTTGATTCCCTTGAAAAACTGCTAGACTCCATTGACCAGGTCAGCGGGAAGAAATTAAAAGAAAAGCTTGAAGAAAATAAAGAACAAGCGATCATGAGTAAGGAACTCGCGACCATCCTAAGGGAAGCTCCAATCGAGATTGGAGTGGAAGAGCTGAATTATGATGGTATGGATGAAGGGAAACTGAAAGAAGTTTACCGGGATCTCGGATTCAACTCACTACTGGAGAAAATGGGCGAAACCACTCAAGAAGAGCCTCAGGAACTGGATGATATCTCCTTTGAGATAGTTGAAACCATCAAAGAAGAACACCTTGCAAACGAAAGCTCATTGTACATTGAAATGCTGGAAGAGAATTATCACCTCGGCGAAGTAATCGGGATGAGTCTGCACAATGAGAAAGGTACGATTTTCTTTACGCTTGAGACCGCATTGAAATCAGAAGCATTTAAGGAATGGGCTGAAAACGAAAGCGCAACAAAATACGTGTACAACTCGAAGGAAACCGTCGTCGCGCTAAAGAGACAGGGAGTTGACATAAAAGGGATCGAGTTTGATCTGCTGTTAGCATCTTACATTATCAATCCTTCTGAATCGAGTGAAGACTTCGCTACGATCTCAAAAGGACACGGTCAACCTTCTATCGAATCCGATGAAGCGGTTTATGGAAAAGGTGCCAAGCAGAAGGTTCCTTCCACTGACATTCTATCAGAGCATCTTGCACGAAAAGCATTCATTCTTCATGAATTGAAGAACACATGTATGGAAGAATTAGAAGAAAACAATCTCTATGAATTATTTGCAGAGTTAGAATTACCCCTGGCCCTTATTTTAGCCGAAATGGAATTCACCGGCGTGAAAGTGGATCAAGAGCGTTTGCTCACTATGAAAGAAGAACTTTCACACCGCCTGGAAGAGCTGGAGAAGAACATACATGAACAAGCCGGAGAGAGCTTTAATATTAATTCTCCGAAGCAGCTCGGCGTGATTCTTTTTGAAAAGCTGGGTTTACCGGTCGTGAAGAAAACCAAAACCGGTTATTCCACATCTGCTGACGTACTGGAAAAACTTCAGTCCAAGCATGAAATCATTGATCATATCCTGCATTACCGTCAGCTAGGGAAGTTACAGTCCACCTATCTAGAAGGGTTATTGAAGGTCGTCCATAAAGATTCGAGTAAGATTCATACACGATTCAACCAGGCCCTGACTCAAACGGGGCGATTAAGCTCAACGGACCCTAACTTGCAAAATATTCCGATTCGACTTGAAGAAGGAAGGAAGATCCGTCAGGCGTTCATTCCATCTGAAAAAGGCTGGGTCATGTTCGCTGCGGACTACTCTCAAATTGAGCTCCGTGTACTTGCCCATATTGCCAAAGATGAGAAATTAGTGGAAGCTTTCAGAAATGATATGGACATTCATACGAAAACAGCGATGGACGTCTTTGGGGTGGCAAAGGAAGAGGTCACATCCAATATGAGAAGGCATGCGAAAGCCGTTAACTTCGGAATTGTATACGGGATCAGTGACTACGGTCTTTCTCAAAGCCTTGATATTACACGAAAAGAAGCAGGGGAATTCATTAAGAAGTACCTGGAAAGCTTCCCTGGTGTTAAAGAATATATGGATGATATCGTACAGGATGCCAAACAGAAGGGCTATGTGACGACTCTGCTTAATCGCCGACGTTACCTGCCGGAAATCACGAGCCGTAATTTCAACTTAAGAAGTTTCGCTGAACGTACAGCGATGAACACGCCGATTCAAGGAAGTGCAGCCGACATCATCAAGAAGGCCATGATTGATATGGCAGCAAAATTAAAAGAAGAAAATCTTCAATCACGATTATTGCTGCAGGTGCATGATGAATTGATCTTTGAAGCGCCTGAAGAAGAAATCGAAGTGTTAAAGAAGATTGTTCCTGAAGTAATGGAGAATGCGATGGAGTTAGAAGTTCCATTAAAGGTCGATTACTCATACGGGCAAACATGGTACGACGCGAAGTAGAGTTTGATAAGGAGGTGGCAGAGTGCCGGAGCTGCCTGAAGTAGAAACGGTCAGAAGGACGTTAGAGCTTCTTGTTATTGGGAAGAAAATCAAAGACGTCTCGGTTTTTTGGCCTAAGATGATAAAAAGCCCCGACGAACCCCATGAGTTTGTTCATAGCTTGAAGGGGCAGGAAATACTTGAAATGAGAAGACGGGGGAAATTCCTGATCTTTTATTTAAACGATGTGGCCATGGTTTCTCACTTGAGAATGGAAGGAAAGTACAACTTGTCCGACAGCCAGGATCCCATTGAAAAGCATACCCACGTCATATTTCATTTTACGGATGACACAGAACTCAGGTACCGTGATGTCCGCAAGTTCGGGACGATGCACCTATTCAGGAAAGGGGAGGAATTGTTTCATTTACCCCTCCTGCAGTTGGGACCGGAGCCATTCCAATCCGAATTTACAGCAGGTTACTTGGCTGAAAAACTGGGCAAGACAGAAAGAATCGTGAAAGCCACATTATTAGATCAGACGGTCCTTGTAGGGTTGGGGAATATCTATGTGGATGAAGCGTTGTTCCGTGCAGGGATACATCCTGACCGAAAATCGAAATCTCTTTCACAGGAAGAAATTGAACATTTGCACAAAGAAATCATTCATACCCTGACCGAAGCCGTTGAAATGGGAGGAAGTACGATTCGCTCCTATGTGAATTCTCAGGGACAAATGGGTATGTTCCAACAGAACCTCTTCGTTTATAGCCGGAAAGAAGAGCCTTGTCGAAAGTGTGGTACTCCCATTGAGAAGAAGGTATCAGCAGGAAGAGGGACGCACTATTGTCCCGATTGCCAACGTTAGAAAGAACAATTAACATCTGATAAGCCCTTACCATATAGTATTGTAATGATTTTTGGGAGGGCTATTAGATGAGTGAAACAATCTCCTTATTACTGCTGGCGTTTGCTGTAAGTCTTGATAGTTTTAGCACAGGTTTAACTTACGGATTACGAAAAGTGAAAATCCCTACAAAATCAATCAGCATCATATCCATTTGTTCGGCGAGCTCCTTACTGTTGGCCATGTTGCTTGGTCAGACCATCGGATCCATTATCTCTCCGCTTTGGGCTGGAAGGATCGGCGGGCTGATTCTGGTTGTGATCGGGGCGGCGGTACTGTACCAGTTCTTTAGACCGGAAAAAGAAACGGTATTACCCCAAGAAAAAACGTTAATTAACTTTGAGATTAAATCGATAGGATTAGTGGTTCAAATTTTAAGAAGGCCGTTAACGGCAGACTTTGATAGATCAGGTACGATTACTGGTATTGAAGCATTTATGCTTGGAATCGCACTGTCATTGGATGCATTCGGTGCCGGAATTGGCGCAGCGTTATTAAATTTCTCGCCGTTCATACTTACTTTAGCCATCTTGGTGATGAGCTTTACATTTTTATTCTCAGGATTAAAAATGGGGGAATTCTTCTCTCATTTGCGCTGGATCCATCGAGTGTCATTTCTCCCGGGAGTTCTGTTGATCCTTATAGGGATCCTGAGGTTTTAATGGCTGACTAGAAAGGAATAGGATAATGGCTAGCATTATAGGATTAACAGGTGGCATTGCAAGTGGTAAAAGTACAGTGTCGAAAATGTTAAATGAAAAAGGCTATACGATCATTGATGCTGATCTTGCTGCCCGTATGGTGGTGGAGGTTGATCAGCCGGCTTACCTTGCGATTGTGGAAGAATTCGGTGAACACATACTGCACGATCACGATTCAACCATCAATCGGGAAAAGCTCGGCCAGATCATCTTTAACTCTGAAGAAAAACGAAAAAAGCTGAATGGAATCGTTCATCCTGCCGTCAGAAGCATGATGCTCGCCCACAAAGAGGAAGCCATTGCAGCTGGTAAAAATACGATTATCATGGATATCCCCCTATTATTCGAAAGTGATTTGACGTGGATGGTAGATCGCACAGTCGTAGTATACGTGAACCAAGAAACCCAACTATCCCGACTAATGGAGCGGAACCATTTCAATCAGGAAGACGCATCATCCCGCATCGCTTCTCAATTCCCCTTAAAGGAAAAAGCAAGCCTTGCCGACGCAGTCATCAACAACAATGGATCTCTACACGAGACCAAAGAACAACTTGATGCACTACTAGTCGAGTGGGATCTAAAACCATAGAAAGACAAATGAGCTGACAAGGAAACCTCTTGTCGGCTTTTTATTTTGATCTTATGCTATTTGAATAAATGTTTTACACTCATTATCTTTTGAGAGCTAGATATCAAAGTTGAGTGTAGCGGAAGGTTGCTCGACTCCTGCGGGAAAAGTGGGACAGGTGAGACCCCGCAGGCGAAGCCGAGGAGGCTCACCGCCCACCCCGCGGAAAGCGAGCAACCTGGAGCGGAACTCAACCAGCACTTACCCGTAAAAAAAGACAATATAAAAGTCCGGAGCCTCGAAAAGGATGTATGAATTCAAACCACAAAAATATACATTCAATAAGCCTATTGTCAGAATAATAAAACATTAAAAATCCGCAAAATACTTATTAACATATTCTCTAAATATGTTATACTATTTTTAGCAAATAATCATATAAGTATAACATTAATATAGAGGGGAGCCGGATTTATGAAGGCGAAAATTGCAATCAATGGTTTTGGACGTATTGGGAGAATGGTTTTCAGGAAAGCAATATTAGAGGAAAACTTAGAGGTTGTAGCCATTAACGCAAGCTACCCGGCTGAAACATTAGCACATTTAATTAAGTATGACACAAATCATGGAACATTTCAGGCAGATGTGGTGACGGAAGATGATGCACTCATCGTCAATGGGAAACGTGTCCTACTATTAAGTAATCGTGATCCTAAAGCTTTGCCTTGGGGCGAATTAAATATCGACATTGTGATTGAAGCTACAGGAAAATTCAATTCGAAAGATCAAGCGAGCCTTCATTTAGAAGCGGGAGCGAAAAAGGTCATCCTGACAGCTCCGGGTAAAAATGAAGATATTACAATTGTGATGGGTGTAAATGAAAGCGCATTAAATATTGAAGAACACAGCATCATTTCAAATGCATCTTGTACGACGAACTGCTTAGCGCCGGTTGCGAAGGTACTGGATGAGCAATTTGGTATTGAAAATGGACTTATGACGACTGTCCATGCTTACACAAATGACCAGAAGAATATTGATAATCCACATAAAGATTTGAGAAGAGCCAGAGCGTGCGGTCAATCGATCATCCCGACCACGACTGGTGCAGCCAAAGCATTATCATTGGTTCTGCCTCAATTAAATGGCAAGCTTCACGGAATGGCATTACGTGTACCTACACCAAATGTTTCCCTAGTGGACCTGGTTGTGGATGTGAAAAGAGACGTAACAGTAGAAGAAATCAATGAAGCTTTCATTACAGCATCTGTTGGTTCCTTACACGGAGTACTGCAATACACAACGGAACCATTAGTTTCAATCGACTTTAATACAAATCCTCATTCAGCGATCATCGACGGATTATCCACGATGGTAATGGGAGATCGAAAAGTCAAGGTACTGGCCTGGTACGATAACGAGTGGGGCTACTCATGCCGCGTCGTTGACCTGGCTAAATTCGTTGCATCAAAAATGAACGCCAAACAAGAAGTCAACGTTTGAAAGAACCCAAATAAACAATAAGCTTCACCCTTAAAACGTACCTTTTCCGGTGCGTTTTTTTCTTTTATTACACTTTTTATAAGTAGTTTAATCTTACAACTTTTTTATATGGTTGATATATCCAGTTCCTTTGGCAGAAAGTTTATTTAGGGACGTTTTTATTTGCACCTATCTGTCAAAACATGTAACTAGTGTAGTAGCATAGAGACTCGACTCCTGCGGGAACAGCGGGACAGGTGAGACCCCGCAGGCGCAGCCGAGGAGGCTCACCGCCCGCCCCGCGGAAAGCGAGTGCCTGGAGCGAAAAGGAACGGTCAACGTTTAGAACATAATCCAATACGCACTTTACTATATTGGGCGATAACCCGCATAATCTAGTTGCAGTCAATCGATCGTCCACCCATATAAAAAAGTTTATAAAAATTTATTGCAAAAGAGTTTTAAACAAAGTATACTATTTTTCGTGAACTTCTTATTAGCAAATGAATACTGATTTAGCTACTTAAAGGGTTAGGACCTCTTCGGACTAACTTTCCCCCGTGGTAGTTAAGATTTTGCCAAAGGACACGTTCATTTTGACGAAAAAAATTATGTCAAAGGGGGAAACACGAAATGGAAACAATGGGTCGTCATGTAATCTCAGAATTATGGGGTTGCGATTTTGAAAAATTAAACGATGTAGTAGGAATTGAAAAAACATTCGTAGATGCTGCGCTGAAATCAGGTGCAGAGGTACGTGAGGTAGCTTTCCATAAATTTGCTCCTCAAGGTGTTAGTGGAGTTGTGATCATTTCAGAATCACATCTGACTATTCACAGTTTTCCTGAACATGGTTATGCCAGTATTGATGTATATACTTGCGGTGATTTAGATCCTAACATCGCTGCTGAATATATTGCAGATGCTCTTGGTGCTGACACACGTGAAACAATTGAATTGCCACGTGGTATGGGTCCTGTACAAGTGAAGAAGTCACAGGCTCAAGCTCAAGCCCTTTAATCGAAGATAACTCAGAAGAGATGCGTATTAGATGCATCTCTTTTTTTATGCTTTCGTACAGGAATTGATTTTGAATTTTCATTCGTGTGGTTTTCGTGTAAAATAAGGGTAAATAAAGGGAGGAACTTTATATGAGCGGAATACGTACTTTTTTTAAACGATTTCAATCAGAATGTGAGACATCTGATCAGCACGAAGATAAAGACCTGAAATCACGCTATTATAAATCCATGCATCAAGGTGCATTTAATGCAGTTTTAGAATTATTCTCATCCTCTGAGTATGAGGTGATTTCCCAGTCCAAGGACAGAGGGGAAATTACGGTCCGTAAAAATGGTACTCCCCAACTGTTTATCGTCGCAACGGTCATCACGGTAAGACCTTTTGAAACGGCAGTCGATTTCAAGGTCAGCGCGGATAGAGGGAAAGTCTTTGGTACATATACGGTCTTAAAAGCACAGATTAACCATTATTATCAAAAGCTTGACAGCGAATTGACAAAAGTGAAATAACGGTAAATCCTTTATTAGCTTGTGTAAGTCGCAGCTTTTTTATATGATGAAAGTAATAGTATGTAATAACGGAGCTGATATTATGAAGTGCCCGTCTTGCCAGCATAATGGTACACGAGTAGTGGACTCCCGACCTGCTGATGAAGGACGTTCAATCAGGAGAAGAAGAGAATGTGAAGTATGTACTTTCCGCTTCACGACCTTCGAGAAGGTTGAGGAGCTTCCTTTAATTGTGGTGAAAAAAGAAGGGGTAAGAGAAGAGTTTAGTCGAGAGAAGATTTTGAGAGGGTTGATCAAGGCTTGTGAGAAACGCCCGGTACCTCTTGAGAGATTAGAAAAGATCTCAACGGATATTGAAAAGGACCTCCGTAATCAGGGTGCTTCTGAAGTAGAATCGGTTAAGATCGGTGAGATGGTCATGGATCAACTTGCTAAGGTAGATGAAGTTGCATACGTACGCTTTGCATCTGTGTATAGACAATTCAAGGATATTAATGTATTTATAGACGAACTGAAAGAATTAATAAAAAAAGAGTAGAAGAATGAGCTGAAGATGTAATTCTTTAGCTCTTTTCTCTTTATTTTTTTGAAAGGTAGAATCCAACTATGATGAAGAAGCATTGGAATGAAATACAACCAATCGATCACTACACGGTAGGGACAAATGGGATTCTTCAGGAATACGATCGGAAAATCATTACGTTTCTGTACCAGCCTTTAATTGGTTCGGTTTGTTACAGTCTTTATATGAGTTTGTGGGGAGAAGTAGAAGAAAACAGACTGTGGTCCACACATTCTACTCATTATCATCTGATGAACGTTCTGTCTGTTAACCTTCAAGAAGTATATGAAGCGAGAATGAAGCTTGAAGGGATAGGGTTGTTAAAGGCGTTCGAAAAAAGGGACAACGAGGATCGGAGCTTTCTTTATGAACTGCAGCCACCTCTTACCCCTCAGGAATTCTTTCATGATGGCATGTTAAATGTGTATCTTTACCGGAAAATAGGCAGGACTCATTATTTGCGTTTAAAGAAATTCTTCACTGACGAATCGGTAGATAAACAGCAGCACGTAAACATCACCCGGTCCTTTCAAGATGTTTTCACATCGGAACAGATTAATTTTCTCCAACACGATGCAAATATGGATTCCGAGACTAAGTCTGGTGAACAATATATGAAATATGGGAAGAATGGTGGTCTTCCACTGGATGATATCGATTTTGATTTTCAGTTATTACTGGCAGGGTTATCTGAATCCATGGTTCCACGTAAAGCCTTTACGACTAATGTAAAGGAAACGGTTCTGAAACTGAGCTATCTGTACGGTATTGATCCTCTTCAGATGAAAAATATCGTCTTAAGCTCCCTGGATGCAGATGATACCATCGATATAGAGTTGCTGCGCAAAACCGCACGTGATTGGTATGGGGTTCAGACAGGTGATCAACTGCCCGATTTGACTGCGAGAATAGAGACTAAAGCGCCTGTGAAATCGGATAAACCCCGCACGAAAGAAGAAGAGCTTATTGATTATTTGGAAACAACGTCGCCCAAGGATGTTCTATCTGACATATCAAATGGAGGAGCTCCTTCTAAGGCAGACCTTCAGGCTGTTGAAGAGGTGCTCATGTCACAGAAGTTGCCGATTGGTGTCATGAATGTCCTGGTACAATATGTTTTGCTGAAAACGGACATGAAGCTTACAAAAGGATATATGGAAAAAATCGCGTCCCATTGGTCGAGGAAAAAGGTGACGACTGCAAGTGAAGCGATGGAATTAGCCAAAAAAGAACACAAGCAGTATCTTGAGTGGGCTGAAGGGAAAAAGGAAAATAAAACGAATAGACGAAGAAAGCCGACTCGTACGGAAAAACTCCCGGAATGGTTCCAGGAAGGTGAAACCGAGAAAGAAATTGATTCTTCCCTTGATGGATATGATTTCGAAGCAGAAAAGAAGAAACTCGAAGAAGAGCTTAAAAATTTTCGGAAGTAGGTGAACGTAGCGGTGGAGAGAATAAATAACACCCTGAAAAAGTTGGCGGCTTCTGGTTCGTTTCAACAAAGATATGAGCAAATGAAAAAAGAGATTCTTGAAAACAATGATGTGAAGGATTTTATTCGCAGGAATGAAGGCCGTGTAACAGGGGAAATGGTAAATGAGAGTCTGATGAAGTTATATGAATATATCTCTCAAAGTAAAGAATGTCGATACTGTCCTTCTTTACAGGAGTGTAAGAATATGATGGAAGGGTATGACCCTCACTTGGTAATCAGAGGCAACACCATCGACATCGATTACCATCGCTGCCCTCGAAAAGTCATTCACGATGAAAGAACGAGCGCACAGCGTCTAATCAAAAGCCTGTATGTGCCGAAGGATATTTTACAAGCATCCTTCTCAACCCTGGATCTTGATTCGAAAAGCCGATTGGAGGCAGTTCGATTAGCGAAGAATTTCGTGGAGAACTACACGGAAGGTACAAAAATGAAAGGACTCTATTTTTACGGCAAGTTCGGAGTGGGGAAGTCCTATTTGTTAGGGGCGATGGCCAATGAACTCGCTGAGAAAAAAATCGCGTCCCTGATTGTGTACGTTCCTGAGTTCTTTAGAGAAATCAAGCAATCGCTGGGAGACAACACGGTAAATGAAAAGCTGGAAATGGTTAAAGTGGCACCGATCCTCATGCTCGATGACATCGGCGCAGAAACCATGTCAAGCTGGGGAAGAGATGAAATCCTGGGAACGATCCTCCAGTACAGAATGCTTGAAAACCTCCCGACATTCTTCACCTCCAACTTCAACTTCAACGAACTGACGCATCACTTGACGTACAGTCAACGGGGAGAAGAAGAGAAGCTGAAGGCTGCACGAATCATGGAGCGGATTAAATACTTGTCCCAGCCTGTGTTGATTGATGGGCGAAATAGAAGAGAATAGAATGAAAGAGAGGAAATTGCATGCGATTTCTTCTCTTTTTTTTGTGCATTCGACACTTTGATGTGTGCTTTTTGAAATTTTTGTAAATCAGCTGGATTATTAGGGGAAACGGCCGGATTATTGCAAGAAATGGCTGGATTATGGAGGCTTTCGGCTGGATTTTCGGAAAAAACGGCCGGATTAACGGCAAAGTCGGCCGGATTACTCATCGTGCATGGAAACTAATGCAGGTTCATGGAGTCCATAACGACATAGATTCAAAAAGAAACAATTAATTCCCTCATCAACTTCTAAATGATACAAGCCTCCCATATATATAAATCAGGGATTTGGGTTTAAGGAGGCGAGAAAGTTTGATTGAATTTATTTTCAAGCAAAAAAATGATGCGTTAAAGCTTCAAGCACACCTCAATAAAGAGTTCATCCAATCATGGTTCCATGAAACTCTCTTTCAACATACAACTCACTATAATCTGACGATAGAGGTTTCCCCTTTCTTCAAGGAAAGAGAAAAACTATTCAATGGGGTCTCCCACTTTGTTTTAAATGATAAATGCATGGACTGGTCCGAATCAGCCCTGAAAGAAAATTACTTCTATGAAGATGTTGATGAAATCAATCAAATATTAGAAATCGTATCAGAGATGAGGATGGGTGAACGACCTGAATTGATGGAGCTGATCGGTGAATGGAACGAGGCCGAATACGTCCATGACAGTCTGGAGCTTTTGTTGGAAGGGAAGGCCCCCATATCGTTCGACTCCTTCAGCAAGTTCAGGCTGAAGAAGCTTCAGGAGAGACTGCTCCTCATGCTGGATCTTGCTATTGATGAATATAAGATGGAGCAGGAATATCAAATGTTTGTCCATATGCTGCGTGAGTATCTGGCATCGAGGGAGCAGAAAATGCGGACGATCCATCTGTACTCGACGGGTTACGGCTATCGTTTCTTTGATGAAGACATGAAAGAGGTGACACGGCAGGAATTGACGAAGGCGATTGATAAACGCCTTCTGACGAATCACCCGTTATACGTTGATTCATTCACCATAGCTCCGTTATTATCCCTTGCACCGGAGAAGATACTCGTGTACGGGAATGGGGACCATCAATTAATCAGGACGCTTCAGAATATATTTGAAGAACGGATCGATCTTTTGCCGTTGAGTTACTTCCCTGATACACTTCTCTATCCTTCCTGGGATATCGCGAATGAATAGGCTTCTTATTTTATGGAATGCTCTTGCTTTTCAAAACATAACCGATTATAATACCTACATAATAAGTCAATAAATAAAGGTTATGATGAGGACAACAATATTCCTATTCCATTCACAGAGAGGGAAGTCTCCTGGCTGCAAGCTTCCTAATTCGGTAGTGATATTTACCACCTCGGAACTTCAATTATGAACTGAATCTTGACGGATTCACAGTAATGATTGACGGCTAAATGTCGTTATTCGTTTTCAATGAAGTCATTGTCTGTATTTTGCACACAATGAGAAGTTGGGTGGAACCACGAGTTTACTTATTAACCTCGTCCCTTCAAGCGTGAAGGGGCGGGGTTTTTTATGCTTTATAGAGATTACTTAAGGAGTGAAATCACATGTCAGAAGTAGTGAAAATGCAGTTCCCTGATGGAAATGTCAAGGAGTTTCCTAAAGGGACAACAACAGAAGAGATTGCTGCGTCCATCAGTCCCGGACTGAAGAAGAAGGCGTTCGCTGGTAAAATAAATAATGTATTAATTGATTTACGTACAGGGATTCAAGAGGATGGGGCGATTGAAATCGTTACACCTCCAGGAGAAGATGCCCTGGAAATTCTTCGTCACAGTACAGCCCATTTAATGGCACAGGCGATTAAACGCCTATATCCTGAAACCAAACTTGGAATCGGACCTGTCATCGAAGGCGGATTCTATTATGATATTGATTCCGAGCACACGTTCACTCCTGAAGATCTTCCGTTGATCGAGAAAGAAATGAAGAAGATCACTGGAGAAAACCTGGAAGTGGTCCGTAAAGAAGTAAGCCGCGACGAAGCACAGAAAATGTATGAAGAAATTGGTGACGAGTATAAGCTTGAATTACTTGAGGCGATTCCTGAAGGAGAACAAGTCTCCATTTACGAGCAAGGAGAATTCCTCGATTTATGTCGTGGAATCCACATTCCATCCACTAATAAAATTAAAGAGTTCAAGCTGTTAAGCATCGCTGGGGCTTACTGGCGCGGAAATAGTGATAATAAAATGCTTCAACGCATTTACGGTACAGCCTTCTTCAAGAAAGAAGACCTGGAAGAGCATCTGCGTCTTTTAGAAGAAGCGAAAGAGCGTGATCACCGTAAAATCGGTAAAGAATTGAATCTATTCATGAACTCGCAAAAAGTGGGACAAGGCCTGCCGATGTGGCTGCCTAAAGGTGCCACGATCCGTCGCATCATCGAGCGTTATATCGTTGATAAAGAAGAGCGTTTAGGCTATGACCACGTGTACACACCTGTCATGGGAAGCGTTGAGCTATACAAAACAAGCGGTCACTGGGATCATTACCAAGAGAATATGTTCCCTGTCATGGAGATGGATAATGAAGATCTTGTCCTTCGCCCGATGAACTGCCCTCATCATATGATGATTTACAAAAACGACATTCACAGCTATCGTGAGCTTCCGATCCGGATCGCCGAGCTTGGTCTGATGCACCGTTATGAATTGTCAGGAGCACTATCAGGACTTCAACGTGTTCGTGGGATGACTCTGAATGATGCCCATATCTTCGTCCGTCCTGATCAGATCAAGGAAGAATTCAAGCGTGTGGTACGCCTGGTTCAGGAAGTGTACAAAGACTTTGATCTGAATGACTATTCCTTCCGTCTGTCTTATCGTGACCCTGAAGATACTGAGAAGTACTTTGATGATGATGAGATGTGGAACCGTGCACAAGGAATGATCAAGGAAGCCATGGATGAACTGGACGTTGAGTACTTTGAAGCAGAAGGGGAAGCGGCATTCTACGGCCCTAAACTGGACGTTCAAGTGAAAACGGCCCTTGGGAAAGAAGAAACGTTATCCACTGTTCAGCTGGACTTCTTACTTCCAGAGCGCTTTGACTTAACATATGTAGGGGAAGACGGAAAGCAGCATCGCCCGGTTGTTATCCACCGTGGTGTCGTATCTACAATGGAACGCTTCGTGGCATTCCTGATCGAAGAATACAAAGGAGCATTCCCAACTTGGCTTGCTCCAACGCAGGTTCAGGTGATCCCGGTTTCTCCGGATGTTCACTTCGACTATGCGAAAGAAGTGAAAGAAAAGCTTCAGTCTGAAGGGCTGCGTGTTGATATCGATGACCGTAATGAAAAGATCGGTTACAAGATCCGTGAAGCGCAGATGAGTAAAGTACCTTACATGCTTGTGGTGGGGGATAATGAAATCAAGGAAACGGCTGTAAACGTCCGTAAATACGGAGAGCAAAAATCAGAAACGATTTCCCTTGACGAGTTCATCGGCCACATCACAAAAGAAGCCAAGCGATAAGAAGAGAAAGAGGGACGGACCTTGCATCAAGGTCCGTCCCTCCCATATAAATTTCAAAAAACTATTGCACTCTCCTTAGATGTCTGATATTATGAAATACGTTGTGATATTAAATGATTATTTGACAGCGGTATTGTCATGTGATATATTATCTAAGGTGAATTGAATACAGTTTGGTACAAGAAGAAGCTACCCGCTTCTCACCTGAATAACGCGTTCAGCTGTTTACAGGTATGTGATTGACTATTAAAGCCATTATATATGCTTAATAATCAGGTGCGGGTGTTTCGACACTCGCATCTTTTTTGTATGCTTCAAGCATGCAGAAGAGGTCCGAGTGCGTCGGCCAAAGCCGTGTATTCTTTTAATAAACCTTGGAGGTGGCTAATTATTAGCAAAGACATGATTTTAAACGAAACGATTCGTGCCCGTGAAGTACGTCTTATCGATCAAAACGGTGAGCAACTTGGGATTAAAACCAAGAATGAAGCTCTTGAAATCGCTGAACGTGTAAATCTTGATCTTGTTCTGGTTGCTCCAAATGCAAAACCACCCGTTGCTCGTATCATGGACTACGGTAAGTTTAAGTTTGAACAACAGAAGAAAGACAAAGAAGCGCGTAAGAATCAGAAGATCATCAATCTTAAAGAGGTGCGTTTAAGCCCGACGATTGATGAGCATGATTTCAACACTAAGCTTCGTAACGCTCGTAAGTTCCTTGAAAAAGGAGACAAAGTTAAAGCGTCAATCCGATTTAAAGGTCGTGCGATTACGCACAAAGAAATTGGTCAACGCGTTCTGGATCGCTTCAGTGATGAGTGTAAAGATGTAGCAACCGTTGAATCAAAACCGAAAATGGATGGTCGCAGTATGTTCTTGGTGCTTGCACCAGTTAACGAAAAATAAAGGACCCGAGGAGGAAAAGCACATGCCAAAAATGAAAACTCACCGCGGCTCAGCTAAGCGTTTCAAGAAAACAGGTTCTGGTAAACTTAAACGTTCACACGCTTACACAAGCCACTTATTCGCAAACAAATCTACTAAAGCAAAGCGTAAGCTACGTAAAGCGGCTGTTGTCTCTAAAGGAGATTTCAAACGCATTCGTCATATGCTTGACAACCTAAAATAAGAAGTAATAGAAACAGGAGGGAATTATTATGCCACGCGTAAAAGGCGGAACAGTAACACGCAGACGTCGTAAAAAAGTTCTTAAATTAGCCAAAGGTTATTTCGGTTCAAAACATACTTTATACAAAGTAGCAAATCAACAAGTCATGAAATCATACATGTATGCTTATCGTGATCGTCGCCAAAAGAAACGTGATTTCCGTAAATTATGGATCACACGTATCAATGCGGCTGCTCGTATGAACGGTCTTTCTTACAGCCGTTTAATGCACGGATTAAAGCTTGCTGGTATCGAAGTTAACCGTAAAATGCTTGCTGAGCTTGCGATTGCTGACGAAAAAGCATTCAACCAATTAGCAGATGCTGCTAAAGCTCAACTTAACAAATAATTACTGCTGACTAAATTAGCAGTCAAAAAGGACTGGCCTCTGGCCGGTCCTTTCTTATAGGCTTTATTTGCAAAGCTTGTTATTATATTTCACAGGGTCTGCATAGGCTCTGTCAATTAGTGTGTGCTAGATGGTGAGGGGAACCGCTCCGCTTTCCGCGGACGTTCGGCCGAGCCTCCTCAGCTTCGCTTCCGGGGTCTCGGCACGCCCGTACTTCCGCAGGAGTCTACGCAGTTCCCCTCACCATATTTAAAAGTTTTTTCGTGACAGAGCTACAAGGTGTTAAATGACAAACTTATTCGAAGACAGAATTCTTTCTTCAATAGGACATTACTTCTATTCAAAACAAATTGTTTACTAAAAGCTTTTGATTTTATTTATTTCTATTAAAGATACATGCTTAGAAAGTTGATTGGAGCGGAAGGTGCTCGACTCCTGCGGGAATAGCTGGACAGGTGAGACCCCGGAGGCTTGCCGAGGAGGCTCACCGCCAGCCCCGCGGAAAGCGAGCATCCTGTAGCGGAAATCAACTACTACTTTCTTCTTTAAGAAAGTTACAAACTTTACGAGAAGAACCTTCTTATATCAATCAATTCAGAAAGCAGGTAGAAATCATGGGTACGTTAACAGGTATCTTATATCTCTATGCCATTGTCATCAATATCATCGGCTTTATCATCATGGGCAAGGATAAAAGCAAGGCCAAGCGAAATGAATATCGCATCAGGGAGAGTACTTTGTGGCAGGTGGCGATCCTCGGGGGCAGCATCGGCGCCTATATGGGGATGAAGGTATACAGGCATAAAACGAAACATAAAGTATTTGCTTTCGGTTTTCCGCTTCTTGTCATGCTTCATAGTCTGCTTTTTATCTGGCTGAATACTAAGTTGTAGAAAGTGAAGTTTTCATTCTTTAACCCGTCTCCTTTACATACTATATAGAGAGTGGCTATAACAGCTTAGAAAAGCAGAGGAGGTCACCTTAGCCATGGACGAACGGTTAGTTGCTGCATTCGCCCTCATGGAAGCTAGTGGGTATTTGGCTCCTGTTCTGTTTATCTTGTTTCATATCCTTAGGCAATTTTTGTTCATCCCGGTAGCCCTTGTATGTATGGCGGGAGGAGTGCTGTTCGGAAGTATATTCGGCACTCTGTATTCATTAATCGGATTAACGCTCTTATCTATTACTTTTTATTTTGTGATAAAGAGCTTTACATCTTTCTATGAAAAGCTCCTGAGATTGAAGGAAAAATGGTTTGGAAGAAATGCTACCCTCACAACCGGTCAAATTGCCATTCTGCGGTTAATTCCTTTTGTTCATTATCAGCTGTTGAACCTGTGTTTACTTGAACGGAAGAAAAAGCTTAAACCTTTCATCCGGGCCTCTGTTATTTCTAATATTCCCCTGGCGTTTTTTTACACGGTTTTCGGTCAATACATCAAACAATTTTCCCCTCCTATTCTCGTCATGATTTTTCTGGCACTGATCGTCCTATTTTACCTTCTAAGAGAAAAGGTAAAAGTGATTGAATGGAGAGAGTTTTTTCCGGGTAAATAAAAAATGGCTAGAAGTACTAGCCATTTTTTTATTGCTTTTTTTGAAGGAATTCGTGGATCGGGCTTTTCCAATCCAGCTTTGCATTAGGGTATCTTTCTTTAATTTCATTCTGCAGATATTGAAAATCTTCTTGAGTCAGTCCCTTTAAAGAAGAGATGTTTTTTGACCAAACAAAGATGGAGACCACCTCAAAGGATTTTTCAGTTGCTCCTAAATATTTTTCTCCTTCGAAAAGCACTCCTTTATACGTTACGTGAAAATTCTTACGTACATTTTCCTGATCATCGAGAAAGTAAAAACGTTTCTGCTCCTGGGCAAGTTCCAGTTTTCGCTTTGGGTCTATAATGTATTTCACACTGCGGTATAAAAGATAAAGAATAAGGAAAAAAATCACTAACCGAATAAGCCAAAGCATTACCATTACCTCCCTAGGCATAAGTCTTCTCCTATTATTTACGATAAAAACAGAAAAAGGTTTCATTTTATTTAAAATTTCTTTGAAAATTTGTCATACTAAGAGAGAACATCAGAAAAATGGGCATCACGAGGGGAGAAAACGTCATGAATATTGAAAAGTTATTGGACATGCAGGAGAAGCTGGATCAGCATATTGAAGAAGAACATGGTTTGCAAAACGCAGATTTAATTGAAAAGAAGATCCTTGCCCTCCTTGTTGAGGTAGGGGAACTGGCAAACGAAACGAGAAGCTTTAAGTTCTGGAGTAAGAAATCCTCTTCATCGAAGGAAGTGATCCTTGAAGAATTTGTGGATGGAATTCATTTTATTCTCTCACTGGGACTTGAAATCGGT
This sequence comes from Rossellomorea sp. DUT-2, assembly GCF_052665285.1. Lineage (NCBI taxonomy): Bacteria > Bacillati > Bacillota > Bacilli > Caryophanales > Bacillaceae > Rossellomorea > Rossellomorea sp. DUT-2. Next base: position 870,745 of record NZ_JBQPEO010000002.1, on the reverse strand, counting down.
ATTCAGCAATTTGATTTAGGGGAAACCAATTACGCAAATGAAGATGTAACGAAACAATTCCTGGAAGTATTCAAGTCGGCCAATCACTTTGCTGAGGAGCGTTCGGTTGAGCATTTTCAACAATTGTTCAGGCATTATGTCTATTTGGGTGAGCTGTTAGGGTTCTCTCATGAAGAGGTGTTTGACGCTTATGTAAAGAAGAATGAAGTGAATTATAATCGTCAAAAAGAAGGATATTAATCCGGTGCACCAGCGGTAGTTTAAGAAGATTCAGGAAATTTTGATGAATCGGACAGATTTTAGTATAATGAGTGTGTATAAACATTTAGGGGGTCGAAACAGTGACAAAATTAGACGAAACATTGACTATGCTCAAGGATTTAACCGATGCAAAAGGTGTACCGGGTAATGAAAGAGAAGTACGAAACGTAATGAAGCGATACATAGAACCATTTGCAGATGAAATCACAACAGATAATCTGGGAAGCTTAATTGCTAAAAAAGTCGGCGATGAGAACGGACCCAAGATCATGGTGGCCGGGCATCTTGATGAAGTCGGCTTCATGATCACTCAAATCGACAGCAAAGGATTCCTTCGTTTTCAAACAGTAGGAGGCTGGTGGTCACAGGTCATGCTTGCCCAACGAGTGACGATCGTGACGAATAAAGGAGAAGTAACGGGAGTAATCGGTTCCAAACCACCGCATATCCTGCCTCCGGAAGCACGTAAAAAGCCGGTTGATATTAAAGATATGTTTATTGATATCGGAGCTTCAAGCCGCGAAGAAGTACAGGAGTGGGGAGTGAAGCCAGGGGATATGGTTGTCCCTCATTTCGAATTCACGGTGATGAACAATGAGAAAATGCTTCTTGCGAAAGCATGGGATAACCGCATCGGCTGTGCGATTGCCATTGATGTACTGAAAAACTTGAAAGGTCAAGAACATCCAAACGTGGTGTATGGTGTAGGAACAGTGCAGGAAGAAGTTGGCCTGCGTGGAGCGAGAACGTCAGCAGCCAAGATCCAGCCTGACATTGCCTTTGGTGTAGATGTTGGAATTGCAGGAGATACACCTGGCGTTTCTGACAAGGAAGCCTCAAGTAAAATGGGTGAAGGCCCGCAAATCATCCTGTATGATGCATCCATGATTTCTCACAAAGGGCTTCGTGACTTTGTAACTGATACAGCGGATGAGCATAACATTCCGTATCAATTTGATGCCATTGCCGGTGGTGGAACGGATTCCGGTGCGATTCATTTAACGGCAAACGGAGTTCCTGCTTTATCGATCACCATTGCGACCCGCTATATCCATTCCCATGCTGCGATGTTGCATCGAGATGATTATGAGAATGCGGTTAAACTGATTACAGAAGTGATCAAGAAGTTAGATAAAGATACAGTGGCGAAGATTACATTTGATTGATTTTTAGAGAGCACTGAAAAAAACGCCTTTGATTCTTTTTGAGTCAAAGGCGTTTTTTCATACTAGTTTATGATTGAGATGAGATTCGTTCCTCATTATTCCAATGTTATTCGACAAAAGGATCATAAATTGGAAAAAGTGGTTCATAACTCAGAATTCAGGTTCATATCTTAAATTTCATGTTCATATATCCAGAAACCGGTTCATAAGTGACGAAAACCGGTTCATAAATTGGTAGAGAGTATGGATTTTTTAAAAAGTGGGCCATCAAATCATCTCATTTAGCCCGTCAAACGATTATTCTAACTTGAAAATCGAATAAATGGATCAGATTTCAATTTGAAAACAGGATTATCAAAAAATAGAGTAAAAAAGCATCATGCCATAAAAAACACAAACCAAATCTTTCTCATTCATGCTCTGAATCGGAGTCAAATATAGCAAAAGAATTTAGAAACAGCTTTGGGAAGAAATCATTATAAAGTCATTTGATCAGATAGGGCCATGTCGGCACCGATCGTTTTTTTAATAATGCGAATGGCACTTTCATTGTCCTCGTCTGTCTCTGAAGCCATGCAATCCTTCGGTATCGAGATATCGTACTCTCTCATGTAGGCATCATTGGCGGTGTAGAGTACACAGATATCCCCTGCGATTCCTGTTAGTATCAGGTGTTTTACATCCAGCTGGTGAAGCAGGATATCAAGTTGAGTCCCGAAAAAGCACGAGTGCTTCGGTTTGATGATAAAATAGTCATCTGTATCAGGGTGGAGTCTTTCGATTACAGTTTCACCTTTTTTCTTTTTGCAATGCTCGATGATGTCATTCATATTGTCCTGCCAGAGACCGTAGTTATCATTCACATAAATGACCGGAATGCCGGATTCCTTCGCTTTTCTCTTCATTTCGCCGATATTATCTACAATCTTCAAAGTGTTTTCGTATAAATCCTCTCCACCTTGGAAATCAAAAGTGTTAATCATGTCGATGATCACTAATGCGCTTTTCTTCTTACTCATACATTCGTTCCCCCTTCCGTTACCTTATGTATTTTTCTTACCACTGAAGGAGATGCAGTAAAACCAAAACAGGGGGAATTTTAATATGGAAGGTATAGACAAATAAACAAGGGCAACCCATATTGGGTTACCCATGTTCTTACTGTGTTTGTTGCTGTTGCAATGATTCCTCTAATGTTTCAAGGACCATTTTTTGTTCCTGTGGATCTGCGTTTTGCCAGAAGACTTCAAGGAGTACACCGAGACCTGGAAGGGTTTTTTCTTCTCCTCCCTGGATTGCGTCAACGATGGTGTCTCTTAGTTCGTCCTGGTTGTTGCCAGATACGTTGTGTATGATCGCTTTTCGTAAGTTAAGATTCATTACACATTTCTCCTTTTTCGATAGTTGAGGAATTCATTGTTATCTTGTCTCAAATTGAATTTATTATGTAGGAAAGTTAAGGTATAATGAGACCCTGAATAGTAATCTAAAGGAGCGGATACGATTGAAGTATATTCAATCCTCAAAAAATCCTGTTGTGAAGCAGTGGAAAAAATTATTAACCAAAAAAGAACGGGATCTTACCCGTACATACATAGTTGAAGGTTTTCACCTGGTGGAAGAAGCATTAAAGAAAGAAGATACGATCCTTGAGCTTATAGTGGTGGAAGGGACCGATCTCCCGCAAAAATGGACCGTAGACTCCGTTTCCATGACGATGGTATCAGAAGAAGTCGGTAAAGCCTTGTCCGATACCGAGACGTCGCAAGGAGTTTTCGCCGTTTGTAAGCAAAAAGAAGATGAACATGACATTGATAAAGCGGCAACATTCATGCTCTTGGATGGCCTTCAGGATCCCGGGAATATCGGGACGATCATTCGCACGGCTGAGGCAGCGGGTATTGATATGGTTGTGTTAGGCAAAGGAACGGTTGACCCTTATAACCCAAAGGTATTACGTTCTGCACAAGGAGGTCACTTTCATATTCCGATTATCAGAAGGGATCTTCATGAAACCATTTCAAAATTGAAAGAACGGGACATCCCTGTATACGGAACAGCACTTGAAAACGGTGTTGAATATACAACGATCAATCCCCAATCTTCCTATGCTCTTATAGTAGGTAACGAAGGAAATGGTATGTCGAAAGACCTCCTGACTGAAACCGATCAGAATCTATATATTCCGATCTATGGGAAAAGCGAATCGTTAAATGTAGCGATCGCTGCGGGGGTTTTATTATACTATTTTAAAAATGGGCAGTGAATTTCTTGAAAAGGTTTGAAATTCGCCTGGAAATTCACTATAATAATGCACATATAACTTAAAAACGTTGAAAGAGGAAAGTAGCACATGACCTTCTTTAAGGGAGAGAATGCCCTGGACTGAAAGCATTCTCAAGATAGCATGATGTGAAGATTTCACCTCTCGAGTTGGCATCGGGACCATTCAGTTGATGAATGTAAAGATGCTCCGGCAAAGCCGTTATCCGAATGAAGTGAGTATGTCCCTCGTGGATATGCTTATAAGGGTGGTACCGCGATATAAACCTCGTCCCTTTTTGGGATGGGGTTTTTTTGTTTGTTTTTAAACCAATCCAGTACGATCATTCGGACGATATACATTAAAGGAGGAAGTATAAATGGAGGACAAATTACGATCCCTTCAACAAGAAGCAATCGAAAAAGTGAACGAAGCACAGGATTTAAAAGAACTGAATAATATCCGTGTAGCTTATCTGGGTAAAAAAGGACCCGTAACCGAAGCTTTAAAAGGAATGGGGAAACTTTCAGCGGAAGAGCGTCCTAAAATGGGGGCCCTTGCGAATGAAGTTCGTGGAGCCATTACAGAAACACTTGAAGCGAAGCAGGCCATACTTGAAAAAGCAGCAGTCGAAAAGAAGCTTCAATCTGAAACCATCGATGTTACGTTACCGGGGCGCCCTGTGAAAAAAGGGAATCACCATCCGCTTACGATGATTGTGGAAGAAATTGAAGATTTATTTATCGGAATGGGCTATACCGTTGCTGAAGGACCGGAAGTGGAAAAGGATTATTATAATTTTGAAGCACTGAACCTTCCCAAGGGACACCCGGCACGTGATATGCAGGATTCCTTCTATATTACGGAAGAAACCCTTCTGCGTACTCATACTTCTCCGGTGCAGGCAAGAACGATGGAACTGGCCAAAGGCAAAGGACCAATTAAAATTATTTGTCCAGGGAAAGTGTATCGTCGTGATACAGATGACGCAACACACTCTCATCAATTCACTCAAATCGAGGGACTCGTTATTGATGAAGACATCCGCATGAGTGACCTGAAAGGAACGCTTAATGTGTTTGCCAAGAAAATGTTCGGTGAAGATCGTGAAATCCGCTTGCGTCCAAGCTTCTTCCCATTCACAGAGCCATCAGTCGAAATGGATATCTCATGTAAAATCTGTGGTGGAAAAGGCTGTCGTGTGTGTAAAGGAACGGGCTGGATCGAAATTCTTGGAGCTGGGATGGTTCACCCGAACGTACTCGAAATGGCAGGATTCGATTCCAAGAAATACACAGGCTTCGCATTCGGAATGGGACCTGAACGTATTGCTATGCTGAAATACGGAATCGATGATATCCGTCATTTCTACACAAACGACACGCGCTTTGTCACTCAGTTCGGAACTCAAGAGTAAAAGAAAATTGGTAGGAGGTACTAACACATGTTTGTTTCATATAAATGGTTAGAAAATTATGTAGACTTGTCTGGTGTCACACCTGAAGAGTTAGCAGAGAAGATTACAAGAAGCGGGATTGAAGTTGAAGGTGTTGAACGAATCGGGGAAGAAATCAAAAATGTGGTCGTCGGTCATGTATTACAATGTGAGCCACATCCCGATGCGGATAAACTAAATAAATGCTTAGTGGATGTAGGAGAAGAAGAACCTGTTCAAATCATTTGCGGAGCACCCAATGTTGCCAAGGGTCAAAAAGTGGCTGTCGCAAAGGTTGGAGCGGTCCTGCCGGGTAACTTCAAAATCAAGAAAGCCAAGCTTCGTGGTGAAGCATCTCACGGGATGATCTGTTCCCTTCAAGAGCTTGGAGTAGAAGGAAAGCTAGTACCAAAAGAACATGCAGAGGGAATTTATGTGTTCTCGGATGATGCTGAAGTAGGCAGAGATGCAGTTGAATTATTGAATCTTGATGATGCGATTCTGGAATTGGGCTTAACGCCCAATCGTTCTGATTGCTTAAGCATGCTGGGAGTGGCGTATGAAGTAGCCGCCATCTTGGATCGTGAAGTGAAGCTTCCTCAAACAGATTTATCTGCAGGCAGCGAAAAGGCGTCGGATTATGTAATGGTAAAAGTGGAGGCGAAAGAAGATAATCCTCTATACGGTGCCAAAATCATCAAAGATGTGAAAATCGGTCCATCTCCATTATGGATGCAAAATGCGTTGATCTCAGCCGGGATCCGACCACATAATAACGTAGTCGATATTACAAACTATGTGTTATTGGAATATGGTCAGCCTCTTCACGCGTTTGATTACGACCGTCTTGGCTCGAAGGAGATCCTTGTCCGTCGTGCGACTGATGGGGAGACATTCGTCACACTTGATGATGCAGAAAGAACCCTATCAAGCAGCCAGCTTGTCATTACGAATGGTACCGAGCCGGTCGCTCTTGCAGGAGTGATGGGTGGAGCGAATTCCGAGGTTCAAAATGATACAACGACGGTCCTTCTTGAGGCAGCTTATTTCACTGGTGCGATTGTCAGAGGAGCTTCAAAAGATCACGGACTGCGCAGTGAAGCGAGCACACGATATGAAAAGGGTGTCGATCCTGATCGTGTCCTGAAAGCAGGGGAGAGAGCTGCCCAACTGATGGCTGAATATGCACAGGGGAAAGTGCTGGAAGGCACGGTTTTATTTAACGAACTTGAAGCGGAACCTGTGAAGGTAGAGATTACGTTAGAAAAAATCAATTCTTCACTGGGAACGTCCATCTCAGCTGATACAGTTGCAGATATCTTCCGCCGACTTCAATTTGACGTAGAAGTCAATGGAGAAACGTTTATTGTAACAGCTCCAACAAGAAGAGGGGATATTACAATCCCTGAAGATTTACTTGAAGAAGTGGCACGTCTTTTCGGTTATGACAACCTTCCGCTGACACTGCCTAAGGGAGAATCAACACCTGGCGGACTTTCAAATCATCAGTTGAAACGCCGTACGGTCCGCCGTTATTTAGAGGGAGCAGGACTCCTGCAAGGGATTACGTATTCTCTAACGAATGATAAGAAAGCAACACAATATGCACTGGACGTAAGAGAGCCTGTCCGCTTACTGATGCCTATGAGTGAAGAGCGAAGCAATCTCCGCTTAAGCATCATTCCACAGCTTCTTGAAGTGCTTACGTACAATAAAGCACGCCAAAATGATTCACTTGCCTTTTATGAAGTGGGATCCGTTTTCTTACAGGAACCAGGAGAAGAGCTGCCTAAAGAAGAGGAGCATATTGCAGGGGCGATGACGGGCCTTTGGCATCTGCATCCTTGGCAGGGAGAAAAGAAGCCTGCTGACTTCTACGTAGCGAAGGGTATCCTTGAAGGGCTGTTCGAAGAAATCGGCGTATCTGAAGCCATTTCTTACCGCCAATCAGCGGTAGAGGGCATGCACCCGGGACGAACGGCTGAAATCCTATTGGACAATGAAGTCATCGGTTTTGTAGGAGCGATTCATCCGGAAGCGGAAAAAGAGTTGGACCTAAACGAAACCTATGTGTTCGAACTGAAGGCTTCACCTATCTTCCATTACGAAAAGCCGGCATTAAGCTACACGCCAATCCCGCGCCATCCATCGATCACAAGGGATATCGCCCTGGTAGTAGATACAGAGGTGAAAGCGGGAGAATTGGAATCCATCATTAAAGACGCAGGAGGCAAGCTCCTGAAAGAAGTATCAGTCTTCGATCTTTATGAAGGGGAACATATGGAAGCAGGCAAGAAATCCCTTGCGTTCTCGTTAAAATACTTCGATCCTGCTAAGACATTGACTGATGAAGAAGTGGTCAAAGTACATGATAACGTACTGCAAACAGTGAAGGAAAAAGCTGGAGCAGAGTTGAGAGGGTAATACACTCAATTGGAAGGTGTCAGACAATGGTCTGGCACCTTTTTGCTGTTTGAAGAGGGTTTTGCCTGTTGAAAAATGAGCGGATTTTAACAGGTGAATACTGCAGTGAATTCAGCAGGAGAATATTGAGTAAATTTTAACAGGTGAATACTGCAGTAAATTCAGCAGTTAATTATCGTTCATAATTCAACGGCTGAATCCAAGATAACACGACCATCCAAACAGAAATCCCCACCGGAATAACCGATGGGGATTTTACTTATTTCCCGGCTAACTTCATCGCCTTCTCACTATTCGCAAAGTGCCATTTTGTCATAGATTTTAATTCTTCAATTCCTTTTCGTTTAATGATTTTTGCTGCGGCAACGTCTACATGTTTTCCGGCACCTTTGGGTATTTCGACACCAGCTTTCTCACTCAATTTGTCCATTTCCTTTAAGAAGGCGAAACGTGCGATGATCGAGGCAGCGGCTACAGCAAGATGGATGCTTTCACCTTTTGTGCTGAAATACACGCGATCCCGTTGGATTTTCTTTTGTGAAGAAATATGCTTGTAGTATGTATTCTTTTCAACAAACTGATCGATCAATATTCCTTCAGGTAGTTCAGGGTCCATTTTTTCCAACAGATTCAGGATCGCCTGATTGTGCAGGAGAGCCTTCATCTTCCCCTGGGTCATTCCTTTTGCCTGCATCGCATTGTATTTAGGATTATGCAGGATGAGTAATGAATACGGAATGGCGGTAATTAAATCCCGGGCAATTTTGATGATTTGGGGATCGGATAAATTTTTAGAATCTTTTACTCCGAGTTCCTTCATAAGTGGAAGATGCTCTCTTTTCACGAACGCACTTACCACCGTGATCGGTCCGAAAAAGTCGCCTGTGCCCACTTCATCTGATCCGATGACAGACCAGTCGGCGAAGTTTTCAGGCAGTGTCGTCGTTCCTTTGGAAGGTGATTTTACCTTTGGAGGTTCACTGCTGCCCCACTGACTTGATTCTCCTTCTCCGTTAGATCCCTGAAACAATACTTTCCCGGATTTATAGGCAGTGATCGTACAGCCGGATGGCTTTGCTACAAAAACGGCTCCCGGTGGCAGTTTCTCCGTTAGTACGTTTTGGTAGTGACCTTTCATTTTCTCAATGGTTTCTTTGTTTGCTTGAATGACGGTATTAGCCAAGTTTCTCTCTCCTTATGACAAAATTCATGTTTATAATAAAAAATGTGAGCTAATATGACAAATTCCTTCCAAAATCAAAAGATTTCGTGGTATGATAATGTTTAGGATTCTTATGAATGGGGGGCTTTCAGGTTGTCTGAACAACAAAAAAATCGCACCACTGTAGACATATATGGTCAACCATATACGATTGTTGGGACTGAATCAACTAGTCAAATCCGATTTGTTTGTTCTAAAGTGGATGACAAAATGAGAGAAATAAACTCCATGAATCCATCTCTCGACACAAGCAGGCTCGCCGTTCTGACAGCGGTGAATGCCGTAAATGATTATCTCAAACTACAAGAAAAGTTTGAAGAGCTGGAACGAGAAATCAAACGTTTAAAGGATTGAAAAAAAGATGCTGGATTTAGCTTTGTTGATCATCCTGGTGATAGGATTTTTAATAGGTTTAAAACGTGGATTCATATTGCAATTGGTCCACATATTTGGATTTATCGTTTCTTTTATTGTAGCATACATATATTATGATCAGCTTGCACCGAAGTTAACATTATGGATTCCTTATCCTGTATTGGACGAGCAGTCCACATTGAATATGATTTTTGAATCGACCAATTTAGATCAGGCTTATTATCGTGTAATCGCATTTGCCATGATTTTCTTCGCAGTCCGGATCATCCTGCAAATCATTGGATCGATGCTCGATTTTGTCGCACATCTTCCACTATTAAAGCAGTTGAATGTTCTTGGCGGAGGGATATTAGGTTTTATCGAAGCATACTTAATGATCTTCATTCTATTATTTATCGCCGTATTATTGCCGATCGAGTCGGTTCAAACATTCATTAATAACTCATTTATTGCGCAAGCGATGGTTAAACATACTCCTGTTTTCTCTGATATGGTGAAATCTTGGTGGATTGAATATGTAGCCTAAAAGAAGGGGCTGACTATAAGTATGCAATTCAAATTCGTTAGGGATGCCTTAGCGAATTTGTTCATCTTATAAGTCAGTCTTTTTTCTTTTTATATCAATTTTGCTACTATATAGATGGAGTCGTTTTGCTTTTGCAAGGGACTTGGAATCTTAAAGGATCCTGATCGTTAATTCTAAGATAGTGGGTGAATCTCTTGAATAAAAAAGATATTATAAAATTATTAGAAAACATTGCGATATATATGGAATTGAAAGGCGAAAACTCTTTTAAAATATCCGCCTATCGAAAAGCGGCGGCAGCACTTGAGAATGATGACCGAAGCTTACAGGAAATCAGTGACTTCACGAAGCTGAGCGGCATCGGCAAAGGGACGGCGGGAGTTATCGTGGAATACATAAACGAAGGTACTTCTTCTGTCCTTGAAGAGTTAAAGGAAGAAGTTCCAAAGGGATTGATCCCCCTCCTTCAGTTACCTGGTTTAGGTGGAAAGAAAATTGCGAAGCTTTATAGTGAACTTGGGGTAGAAGGTATTGAAGACCTGGAGGAAGCGTGTAAGGCAAATAAAGTACAAGGTTTAGCAGGCTTCGGTAAGAAGACGGAAGAAAAGATCCTCGCATCCATCGAACAGGTTGGCAAGAGACCCGACCGTCTGCCGATCGCATTTATGAATGGGATCGCTGAGGAAATGGAAGGTTATCTTCTCGGCATGGACAGCATCCAAACCTTTTCAAGGGCGGGAAGCTTAAGGAGAATGAGAGAAACCATCAAGGATATCGATTTCATCCTCGCAACAGAGAATCCTCAAGAAGTGAAGGAAGGTCTGTTGAAACTGCCTAATATCGTGGAAACCATCGCTGCAGGAGATACAAAAGTTTCACTGACTCTTTCGTATAATTGGGATGTCAGCATTGATTTTCGAATCGTGAAGCCTGAAGAGTTTGCTACGGCCCTTCATCATTTTACCGGATCAAAGGATCATAATGTCCGCATGCGCCAGCTGGCCAAAGAACGTGGGGAAAAGATCAGTGAATATGGGGTCGAGAATAGTGAAACCGGTGAGATACAGACATTTAAATCCGAAGAAGAATTTTATCACCATTTTGATCTGCCTCTGATCCCGCCAGAGCTGAGGGAAGATGGGAAAGAAGTGGAAGGGTTCCATAAGGATTATTCCCTCATCACATTAGAAGATATAAAAGGGGATCTTCATATGCACACCACCTGGTCGGATGGTGCATTTTCGATTGAAGAAATGGTAGAGGCCTGCCGTGCCAAAGGATATCAATATATGGCCATCACAGATCACTCCCAGTACTTACGTGTGGCAAACGGGCTGACTACAGAACGATTACTCAAGCAAATCGATGAAATTAAAGAAATCAATAAGAAGTATGATGATATAGAAGTCCTGTCAGGAATCGAGATGGATATACTCCCTGACGGTACATTGGACTATGAGGATGACATTCTTGAAAAAGTCGACCTTGTGATTGCCTCGATTCATTCGAGTTTTTCACAATCACAAGAAAAGATCATGGAAAGGCTGACAACGGCCCTTAAGAGCGCCCACGTGGATATCATTGCTCATCCAACAGGGAGGATCATTGGTCGAAGAGAAGGCTATGACGTAGATATGGATCTTCTTATCCAGCTTGCGAAAGAAACCGATACGGCGTTGGAGCTTAATGCAAATCCGAATCGGCTCGACTTGTCTGCAGAAAATATCCGTAAAGCCCAGGAACAGAATGTAAAGCTCGTCATCAACACAGATGCACACAGTATCGATCACCTGGAATTCATGAAAGTCGGAATCGGAACTGCCCGAAAAGGCTGGATCAAGAAAGATACTGTAATCAATACATGGAATAAAAAAGAGTTAATCGAATTTATTAAGCGAAACTGATAAAAGGTGGAATACATTCCGTGAATTCTAAAGTATTAAAAACGTTAGAGTTTGATAAAATCAAAGAATTATTAAAGCAATATGCTGCATCGGCTCTTGGTCATGCAAAGGTATCTTCTCTCATGCCATCCGTTGAGTATGAAGAAATTACAGCTCTTCACGAAGAAACAGATGAAGCCATGACCATCCTCAGGTTGAAGGGGCATGCCCCATTAGGCGGTATTTTCGATATACGTCCTCACGTCAAGCGTGCTCAAATAGGCGGGATGCTTTCCCCTTCTGAATTCGTTCAGGTGGCGAGTACAATCCGGGCAAGCAGGAAGCTGACGCTTTTTGTAGAGGAATTATTGGAGGAAGAAGTGGACGTACCCCTGTTGCAGGAGAAAATGGGCACGGTCATTCCCCTTCCTCATTTAGAGCAGGATATTAGGAAGGTCGTCGACGATAACGGAGAAATCCTTGATACAGCCAGTGAAGCACTCCGCTCGATCCGTACTCAGCTCCGGGCCAATGAAGGACGGATCCGGGAGAAACTTGAACGAATGATCCGCTCTTCCAATGCTCAAAAAATGTTATCAGATGCGATCATTACCATTCGGAACGATCGATATGTGATTCCGGTTAAACAGGAGTACAGGGGTCAATATGGCGGGATCATTCATGACCAGTCGTCATCGGGGCAAACGTTATTTATTGAACCGGAAGCCATCGTTCAACTGAATAATCAACTTCGTGAGCTTCGATTAAAAGAGCAAGCTGAAATTGAAAAGATTCTCCAGGAGCTGTCTGAAAGTGTACAAGAATCAGGAGAAGAACTGCTCTTGATTGTCAGCGTCCTGTCGGATATTGACTTCATGTTCACAAAAGCGAAATTCGGACGATCCATAAAAGGGTCTAAACCGACGATCAATAATGAACGTCGGGTGAGGCTCAACAAAGCCCGACATCCTCTTTTGCCGATGGATGAAGCGGTGGCGAATGATATCGAATTGGGGACTGACTTTTCTTCCATTGTCATCACCGGTCCGAATACCGGGGGGAAAACCGTTACCCTGAAAACATTGGGATTAACGAGTTTAATGGCACAGGCCGGTCTCCCGATCCCGGCTCTCGATGGATCAGAAGTCGGCGTCTTCCGCACTGTGTATGCTGATATCGGCGACGAGCAATCGATTGAACAAAGCTTAAGTACCTTCTCTTCTCATATGGTCAATATCGTGGACATCCTTAAAAAGGCAGATCATGAGAGTTTAGTGCTGTTTGATGAACTGGGTGCCGGTACAGATCCTCAAGAAGGTGCGGCCCTTGCCATTTCCATTTTGGATGAAGTACATGGAACTGGTGCAAGAGTCGTGGCGACCACTCACTATCCTGAATTGAAAGCATATGGGTACAATCGTGAAGGAGTCGTGAATGCAAGTGTGGAATTTAATGTAGAAACATTAAGTCCTACCTATAAGCTTTTGCTCGGGGTCCCGGGAAGAAGTAATGCATTTGAGATTTCGAAGCGTTTAGGGCTTTCTGATTCAGTCATTCAGAGAGCAAAGTCCCATATCGGAACGGATAGTAAAGAAGTGGAGAATATGATTGCCTCCCTCGAAGACAGCAGACGTCAGGGGGAACGGGAGCTTGAGGAAGCTCATGAACTTTTAAGGCAAGCTGAGAAAATGCATAAAGATATGCAGAAGCAAATGATGGAGTATTATGAGAAAAAGGATACACTTTACGAAAAAGCTCAACAAAAAGCCACTGAAGTCGTAGAAAAGGCGAAGGCAGAAGCTGAACAGGTGATTAAAGATTTACGGAAAATGCAGCATGAAAAATCAGCTCAAATCAAAGAACATGAACTGATCCATGCGAAGAAACAATTGGAAGATGCTACACCGAAATTGAAAACGTCCGGTCAAAAGAAAAAAGTCAATCAGGCGAAGCATGAGTTAAAAGCCGGGGACGAAGTCAAAGTCATAAGCTTTGATCAAAAAGGCCACTTGGTCGAACGATTGTCTGCGAAAGAATGGCAAGTACAGATGGGCATCATGAAAATGAAGGTGAAGGAATCAGATCTTGAATTCATTCAATCACAACAGAAGGTAGAGACGAAACCACTCGCCACAGTGAAAGGGAAGGATTTTCACGTCAGCCTTGAGCTGGATCTGCGTGGTGAGCGTTTCGAAAATGCGTTATCCAGAGTGGAGAAATACATCGATGATGCTCTGCTTGCCGGTTATCCCCGCGTTTCCATCATTCATGGGAAAGGAACGGGAGCTTTAAGGCAAGGAGTGCAGGAATACTTGAAAAATCACCGATCGGTCAAAAACATTCGTTTCGGGGATGCAGGTGAAGGTGGAACCGGTGTCACAGTCGTTCAATTTAAATAAGAGCCTTTAGACTGCTCCAATAAATAGAGTGGTTTAAATAAACCGGTAAAGGGAGCTTTATAATGAAGAACTTTTGGGAAAATGAATTTGTGCAAACGGCTGGGAATTATAGCGTGGTCATACTATGTTTGGTTCTGTTCTTGGCTATCTTCGAACTGGTCACCAAGTATAAGAATTGGGAAGAAATAAAAAAAGGCAACTTGGCCGTGGCGATGGCAACCGGAGGGAAAATATTCGGGATAGCGAATATTTTCCGCCATTCCATCAGCCATAACGATACCATCCTGACAACCATCGGCTGGGGTGTGTTTGGCTTTTTTTTATTGCTGATCGGCTATTTCATTTATGAATTTCTCACACCCAAATTTAAAATTGATGAAGAAATCGCTAATGACAATCGGGCAGTCGGCTTCATTTCATTGGTCATTTCAGTTGGTTTATCCTATGTCATAGGAGCCGGAATATCGTAAGGAGAGGGAATATGGAAACGTTGGCAAAGGTTTTGCTCACGCTATGTGGGGGCTTTTTACTCGTAGGGATCATTTATATGTTGTTCTTTACGTAAATGGTTGAACTTATATCGAGATTAATATTATAAAGAGCTTGGATATTGAAACAATGCTAAAATAATAATAATGTACGAGCAGACTGTCATATGGTTGAATAGGCAGTCTTTTTTCTTTGATAAAATCATCTGTAAGGAAGGTCAAGCCTAAGAAATAGGAAAAAAGTATCGAGTGGATTGAATTGAAATTGTAACTGAAGTCCCCTTATATTATAATAGTGAATAGAAGGAATTTTCTAAATATTCAAAGGGAGGGATTACAATGAACAAACCATGGTTTGCTGAATATCCAGCAGAGATTCCCACGGAGCTCGATCTGACTGAAAAGCCCCTACAGTCCTATTTAACTGAGGCAGCTACCCTTTATAGCAGTAAAGTAGCCATTCAATTTATGGGCAAGGAGTTGACCTACACAGAATTACATGAATCCGCACTCAAGTTCGCTCATTACCTGAAGACGCTTGGAATTAAGAAAGACGATCGGGTGGCGATCATGCTGCCGAATACTCCTCAATCCGTCATCGCATACTATGGCATTCTCTATGCAGGTGGAATTGTCGTACAAACCAATCCACTCTATATGGAGAGGGAAATTGAATACCAAATGAAGGACTCGGGTGCCAAGGTGATCCTGACATTGGATATTTTATATCCAAGAGTGACGAAAGTGATGAAGAATACTGAACTTGAGCATATTATTGTAACCGCTATCAAAGACTACCTTCCATTTCCCAAGAATCTCATCTACCCATTCATCCAGAAGAAACAATACGGCATTGTTGTGAAAGTGGACCATTCAGGACAGAATCATTTATTTACGGAGATCATGAAAACAGCCAAACCAGAAAGTACCGATCATGCATTTGATTTTGAAAACGATGTGGCCCTTCTTCAATACACAGGCGGGACGACAGGTTTCCCGAAAGGGGTTATGCTTACTCATAAGAACCTTGTCGCCAATGCTTCCATGTGTGACGCGTGGCTTTATAAATGTAAAAAAGGAGAAGAGCGTGTCCTTGGAATCCTTCCATTCTTTCATGTGTACGGTATGACAGCCGTTATGATATTATCCGTCATGCAGGGATATAAAATGATCTTACTCCCTAAATTTGATCCTGAAACAACCTTGAAAACCATTCAAAAGCAGAAACCGACCCTATTTCCTGGTGCACCTACCATCTATATAGGCCTGCTGAATCATCCGGAACTGAAGAATTATGACTTATCCTCCATCGATTCATGCCTTAGTGGAAGCGCCCCATTGCCTGTTGAAGTGCAGCAGCAATTTGAAGACGTCACCGGCGGGAAACTGGTTGAAGGCTATGGATTGACAGAATCTTCACCTGTCACACATTCCAATTTCCTTTGGGATAAAGAGAGGATCAAGGGAAGCGTAGGAGTTCCTTGGCCAAGTACGGATGCAGCCATCTTCTCACTGGAAACAGGAGAACCGCTTCCGCCGAATGAAATGGGTGAAATCGTCGTGAAAGGTCCTCAAGTGATGAAGGGATACTGGAATCGCCCTGAGGAAACCGAACAAACATTAAGGGATGGCTGGCTATTGACCGGAGATTTGGGGTATATGGATGAGAGAGGTTACTTCTATGTTGTGGATCGCAAAAAGGATATGATCATTGCGGGAGGCTTTAATATTTACCCTCGTGAAATCGAAGAGGTCCTCTATGAACACCCTGCGATTCAAGAGGTTGTAGCTGCAGGCGTTCCGGATGAATATAGAGGAGAAACCGTAAAGGCGTATGTGGTCCTGAAAGAAGGAGAAGTCCTGACAGAGGAAGAACTCAACGAATTTGCCCGTAAATACCTGGCTGCCTATAAGGTGCCCCGGATTTATGAGTTTAGAAAAGAGCTTCCTAAAACGGCAGTAGGAAAAATATTACGCAGAGCACTTGTAGAAGAAGAGCGCCAAAAGACAGAAGAAGAACAGAAAACAAGTTAAATGAATACCATTGGGCTTTTTCTTTTTGCTGTGAAATTGGACAAGGCATCTTTTCTTGACAAGTAAAGAGAAACCTTTTATTATAAAAATATGAATGAACGGTCATTCATATTTTCTTAAGGCAGGTCAATAACTCATGAAACGAAATAAACCTAAATACAAGCAAATTATCGATGCTGCTGTTATCGTTATAGCAGAAAATGGTTACCATCAGGCACAAGTATCCAAGATTGCGAAGCAGGCCGGGGTCGCTGATGGAACGATTTATCTCTATTTTAAAAATAAAGAAGATATCCTGATTTCGTTGTTCAAAGAAAAAATGGTACTCTTTGTTGAAAAAATTGAGGAAGTTATAGCAGGAAAACAGACAGTTTCAGAGAAATTATTAGTGATGATTGAAAATCATTGTAAAATTCTGTCGGATGATCATCATCTTGCGATTGTGACCCAACTGGAGCTCAGGCAATCCAATAAGGATATCCGCTTGAAGATCAACGATGTATTAAAAGGATATCTGCAATTAGTCGACAAAATTCTGATTAGCGGAATAGAATCCGGAGAATTTTCAAGTGATCTGGATGTCCGACTGGCTCGTCAAATGATCTTCGGTACTCTGGATGAAATGGTGACAACGTGGGTGATGAACGAACAGAAATATGACTTAGTAGCTCAAGTCCCTGCTATTCACAAACTATTACTTCATGGGTGTGGCGGCAGGAACTAAATTAGTTTAGGGGGATGAGAGATGGAAAGTTTATCATGGTCATTAGAGGGAAAGGTAGCAACGGTTCTAATCCAAAGACCTCCTGCTAATGCTTTAGCCAGTGGACTTATTAAAGAAATCGATTCAGTTCTGGATGAGCTTGAAGAAAACGCTGAAGTACGGGTGATCTTACTGAAGGGTGAGGGGCGTTTCTTCTCTGCAGGTGCTGACATTAAAGAATTCACAACGATTGAAACGGGTGAAGAATTTTCTAAGTTGGCGAAAAAAGGCCAGGACGTCTTTGAGCGGATGGAGAACTTTTCAAAGCCGATCATTGCAGCCATCCATGGCGCAGCCCTAGGCGGTGGTTTGGAGCTTGCAATGGGATGTCACATCCGTTTGGTCAGCGAGAATGCAAAGCTCGGTCTGCCGGAGCTTCAGTTAGGCCTTGTACCTGGATTTGCCGGCTCCCAGCGCTTGCCGAAATTGGTAGGCAGGGCAAAAGCGGCAGAAATGCTATTAACGAGTGAGCCTATCAGCGGAACAGAAGCGGTACAGTGGGGACTTGCCAATAAAGCATATCCTGAGGACCAGCTTTTCGATAAAGCAAAGGAAATGGCCGATAAGATAGCGAAGAAGAGCCCAGGGGCGATGAAAGCAGCCATTGAGCTGTTAAGTTATACAAAAGATGATCGTTTCTATGAAGGTGTAATGAGAGAATCGGATCTTTTCGGTGAAATTTTTGTATCGGCGGATGCCAAAGAGGGTATTTCAGCGTTTGTTGAAAAGAGAGAACCGCACTTTAAAGGCTAGAATACATTCTTGTAATATAGTAAACTCTTATTGAGGGGCAGTATTGAATGGACGTTTCCGTTCAAGCTGCCCATTCAAAGGGGTTAAATTGTCAAAATCTTTTTAAGGGAAAGAATGTTTACATTATTAGGAGGGACTTACGCATGAACATCTATGTACTTTTGAAAAGAACGTTTGATACTGAGGAGAAAATTTCGATCCAAAACGGTCAAATTGCTGAAGATGGAGCTGAATTTATCATAAATCCTTACGATGAATATGCAGTGGAAGAAGCTATTCAAGTTCGCGATGCACATGGTGGAGAAGTGACGGTTGTGACAGTTGGCGGAGAAGAAAGTGAAAAGCAACTGAGAACAGCACTGGCAATGGGTGCAGATAAAGCAGTCCTGATCAACACAGAGGATGACCTTGATCATGGTGATCAATTCACTACAGCCAAAATTCTTGCCCACTATTTAAAAGAACAGGAAGTAGATTTAATCCTGGCAGGTAATGTTGCGATCGATGGTGGATCTGGACAAGTTGGACCACGTGTGGCTGAACAGCTTGACATCCCTTATGTAACAACGATAACGAAATTAGAAATTGATGGTGAAACGGTAACAGTCACTCGTGACGTAGAAGGGGATTCAGAAGTAATTGAAACATCCCTACCTTTACTGGTAACGGCACAGCAAGGATTGAACGAACCACGATATCCATCACTTCCAGGAATCATGAAAGCGAAGAAAAAGCCTTTAGATGAAGTGGAATTGGATGATATCGATTTAGACGAAGATGAAGTAGAAGCGAAGACAAAAACGATTGAAATCTACCTTCCACCGAAGAAGGAAGCAGGTAAAGTGTTAGAAGGCGAATTGGATGCTCAAGTATCAGAGCTTGTTTCACTTCTTCGCAATGAAGCGAAAGTTATATAAGGCTGACTCATAGTAATAACTAACATTCAGGGGGTATTTAACATGGCGAGAAAAGTATTAGTACTTGGAGAAGTTCGGGACGGATCATTACGTAATGTTTCCTTTGAAGCGATTGCGGCAGGTAAAACAGTATCTGAAGGTGGAGAAGTAGTAGCCGTTTTAATTGGCAAAAGTGTAAGCGCTTTAGGGAATGAAATGATTCAATATGGTGCGGACAAAGTAGTGGTTGTGGAAGATGATAAACTGGAGCAGTATACGCCGGATGGCTACTCTCAAGCCGTACTATCGGTTATCGACCAAGAGAAGCCTGAAGGTATCATCTTCGGACATACTGCACTTGGAAAAGATCTGTCTCCTAAAGTGGCCAGTAAGCTAAGCACAGGATTGATTTCTGATGCAACGGATCTTGAAGAAGCTGGAGGGAACCTTGTTTTCACTAGACCGATTTATTCCGGGAAAGCATTTGAAAAGAAAATCGTGACTGGCGGTGTGATTTTTGCGACGATTCGTCCGAATAACATCGAACCATTAGCGAAAGATGAATCACGTACAGGAGAAGTTTCTTCCCTTTCCGTCGATATTAAAGACTTACGCACAATCATTAAAGAAGTCGTACGTAAAGCAAGCGAAGGTGTAGACCTTTCTGAAGCGAAAGTCATCATTGCCGGCGGACGCGGAGTGAAAAGTGAAGATGGATTCAATCCTCTTCAAGAACTGGCGGATGTTCTTGGTGGAGCTGTAGGAGCATCACGTGGAGCATGTGATGCCGACTACTGTGACTATTCCCTGCAGATTGGTCAAACAGGTAAAGTTGTAACGCCTGACCTTTATATTGCCTGTGGAATTTCTGGAGCCATCCAGCATTTAGCGGGTATGTCGAATTCAAAAGTCATCGTTGCGATCAACAAAGATCCTGAAGCGAACATCTTCAACGTAGCGGATTATGGAATCGTGGGTGACCTGTTCGAAGTGGTACCGATGCTGACTGAAGAGTTTAAAAAGCTTAAAGTATCCTCTTCTTAATTCCATTGACGTTTTGAAGTAGCGTCTAAAGGGTAAGAGCATAGTATGTAGTGAAAATAAGGATGCGGCCGGATGGCTGATCCTTATTTTTCTTCCCTGTATATTCCGTTATCTGAAGGGAATATTACCTACGAGCAGATTAATAGCATCACAAAAAGAACGGTGCTATACTTACGTTACATTCAAAGTTTTTAGGAGGCGCATATAAATGGCAATTACACATGCTACTGATCAATCATTTTCGACTGAAACAAATTCTGGACTGGTATTAGCAGATTTCTGGGCACCTTGGTGTGGACCTTGTAAAATGATCGCTCCAGTTCTGGAAGAGTTAGATGGAGAAATGGGCGACAAAGTAAAAATCGTCAAAGTTGACGTTGATGAAAACCAGGAAACAGCAGGTAAATACGGGGTTATGAGTATCCCGACTTTAGTTGTCCTTAAAGACGGCGAAGTTGTAGATAAAGTAATCGGTTTCCAACCTAAGGAAGCACTTGCTGAACTATTAAACAAACATGCATAATAAGCACTATTAAAACACCGGGGCTGTCATGACAGCCCCGGTGTTTTTTATTTTTGGCTCTTTTCTCAAAGATTGTTGTGTTTAGTGCCATTGGATCTGCTTGGTTCTGTCCACCAGTGTGTGCTAGATGGTGAGGGGGACTGTTTTACTTGCAGGTCGCGTCGGGCCGCGTCTCTTCGGCTTCGCTTCCCGGTTCTAGGCACACCTGTACTTCCGCTAGAGTCTACGTAGTTTCCCTGAAGATCTATAAGAGAAAATTTCGGGACAGAGCTTCAAGTAAAAAAGAGCTTTTTTTATTTCAACAAAATTTTCAAAAAACGTTGACTATGAGAATCATTCTCGATATAATTTTAAACGGAAATGAAAATCATTATCATTTATAGTTCAATACATTCTGGAGGTACATACATATGAAAAAGAGAGACTTAACCAAAATTTTCGCAGCATTTCTTTTAACAGGTTCCGTTTTAGCAGGTTGCGGAAGCACATCTGAAGAACCGAAAGAAACAGATCAATCATCTGAAGAGAAGCAAGAAGAACCAAAAGAAGAAAAAGAAGAAATGGCACTAAATGCAGAATCACAAGTTAAAGCGTACACAGATATGAAAGCTGAATTAGAGAAGATGAAAGAAGACAAGGAAGTAAATTGGGAGACTGTCAATGACATTTATACTTCTGAGTTACAAGCATCGGTAAATGAAGTGAATGGTGAATTTTCTCAAGGGATTGAAGCCGCTATTTCAGGCGGTCAATCAGGCGAGCTTGAGAAAAACGTTGCACGTCAAATCATTGATAAACTGACACAATCGTATTTCTATCAAGTTCAAAAAGGATTACAGGGGCAAGCAGCTGAGGACATTGAGGCGGATAAAGTGGATGATGCCAAAGCAAAGTTTGCTGAAGTTAAGTACTTAGCAGAAAATGTATTCATTCCTACAGCTGAAAAGCGTGATAGCTTATATGAATTGTCAGGTGAATCCAGCATGGTAGAAAACATTAACAACGGTCTATCTCTACAGGAAGAAGCATTGGCTGATTCAAATGCGGAAGACTTTGCTGTTTATAAGCAAGTGACAGATAAATCGATCTATCAAAGCTATTACCTTGCTTCAAATTCGTATGCTGAAAAAATCAGCAAAGCGGTTGAAGAAGGAAATACGGAAGAGTTAGCGATTATGCAAGCAGAAGGATATGGTTTCCTACAGGCTATTAAAGGATCTTTAGCTGGTGGAGACGAGGCTGCTGCGAATGAATTGGATTCCATCTTCTCGCTGGAAAATGATCCATCCACGATTGATGCTGATAAAGTAAATTCACTTTATACGAAAGCAATCAAAGGTAAAGCAACAGGATATCATGAAGAAGCTGCAGAAGCTGTAGAGTCTGGTGATGTTGCGAAAGCAAAAGTAGAGGCTATGGAAGGCAATATGTTTGTTAAAATGCTAGAGGTGGACGTGAAGAATCAACTTGGAGAAGAGAAATCACAAGAGCTATTTGATCTTTCTCAAAAGTGGTTTGAAGCGATCTCATCTGAAAAAGCAGATGAAGCGAAACAGCATAGTGAAGCTATTCTTAACATCCTGAATCAATTATAATATAGTGTATGGAGGCTGGCCTTATGTTGAGGTCAGTCTCTATTTGTAAGTAATTCTTATTCTCCATGCACGATTGTGCTAAACTAAACCTATTGTCTAAAAGTCAAGAGAGTGTGATGAAAGTGAAAATAGTGATTACAGGTGGTGCGGGATTTATCGGGATGCACCTGACAAAAAGGCTTCTCAAAGTGGGTCATCAGGTTTCAATCATTGATTGTTTCCATACCTATTATTCAGCTCATCGTAAAAAACAGCATTTGAGTGAGATTAAATTCCCTACTGGGGATTTATACGAAGTTGATCTCATAGATCGTGATAAGACTAGAGCGATTATCAATGAATTGAAGCCCGACGCGGTCATCCATTTAGCCGCTTTGCCAGGGGTGGCCTATTCATTGGAGGAGCCGCTGAAATATGTGGATTATGATATTAAAGCCACCATCAATATGGTAGAGGCTTGTGGAGAAGCCGGAGTCAAACATTTCTTGTTTGCGTCTTCATCCTCTGTTTATGGGGATAAGCCGGGTATACCGTTAAAGGAAGAGGATGCAGACGGTATGACCATTTCTCCATACGCAGCTTCGAAGTGGAGTGCAGAAAGCTTCTGCCATATGTATGCACATATGTACGATATGCATGTGAACATCCTTCGTTTCTTTACGGTGTATGGCCCATGGGGAAGACCGGATATGGCGATTCCTAAATTCATTTCGAAACTTCTGAAAAACGAGTCCATCTCCATTTTTGGCAGTGATAGTGGACGGGACTATACGTATATCGATGATATCATTCACGGGATTGAATTAACCTTACAAAAGGGGAAAAGAGGAGAAACCTACAATCTGGGAAGTGGTCGGGTAGTGAAAATGACTAGATTGTTAGAGATTCTTCGTCACCATTTTCCAGAAATGAACGTGAACTATGATGCATATCGCCTCGGGGATGTTTTTTCTACTCATTCAGATATTTCAAAGGCTCAATCTCACCTGGGATATTCTCCAACCACCACCATTGAAGAGGGAATAGGGAATACCATTCTGTGGGCAAAACAAAATGAAAAGCATTTATAAATCTCTTAAGTTCATTATCGGACTCGTAATCGTTTGCTATTTTATATGGTTCATTGCAACAGGATGGGACCATGAGCAGTTTAAACGGTTTTTATACCAGCTGAGTCTTCATCCCGTCATGGTGATTTCGGGTATGGTCATTTACGGATCCTCTTTCTATTTAAAAGGGATAGCCACGAAAAAACTTCTAGGTGATCAAATCAAGCTTTCCAGTGCCATGTATGGTCTTTGGTACAGCTTGGCACTCAATCATCTGCTGCCCATCAAGGGCGGGGACGTTCTCCGTTCGTATATTTTATATGAAAGAGAAGGATTATCTAAATCAGCTTCGGCTCAATCTGTTATTATAGTAAGGCTGATGGATATCCTTTCACTCTGTCTACTCGTATCAATGGGGATATCGTTTGTAGCATTGGAAAACCCATTATCAACAGATTTCATTTTAGTGGTCGGAGGAATCATCTTATTGGTGATAGGATGGATCTCTTATTACAAGCGTCAATTCCTCTATCAGCAATGGAATGTCACGCTCTCTCTCATAAAGGGGAGGGGATTTTCCTATGCATTTTTCCTTGTTTTCATCAGTTGGATATTGGAAGCGGCCCTGTTGCTGTCTGTATGCATCGCAACGAATACAGGAATCTCGACCTTTCAGGGGATCTGGGTGAATAGCCTAACCATTCTCGGTCAGGTCTTTCAAATTACACCCGGTGGGCTTGCGAATTATGAAACGATCATGGCTTTTGGCCTCAATCAATTCTCAATACCAATGGAAACAGGTATTACCATCGCAGTTCTGACACATGGGATCAAATTCATATTCTCCTATTCAGTTGGACTGTATGCGCTGGTGAAGTATCCTATTTCACTGACACTCATTAAAAAGTTAAGTAAAAGAAAAGGAGGGGCATGAAGTGAAAAGCGCCTCTAAGTTTGAAAAGGTAGCAGCACGCTGCTGGAATTTATTAAATGAAGGAAAACCCTTCACACCCATTTTTACTGTAGGTACGATGCTTCTCTTTCATCTTGGTGATTTTGCCTCGTTACCATTTTGGCTGAATTTCACAATTAGTTTAGCGATCACCCTACCACTTTTTATATTATTTTTTGTTTATGATTTCCCATTGTTTTTAAGGAACTACCTGTGGCTGCCGATTGTGGCTTACTTAATCATTGGATGGGAATGGAATCTCGGGTTATCCCTGTTAGGAATCGGTCTTTACTTTTTCTTCACGATTCTATTCTGGGGAACATTATATTATCACTTACGCATCGGAACGTCGTGGCTTAACTTCACAAGGTTCTGGAAGCTTGTACTGAAAAACAGTGACTCTACAAGTGGAAATGCCCAGGAGCAGCTTCCTAAATTTCTATTATTGCTGGCTTACTGGCAGTACACCTACTCACTCCTCGATACAAGCCAGCAGCTGCCCATCGTTCAGTTCTTAGGCTTCTTTGGAGGTCTTTTGGTTTTCACCTTCATTCTTCACCGTTATTTATTCGATTGGAAGCCAAAGATGTATGAAGAATATGCAAAAGAGGCGGAAGATTGGAAAGAGGATCGGGCAGATCGTGTAGTGGTCATTGTGGTGGACGGGATGAGGAAGGAACGTTTTCAAGAAGCGGAAACCCCGTTTTTGGATTCCCTCAAGGCAGAAGGAACAGAATTCTCCAACATGGAGACGGTATATCCTGCCCGCACGGTTGTCTGTTTTTCATCCATGTTCACCGGGACGTATCCGTATGAACACGGGATCACTTCGAATATGGTTTGGAAGCTGGGGATTAAAGTCGAAAGCATCTTTGACTCTTTACGAAAAGTAGGGAAGAAGGGAAGGCTTTTAGGGGTTGCCCATCTGGTCGATTCCATGGGGTCTGACGTGGATACGTTCACAGCCGTCATGCATAACGATAAAGCGGATCCGACAATCATGAAAAAAGCGAAGCATATCATGAAAGAACAAGATCCGGATTTATTCATCGTACAAATGATCGGGACCGATCAAACTGGGCACAGTCGCGGGGTTTTATATGACGAGTATTTGCAAAAGATAAAAGAAGCAGACCGATTGATTGAAGACTTTGTCCAATGGATGACGGAAGAAGGCAAGATGGAAAACACAACATTATTTATCTGTGCCGATCATGGACAGGCTGATGGAATCGGGGGACACGGGCATCTTGATGAAGGAGAGCGATTCGTGCCATTTATCATGCATGGACCTAATATCCAAAAGGGACGCAAAGTAGAATCAAAGCATAGTCTTGTTTCCATGGCCAGCACCATCGCTCATATTCTGGGAGCACCATTCCCGAGCCATGCACGTGGACCTGTATTAGAAGAAGCATTTAGAAGAAAGGAAGAACACCGTGAATAAACAGAAGGTTGTTGTTTTTTTGCCTGCTTATAATGAAGAAGAAACCATCGGGGATGTCATCCGTGACATTCCCAGAGAGTTTCATCCTGATGTTCAAGTGGAAGTACTGGTCGTGAATGATGGGTCGACCGATGACACCGTTAAGGTTGCTGAAGAAGCAGGAGCAGACTATATCGTACATATGGAACGTAATTCAGGCTTAGGGGCGGCAGTAAGAAGAGGGTTAAAGGAATCGCTGCTAAAAGGGGCGGATATTGGTGTCATGATTGATGCGGATGGAGAATATCCTGCATCTCAAATTCCAGAGATATTAGAGCCAATCTTCACAAATCAGTCAGACTATACAATGGGATCACGCTTTAAGGGTACCATCGACGGGATGAGGATCCATCGTCGCCTCGGCAATTATTGTTTCACCTTACTACAATGTGTGTTGCTGAGAACCTGGATTTATGACGGTCAATCAGGGATGAGAGCATTCTCTAAACAAGTAATGGAACATGCCGAAATCATTCATGACTATAATTATGCTCAAGTGGTGACGCTAAATATCATGCGTAAAGGTTTCAGAATGACGGAAGTTCCGATTGAATATAGAGTTCGGACGAAGGGACAATCCTTCATCAAGTTCAAAGCTTATATGTTTAATGTACTTCCGGCGATCGCGAAAGAAATGAAACGGCCTGTTGAAAAAGTGGATATAGAATATAATGTTCACAAAATTTCTGAAACATCGTTTGAAAGCCTTTAAAATCGTATTGACAAGTATAATGATAATCATTATCATTGAAAATACAGGAGGATTTCCATATGAAAAAAAGCCTTTTTTTTAGTCTAACATTGATATTTATTCTCAATTACATATTTATCCCGTCACAGGCGTCTGCTTATTCTTATGGGGATCCAGGAGAAGAGAAAATCGCTGAAGCGTATAAAGAGCTCGAAAGCAGCTTAGAGAATGATGACTGGGATAATGCAAAGAAAATATATGATTCGTATGAAAAGGATTTTGAACTATATTTTTCAAAGGTGCAGCCCGACATTAAGAAAGCTTTCGAGGAAAAAGACAAGGATCTTTTATTAGAAAGCTGGAGAGCCGCATTGATGCTGAATATCGAAAGAAGACTGCATTTTGCTCAAGATCAATTCGACGATTATGGTCAGGCGAAACTTCTTCTTGCCAAAGCAAGAGGGACTTTTAATGTATTGGAACCATTTGTTGTTGAAGAAAAAAGCCAGGAAGAGGCAGATAAGATTTATGCTTCATTCGATACTGCCCTAAATTCTTTGGGAAATCCCGGGTTGTTCGGGATTGGAAGCAAAGATAATGATCCTGATGCTTTCGATAAAGAAGTAGAGTCGATCATCAAAGAACTTCGACCGTTATTTCCGATTCCTTCTGAAAAAGCCGATGAAAGTCATTTAAACGAAGAGAATCTTGGGTTTTTAGATGGAATGGGAGAAGGGGGAAGCTCAAGCTTCTGGCTCTATTTCTCACTAGCACTGATTTTGATTCTTATTGTACTTATTACGATCAATAAACGTAAAAATAAACAGTAATCCAAGGCAACAAAGGGGGAAACAAAGTGGATTTCCAAGCATTTTTGATTACACTGAGAGAGTCTTTAGAAGCCATTCTGATTGTTGGGTTGATTCTTTCTTATCTTACAAGATTAAAAGCAGACAAATATAAGAAATGGGTTTATGTAGGAGTCTTGCTTGCACTTGTATCCAGCTTTTTAGTCGCTTTACTGTTCCAAGTCGTCCTGACAGGGTTCTCGAGTTTTGGAGCTGAAGTTTACTTGAAGGTGGGCATCATGTTTGCATCCGTTTTCCTGCTGACTCATATGGTTGGCTGGATGAGAAAACAGTCCAAAGGGATCAATACGGAAATGGAGAAGAAGATCAATGCGGCCTTAACGGCAGGCAGCGTATCAGCGATGATCATTCACTCATACTTGATCGTCCTTCGTGAAGGTGTCGAAACCGTATTTTTCTTCGCTGCCATCAGTGGAGGAGACGTAACGAAAGTATTCACAAGCTACGGAGCCCTCAGTGGATTATTACTTGCCATGGTTCTTGGATATGCGTTCTTCTCAGGTGCCATGAAATTCAAGTTGAAAACGTTCTTTAATGTGACAGGTTTGCTGATCATGTTCATCGCAGCCGGGTTACTTGTTCAAGGAGTAGGGATTCTTCAGGATCTTGGGATCATGGGCTCTTTATATACAACAGCAGAAGGGAAACCCGCGGAAGTATATAATCTTGTGGAAATTATGCCTGAGCACTTTCAAGATGAACTTCACTATGAGAGAGACACAGGAAATGAGGTTCTGATCAGCGGTCAAGTTGGTCTGTTCATGGCGGCAATGTTCGGCTATAGCCACAATCCAACGATTGAACAGGTGCTTGCCTATTGGTTCTACTTCGGATTCGTATTCTTATGGATATACTTAATCCGAACGGATAAACTTATTAACCCTTTTAATCGAAAGTCCGTGCCTGCGGGGATGGAACAACAGAAAAAGACAATCAAAAAATCGGATGATGTAAAATCAATAAATGCTTAAATCCCCCTGAACCAACTCATGATTGGAAACCTTTCTTATAAAGCCTTACAATAGGCTAAGAAGGTTTTCAAACTGAGTTGGTTTTTATTTGGAGAGAAACAGGAGAAAAACAATGATTGATAAACATTTAAACAAATGGATGATAAGTATATTGGTTGTTTTCAGCCTGTACTTTATATACAGACTTATATTGCTTCCGCCCTATGCATCAAGCTGGGACGAAGTCGATTATGCTCTGGGCGTGATTGAATTTGATTTATTGAAGATGCAGCCTCATTTTCCAGGGTACCCTTTTTTTATTTTCGGGGGAATGATGGTTCGCATCTTTATTGATGACCCGGTTCTATCCCTTCAGATTTTCAATACGATTTTGCTGGTTAGCTCGATTCTTCCTGTTTATTGGCTATTTGGCCAGTACCTTAAGAGAAAGAAAGCCATCATTGCGACGCTTTTCCTTTTTTCCCTTTCTTATCCGAGTGTGATGACCGTTCAAGCTATGAGTGAAGGTGCTGCCATCCCGGTATTATGGTGGTACTTATGGAGTCTGCACCGGGCTGTCATACGGAAGACGAAGGATGCGGCTGTCCTTCCCATTCTCCTATTTGCCATCTTGATGGGTATACGATTATCCTATATCGGTTTTGGTGCGGGGATCCTCTACTATTGGTTTGTGTTTTGGAAGGAGAGTGGCAATGGTTCAGAAAAAGTGAAAGCCATCGCTTTTCATCTGACTCTTCTCATACTTTCACAAGGGGTGTGGCTATCGGCACTGGCTGCCAATGCGGGGAGCCTTCAGACCCTGCTACAGATTGCCTTTGGTTTTACCGACGGACACTTTACGGAATGGGGAGGAACGGTAGAGTCCGATACAGGATTATTTGAAAGGTTATGGAATTATATATTTATGAATATAGGCTGGAACGGATTATTTACACAATCACTTTCTATTATGGTCATCACGGCGCTTCTATTTATATTAAGTGTAAAAATGTCTGGAAAGTGGACTAAACCTGGTACAGGCACTATATTGCTCCTGATTGCATTTGGCTCCTATTTTATCTGGGGGTTAATTGCACAAAATATTGAAAAACCGAGACATATTCTGCCTCTGGCCATAATAGCAGGATTTTTCTTGTTAATAGGATGGATGGAAAAACTCAATGCAATGAAAATCATCACTCTGAGTCTTTGGTTTATTTTGCATATAGGAACGAGTGTGGGCGTATTGAACGATTATCACTCTTCTGCACCCGCCGTCTACAAAACAGGGTCATACTTCACAGAGCAAAATGAGAAAAGTCCGATTGTGGTATACACATGGGAAGAAACTAGAGTATACTCCTATCTGGATGCATCTTACTCACATAAGCGTGTGTTAACCTATTCTCAATTCCTTCAGGACATTCAGCATACGAATAAAGAGATCTACCTGACCGGAGCAGTGGTTAAAGGATTCAAACAACAGGGTATTGAAAACCTTGATGAAAAAATAGAAAAAGTCCAAGTATTCCATTCACAGGAGCTATTCGATCCTGTTTATTCAACCATCACCGTCTATAAATGGGCAGACAAGAAGGGAGAGAGACGATGAACCCTACCATTACGAATAAATTAGCTCTATTACCGGATCAGCCGGGATGTTATTTGATGAAAGACAGACAGGGTACGATTATTTATGTGGGGAAAGCAAAAGTTCTGAAGAATCGTGTACGCTCTTATTTCACCGGCTCTCATGATGCCAAGACTCAACGGCTGGTAGGTGAAATTGAGGACTTCGAATACATCATGACCTCATCCGATCTGGAAGCCCTTGTCCTTGAAATGAACCTGATCAAAAAATATGACCCTAAATACAATGTCATGTTAAAGGATGATAAAAGCTATCCGTTTATCAAGTTAACGAACGAGAGACACCCGAGGCTTATTACGACCCGCAAAGTCCAAAGGGGGAAAGGCCGGTACTTTGGTCCGTATCCTAACGTAGGAGCTGCAAATGAAACGAAAAAGCTCCTGGATCGACTGTATCCGTTACGAAAATGCACCACCCTTCCTGATCGGGCCTGTCTTTACTACCATATGGGTCAATGTCTGGCTCCTTGTATCAAAGAAGTAAGCAAAGATACATATAGACAAATGACTGACGAAATTTCCAGGTTCCTGAATGGCGGATACAAAGAGATCAAGAATCAATTAACGGTGAAAATGAATGAAGCAGCAGAGAATCTGGAATTTGAGAGAGCGAAGGAATTTCGTGATCAAATCCTTCACATTGAAGCGACAATGGAAAAGCAAAAGATGACCATGACCGATTTCACTGATCGGGATGTGTTCGGATATTCCGTTGATAAAGGCTGGATGTGTGTACAGGTATTCTTTGTACGTCAAGGTAAGCTCATTGAACGGGATGTGTCACTCTTCCCACTCTACAATGAACCCGAGGACGAATTTCTGACTTTCTTAGGTCAGTTTTATTCGAAATCCAATCATTTTAAGCCAAAGGAACTTTTTTTACCTGAGGAGATTGATGAAGAATTGGCGGCTAAGCTGATAGAGGTGAAAATCACCAAGCCTAGACGGGGAAAGAAGAAAGAATTGGTCAAGCTTGCGGAAAAGAATGCGAAACAGGCACTTGAAGAAAAGTTCGCCCTGATTGAAAGAGATGAAGAGCGGACGATTAAGGCGATCGAACGTCTAGGGGAGCATATGGGCATTTATACTCCCTTCCGTATCGAAGCATTTGATAACTCGAATATCCAAGGTTCGGATCCTGTGTCTGCGATGATCGTATTCCTTGACGGAAAGCCTGCGAAGAATGAGTATCGAAAGTATAAGATTAAAACCGTGAAAGGCCCTGATGATTATGAATCCATGAGGGAGGTCGTTCGCAGACGGTATACGAGAGTTCTAAAAGATGGTCTTCCTTTACCGGATCTCATCATTATCGATGGAGGAAAAGGGCAGATTGAAGCGGCGAGGGATGTCATTGAGAATGAGTTAGGGTTGGATATCCCGCTTGGCGGCCTTGCGAAAGACGATAAGCATCAGACGTCGGAACTGCTGTATGGGAATCCATTGCAAATCATCCCTCTGGGAAAGAGAAGCCAGGAATTCTACTTGCTGCAGCGGATCCAGGATGAAGTCCACCGATTTGCCATCACCTTCCACAGACAGCTCAGAGGAAAAAGCGCCTTCCAGTCCACCCTTGACGATATTGACGGCATCGGACCAAAACGAAAGAAACAGCTTCTTAAACACTTTGGCTCCATGAAGAAAATGAAAGAAGCCAGTGTGGAGGAATTTGTCGAAATAGGAATTCCTGAAGCTGTTGCAAAGGAATTGGTGCAGAAATTAAAATAGGGAATGTTAGAAATCAATGGAATGCTATTGAATAAGTTATTATTAGGTACGTGATGTTTATTGTTTGGTGTAGAAGTAATCCTTGAATTAGCAGAGTTGATTGGAGCGGAAGGTGCTCGACTCCTGCGGGAAACGCGTGGAAGTTGAGACCCCACAGGGCTTTAGCCCGAGGAGGCTCAACCCACGCCACGCGGAAAGCGAGCACCTGCAGCGGAAATCAACCACCGCATGCTCATTCAAAACAGCTCACGAATGAATAATAAAATGAAATATTGTTTCAATTAGACATTGAATCAATATTTCCCCTGTGCTATAATTAACGAAAATTTATAACATTATCACTTTTTAAAGTGGTGATAGAGGTGCGAACTTCAAAAGTACAGGTAAAGAGGAGTATGAGCTCTGTTGAGATGCCTGGAAAGGGGAGATTCGCCGAAGTGGTTTTGGTCTCATGCTGATTCCGCTGGTTCTACGTTTAAGAAATGTAGGATTGTCAAGATGATTCAATCTTGGAGAGCTATCTCACAATGCCCATGAACCTATTTAGTATGTTCTGCTGTATGTTCATTAAGCAATGAGATATTATTCTCATTGCTTTTTTTATTATCCAGCGCAGGTGATGAACCTGTTCCATGAACGTTTTAGGATGATTGTGATTGTACTCTTCACCATCAAAAAATGAGTCTTAACGAAGCACTCGATTGAGAAAGAGGGAGAAGCTGTGAGTATTATTGTTCAAAAATTCGGTGGGACTTCAGTAGGTTCTGTGGAAAGAATTCAAAATGTTGCGTCAAGAATCGCAGAAGAAAAAGAAAGAGGAAATGATGTTGTGGTCGTCGTATCCGCCATGGGGAAAACGACGGATACACTCGTTGGATTGGCAAGGGAAATTACATCGCAGCCAAGTAAGAGAGAAATGGATATGCTTCTTTCTACAGGAGAGCAGGTCACCATTTCGCTTCTCACGATGGCCCTGATTCAATCCGGACATGATGCCATCTCTTTCACAGGCTGGCAGGCAGGGATCGAGACGGAATCCGTTCACAGTAATGCAAGGATCACCAATATTCATACTGAAAAGATGATGAGTCACCTTCAATCGGGAAGAGTGGTGATCGTAGCAGGATTCCAAGGGATGACTGAAGCGGGGGAAATTACAACTCTCGGTCGTGGCGGATCGGATACAACCGCCGTTGCGATCGCGGCTGCCTTGAAAGCAGAACGCTGTGATATTTATACAGATGTAGACGGGGTATACACAACGGACCCGCGTTATATTAATGGAGCACGAAAGTTACCGTCCATTTCCTATGATGAAATGTTGGAACTGGCTAATTTAGGGGCCGGAGTCCTGCATCCACGGGCAGTGGAATTTGCCAAGAATTATCAAATTCCGTTAGAGGTCAGATCCAGTATTGAAAAAGTTGAAGGAACGTATATTGAGGAGGAAGCAAGCATGGAACAAAACCTGATCGTGAGAGGCGTAGCCTTTGAAGGGGAAATCACCCGTGTAACTGTATTTGGACTAGGAAACGCATTAACGGGACTATCTTCAGTGTTTACGACCTTAGCCAAAAATCACCTGAATGTAGATATTATCATTCAAAGCCAGACCGATCAGAATACGACCAATTTATCATTCTCTATTAAAGAACAAGACTTGGAGGAAACCCTTGCTGTTCTGGAACGGAACAAAGAGCCATTGGGCTTTACCCATGTTGAGCATGAAAGTGAGCTTGCAAAAGTATCAATCGTCGGCTCCGGTATGATCTCCAATCCAGGGGTGGCGGCGGAAATGTTCGAAGTGCTGGCTCAAAACGACATCGTGGTGAAAATGGTCAGCACGTCTGAAATCAAAGTATCGGCAGTCGTAGACGAGAAAAATATGCAAAAAGCAGCAGGCGTCCTACATACTGCCTTTAACCTGGACGCGGTGAAGATGGAAGAAATCACGTTATAATACTAAAGTAGCAATGAAAGGGACAAGTGAAAAAGGGTTGCCCCATCGATTGGGGCAACCCTTTATTAAAGTATTAGTTATAGGTTGTGCAGGGACTATTCTACTTTATCTTTCTCGTCCCATCTTACAATCACTTTCACTGACTGACTTCGTTTATGTAGTTCGTCGGCAGCTTCTGCCACACACTTCTTTTGTAACTGTACTTGTTCGGCTAGAAAGCCCGTTTCCAGTTTGAATGTTACATCCGACTTTAAGGCAAGGCGTCGTTCTAACACCGGTCCGCTTATTTCATAGGTCATCTCATTCTTTTTTTGTTCCAGCAGTGTAAGAGTTCCCCAGCCGGCTTCAGCGAAGAACGATATCAGTTCCTCTGATGACTGAAGGGGGAATTTCCGAGAGAGCTGTTTTCCACCCCAGTATAATATATCGGGAGTATGCTTTCCTAAAATTTCTGGAATCAATATGTCACGTAACATTTCATATCCGAAGATTGGAACGGACGGTTGTTGTACTTCTTCTTTTTTCTGTTCCAAGTAAATCCCCTCTTTCTATAAAACTATTATATACATGAAAAGGGGATTTATCATCCCATACCTTGAAAAATGACCTTGGGATATTTTGGTGATATAACTTTTATTTAAAATTTATTTGAATTTTCGAACATTTAACGGGACGATACCTCATCTTTTCTGTTATCAATAAATTGAAAATATTTTTGCGGTATTGTCGAAATTATGTATACGTTTTCTTGACGCTTCCACTCCTTGGGAGTAAAATGAACATGTCACATTATTGTTACAATATAAAATATGTATCGTCGTCTAGTCATTCTAAAAATGCATTAGAAAACGAATTCATATTTTATCATTAAGGGGGGTAAATCATGGCTGGAAATCGAGAATTTAATTATCGCAGGCTTCATTCATTGCTAGGTGTTATTCCAGTTGGATTATTTTTAACACAACATTTAGTCGTGAACCATTTTGCCACTGGCGGGGAAGAATCATTTAACCAGGCGGCACACTTCATGGAAAGTTTACCTTTCCGTTATATCCTTGAAATTTTTATCATCTTCCTTCCATTGTATTTCCATGCAATCTACGGAATTTACATTGCATTCACTTCTAAGAACAATGCAAGTAAGTTTGGCTATTTCCGTAACTGGATGTTTTTACTTCAACGTGTGTCTGGAGTAATCACATTTATTTTTGTTACTTGGCATGTATGGGAAACAAGAGTAGCAGCGGCATTTGGGGCTGAAGTGAACTTTCAAATGATGGAAAACATCTTATCTAATCCATTTATGCTAGGGTTTTATGTGCTGGGTGTTCTTTCAACAATCTTCCACTTTGCGAATGGTTTATGGTCATTCTGCGTGAGCTGGGGAATTACAGTTTCACCTCGTTCTCAATTAATTGCTACATATGTTACGATCGGAATCTTTGTAGCGTTATCGGTTGTCGGTATGCGTGCAATTTTTGCCTTCGTATAAGAAGAAATAGATACGAGTCTAATAGATTAAATAAGTGCTCTCGAAGTATGGTAGGAAAAGGAGTGAGTCACGATGAGTAAAGGCAAAATCATCGTTGTCGGTGGCGGTTTAGCCGGCCTGATGGCCACAATTAAAGCAGCAGAAAAAGGAACGCAAGTAGATTTATTCTCACTGGTACCCGTTAAGCGTTCTCACTCTGTATGTGCACAAGGTGGTATTAACGGCGCCGTTAATACCAAGGGAGAAGGAGACTCTCCTTGGGAACATTTTGATGATACAGTATATGGTGGGGATTTCTTAGCGAACCAACCACCCGTTAAAGCAATGACTGAAGCGGCACCGGGGATTATTCATTTACTGGATCGTATGGGAGTCATGTTCAATCGTACACCGGAAGGATTACTGGATTTCCGTCGTTTCGGTGGAACGCAGCATCATAGAACAGCTTTCGCTGGTGCTACGACTGGTCAACAATTATTGTATGCGTTGGACGAGCAGGTTCGACGTCATGAAGTAGCAGGGCTTGTGAATAAGTTCGAAGGTTGGGAATTCCTTGGCGTCGTGGTCGATGACGAAGGAGTGGCAAGAGGAATCGTTGCTCAAAATCTTCAAACGATGGAAATTAAATCGTTCGCAGCTGATGCAGTGATCATGGCAACTGGAGGACCCGGGATTATCTTCGGTAAATCCACCAACTCTGTTATCAATACAGGTTCAGCCGCATCGATCGTCTATCAACAAGGTGCTTACTATTCAAATGGTGAGTTCATTCAAATTCACCCGACAGCCATTCCAGGAGACGATAAGCTTCGCCTCATGAGTGAATCGGCCCGTGGTGAAGGCGGACGAGTATGGACATATAAAGATGGAAAGCCGTGGTACTTCCTTGAAGAGAAGTATCCTGCATACGGAAACCTTGTACCCCGTGATATCGCAACACGTGAAATCTTTGATGTGTGCGTAAACCAAAAGCTTGGTATTAACGGTGAAAACATGGTTTACCTGGATCTATCTCATAAAGATTCAAAAGAGCTTGATATTAAGCTTGGCGGAATCATCGAAATCTATGAGAAGTTCATGGGTGATGACCCGCGTAAAGTACCAATGAAAATCTTCCCTGCGGTTCACTATTCAATGGGTGGACTATGGGTGGATTATGATCAAATGACCAATATCCCTGGTTTATTCGCTGCTGGTGAGTGTGATTATTCTCAGCACGGAGGAAACCGCTTAGGAGCGAACTCATTACTATCCGCAATATATGGTGGTATGGTTGCAGGTCCTAATGCTATTAAATATATCTCAGGGCTTGAGAAAACAGTTGAATCCGTCCCTTCTTCTCTATTCGATCGTTATGTGAAACAGGAAGAAGAAAAATGGAACAACATCATGTCCATGAATGGTACTGAGAATGCTTATGTCATTCATAAAGAACTTGGTGAGTGGATGACGGATAACGTAACCGTTGTACGTCATAACGATAAGCTGAAACAGACAGATGAAAAGATCCAGGAATTAATGGAGCGTTACCAAAACATCAATATCAATGACACGGCTAAATGGAGCAACCAAGGGGCAACATTCACCCGTCAATTGTGGAACATGCTGCAACTGGCCCGTGTTATTACAATCGGTGCTTTAAATCGTAACGAGAGCCGTGGAGCTCACTATAAACCTGACTTCCCTGAACGTAATGATGAAGAATTCCTGAAGACAACGATGGCTAAATACAATGCTGCAACGAATTCACCTGAATTCCATTACGAGGAAGTAGATACTTCACTGATTGCACCACGGAAGCGTGACTATTCTAAGAAAAAAGGGGGAAATAAATGATGAGTGAAAACAAAAGAGTCCGTTTTATCATTACTCGTCAAGATGGCCCGGAAACAGCCCCTTTCCAAGAAGAGTTCGAGCTTGATTACCGTCCGAATATGAACGTTATTTCTGCACTGATGGAAATCCGTCGTAATCCGGTCAATGCAAAAGGGGAACAAACTACTCCGATTAACTGGGATATGAACTGTTTAGAAGAAGTATGTGGAGCTTGTTCAATGGTGATCAACGGGAAGCCAAGACAATCTTGTACCGCTTTAGTTGATCAATTGGAACAACCGATCCGCTTGGAGCCTATGCGTACCTTCCCTGTTGTTCGTGACCTGCAGGTAGACCGCAGCCGCATGTTCGACAGCTTAAAGAAAGTAAAAGCATGGATTCCGATTGATGGAACATACGATCTTGGTCCCGGACCGCGTATGCCGGAGAAAAAACGTCAATGGGCGTATGAATTATCTAAATGTATGACATGTGGTGTTTGTTTGGAAGCATGCCCTAACGTAAACAGCAAATCGGACTTCATCGGTCCTGCTCCATTATCACAGGTCCGTCTGTTCAATGCCCATCCAACGGGTGCCATGAACCAGGATGAGAGACTTGAATCGATCATGGGAGACGGTGGCCTTGCAAACTGCGGGAACTCTCAAAACTGTGTTCAATCATGTCCAAAGGGGATTCCTCTTACGACATCGATTGCAGCACTGAATAGAGAGACCACTTTCCAAATGTTTAAAAACTTCTTCGGAAGCGACCATATGGTTGATTAATCGTAACAGTCAAAAAGCACTTTCCTTCGGGGAGTGCTTTTTTTGTCCTTTATAGGTTTCTTATTTATCAGAAAAAGATTATAATAAATAATGAATGATCATTCATTTTCTTATTCTATATTCATTTCCCAAAAGGAGGAGCCAATTTGAAACATTTTACATACATTGATGATATAGCAACATGGCAAAAAGAATTTTCATTTTCAATCCATATAAAGGTTCGGTTTTCCGAGACTGATATGTTTGGACATATGAACAATACAATTCCATTCACTTATTTCGAAGAAGCTAGAATCGAATTTTTTAAACACAAAGGATTTATGCAAAACTGGGTAAAACCTGAACACGATACGATTCCTGTCGTTGCAGATCTACAATGTGATTTTGTCAAACAAGTATTCTTCGACGAACAGCTGAAGGTTTGTGTAAAGGCGAATAGTGTGGGGAAATCTTCAGTGGATTTACACTATATGGGTCTGAATGAAAAAGAAGAGGTTTGCTTTACAGGTAGAGGAACCATGGTCCAAATATCAAAACAGACCGGAAAAGGTGTCCCTTGGACGGAAGAAATGAAGGCGAAGCTTGACTGCAAAATGGCGGTATCTTAGCCCATTGTAGTGTGTTGTAAAAACCGTTGCCTATTTTTCATTTAACTTCCTTCTCTATGTCACTCCAAACCCTCCCTTCACATATGATATTCTGACGACCACAATACCCATCCCCGCGGTTTAAAGCTGGCGAAGGCAAGGAGGGTTACCATAATTGAAGGACAATGATTTTACACACAAACCGTTGCTCACCAAAAGAGAAAAAGAAGTATTCGAACTGTTAGTTCAAGACAAAACAACTAAAGAAATAGCTAGTGATCTATTTATTAGCGAGAAAACAGTTCGGAATCATATTTCCAACGCCATGCAAAAGCTTGGAGTGAAGGGGCGATCTCAAGCTGTTGTAGAGCTTCTTCGCATGGGGGAACTCAAGCTTTAATTGTAAGGGACTGATTCTAATGACAAACAATTAACGGGTCTTCCGCGGATGCCTATTGATGTTTGAATGAGAGTCAGTCTCTTTTAGTTCTGGACCATTTGTGAACTTGTCTTGAATTTTTACAAAAAAAGAGCGAAAATGCTAGTAGGGGAAGTCTAGGATGAAAGAAAGGTCACTTAGGTCCCATCATATAATAGAAGCTAAAACAGGAAGGTCTTATGCGATCGATTCCCGTTTTCAATAAGGAGTACATATCCGGTTTCTGATTTTAAAAGGAGAGTAATCATGACGAATTCTAAAGAAATCATTGGAGAATTACAAGTTGTTGCAGATATAGAAAAAGACCTGCGCTACATATCATCGATCATTAAGCAAAAAGGAAGGGAAATATTGAGTCAGTACACCATCACCCCGCCGCAGTTCATTGCACTGCAGTGGTTATTTGAATATGGTGATATGACCATTGGTGATCTTTCAAATAGAATGTACCTTGCCTGCAGTACCACAACCGATCTCGTGGATAGAATGGAGAAAAATCAGTTGGTGGAACGCGTGAAGGATGAAAATGATCGCAGGGTCGTCCGGATTCATATGCTAAAAGAGGGCGAAAGAATTATTGAAGAAGTCATCAATAAAAGGCAAGATTATTTACAGAGTGTCCTGACGGATTTCTCCGAACAAGAAGTGTTACTATTAAAAGATAATTTAGCAAAGCTTCATCAAGAAATGAAACCAGAATGAGGGAATAACGTGATTCAACCAATTGGCATCATTGATTCTGGGGTTGGGGGGCTTACCGTTGCCAGAGAAGTGATGCGTCAGCTACCGAAAGAGACCATCTACTATCTTGGTGATACAGCCCGTTGTCCCTACGGACCCAGAACAGCTCAAGAAGTGAAAACATTCACATGGGAAATGACCCAATATCTCATGCAATATGATATGAAGATGCTGATCATCGCATGTAATACCGCCACTGCGGTTGTGCTGGATGAAATTCAGACCCATTTGGACATCCCGGTTATAGGCGTCATTCACCCTGGGGCCAGAGCGGCAATCAAGCATACTCATAATAAGAGAATAGGTGTCCTTGGAACAGTGGGGACGATTAATAGCGGTGCCTATGTAGAAGCGCTCCACTCCCTGCACGGCAGCTTGGATGTCACGTCACTGGCCTGCCCGAAATTTGTCCCTTTAGTAGAAAGTGGAGAATACAATAGCTCCATGGCGGAAGAAATAGTAGAAGAGACTCTCCGCCCCATTAAAGATACGGATATCGATACGCTGATTCTGGGGTGCACCCACTACCCGCTATTACAGCCTAAGATCAAAGCCTACATGGGTCCGGAGATCAGTGTGATAAGCTCTGGAGATGAAACGGCACGGGAAGTAAGTACGATTCTCGATTATTACAATCTCCTATACAGGGGAGTACAAAAGCCTGAACACCGCTTTTTCAACACAGGGTCTTCGGCCATCTTTTCACGTATTGCCTCCGATTGGCTGACAGTCGGAGAAGTGAAAGCAGAAACCATTCGATTACAGGATTAGTATCTTGTGATCGGGTGGTTCTTTTATTTTTTATGGGCAATCGGGGTATGAACGGGGGGGAAGTTGGTAAAATCCTGCTCTGGTGGAGGGATTTAACTGCTTTGGGGGAATGAAGGGAGTGCGGTGGCAGGGATATCGACCGTTATTTTAATTTTTCAACCGCAATTCTGATTTATCGACCGTCATTTCAATATATCAACCGTTTTTTCATTTTATCAACCTTATTTTCAGTATATCAACCGTTCTACAAAATTCGACACACCTCAGTTTAAGTTCATGTCCAAGCCGCCTCCGCATTTGGTTGTACTATTTTTATTAAAGTTTCGGTCTATTTTATAGAGCGGGCTCGTATACATGTTAGTACAAACTGTCTTTTAGGAGGTTTCCCAATGGCAAAAAAAGCAAAGGTGTCAATTGCTGTAACGGTTTTAGCTTCTTCTGTATATCTTTCAGGTTGTGGATTACTTAGTTTCGGTGATGATAAAGAGAAAATCGATCCTCCTCAAGACCTATCCTACTTAAAAGAAGGGGAGAAAGTGGATACGGCTAAAGGAGAAGACGCAGAAAAAGAAGTGAGCAAGGAAGAAGCAACTGCTGAAACGGTCATGACAGAGCTTTATCTAATCGATAAAAAGGGGTATGTTGTCTCACAATCGCTTCCGCTCCCAGGTGAAGAAAGTGTGGCAAAACAAGCTCTTGAGTATCTGGTCGTAAATGGACCGGTTCAAAATGTGCTGCCGAATGGTTTTAGAGCCGTGCTTCCGGCGGATACGCAAGTGACGGTCGATATTAAAGACGGAACGGCCATTGCCGATTTCTCTCCGGAATTCAATAACTACCAGCCTGAAGATGAGCAGAAAATTCTTCAATCCGTCACGTGGACGCTTACTCAATTTGATTCAGTTGAAAAAGTAGAGCTTAGAGTGAATGGATATCCACTGACTGAAATGCCTGTTAACGGAACACCGATTGATGAAAAAGGATTAACGAGAAAAGTCGGTATTAACGTGGATACTTCCGGTGTGGTGGATCCTACGAGCACAAAACCACTAACGGTGTATTATGTATCGCAAACGGATGATAAAACGTATTACGTGCCTGTTACTAAACGCGTAAGCTCAAATTCAGTGGATGAAGTCACGGCGGTTGTGAAAGAGTTGATTGATGGACCAGGATACTCTTCTGCACTCGCAAGTGATTTTACAGGGGCCAAACTATTAGACGATCCGAAGCTTGAAGACGGAACCGTTACATTGAACTTTAACGAAGCAGTTTATGGAAGCCTTGAAGAAAAAATGGTTTCTGAACATATGTTAAATTCTCTCGTTCTTTCTTTGACAGAGCAAAAAGGGATTAAAGGAGTCTCTGTTTTAGTCAATGGTGAAGCAACGGTAGTGTCTAAAGACGGCGAAACCATCACCGAACCAGTGACAAGACCAGAAAATGTGAATGCAATTAGTTTTTAAATAACGATTTTTTGATATACTATTATAGAAACATCTGAAAAGAGGTTGGAATAATGCCACCTCTTCTATTTTTGATTAGACCGTTTTTACATAACGTACGAAAATACAGGAGGTAATGATATGAGAACAGATGGTAGAGAAAAGAATCAATTGCGGAATATTGAGATCGAGACAGATTATGTGAAGCATCCGGAAGGCTCCGTCCTCATAACGGTTGGAGAAACAAAGGTCATTTGTAATGCCAGCATCGAAGAACGAGTGCCTCCTTTTATGAGAAACAGTGGAAAAGGGTGGATCACGGCAGAATATTCCATGTTGCCAAGGGCAACGGAAACGAGAAACATTCGCGAATCTTCTAAAGGGAAGGTTTCAGGAAGAACAATGGAAATTCAACGTCTTATTGGAAGGGCGCTCCGAGCTGTAGTCGATTTGGATGCGTTAGGAGAACGTACAATCTGGATTGATTGTGATGTCATTCAAGCAGACGGCGGGACAAGAACGGCTTCGATCACTGGGGCTTTCGTTGCTACGGCAATGGCAGTGGCAAAGCTTCAAGACAGCAAAAAAATATCTTCTTTTCCACTGAAAAGTTTCTTGGCAGCCACAAGTGTGGGGATTGTTGAAGAGCACGGGGCGGTTCTTGATTTGAATTATATTGAAGATAGCAGCGCATTGGTGGATATGAACATCATCATGACGGGTGAAGGCGAATTTGTAGAGCTGCAGGGAACAGGGGAAGAAGCAACCTTTACGATGGATCAATTGAAGCAACTGTTAAAACTTGGACAAGAAGGAATCCACGAGATATTCCAAATTCAGCAGCAATCATTAGGCGATATAGTAAAAAGATTTCAATAAAGGGATGAGACTGTAGATGACAAAACGAGTGATCATAGCCACGAAAAACAGGGGAAAAGCAAAAGAGTTTCAACATATGTTTGCTCCATACGGGTATGAGGTACAAACATTACTAGACCTTCCTCACATTGAGGATGTTGAAGAAACTGGTGAAACGTTTGAAGAAAATGCCATATTAAAGGCTGAAACGGTTGCGCAGGAATTGGGAGTACTGGTGATAGCGGATGATTCAGGTTTGGCCATCGATGCCCTGGAAGGTCGCCCGGGAGTGTATTCTGCACGCTACGCAGGTGAAGAGAAGAGTGACGAGGCGAACATGGACAAGGTATTAAGTGAGCTTGAATCTGTTGAAGAATCCGACCGTACCGCACGTTTTCACTGTGTTTTAGCGATTGCCGGGCCCAATGGGGAAACCAGGACCGTTACAGGAACATGCGAAGGCATGATTTTGCAAGAAAAGAGGGGAACGAATGGGTTTGGGTACGATCCGATTTTCTACGTTCCTACTCTTCAAAAGTCCATGGCTGAGCTATCTCAGGACGAGAAGAGTCAGATCAGCCATCGTGGAAATGCCTTGAAAAAGCTAAAGAACATAATCTCAGACTTTATTTAAAGGGTGAGCGGAATGAAACTATTGGTTGTAAGTGATAGTCACGGTTCAAATGAAGAGCTATTCGAGCTATCAGAGAAGTATCAGTCTACCGTAGATGCCATGATTCACTGCGGGGATTCTGAATTAAGTGCAGATGACCAGGCATTGTCCCCCTACCTTGTGGTGAGGGGAAACTGTGATATGGATGCCAGGTTACCCGACAATCTTGTTGAAAAGGTAGAGGGCCATTCAATTATGGTGACACACGGTCATCTGTATGGAATTAAAATGTCACTGATGAAGCTGCGTTATCAAGCTGAAGAAGTTGGAGCGCAATTTGTTTTCTTTGGTCATTCACACACACTCGGTGCAGAAATGAATAATGGCACATTGTTCTTGAATCCGGGAAGCATCCTTTTGCCAAGAGGCAGGATAGAACGAACCTACGCATTAGTTGAAGCAAGTGATCAGGAAATAAAGGTAACATTCTTAACTCATGATCACGTAGTTCTGGACGAATTGACTCAATCCTTTCAATTGTAAAATCATTGTGAGAACCTGCCACAGCGGGTTCTCTTCCATTATTCAAGATAGATGAAGCGGTCCCGGAAAATTAATTTAAACTTTTTTTGAAAATCTGTTGACTTATTGA
The DNA here is from genome assembly GCF_052665285.1 of Rossellomorea sp. DUT-2. Taxonomy (NCBI): domain Bacteria; kingdom Bacillati; phylum Bacillota; class Bacilli; order Caryophanales; family Bacillaceae; genus Rossellomorea; species Rossellomorea sp. DUT-2. Next base: position 827,159 of record NZ_JBQPEO010000002.1, on the reverse strand, counting down.
TGCTATGTGAATATAATAAATATTGTCCTTGAAAAACAAATCACGTCCCAGTAGCTCAGCCGGATAGAGCATACGCCTTCTAAGCGTACGGTCGGGAGTTCGAATCTCTCCTGGGACGCCATAAATCCTACATACACAAAGCTTACCTATAAAGGGTAGGCTTTTTTTGTTATCCAAAAGATATCGTGCTAAACTAAAGGCAACTAAAAAATATAGGCAGGTACGTTTTATGACTAAGGGAAACCATAAAGGAAAAATCATCCCTTTTCCAGGATTGAAGGATCGTTTGCTGGAAAAGGGTGTGCAGGCACTTGAGAAAGGAGAGGTTCATGAATCCTCTCAGTTGCTCACGCAAGCCTATGAATTAGAACCTGATAATCCCGATATTAATACTGCACTCGTGCTATCTCTTTATGAAAGCAAGCAGTACGACAAAGCCAGGTCCATATGTAAAGAGATGCTCCTTGAAGGGATCGGGGACTATTTCGAAGTCGTTGATATGTATTTGATGATTCTCATCCAGCTTCATCAGCACAGGGAAGTGGTCGACACAATCAACGTCCTGTTTGATGAAAAAGAAGTGCCCTTTGAAAAGGAAGAACATTTCAGGAAGCTTCTCCAATTCAGTGAAAAAGTAGTGAACGGAAAAGCGTCAATTCCTGAAGAAGGAGCATCAGAAGAGGATCAATCGTCTATCTTATCCGGGAAGAGCCTGGAGGAACAGACGTTGATCGTGGCACAGCTGGTTCATCGTAACATTCAACCGTTCATCGGGGAGTTACAAGCGGTTTTAAAGGACCCGTCCGCCCATCCATTTCTGCAAACGATGATCTTAAATGTTTTAAGAGAGCATGGAATGGATAAAGAAGTAGATGTAGCAAAGTTCGGCTTGGAGGAGCGGGTGTCTCCTGCCGCATTGGAAGATGTGTTCGAGTCTGATTTCTATAAGATGGTCACAGACTCATTGGACGATCTTCTGGCCCAAACGAATCCTACGCTATTTCAGCACGCTCAAGAATTACTGAAAAGGCATACCTTCCTTCTCTATCCTTTTACACTTGAGGAGGAACCGAAAGCAATCGCTTCGGTGTATGCTTACTATACGGCAGGGATGTTTGCCGATGCAATCCTTGAAGAAGAGTTAAAAGACCAGGTTGAAAACACACAATCTCAGTGGATTCTTACAAGAATTACGGAACTAGAGGAAATTTCCTCTCCTAATATTTAAATGCTCTCTGTTGAAAGCCAGTGGCTGTATGTTATAATGTAATGGTTGTAATGTAAAAGTTTTTCATATATTTACGATGATAGTGCTAGATTCATACGGGACTATCTACTACTATGCGTAAAAATACAAGATCAATTATAGATTGTTGGAGGGAACAGTATGTCTGCAAAATGGGAAAAGCAAGAAGGAAACCAAGGAGTACTTACAATTGAAGTTGAAGCTGCAAAAGTAAACGAAGGTTTGGACGCAGCATTCAAAAAGGTTGTAAAACAAGTTAACGTACCAGGATTCCGTAAAGGGAAAATGCCTCGCGGAATGTTTGAAAAACGTTTTGGTGTTGAATCACTTTACCAAGATGCATTAGATTTCATCTTACCTGAAGCATATGCGAAAGCAATCGAAGAAACGGGAATCGATCCAATCGACCGTCCGGAAATCGATGTTGAGCAAATGGAAAAAGGCAAAGATCTGATCTTCACTGCTAAAGTACAAGTGAAACCAGAAGTGAAACTTGGTGAATACAAAGGTCTTGAAGTAGAAAAAATGGAAACAGAAGTAACAGCTGAAGATGTAGAAGCTGAACTTACTTCACTTCAAGAAAAACAAGCTGAACTAGCTGTAAAAGAAGAAGGAAAAGCTGAAGAAGGCGACACTGTAACAATGGATTTCGAAGGATTCGTTGACGGTGAAGCATTCGAAGGCGGCCAAGCTGAGAACTATTCTCTTGAATTAGGTTCAGGTCAATTCATCCCAGGTTTCGAAGAGCAGTTAATCGGGGTTGCATCTGGAGAAGAGAAAGAAGTAGAGGTTAACTTCCCTGAAGAATACCATGCTGCTGAACTTGCTGGTAAGCCTGCAACATTCAAAGTGAAAGTTCACGAAATCAAAGCGAAAGAACTTCCGGCATTAGATGACGAGTTCGCTAAAGACGCTGACGAAGAAGTTGAAACGCTTGCTGAACTAAAAGAAAAAATCGAAAAACGTCTTCAAGAGTCTAAAAAGAACGAAGCTGAAACAGCCGTTCGTGAAACTCTTGTAAATAAAGCTTCTGACAATGCTGAAGTTGAAATTCCAGAAGTAATGGTTACAGCTGAAGTGGACCGCATGATGCAAGAATTCGAACAGCGTCTACAAATGCAAGGTATGAACCTTGACCTTTACTTCCAATTCTCTGGTCAATCAGAAGAAGATCTTAAAGGTCAAATGAAAGAAGATGCTGGTAAACGCGTTCGCACAAACCTTACACTGGAAGCAATCGCTGCAGCTGAAAACCTTGAAGTAACCGACGAAGAAGCAGAAGAAGAAGTAAATAAAATGGCTGAACAATACAACATGTCTGCTGACAACATCAAACAAGCACTAGGCGGCCTTGACACACTTAAAGCTGACCTTAAAGTACGTAAAGCAGTAGAATTCCTTGTTGAAAACAGCAAAACTGTAGCATAATAAAAATAGCAAACAAGGCGCGAATCATTCGTGCCTTGTTTTGTACAATGAAATGAAGATCCTGCTAGATTTTGACTCATTCGTGTGAAACGAATGTTTCACACGCTTTTCAGCTTTGCTGAAAAGTAGCCACCATCCTCAAAAGCGAAAGAGCAGACTGGTTTGCTCTATCGTTTTTGAGGATGGTGGCATAAATGAGCCAAAATCTCCACTACACTAAGCTTCACTTCGAACTTATGTGTAGGAGCAAACGAGTTTGCTCCAGGCGTTTTTTGTTTCTGTGGCAAAATGAGCCAAAATACTATACTCTATCTAATAAGAAACTTTATCCAACAAACAAGAATAAGAACCACTATTTTTGGAAAAAGCTTATTAAACGGGGTTGCATTATTTTTCACCAGGAATATACATAATTAGATTTCTTACATTACCTGACTTCAATTGGACAAGATACTAACTAGCAATGTAAAATATTTGCTAAAATGCGTGTTACATAATAAGATGATTCTTAAGAATCGTATCAATTTCTTTACGAACATATAATATGATAAAATGCAGTACATAACTTTAGGTAATGGGATGTAAGAAATCGTTCGTTTATTGAAAACAGAGCACGATTTTATGAAGTTTTAACTAAGGGGTGAAAATCATTGTTTAAATTTAATGATGAAAAAGGACAACTAAAATGTTCTTTTTGCGGAAAAACACAAGACCAAGTTCGTAAACTAGTCGCTGGACCAGGTGTGTACATCTGTGATGAATGTATCGAACTTTGCACAGAGATCGTAGAAGAAGAGCTTGGTACGGAAGAAGAAGTAGAATTTAAAGACGTTCCGAAACCTCGTGAAATTCGGGAAATCCTGGACGAATACGTAATTGGTCAGGACCAGGCAAAGAAATCTCTGGCTGTAGCCGTATACAACCACTACAAGCGTATCAACTCAAGCAGTAAAGTCGATGACGTTGAACTGTCCAAGAGTAATATTGCGATGATCGGGCCGACAGGTAGTGGTAAAACATTACTGGCTCAAACACTTGCTCGTATTCTTAACGTTCCTTTCGCCATTGCTGACGCCACTTCACTGACTGAAGCTGGTTACGTAGGGGAAGACGTAGAGAATATTCTATTGAAATTGATCCAGGCAGCTGATTACGATGTAGAAAAAGCTGAAAAAGGAATCATCTACATCGATGAAATCGATAAAGTAGCACGTAAATCTGAAAATCCATCAATCACTAGAGACGTTTCAGGTGAAGGTGTTCAGCAGGCACTTTTGAAAATTCTTGAAGGTACGGTAGCAAGCGTTCCTCCTCAGGGTGGTCGTAAGCATCCTCATCAGGAATTCATCCAAATCGATACGTCCAATGTACTATTCATTTGTGGTGGAGCATTTGATGGAATCGAACAAATCATTAAACGCCGCCTAGGTCAAAAGGTGATTGGTTTCGGTTCTGATCCTAAAAGCGCAGAAGTAAAAGAAGATAAATCCCTTCTTTCTAAAGTTGTACCTGAAGATCTATTGAAGTTTGGATTAATCCCAGAATTCATCGGTCGTTTACCTGTGATTTCAAGCCTCGAGCCTCTTGATGAAGAAGCACTAGTTGAAATCCTGACAAAACCAAAAAATGCGCTAGTAAAACAATATCAAAAAATGCTTGAACTAGATGATGTCGAGCTTGAGTTCACTGAAGATGCCCTGCTTGAAATCTCTAAAAAAGCAATCGAGCGTAAAACGGGTGCCCGCGGACTACGTTCTATCATCGAAACCATGATGCTGGATGTAATGTTCGATCTTCCTTCCCGTGATGATATTAAAAAATGTATCATTACAAAAGAAACCATCCTTGAAGATGCGGCGCCACACCTAATGCTCGAAGATGGAACCATGATCGACCCGAACGAAGAAAAAACATCAGCCTAACAGCTTAAAGTAAAGCCAAGAATGATTTATCATTCTTGGCTTTTTTGATTCGTGAACAGATGTACAGGAGACCCTCTGTCATTGCATTGAAATTTAATATAGGAGCTATCATATTGAGATTGTTTGCTGCTCCTTTGTAGATGGTATTGGAATAACCCCTCAACCTATCTACAAATAAGAGTTTTTTGTTTATCTCTGTCATTAGGCAGTCGGAATACAAGCACAGAGTGGATTGTAGCGGAAGGCACTTGACTCCTGCGGGAAATAGAGGAAAGGTCGAGACCTCGCAGGGCAAAGCACGAGGAGGCTCGACTTCCTCCCCGCGGAAAGCAAGTGCCTGGAGCGGAAAGGAACGGACTTTGTTTTAATACAATCTCTTATTTACCATCAGTAGTCGTTCCATATTTATTAATTTTACTCATTTTTGAACCAGAATTTTTTTGTTTATTCCCACAGGGTCAAGGAGATACTAACCGATAACAACTTGTATCTACTTGGAGGGAGACGAATGAGCTTTACTAGCATCGCTTTGTTTATCCAATTATTCTTCGGAATCATCATTGGATTGTACTTCTGGAACCTATTGAAAAATCAGCGAACGCAAAAAGTTTCCATTGATCGTGAATCAAAAAAAGAAATGGAAGAGTTACGAAAGATGAGATCCATTTCATTAACTGAACCTCTTGCAGAAAAAGTAAGACCATCAAGCTTTGAAGATATTGTTGGCCAGGAAGATGGAATAAAAGCCCTGAAAGCAGCCTTATGCAGTCCGAACCCTCAGCATGTGATCATCTATGGTCCGCCTGGAGTCGGGAAAACCGCAGCTGCCCGTCTGGTCTTGGAAGAAGCCAAGAAGAATATAAAATCTCCTTTTAAACCTGCCGCTGTCTTTGTTGAACTGGATGCCACAACCGCACGTTTCGATGAACGGGGAATTGCCGATCCTTTGATTGGGTCTGTTCATGATCCTATATACCAAGGAGCGGGAGCCATGGGACAAGCGGGGATTCCCCAGCCGAAGCAAGGGGCTGTAACGAATGCCCATGGAGGAGTATTGTTCATTGATGAAATAGGAGAATTGCATCCTATCCAAATGAATAAGTTATTAAAAGTACTGGAAGATCGCAGAGTGTTTCTTGAAAGTGCCTATTATAATGAAGAAAATCATCAAATCCCCACCCACATACATGATATATTCAAAAATGGCCTTCCGGCAGATTTCCGTTTAATCGGTGCGACCACCCGTACCCCAAGTGAAATCCCGCCGGCCATCCGCTCGAGATGTATGGAAGTTTTCTTTAGAGAGCTTGAACATGATGAAGTGAAAAAAGTAGCTGCAAGAGCCGTTGGAAAAGTGGAGATGGCGATTAGTGACAAGGGTCTTGAAACGCTTGCCTCCTATGCCCGTAATGGACGCGAAGCGGTTAATATGGTCCAGATTGCAGCTGGAGTGGCCATTACAGAAAACAGAAAAGAAATCTTTGATCATGAACTGGAGTGGATCATCCAATCCAGTCAGCTTTCTCCCCGCTATCAGAAAAAAATCAATGAACAAGCAACAATCGGCCTGGTAAATGGGTTAGCCGTCACAGGCCCTAATACGGGTTCACTACTCGAGATTGAAGTAACGGTGATCCCGGCAACGGATAAAGGCCTGATCAATGTGACGGGAATAGTGGAAGAAGAAAGCATTGGGGATCGTAGTAAATCAGTCCGAAGAAAAAGCATGGCGAAAGGCTCCATCGAAAATGTGATTACGGTGCTTCGTTCTATGGGAGTACCTGCTGATCAATATGATATTCATGTGAACTTTCCTGGTGGAGTCCCTGTAGACGGACCTTCTGCCGGAATCGCCATGGCACTTGGCATCTACTCTGCCATTTACCGTATCCCAGTGAAACATACCATTGCTGTTACCGGTGAGATCAGTATCCACGGTCTTGTAAAACCAGTCGGAGGTGTGACCGCGAAAGTGAAGGGCGCGAAATTGGCTGGTGCCACAATAGCGATCATCCCTTATGATAATCATCAAGCCATGTTAAGTGAAATTGAGGGGATTGAAGTGATTCCTGTGAAACAGCTTAAAGAAGTATTGGATCTTGCTCTTATGAAGGAAACGCCACAGCAAACGGATCTCATAACAGAACAAAATAAGAAAAGTGTATAGACTGTTGACCGATTCGGGTCTATCCGAATCGGTTTGTTTTTGAATGGAAGAGAAATGGAATAAGCGGTAAACGGATTGAATAAAGTTGTAAATACCTATTTAATAGACACTACCTAGTAAATAAGTTAGAATTGTACAAAGACTTAGAGCAAAATTCGGAGGTGTTATATGTGGCAAATCAAAATAATTTAACGGTTCCCCTCCTTCCATTAAGAGGCTTACTTGTGTATCCAACAATGGTCTTACATTTAGATGTTGGACGTGAGCGCTCCGTACAAGCTTTAGAAAAAGCAATGATGGATGATCATTTAATTTTCTTAACCACTCAAAGAGATATGAATATAGATGAGCCAGCACAAGAAGATTTTTACGAGATGGGGACTCTTACAAAGGTAAAGCAGATGCTTAAATTACCGAATGGAACGATCAGAGTTCTGGTTGAAGGTTTAAACAGGGCGTCTATTGAAACATTTACTGAGCAAAAAGACTTTTATGAAGTGGAAATCAAGGAATTCAAAGATTCCGAAGTGAAAGAATCAGAAACAGACGCTTTAATGAGGACGTTATTGAATTATTTCGAACAATACATAAAGCTATCCAAAAAAGTTTCAGCAGAAACGTATTCAACTGTTTCAGATATTGAAGAGCCGGGTAGACTGGCGGATATCGTCGCCTCCCATCTTCCGCTGAAAATGAAAGAAAAGCAAAACGTTCTTGAAACACTGGATATTAAGAAACGTCTTCAAATGGTGATCGAGACCATCAACAATGAAAAAGAAGTGCTTAGCCTTGAGAAGAAAATCGGGCAGCGTGTGAAGCGTTCCATGGAAAGAACCCAAAAAGAGTACTATTTACGGGAGCAAATGAAAGCCATTCAAAAAGAATTAGGCGACAAAGAAGGAAAAACCGGTGAAATTGAAGATTTAACGTCTAAGATTGAACAAGCTGATATGCCGGAGGACGTTGAAAGAACTGTATTGAAAGAGTTAGCGCGCTATGAGAAAGTGCCATCAAGCTCTGCTGAAAGCTCTGTGATCCGCAATTACATTGAATGGCTTGTATCCCTGCCTTGGTCGACTGAAACAGAAGATCAATTGGATATCAAGCGTTCCGAACAGATTTTAAACCGGGATCATTATGGCCTTGAAAAGGTAAAAGAGAGAGTGCTTGAATACTTGGCTGTTCAACAGTTAACACGATCCCTTAAAGGACCTATCCTGTGTCTTGCCGGACCTCCCGGTGTCGGGAAAACCAGCTTAGCCCGCTCCGTGGCTGAATCACTGGGTCGAAACTTTGTCCGGATTTCCCTTGGAGGCGTTCGGGATGAATCTGAGATCAGAGGTCACAGACGTACGTATGTCGGTGCGATGCCTGGAAGAATCATTCGTGGCATGAAAAAAGCAGGTACCATCAACCCAGTCTTCCTCCTTGATGAAATTGACAAGATGTCAAGTGACTTCAGAGGTGATCCTTCTTCTGCCATGCTTGAAGTACTTGATCCAGAGCAGAACTCGAACTTCAGTGATCACTATATTGAAGAAACGTATGATTTATCGAAGGTCATGTTCATCGCAACGGCGAATGATTTATCGACCATTCCAGGACCACTCCGAGACAGAATGGAGATCATTACGATTGCAGGTTATACAGAGCTTGAAAAATTAAATATCGCGAAGCATCATTTATTAGATAAGCAGATCAAAGATCATGGCTTAAACAAATCGAAGCTTCAAGTGAGGGATGAAGCGATTGTCGATATTGTTCGCTATTACACAAGAGAGGCAGGGGTGAGAAGTTTAGAACGCCACCTTGCAGCCCTTTGTAGAAAAACGGCGAAGATCATTGTCTCTGGTGAGAAGAAGCGAGTCGTGATTACGTCCAGTAATATTGAGGAGTTCCTGGGGAAGAAAAAGTTCCGTTATGGTCAAGCAGAAATAGAAAACCAAATCGGAGTTTCAACAGGTCTTGCTTACACGACCGTTGGCGGAGATACTTTGCAGATCGAGGTATCTTTAGCCCCTGGTAAAGGAAAGCTTGTGCTGACAGGTAAATTGGGAGATGTCATGAAGGAATCCGCTCAGACGGCATTTAGTTATGTTCGTTCGAAAGCGAAAGACCTTGGGATCGACGAGTCATTCCATGAGAAACATGACATTCACATCCACGTTCCTGAAGGAGCAGTCCCGAAAGACGGTCCTTCAGCAGGGATTACCATTACGACGGCACTCGTATCCGCACTGACAGGTAAATACGTCAATCGTGAAGTAGGAATGACAGGTGAAATGACTCTGAGAGGAAGAGTACTTCCAATCGGAGGAGTGAAAGAAAAAACATTAAGCGCGCATCGTGCCGGAATTAAAACGATTATCCTTCCGAAAGATAATGAAAAGGATATTGACGATATTCCTGAGAGTGTAAGGGGAGAATTAACGTTCATCCTTGTAGCCCATATCGATGAAGTCTTAGAGAAAGCATTAGTAGGTGAAAAGAAGTGAAAGTAAATCAAGTTGAGCTAGTCATCAGTGCAGTCAGGCCTGAACAATATCCTGGCGATATCCTTCCCGAGTTTGCCTTAGCGGGACGCTCGAACGTAGGGAAATCCTCATTCATCAATAAAATGATCGGTCGTAAGAGCATGGCAAGGATTTCATCCAAGCCGGGTAAAACCCAGACGCTGAACTTCTATAAAATAGAAGAAACCCTCTATTATGTGGACGTACCTGGTTACGGTTTTGCCAAAGTTTCCAAAACAGAACGGGAAGCATGGGGGAAGATGATTGAAACCTACATCACTTCCCGTGAACAGCTAAGAGCGGTTATCCTGATCGTGGACTTGCGTCATGCACCGACCAATGATGATGTCATGATGTATGATTTCCTCAAACATCATGGGCTTCCATGCATCGTCATCGCCACCAAAGCGGATAAGATCCCGAAAGGCAAATGGCAGAAGCACCTGAAAGTTACAAAAGAAACCCTGAACATGGACAGTGAAGACGATCTCATCATGTTCTCTTCCGAAACAGGCCTTGGAAAAGACAAAGCCTGGGACGCCATCAAGTCTTATTATAAATAAGCTTAAAAGAACCGAATTCCGCATATGTGGAATTCGGTTCTTTTTGCTTTCTAAAGGGGAAGTAGTGGTTGATTTCCGCTCCAGGTGCTCGGCTTTCCGCGGGGCGTGAGTTGAGCCTCCTCGGGCTTTGCCCTGCGGGGTCTCAACTTTCCCGCTTTTCCCGCAGGAGTCGAGCACCTTCCGCTCCAATCAACTCTATGCATGGGTCTCTTGAAAAAGCCAAATATAAATACCTACTCGTTTTAACAACACATGCATTTTTTCAAATTGCTGAGCGGTCGATATTAACTCCTATTGTAGAGATCCTGTTTTACCGATTGCTATTATCACTACTGAGCTCTGTCACGAAAAATACTTTTATAGATGGTGAGGGGAACTGCGTAGACTCCTGCGGAAGTATGGTCGTGCCGAGACCCCGGAAGCGAAGCTGAGGAGGCTCGGCCGAACATCCGCGGAAAGCGGAGCGGTTCCCCTCACCATCCAGCACACACTGATTGACAGAGCTTATGCAGATCTTATGTTGTAAATAACAACCTTTACGATACAGATTTTTTATTACTAAATAATGACAGCGCCATGATAGCTTAAAAGTAGTATAAAAGAGGGTCTACTGAAGTCCGTATAAGGTTTATTGGCCTATAACGTTAAAGCATATGAAAGGAAATAAAAGGATAGGGACGCATATGTACCTGTAACTGAGCTGAATCCTCTTCATCCACTGAAATGGATAATTATAAGCTGTGGAAGCTATATTTGAATTTTGAGAATTTTCTCTTTTGTTGATAAAATTATGAAAGATTAAAAATATTACAAGCTACATAAGGGGGACTCTAACCAGTGAAGAATTGGAAAAGCCTAGTCTTGTTAGTCATTTCTGTGCTTCTTCTATCAGCTTGCGGCGACAAAGCCACAACGGAAAATGGTGCGAAGTTAGTGGAGGAAGGCAAATTCATTTATGCAGCTTCAGGTGAATTTAAGCCATTCAGTGTAACTAATAATGATGGAACCATGTCAGGTTTCGATATTGAAGTGGCAGAAGCCGTTGCGAAAGAAATGGGTCTTGAACCAGAACAGAAGAAATTTAAGTTTGCAGGAATTGTAGAAGGAGTGAAATCCGGTCGTTTTGATGCGGCAGTTGCCAGCCATACGATCACGGATGAACGCTTGAAGGAAGTAGACTTCTCAACTCCTTATTATTATTCCGGTCCGCAGATTTTCGTTCGTCCGGACAGTACTGTAGAAACGCTTGATGACCTGGAAGGAATGGAGATTGCCGTTTCCAAGGGATCTACTTATGCAGAGACTGCCCAGGGAGTAACGGACAATGTTCAACAATATGATAGTGACGTAGTCGCATTAGAAGCATTAAATAAGGGCAAGCATGATGCCGTTATCACCGACTTCATTACAGGAAAAGAAGCCATCGCTGCTGATTTGAATATCGAAGCGCGTGAGCTGATCGGCCGCAGTGAGCAAGCCATCGCTGTTAGCAAAGAGAACGAAGCGTTACTGGATGAAGTCAATAAAGCTTTAGAAACGTTAAGAGAAGACGGAACGCTGAAGAAAATCAGTGAAAAGTATTTCAATACAGACATCACATCAGATCCCGAGAAAGAGTAAAAGCAGCATGACACAGAGCGAATGTGCTTCTATGCGCATTCGCTTTTTGTCTTAATGGGGATATAACTTGAACGGAGGGAAGTTCATGCACTTTTTAGAAACCTTTGCCGGTACATATGATGTTTTTCTTAAAGGGATGTTGTTAACATTCCAATTAACCTTTGTTTCTGTCCTGATTGCAATTGTGATTGGGTTGTTTTTCGCTTTCCTTAAAATTTCAGGGATCAAGCCTTTGTCACTGATTGCGGATTTATACATTTTCGTTGTAAGGGGTACACCATTAATCGTTCAGATCTTCATTTTCTATTTCGGATTGACTTCACTGAATATCTCAGGCTTCTGGTCTGTCGTGATGGGTCTTGCCTTCCATAATGGGGCTTATATCGCCGAGATTTTCCGTGGTGCCATTCAATCCATTGATAAAGGACAAATGGAAGCGGGCCGTTCCCTAGGGATGTCTCTTGGATTGTCCATGAGAAGGATCATTTTACCCCAGGCATTCAGACGGGCCCTGCCGCCACTGGGTAATCAGTTCATCATTGCATTAAAGGATTCATCTCTTGCATCATTCATAGGGATGTTCGAATTGTTCAGTGTGGCAACGACGCTTGGTTCCAACAATTTCGATTACATGACCTACCTGCTCGTTGTAGCGATCTATTATCTGGTTCTGGTACTGGTATTCTCAACGATTGTCAATATTATAGAAAAACGGATGTCCGTTAGTGATTAATAAAGATGCGGGAGGGATGAGTGTGAGTCAGGAAATGATTAAAGTTGAAAAATTAAATAAATCCTTTGGTGATTTACATGTATTGAAGGACATTGATATCAGCGTAAAGGAAAGTGATGTGGTTTGCCTCATTGGAGCCAGTGGATCAGGGAAGAGTACATTGCTCCGCTGCTTAAACTTCCTTGAACTGAAAGACAATGGAAGGGTTGTCATCGAGGGCGATGAAGTCAACCAGGATACACATGATTTAAATAAAATCCGTCAAAAAGTAGGAATGGTGTTTCAACATTTCTACCTATTTCCTCACAAGACGGTCCTGGAAAATGTGATGGAAGCACCTGTTTACGTAAAAGGTGTGCAGAAGGCCCAAGCAAAAAAGGATGCGAAAGAATTATTAAAGAAGGTGGGACTTGGGGATAAGGAAAATGTTTATCCATCCAAGCTATCCGGAGGACAGAAACAGCGTGTGGCCATTGCAAGGGCACTTGCAATGAAACCTGAAATCATGCTCTTCGATGAACCTACTTCAGCACTGGACCCTGAATTGGTGGGAGAGGTTTTGGCTACGATGAAGGAGCTTGCTTTAGAGGGGATGACGATGGTCGTCGTGACCCATGAAATGGGGTTTGCCCGCGAGGTAGCCGATTGGGTCGTGTATATGCACGATGGCAGGATCGTGGAAGTGGGACCTCCCCAGGAATTATTCAACGCTCCAAAAGAGCAGCGGACAAGAGAATTTCTGGATTCAGTTCTATAATCGTTCGTACAAAAAGCCCGGAGTAAATTCCGGGCTTTTATTATGGATTATATAGAATTATTTTTTCTTTATAAACAATAAGTAGACGCCGATACCAATAACGATAATCGGCCAAAATTCCCAGGCAGTCTCCACATTACCTCCAATAAAGCCAAACCATCCCACCACTTTATCATAGAATAATAGAATGATAGACAGGGTTAAAAAAAGCACTCCTTGAAATAGCCCTGCTCTCGTTTTCTGATACCTGAGGAGAAAACCCAAGGCAATGATCAGAATGAATGTACCCATGTGATCCGGCCAGATTTCCAGTTTATTGACTACGTGAAAATGGAGACCGAATCCAACGAGGATCGTACCCGGTAATATGGCTTCATAATCTCTCCCTCCATATCCCTGTCCGAGAAAGGCAAGTCCGACAATCATCAATAATGTCGGCCATGTAAAAAACTCCTGGAACAGGACAATGTTCGCTTGCTGTAAGTAAAAGTATGCTCCGAAGCCGATTAAAATCATTCCTGGGAAAATTCTTTGTTGTTGTCTCATTCTCTTCCTCCCGTATCTTTTATACTAAATGTTTTAAATACTGTTTTTTTCAGGGAAAATAATACATAATACTAAAGATAAGCCCAAATAGGTGAAAAACCTTTCCATTACTTGATTCTTTAAGCTTGTTTTGGTACCCTACATTAGTAGGGAATGTCGAAATATAAAAGATTTTTTTAGAATTGAAAATGCTTTCATGTTCATTCTTTATTAATCTTAAATGTATATGATGAAATGAATGTTTTGCAAGTACCGGAAGAAGCATGCCTTCTTACCTTAATAAATGTATCATACTTAGGTTTCAATTTCTGTTCACATTTACGGGTCAGGAGCTTTTTAGGACATGTTATAATAAGAGTAATGATTTTAGTTGGGGGTGTAGTGCATAGCATGTATACAATAGTCGTTGGTTTGAATTACAAAACGGCCCCTGTTGAGATTCGTGAGCGTTTATCATTCAATGAAACTGATCTTCCTCTCGCTATGAAGGCTTTAAAGGAAAAGAAGAGCATTCTGGAAAATGTGATTGTTTCTACTTGTAATAGAACGGAAGTCTATGCAGTAGTGGATCAGCTTCATACAGGTCGTTATTATATTAAAGATTTCTTATCTCAATGGTTCGATATAGATAAAGAGGAGTTCACGCCATATCTTTTCATTTATGAACAAGAAGGAGCAGTCGAACACCTCTTTAAAGTTGCGTGCGGATTGAATTCTATGGTGTTGGGGGAAACCCAGATCCTCGGACAAATTCGTTCAAGCTTCCTGAATGCACAAGAGTCAGGAGCTACTGGTACAGTATTCAATCATCTGTTCAAGCAGGCAGTGACGGTAGCCAAAAAGGGTCACTCTGAAACAGATATCGGTTCCAATGCTGTGTCTGTCAGCTATGCAGCCGTTGAATTAGCTAAAAAAGTATTCGGAAGCCTGGAGGGTAAGCATGTTCTTATTCTTGGTGCCGGTAAAATGGGAGAACTTGCGATCCAAAACCTTCATGGCAGCGGAGCCACTAAAGTGACGGTCATTAATCGTACGTATGAAAAGGCTCAAACCTTGGCAGACCGTTTCAGTGGTAATGCGAAAACTCTGAAGGAGCTTCAATGTGCCCTTGTAGAGGCTGATATTATGATCAGTTCCACCGGTGCAAAGGATTTTGTCATCACTAAAGAGATGATGTCACATGTGGAAAGCATGAGAAAGGGTCGTCCTCTTTTCATGGTGGACATTGCGGTACCTCGTGACCTGGATCCTTCCATCGGAGAATTAGAAAGTGTTTTCCTTTATGATATCGACGATTTAGAAGGCATCGTTCAGGCGAACCTGGCTGAGCGTAAGAAAGCCGCTGAGGAAATCGAAATCATGATTGAAGCTGAAATTGTAGCGTTTAAAGAGTGGTTGAATATGCTTGGTGTTGTTCCGGTTATTTCAGCACTGCGACAAAAAGCACTCTCTATCCAAGCTGAAACAATGGAAAGCATCGAACGGAAAATGCCTGACTTAACGGATCGTGAGCGAAAAGTGTTAAATAAGCATACGAAGAGTATCATCAATCAGTTGTTGAAGGATCCGATCCTTCAAGCGAAGGAATTCGCCGGACTTCCTGATGCTGAAGATAAACTGGATTTATTCATCAATATCTTTAATATTGAACAACAAGTGCAAGAGCAGAAACAAGTGAAAGCAGCCAATGAAAAGACTGAGAGCGATCTTAAGCTTGTACCACAACCTTCTTTTCAAGCATAAGTGAGGTTATTGTCTATGTTTGAACAAACGATGACTAGGCTGCACGAACTTATGATTGTTCTGTATGCTATTAGTATTCTCTTTTACTTTATAGATTTCTTAAACAAAAACCGGAAGGCGAATCTGTTTGCCTTCTGGTTACTTGCGATTGTTTGGATCCTTCAAACAATCTTTTTATTTCTATACATGATGAATACAGGCAGATTTCCGGTCCTCACCATCTTCGAGGGACTTTATTTTTATGCCTGGGTCCTCATCACCCTGTCCCTTGTCATCAATCGATTATTAAGAGTGGACTTTACGGTGTTCTTCACAAATGTACTGGGATTCATCATCATGGCGATCCATACGTTTGCGCCGGTACAGGTAGAGTCACAGGCGATGGCAGAACAGCTCGTATCTGAATTATTGTTGATTCATATTACGATGGCCATCCTCTCATATGGAGCCTTTTCACTATCCTTTGTGTTTTCCCTGCTTTACCTCCTGCAATTTAAATTGTTAAAGGAGAAAAAATGGGGACAAAGGTTATGGCGGATCAGCGATTTGTCCAAACTTGAGAAGATTTCATATATATCGAACGCCATTGGTGTAGCCATGCTTCTATTGAGCTTGATATTGGGGCTGCAATGGGCATACATCAAACTGCCGGAATTTCTATGGTATGATCCGAAAATAGTAGGTTCATTCATTCTATTAATTTTATATAGTAGTTATTTATATCTTCGCATTAAAAAAAATCTATTTGGTAAGTCATTAGCTTTTCTTAATGTTGCAGCCTTTTTGATCATTTTAATTAACTTTTTCTTGGGCAGTAGGTTGTCTTCATTTCATTTCTGGTATTCATAAGTTTTCAGGAGGTCATTATGAGAAAAATCATTGTTGGATCGAGACGAAGTAAATTAGCACTGACACAAACAAATTGGGTGATCGATCAGTTGAAAGAACTGGATCCCTCTTACGAATTCGAAGTGAAGGAAATCGTTACAAAAGGGGATCAGATCCTCGATGTCACCCTGTCAAAGGTCGGTGGAAAAGGCTTGTTTGTTAAAGAAATTGAACAAGCGATGCTGGATAAAGAAATCGATATGGCCGTTCACAGTATGAAAGATATGCCAGCGGTTTTACCTGAAGGACTGACCATCGGATGTATACCGATTCGCGAGGATCACCGTGATGCGTTCATCAGTAAAAATCATGTGGCCCTCAAAGACTTACCGGGTGGTGCAATCATAGGAACGAGCAGTCTGCGCAGAGGAGCACAGATTTTATCCGTTCGTCCAGATCTTGAAATCAAATGGATCCGTGGAAATATCGATACGCGCTTAACGAAGCTTAAAAATGAGGATTACGACGCGATCATCCTAGCAGCGGCAGGGTTATCACGTATGGGCTGGACATCAGATGTTGTAACGGAATTCCTTGATCCAGACCTTTGTCTGCCTGCAGTCGGACAAGGTGCATTATCCATTGAATGCAGGAAAGATGATTCTGAGTTGCTTGAGTTGCTTCAGAAGTTTGCTTGTGAAGAGACGACTGAGACCGTTACGGCTGAAAGAGCGTTCCTTCATAAAATGGAAGGCGGATGTCAGGTGCCGATTGCAGGATTTGCTGAGCTGAAAGACAACGGGGATGTAGCATTAACGGGGCTTGTAGCTTCACCTGATGGGAAGACGATTTATAAAGAATATATGGTGGGACAAAACCCTCAGCAAGTAGGGGAGAAAGTCGCTGAAAGCTTAACAGACCTGGGGGCTAAGGCTTTAATCGATCAGGTGAAAGAGGAGCTAGATCAATAATGAAGGGTAAAGGGCCTTTAGAAAACATAAAGGTTTTGATTACTCGCGGAAGTGAGGGATCCAGTGAAACGGCTTCCCTCATCGAAGACGTGGGAGGGGTTCCGATTGTGGTGCCGCTCCTTCATTTTCAACCTCATGAAGATGTGTGGGAAACGAATCTTCACACAACCATACATACGTACGAATGGATTATTTTCACCAGTAAAAATGGAGTGAAATTCTTTCTTCAAGCTTTGAAACGATTGCAGCTCGATTTATCTTCTTTTTCCGGGAAGTTTGCTGCGGTCGGAAGTAAGACGGAACACTATTGCAGGAAGAATGGAATCCCTGTTTCCTTCGTGCCTGACCATTTTACAGGGGATGACTTTGCAGACGAATTCATTTCGAAGGTGAAGCCTTCAGGGGACGTTCTGATCCCAAAGGGGAACCTGGCCAGAAACGTCATTGCTTCAGAGCTTGCCTCTGCCGGGGTGTCCTGTCAGGAATGGATCGTCTATGAAACCGTCCTTCCAGAAGGGTGCATCGGTCAGTTGAAGGACAGTATTGAAGAAGAGAAACCTGATATCATCACGTTTACAAGCTCATCAACGGTTCATCATTTTATGAAGGTAGTCGATCAGCACAGCCTTTATGATAAAATCCAGGACATACCGATTGCCTGCATTGGTCCCATTACAAAAAGTACGGCTGAACAGTACGGATTACATGTAAAAATCTGTCCCAGCATTTATACTGTAAATGAAATGGTAAACGAAATGAAAAGATTTATCACGAATAGATCATCACAATAAAGCTTTATTTACTTAGGAGGATTTCACATGAAAGATCTGCATTTTAATCGTCATCGCCGCCTGCGTCAATCAGATCATATGCGTGCGTTAGTAAGAGAAACTCATCTAAGAAAAGAGGATTTAATTTATCCACTGTTTGTAGTGGAAGGGGAAAATATTAAGAATGTCGTTCCTTCCATGCCAGGGGTTTTTCACATTTCCCTGGATAACTTAAAAGCAGAAATGGATGAAGTGGTTTCCTTAGGTATCAAATCCATTATTCTTTTCGGTGTGCCGGCTGAAAAAAATGAGGCAGGGACACAAGCGTATCATGACCACGGAATCGTCCAAAGAGCAACCCGATTTGTGAAGGAACATTATCCTGAGCTTGTCGTCATTGCCGATACTTGTTTATGTCAATATACGAGCCACGGACATTGTGGAATCGTAAAAGATGGAAAAGTACTAAATGACCCTACGCTTGATCTATTAGCCAAAACAGCGGTCAGCCAGGCTGAAGCGGGAGCTGATATCATTGCTCCTTCGAATATGATGGACGGATTCGTTGCAGCGATCCGCCACGGATTAGACGCGGCCGGCTATCATGATGTGCCGATCATGTCATATGCCGTTAAGTACTCATCAAGCTTCTATGGTCCATTCCGTGATGCAGCACACTCTACACCGCAATTTGGAGATCGCAGAACGTATCAGATGGATCCTGCGAATCGTCTCGAGGCGTTAAGAGAAGCACAGTCGGATATAGAAGAAGGCGCAGATTTCTTAATTGTCAAACCTGCCCTTTCCTATTTAGATATCATGCGGGAAGTGAAAGACCGTTTCAATGCACCAGTTGTCGCTTATAACGTTAGTGGAGAGTACAGCATGGTGAAAGCGGCGGCTCAAAACGGCTGGGTAAACGAACAGGAAATCGTGATGGAAAAACTGACAAGCATGAAACGTGCGGGTGCAGACCTCATCATTACGTATTTTGCAAAAGATGTAGCGAATTGGTTATCCTAATTGGTGGAAAGTTCCTGTAAGGATAACGAAGAGATCACTAAAGGAGGAACCTGGAATGCGTTCATATGAGAAATCGAAGCAAGCGTTCAAAGAAGCAGTAAAACTGATGCCTGGCGGAGTAAACAGTCCTGTACGGGCATTCAAATCCGTAAAGATGGATCCCCTATTCATGGAAAGAGGAAAAGGGGCTAAAATTTACGATATCGATGGAAATGAATACATTGACTATGTTCTTTCCTGGGGACCACTCATTCTTGGTCACAGCAATGACCGTGTGGTCGAATCCATTAAAAAGGTAGCAGAAAACGGGACTAGCTTCGGTGCCCCGACAGAGATTGAAAACAAACTTGCCGAACTAGTCATTGAAAGAGTTCCAAGTATTGAAGTGGTACGTATGGTGTCATCTGGTACAGAGGCGACTATGAGTGCCCTGCGTCTTGCGCGTGGATATACTGGACGCAATAAAATCATCAAGTTCGAAGGCTGCTACCACGGTCATGGAGATTCATTATTAATCAAGGCAGGATCCGGTGTTGCGACTCTCGGGTTGCCCGACAGTCCTGGTGTTCCTGAAGGCATAGCAAAGAATACGATTACGGTGCCTTATAATGACTTGGAAAGCCTCCGTTATGCCTTTGAACAATTTGGCGACGACATCGCTGGTGTTATCGTAGAACCTGTTGCCGGCAATATGGGTGTCGTTCCACCTCAGCCAGGCTTCCTGGAAGGCCTTCGTGAAATAACGGAAAATCATGGTTCTCTGTTAATATTTGATGAAGTGATGACTGGATTCCGTGTCGGATACGGATGTGCACAGGGCTATTACAATGTAACCCCGGACTTAACGTGTTTAGGAAAAGTCATTGGTGGAGGCCTGCCGGTAGGTGCATACGGCGGTAAAGCTGAAATCATGGAAAGAATCGCTCCAAGCGGTCCGATTTATCAAGCCGGGACCCTATCCGGAAATCCTTTGGCCATGACGGCGGGATATGAAACCCTGAGCCAGCTGACTCCAGAAACATACACAGAGTTCGCACGGAAAGCAGACCTGTTGGAAGAAGGCTTAAAGAAAGCAGCAGAAAAGCACAACATCCCTCACAGAATTAATCGTGCCGGCTCCATGATCGGGATCTTCTTCACGAATGAAGAAGTAACCAACTATGAAGGTGCGAAATCATCAGATCTGGAGATGTTTGCCGATTACTACCGTGAAATGGCCCATGAAGGTGTATTCTTACCACCTTCCCAATTCGAAGGACTATTCCTATCGACAGCTCACACAGATGAAGATATTGAAAAAACCCTTGAAGCTGCTGAAAAAGCATTTGAAAAGATTAGTAAAAAGTAATGATGATAGCCGATCCTTTTTATTGGGATCGGCTATTTATATTCGTTTTCCTATCATAATCCTCCTTTTCGGTTCATAAAGTGATAATGGCATTGTTTACTATTTCTTTGTTTGGAACCTGAAAGGAGGAATTTCTATTGTCACAAGAACAACAATCGTGTTTGCGATTTTCTTTGGAAGAATCAATTTGGTTTAAAAAAGGACAGGAAGTTGAAGAATTGCTATCTATCTCCTTAGATCCTCATATAACGATACAAGAGCAAGAGCAGTACGTACTTATCAGGGGTAGCCTTGATCTTTCCGGTGAATATTTACCTACCTCACCGAGAGACGAAGAAGAGGATGAGTTTGAAGCGGGTGGTAAGTTTGTTCAAATAGTTGAAAAAAGGGAAAAGGGTGAATATGAATTTGTCCACCGTTTCCCGGTCGATGTAACGATTCCGAAAAACAGAATTGCCAATCTGGGCGATATTGACGTGTTCGTTGAGTCATTCGACTACATGGTTCCCGAGAATGCTTGTTTAAAATTGAATGCCGATTTAACGATTACAGGGATTTATGGAGAACAGCAGACGCATACTCCCCTTGAAGCTGAATTTAGCAGAGAGGAAGATTACGAGCCGCTTTACCGTTCGAGTGCAGTTGCCGAAGTAGCGGAGGAAGAAGTAGAAACAGAAGAAGAGCAAGAAGAAAGAGAAGAAGTATACGAGTATGAAAACTACGACGTCGAAGAATTAACGGCGAACGTTGATGAGGAGGATGAAGAAGAGGACTCTGAAGACGACGAGTACCAGCCCTTTAATCTGGAAGGTCGGACACCGCCAGCTGAAGAGGACGATGAGATCCCCGTACAGATTCAATACGATGCTCATCCTGCTCATACCTATGAGGAAAATTATTTCCGAAAAGAAAACGTGTTTGAATTGCCACAGCATGACCTGAGCGAGTCATCAGAAGAACAGCCGGCTCAACCGAAGGCTGCCTACACGCCGCCTCCTAAATACAAACAGCAGGAGGAGGAAGAAGAGTCCTCTTCATCCTCCGCAGTAGAAGCAGAAATGGAAGAAAGCGGAGAAGAGCAGGATGATAAGAAAAAGACTAAAGGCAAAAAGAAATATGAGACCATTTCCCTTACCGATTTCTTTGCGAGAAAAGAAGAGGAAAAGGGAGCAACATTAAGGGTATGTATTGTTCAAGAAGGAGAAACGCTGGATTATATCGCAGAAAAGTATGATCTAACGATTCCTCAGCTATTGAGGGTCAATCAACTTGAAGCCAATCAAGACGTCTATGTAGGGCAGGTTCTATATATCCCGAAAAGCGAGTATGTCTTCAAGGGTTAAAGGAATAGAGCAAAGTCGCTCCCATCTGAAAAGAGCGCAATTGCAATATAGAAGGAACTACGGGGCTGACACCAAATTTATTGGAGTTAGTCCGTTTTTTTTAGAAAAGTAATCTTAGAAGGTGAGAGGTATGGTACAAACGCTGGAGGGATTAAAGCCTGTCTTACAACCTTATGGTGTCGAACCCCATTTTGTTGAGAATTACGGGAAGATTTCCAAAGTATTCTCCAATAAGGGGACGCTTGCTGTGAAGCAGCTACCCGCCCAAACTGGAGTGGATTTCGTCAGGAATGTACAAATGTTGTTTCAAAGGGGCTATAACCGGATTGTTCCGATCTACCCGACATTGGATGGGCGCTATGCGGTGTGGAATGATGGGCAATTATACTATGTCATGCCCTGGCTCTTGAACCTGGAAAGGGAAGATCAATTTGAAAAGCATCAGAAAATGTTCCGGGAATTGGCAAGACTTCATACTCTCTCCTCTCAGGAAGTAAAGATTGATAAAGAAGAGAGAGAATCTCATTACGAGCAGCTGACTTCCAGGTGGGATAAAGAACAGCAGTTTCTCGATGAGTATGTGGAAGCATGTGAAAGGACAACGTATATGTCTCCTTTTCAATTCCACTATTGCATGTACTATAAGGACGCTTCCCAAGCACTGAAATTTTCACGGAAAATGCTGGATGAATGGTATGAGGAAACGAAGGAGCTTGAAAAGGTCAGAACCGTCATTACACATGGTAAGGTATCGACGGAGCATTTTTTATTCGACGAAAGAGGCTTGGGGTATTTTCATAACTTTGAGAACTCAAAGATGGCCTCACCCTTCCATGACCTGCTGCCGTTTCTGTCCAGAACTTTGAAAACCTATCCTAAGTATTATGAGGAATGCATCGAGTGGCTCACCACGTATTTTCAGCATTTTACCGTGCGTAATGAAGAGCGGCTCCTGTTCATGAGTTATTTAGCTTACCCAAGCTCTGTCATCGCTGTGGTGGAAAAATATTTTCATACACCGAAGGATAAGCGGAATGAACGGAAATCCCTTAAGAAGCTGCAACGGCATTACTGGCTTCTGAAAAACACGGAATACGTGGTCATGCGTTTAGATGAAATGGAAAAAAAGAAACAGGAGCAGGCGGCCGAGGCAGAATAAAAAAAGGACTGGCGAAGTCCACATTTCGTCAGTCCATTATATCCAATCGAAATAAATGGCAAGGCCTATCCCGATAAAAAGAGTTAAAAGAAGGACGTCAAAAGTGGTTGGAAGCAAAATGGTCCGGACCCCTTGAAAGATCGTAAAAGGAATGATGAATTGCTTACATATTAACCGGGCGTTTCCCATCCATTTCTGCATGGTATATTGATTGATTTTTTTCATATTCGTCCACTCACTTTCCTGGGTGTATTCACTACTTTATCTTATGAATACAGAATAAAATGGTGCCTATGTATAGGCGAAATGAATATTTTTCGATGAAATTGCCGATAATGATTGACGAAAGTTTATCTTTTCCTATACTATAATGAGTAAATAAATAATCTTGAAAAGCAATGAACAGGAAGAGTACATTGATCCTTACTTTCAGAGAGGAAAATCGTTAGCTGAGAGATTTTCTACGTTAAGACAATGGAAGGTCGCCTGAAGAGCTGTTTCTATGAAATGAGAGTAGTAGAAGCCGGTTAAAAGCCGTTATAATCGTCGAGAGTTCAGGAGGCTTATTTCTCCTGAGAAAAAAGGTGGTACCGCGAATGGAATCCTTCGTCCTTTTCATAGGACGGGGGATTTTTTTATTTTTTTTAGAAAAGTGTAGTAATTCAGCACTAATATAGGAGGAAAACAAATGGAAACTCAAGATCAGCAATTATCCATGCCGACAAAATATGATCCCAATGCCATTGAGCAGGGCAGATACAAATGGTGGCTGGAAGGTAAATATTTCGAAGCCAAAAACGATAAGGAGAAGGAGCCATACACAATTGTCATTCCTCCTCCGAACGTAACAGGAAAACTTCATCTTGGTCATGCTTGGGACACGACGCTGCAAGATATCCTGACAAGAATGAAGCGCATGCAGGGTTACGATGTATTATGGCTGCCGGGTATGGACCATGCCGGAATTGCGACACAGGCGAAAGTGGATGAAAAACTTCGCAATCAAGGCATTTCACGTTATGACTTAGGTCGTGAAAAGTTCGTAGAAGAAACATGGAAATGGAAAGAAGAATATGCCGAGCATATCCGTCAGCAATGGTCTAAGGTTGGATTAGGCCTGGACTATAGCCGTGAGCGTTTCACGTTGGACGAGGGCTTATCGGAAGCTGTACAAAAGGTATTTATCGACCTTTATAAAAAAGACTTAATCTACCGTGGTGAATACATCATCAACTGGGATCCGGCAACGAAAACGGCCCTTTCAGACATAGAGGTCATTCATCAGGATGTACAAGGTGCATTCTATCATATGAAATATCCGCTGGCAGATGGAAGTGGTCACATTGAAATTGCCACAACCCGTCCGGAAACGATGCTTGGAGATACGGCCGTTGCGGTTCACCCGGAAGATGATCGCTACAAGCATCTAATTGGCAAAACCGTTACCCTTCCTATCGTTGGCCGTGAAATTCCGATTGTAGGAGATGACTACGTTGATATGGAATTTGGTTCCGGTGCAGTGAAAATTACACCTGCCCATGACCCGAATGATTTCGAAATCGGAAACCGTCACAATTTAGAACGTGTTCTCGTCATGAACGAAGACGGAACCATGAATAAAAAGGCGGATAAATACCAAGGGATGGATCGTTTCCAATGTCGTAAGGAAATCGTGAAGGACCTTCAAGAAGCAGGAGTTCTGTTCAAGATTGAAGAGCATATGCATTCAGTCGGTCACTCAGAAAGAAGTGGAGCGGTGGTTGAGCCTTATCTTTCGACTCAGTGGTTCGTTAAGATGGATCCTCTGGCAGAGGAAGCGGTGAAACTTCAGCAGGATGAAAACAAGGTCAACTTTGTACCTGATCGCTTTGAAACGTCTTACCTGCGCTGGATGGAAAACACGCGTGACTGGTGTATTTCCCGTCAGCTTTGGTGGGGACATCGCATCCCGGCCTGGTATCATAAAGAAACAGGCGAAATCTATGTAAACAACGAAGCACCGGAAGACATTGAGAACTGGACCCAGGAAGAGGATGTACTGGATACATGGTTCAGTTCAGCTCTATGGCCGTTTTCAACAATGGGCTGGCCGGATCTGGATGCAGAGGACTTTAAACGCTATTATCCAACGAATACACTCGTGACCGGCTACGATATCATCGGTTTCTGGGTATCGCGCATGATCTTCCAAGGACTGGAGTTCACAGGAGAACGTCCATTTAAAGACGTACTGATTCACGGACTGGTTCGGGATGCAGATGGACGCAAGATGAGTAAGTCATTAGGTAATGGTGTAGATCCGATGGATGTCATCGAAAAGTACGGTGCCGATTCCCTTCGTTACTTCCTATCTACAGGCAGCTCACCCGGGCAGGATCTTCGTTTCTCCTTTGAGAAAGTAGAATCTGTTTGGAACTTTGCGAATAAGATTTGGAATGCATCCCGTTTCGCCCTTATGAATATGGATGGTATGACATACGACGAGATCGATTTATCAGGTGAAAAATCCGTTGCGGATAAATGGATCCTTACCCGTTTAAATGAAACGATCGAAACCGTGACACGATTAGCCGATCGTTATGAATTTGGTGAAGTGGGACGCGTTCTTTACAACTTCATCTGGGATGACTTCTGTGATTGGTATATCGAGATGGCGAAATTGCCTCTGTATGGCGAGGACGAAGCTGCTAAGAAAACGACCCGTTCGATTTTGGCCTATGTACTCGACAACACAATGAGACTACTACACCCATTCATGCCGTTTATTACCGAGGAAATATGGCAGAACTTGCCGCATCAAGGCGAATCCATTACAGTAGCTGCATGGCCGACGGTTCAAGATGAATTGACAGACCAAGGGGCAGCAGAAGAGATGAAGCTGCTCGTTGATATCATTCGTGCCGTACGGAATGTCCGTGCAGAGGTAAACACCCCGATGAGTAAGCAAATCAACTTGATGCTGAAGGCAAAAGATGCACACACCCTCACGATCATCGAGAAGAACAAAGCATATATTGGAAAATTCTGTAATCCAGAGAAGCTGGAAATGGGTACAGATTTAGTTACACCGGATAAAGCGATGACGGCGGTTGTAACAGGTGTAGACTTATTCCTTCCATTAGAAGGATTAATCAACATCGAAGAAGAAATTGCCCGTCTTCAAAAAGAACTGGAGAAATGGACGAAAGAAGTTTCCCGGGTTCAAGGCAAATTAAACAACGAAAAATTTGTGAGCAAGGCTCCTCAAAATGTAGTAGATGAGGAAAAAGCAAAAGAAAAAGATTATTTAGAGAAACAAGCGACGGTGAAAGCAAGAATCGAAGAGCTTAAATCACTATAATCTTTTGAACAGAGGATAAGAAGAGGGCTTTAGAATCGGGTCTGATTGTCAAGGTTGAGGGGATGCAAGAAGGTTTTCTCTCCGGCAATCTTCCCCGACCTGAGCCCTCTTTCTAATGAAACCTTAAGGGGAGTGATTAAAATTGTTAACCTATGAAAAGGCCGTTGGATGGATACACTCAAGACTCAGACTTGGAATCAAGCCGGGTCTGGAGAGAATGCAGTACTTGTTAGAGAAGCTAGGGAATCCTCATGAAAAGCTCCAAATCGTTCATATCGGGGGAACAAACGGAAAGGGATCCACTGTAACCTATTTGAGAAATATACTACAGGAATCAGGGTATTCAGTAGGCACCTTTACTTCACCATATTTTGAACGGTTTAATGAGAGGATCAGCATTGATGGAGAACCTGTTTCTGATGAAGAAATAACTCTTCTTGTGGAAAAAATTAAGCCCATTGCCGAAAGCATGGAGCATTCTGAATGGGGAACCCCCTCTGAATTCGAAGTCATAACAGCCATGAGCTTTTATTACTTTGCCGAAATGCATCCTGTCGATCTCGTCCTTTATGAGGTAGGGCTTGGAGGAAGACTTGATTCGACGAATGTCATCACACCGATGGTTTCAGTCATAACGAGCATCGGTCTGGATCATATGCAATTTCTGGGAAGCAGATTAGAAGACATAGCCTTTGAGAAAGCCGGGATCATCAAACGTTCTGTTCCTGTCATATCAGGGGTTCACCAGAAAGAAGCAGCCGAAGTGATAAGACAGAAAGCGCTGGAAATGGGTAGTGACCTGTTTGAACTTGGAGAGGATTTTTCGGTGGAACGTCAAGCCTTACTCGAAAAAGGGGAGAGATTCCAATACACGTCTCCTGTTCAAAATGAAACGTATGTGCTTTCCATGATCGGTGCACACCAAATCAATAATGCAGCAATTGCCATTAAAGTGACAGAGCTTCTTAGTGCACAGCATAAAATAGCAAGTCCCCATATTAAAGCGGGACTAAAGAAGGCATCATGGCCAGGCAGAATGGAAGCTATATCATACAATCCCGGGATTTATATTGATGGGGCCCATAATCCTGAAGGGGTACAAGCCTTGGTGAAAACCATAAACGATCGATTCATCAATAAAAGGGTAACGGTTCTCTTTTCAGCACTACACGACAAAGAATTAAAACCGATGATCTCGACATTGGAAGAAGCGGTGGAGACAATTGGATTCACGACCTTTGACTTTCCACGAGTCGCGTCAGTTGAAGAGCTTTATGAACTATCTTCCCATCCCGATAAGATGAAAGTTCACCAATGGAGAGACTACCTTCCTGAAAAAGTTCAAGGCATGAAAGAAGAAGATATCCTGTTAATAACAGGTTCACTATACTTTTTATCCGAGGTTAAACCATTTCTGCTGGACCACCTGGAAAATTACAGAAAAAAGTAAGTGACTTTATTGGACTGCTTTGATAAAATATTCTTAAACTTGTGACTATTTAACTAGTATAGTATGATCGAACTATATTAAATTAATTGTGGACCTATGGGGGATAGATATGACGTTATCAGTAAAAAAGAAGCTGTACATATTACTGACCTGGCTGGCCGTTGTACCTGCTGGTTTGTATATGACCTATCAATACTATCCTCCTGAGAATATTGCAGGAAATGAGTTAGAGCTATTAACATTGGTGGCTTTCGCTACTTTTATCCCGCTTATGCCCATTGTGATAAATGGTGCGACCATCTTCTTCATCCAGTGGGTGACCCTAGTAGGGTTTATAAAGTATGGTTTATTTGTTGAGATCATCCTCATGCAGTTCTCTATCATTCCATTGCTCATACGGCTTCAATTGACCAAAAATGATTGGCATAGAATCCCCTTGAATTCTGTCATGTTCTATATCGTTTCATTAGTCAGCGGTCTGGTCTATTTTTTATTCGGTGGAGAAGTCGGTTTAAGAGATATCAGTCAATTAATCCTTCCTATATTGAGTTATCAAATCGTGTCGATCATGGTCAACCAGATACTGCTTCTGCTCTATCAACACTATCTGGTGAATAGTGATGTCCGCTTTTACAGCAAGGACTTCGTATGGGACTTTACGGCAAACATGATCATGTTCCCTCTTTCTTTATCTCTCTATTATTTAACGTTTGAACTGGGAGCCTTCGCTTCGTTATTGATAGGTATCCCTTTTGTGAGCTTATCGATCATCTTGAAGATGTATAACTCTTCTGAAAAGATCAATGAATACCTTCAAAAAGCGGGTGAAATCGGTCACCAGTTAACGGAAAGCCTTAAAGTGAATGAAGTGCTTGATATATTCATCGAGAAGATCATTGAGACCCTGCCGGTTGAATATGCCTATATCCTTGATTGCAAGGAAGAAGAACTTGTCCTGTTAAGACGGGTGGAAAATGGAGAAATGAAGTCCAATAACCTGCGTCCTTTAAAGAAAAGCCAGGGGATCAGCGGTGTAGTGTGGGAAACAGGGAAGTCCGTCCTCTATACTTCACGATCTGAATGGACCGGGATCGCTGAAGGGTACATGCCTGATGGAGTGGAAAGCGTTCTGTGCGTACCCATTGTAAGAAGTCAAAAGGTCCGAGGGATCCTTCTATTGGCTTCTTCCAAAAAGAAAGCCTATGAAAAATATCAATTGATGATCGTCGATATTTTATGCTCCTATTTCGGGGTGGCGATCGCCAATGCAAGGCATCATGAACGAACGAAGAAAAACAGTGAGAGATGTGCCCTGACAGGACTTTATAATTACCGCTATTTTGAAGATCTCCTCTCCCTGGAGTTCAGTCATCTCGATGTCGGGAAAAGGAAAAGTCTATCCCTCATCATGCTCGACCTTGATCATTTCAAGGTCATTAACGATAACTATGGTCACCAGAGCGGTAACGAAATCCTGATTGAACTTGCAGACCGCCTTCGTACCCTTATTGATACCAGGGGGACGGTTGCCAGGTATGGAGGGGAGGAATTTGTCATCCTTCTTCCGGATACAAAACGGGATGAAGCGCTCATCCTGGCAGAGCATGTCAGGGGTGAGATAGCCAACAAACCCTTTGCCATCCATGACAGTCTCGATGAATCCAACAAACAGATGATGGTCCGGATCACCGCAAGCATCGGAGTTTCAACCGCACCTGAAGATGCAGAAGATACCCTGGCACTCATCCGCCATGCGGACCGCGCTCTTTATACGGGTGCAAAGCAGGCCGGGCGGAATCGGGTGGCTCAGTATGTGAAATAGTTAAAAGGGTGTCTATTCGACAATAGACATCTTTTTTCTTTATTTTGAGTATTAAGTCCTATTATAATAGTTTGAAGATTGATATAATAAAAGCATTATAGGATAACCAAATGAGGGATATTATGAGAATTCAGGGAAAGATTCCACTACTATTACTTTTCATCCTTTTTCTGGCATTTATTTTTAATTCGACAAATACCTATTCCAAGGGAACTTCAGATTTAAGAGTAGACTTCAATGTTACCCCGTCCCAAGAAGTAATTGTTAAGCCGGTGAATGGTAATGCCAAAGCATCATTAGACTTTCATATCAATCCAATAGGAGAGGTGAAAGAAACGAATCGACCTCCTATAGACATCGTTTTTGTCTTCGATAAGTCAGGATCGATGAATAGCACCAGGGATAAAATGCAAAATGCAAAGGATGGGCTGACCAATGCCGTACAATTCTTTGAGAAGAACAAACAAAGTAATGATCGCTTCTCTCTAATTACCTTTTCTTCAGATATAGAAACGATACTTCCATTAAGTAATGACCTCGATGCTATTAAAACTTCCATGTTACATACCACCGCTTATGGAGGCACCAATTACACAGACCCCTTGCGTGCAGCGAAGAATATGCTGAAAGATTCCAAGAATGAAAAGTATATTGTCTTCTTAACCGATGGACAGCCGATGATTGCGACGTCGATTGAAAAAGTGAAAAAAGAAGTATGTACCAAGCCATTTTTGTTTTTTTGTAGTGAAACAAGTGTTGTCGAGAGTGATCAACAACTGGTATATGACTTTCAAAATAGATACAGTTACAATCGATGGCTACATAAAATATACTCGCCGGATAATAGTAAATTGAAGTCTTTATACATTCCTTCCTTTACTATGGATGGTACATCATTTAATGCAGGTTGGTACAATCCAGGTGAGCTGGAAACGAATAGCCAGCGAATGCAGGCTTTAATCAAACAAAAAGGCCTTGAAGTATCCAAGGAAATCTACAACGATAAAATCACCATGCATACCCTTGGTTATGGAGAAGGAGACCTGGACGATCGTTATCTTGAAATGCTGGCACAGCAAACGTCGGGTAGTTTCATTAAAGCCAGTGAAGGAAGCGTCTCTGATGCATTCGAAAAATTAGCCAACAAATTGAATTCAGTTAAATTGGATGGCGAAATTGTCGTACAGTTGCCGGAAAATGTGACAGTTGACCAAAATCAATACACAGTGATGAATAATAAAGTTTATTTGCCATTTTCCACAGTATACGAAGTAGGGCAGGGGGTACCAACTCCTATTACAGTATCGCTTCCGGTGGAATTCTCCAATAAGGGATCCTATATGTTTAAGGATTTAAAAGTACAGTTTAAAACGGCAGAAGAAACAGAATGGCGATCTAGTGATAGAAAGTCTGTGACGATTGAAGTGAAAGATGATGCACCTGCATCGGTCACAGGAAGGGTAGACTTAAATAAAATTAATCAAGACCTGTTCAATTTAATTATTGAGGATGGAAAAGAAACAAATACTTTCACAGGACTGTTCAAACTTGATTTTGGCGGGTTGGTAAATCCGAAAGCAAATGGTGATTTAAGTGAGATTACTATACACCAGCCCTTACCAGAGGGTATCACCGTTAAAGAAAGCCCTAATGTAACAATTCAGAATATCAATGGACAACAAATTGCCATAATCAAGGTTAAACAAAAGATGAGCTTTGAAAACGGTGCGTTTACTAAACCTGCACTTGAAATACCTGTAACGATGAACGCCGTCTGGGCCATTAATAATGTGAAAATGCCACAAGCGAAAGTCTATTATGTCGATTCACGATATGGGAACAAAGTGAGCAGTAATCTGAGCCCGAATAATAACGAAATAAGCGCGAAAGTAAGAACACGTCAAATGCAAAATGGAAGGGAATTTGCATTTGATGGTTATTCAAACGGTACGATCAAGAAGGTTAGAATACAGGGGCAAACGGAAACTGTTGTAGCAACACTGGAACCTGGAGTCGATAGTCGATACCCGATTATGCCTGTAAAATCATTGGAGAGTGAACCTACACAGCTTACTATTACCTACAAAAATGGAGCAACCGCTGTTTTACCATTCGTTCCTGAATTAATAGTAAAAGACCCACTCACAGAAACTATTTTAGATGATGGTTCTTCTGTCTCGAATGAAGTGGAATTCTATCTCTCTAATGGTATTCCTGGAGGAAATATTTCTTACCACTATCAACTTCTTAATGAAGAAACAAACGGTGAATGGACAGAAATTGAGTTGGAAGATACGAAAATCATTGATCGTTTCGGGAAGAATGAAATCCGTGTAAAAGCCGTTGGCGGCTTTGCAATAGAGGATTACATTATTGAAAGTACCATTTGGATCGAGGGTGACGAATTAATACGTGTACCTTCATTAATTGAATTATATGTTGGAGAAACCCAGTCATTCAATATCGATATCTTCCCGTTTGGAAAACCGAACAATAATTATAATGTGAGGGTTCTACAAGGTGATGATGGAATGATTAACTCCTCATACAGTCAAGTCAATTCCATCAAAGAGAACCGAATGACAGGATTATCTCCCGGCGAGGATCTAGTGGAAGTTGAAACCAAGAATGGGAAATACAAAAAAATGATCCGAGTCATTGTTAAATCAAGGATTGTGAATCTGGAAAGCATGGACTTCACAAAATCGAAGTACACTTTATTGCTGGAAGGTAACGCATTCGATATACACTCTCATTTAGTATTCAATCCTGAAAATGCAACCAATAAAAACATAAAGAACGTTCTCGACACAGGTAACGATGTTGTAGACATCGTGCAAGAAAATGGAGTTTGGAAGGTTATACCTAAAAATACAGGGGTGACGACGATAACGGTTACTTCTGAAGAAGATCCTGATATAAAGGCGATTGCGATTTTCGAAGTGGTTGCAGGAGAAGATGAAACTGAAAACCCGGAGACCGGAGATGGGGATATCGATGGAAGATGGTGATAGAAAGGGAGGTCCTTGATAATGGACCTCCCTTTTTTCATTCAACTATTATCTCATCACTGATTAATGAGAGGGCTTCAACCTTTGGTAAAGTATCCAGCTTTGAAAGAAGGACATCTTTGTTATAGTTTACGATGAATCTTGACAGTTTCTCTTGCTGATTTGAGGGGGAGCTCTGATTTGCATCATCAATATTGTCTACGTCCCCACGAACAGCATTCACTGTAAGGTTGCCTTTTGAGAAGACTCCGCCGTTAACATAAAATAATGAACCAACTCCATAAAGGGTAGCGTCACTATCCGTGTAGAAAAAAGCTTGTAACGGCTTGATGCCCTCAGCTAGATCGGGCAGCAAACGTAATTCGTCCTTTTCCTTCTCCTGAGCATAATACTGAAATTCATTCATTCTTGTTAATAGTAACTCTCCTTTAGAGAGTAAAATTAATTCTCCTGTATTATTTGTGCCGTCTTCACTCTCTTTGCCGGTTATATTCAAGTTAGAAATACTTGTTTTTCCCCTTGCGTAAATGACGGAATCAAACTTGATTTCATCATTCTCACCTGATGGGTCATTGGCATCACCCAATATGGTTAAATTCCTGCCTGAAAATACATTTCCCGATATGACGGAAGTGGAATTTTGTGATTGAAAAGAGATATGATCAAAACTAACTATATTCTCCTGCAGCATTACGGGTGAATTTGCCTCTATGGATACTCTTCCTGCTGCCACGATATTATCAATGGTCATTTCTCCCTCTAAATTAGAAATCGTCACATTCCCAGTCGAAATGATATTCCCGATATTCATTGGAGAACTTGCGATAATATTCACATCACCATCTACAAGCAGGTCCACCCCTGAATACTGTAGCCCTCTAATAGTAATGTTTCCATTCACCTTAACCTTCCCCTGGGATCTCGCATCCAAAATCCCATCTTCAACAAGGGCAGGAGAGAAGGAATTAGAAAGAAAAACAGTTCTGATTGAACTCATTAAATTTGTTTGGGAAATGTTATTTCTCATTGGTAGATCAAGAGATTCTAATACTTTGCTAACCTCTTCTTCGTAAGTTTGATTAAATGAAATATCAGTAAATTGACTATCCTGTTTTACTTTGGGAGGTGCTATAAGCGGATAGAACTGATTTGAAGTTATCAAGCTTTTCATATGTTCATAATTCGCTTTGTTGTAGCTTGTATACAAGTCCCCGATAACGGACGGAAATGGTGATGGGTATGTTTTCTCCTGTTTATTAGAAAGTTGGTAGTCGGCATCTTCACTTATGCCTAAAGAGTGAGCATAGATGTTACCGACCAGATGTGGAGATCCATTTAATTGAAGCTGTTCCCTTGAACCTAGAGTATACTTAAGGAAGCTTGGGACGGGCGATAAAATGACCCTTTTTCGAACGGTCTTTTCGACTTTCCCTTGTTCAGAAGAAGGGTTTTTTGTTTGAATCAGGATTTCATACACTCTCGTAAGATTGGTGCCAAGATAGTCCAGCTCAAAGGTTTTGAAATCAGGAATGTTGGATTTCGTACAGTGGTCACCCAGTAGGTTTATTGCACTGGTCCCACTCACATCAATGATGGTGACACACTTTATTCTATCGGTAGACTGATAGGATGGAAGAATGGAAGATTGAAAAAAGGCTGCTACTTTCGAATTTATATTCGCTGGTGTCAATGTGCTGATTTCTAACTCCTTTGTGGGCTGCAATTGAAAGACAAGCTTGGATGAAATTTCTTCTGCTGCCTTTAGGCCTTCATATGTAATGTCAATGTCGGTCTCTCTGACTTCAGTTCGTTTAGCTCCACCTATCGTCGAACTTATGATAGCCATACCGATTGTCACCATAACAAGAGATGTAATTAAAACGGTAAGTAAGGCATTTCCTCTTTGATTGGTTATCAAGCTATTTTCTCCCTTCTAAAATCCGAAGCTGCTCTCTAAATTAAGGGTTTTATCGAAATTAGGATGTGAAACTTTGTACGATAGCTGTATGATCGCTTCATTGCACGGTTTAGAAGTGCAGGTGGAAGTGATGATGGATCCCGAAAAGTCAGAAGGTGTAGTTAATATTGCCCCGTCAAAGCTCCATTGTTTTTTCTCCCCGACTTGAACTAGTTGCAAGATTTGTTCATCATTCACAATCTCTTCTTCCTCTACCTGATAGAAGGATTTTCCTGAATAGGGCGCTACAGATAGTTCACTGCTGTTTATAAACTTTACACAAGTAGAAGAGGATGGCACGCATTCTTCAATTGTATCGAAGGGGTATGAATAAAGATTCTTCATTACCATTGCAGAAACATAATCTGCGTCTTCCCTTAATTGTGCATCGATCGAAACTTTCTCGTAAATCTTATAGCCGGTAATCATTGCCCCGTATGTAACGGGTAACAGGATAGCCGATATGGATAAGGTAAGTAATAACTCAACCAGGGTAATACCTCTATTATCGGATATCTTCGCTTTTAACTTTTCCATCAACAGTCGCACTGTATTCTCTATCATTGATATTCCACCTAACTTCGATTGTAATAGGAATATAGTAATCTAATTCATCAGGGTTCGTGACTTCTCCGGATAAAATCTCAGTCTCATATTCTAACCCGTTTATATTTATATTTTTCTTGTCCGGACAGGAATCAATCATTTCTGATTCAGTAGAGAAGTTAGGGAAGGTTTGGTATTCATCCCCGCAAATGAATAATTTATAAAATTCATCTTTCGGATCTTTACTGCCTATATTCACTTCATAGAAAAAGTCCCTGACCTCAAGGAAGTCTTGTTTTTCCATGAACATTAAGACATTTCTGGCTACATTGACCCCTACTGTCTTCTTTTGATTGCCATTCGTATATGTACTGGATTGAAGGAAAAAATTCATGAAACTTAGAAGGACGATCCCCAGGATTGTAATTGAAACCAAAAGTTCAATTAAAGTGAAGCCTCTATTATTTTTTAATATTT
Source organism: Rossellomorea sp. DUT-2 (assembly GCF_052665285.1). Classification (NCBI taxonomy): domain Bacteria; kingdom Bacillati; phylum Bacillota; class Bacilli; order Caryophanales; family Bacillaceae; genus Rossellomorea; species Rossellomorea sp. DUT-2. The sequence goes on along the minus strand of NZ_JBQPEO010000002.1, from coordinate 791,876 downwards.
TTATAAGTTTCAACCCAACACCTGCTTTCAAATTACCTGACTTTATTATACAATATCTAGTAGTCGAAACTTGTTAAAAAAAGTCTGATTTATAAGAAATATATCATAGGGAGGAGATGGATGTAAGATGATCTACCTATTTTCATTACTTGCACTTATTCTGTTGCTACCTATTTTATATTTTATTCCGATAGGCATCAGCGTAAAAGGGAAACTACTAATTGCCGGTGTTGCATTTGGTTTAACGCTCCTTGGATTAGTCGCGTCTACCCAGTATCCAATTTGGATGATTGGAATCATGTTAATGGTTTTGTTAGGTCTTTCTTCTTATGTGATTGAGCAACGATTCAGTGGTCTTTTAGTCCTGGCTACCGGCACTGAGATGGATTTGGAAGAAGAACCTATGCAAATAGTCCATAAACATAAGGGATTAAAGGATAATGTACATAATAAAAAGGATGAAACTGAAGCTGAGGAAGAAAAAATGGATTTGATTGAGGATACCGTGAATTCCGTTCCGGTTGAAGAAGAAATAGCTCCAATTGAATCAGAGGATCTTTATGAAATCGAAGTAGACGTGGCACAAGGAGATCTTGAAACAGATGGATCTTTAAAACAAGATGAACCGTTACAAGCTGTCGATATCATAGAGGGGTACCCTGCCGCTGAAACTGAGTCGAAAAATGTCGATGATGATGAAAGTGAATGGTTCATAGAGAATACCGGTGAATACGAAGAAAACGAAGCTAAAAAAGAAATAGAAGAAGGAAATGAGTCTTCTGATATCGTTTTAAGTGAGATTGAAAGATTAATAAATGAACCTGACGAGAACATTGAGAATGAAAATGAAGAAATGAAGGATGTAGTTGATGATCAACTGGAACCTGTAGAAGATTTAGAGGACTTACCGGGTTCTGAAGATGAAATGGAAGATATTTTAGTTGAAGGTGAGGACCCCAAAATATTTGAGGATACAGAGGATAGTATTGCTGAAGAAATCAGTGAAGAAGACCTTCACGTACATGCACTTCCTAAAAGATCCAGGATCATGAGAGAGGTTATGAAAACCATGATTGAACAAATCACACTCTCGAAGAGCATTTTATCGTCCTACCAGATGGAAAACATGATTAAGCATTACTTACATCCAAGTTTACACGATCAAGATTACTATACATTTGCAAGAATATTAATGGATCATTACATTTCAACAGAGCAATACGATGACTTACAAATGTTTACTGACGGGATTTCAAAGAGATTCAATGAGTATCCGTATATTAAAATGGACATTGAGCAAACAAATGAGTTTGCATGGGAAAAGTTAAACGAAATTAAATTGACAGAATAGGTGAGATGACATGAAAAAGAGTGCAGAAATGAAAGCTTTACCGATTATCAGTATATCCGATGGAAGTGAAATAGGGAGGGTCAAATCCCTTGTAATCAATCCGGAAAAGGGCTCGGTTGATTTTCTGACCATCGAGCATGAAGATTGGCAGGTCAGTGTGAAGGCGATCCCGTTTAAAAAGATAGTTGGTATAGGGGAATATGCCGTAACAGTCGAAAATGAGAATGCCGTAATCGATTTAAATGAAATCCCGATTGCGAACCAGCTGGTGAATAAAAAAATTAAAATTAACGATACCCGCGTGATGACCCGCAAAGGCCAAATGATCGGCAGCATTCAAGAGTTTTATGTGGATGATGAAACCGGGGCTATTGTTTCCTTAGAATTAAATGCCCAAGATAACACGTTTTTCCTTGGTACGGAACATGTTCTAACATTTGGGAAAGATATCATTATTGTGAACGAAGACGCTGCAGAATATTTTAAAGGATCATTTGATCAACTTGTAAGTCCTGATCCTGTTTTCGAAGAAGAGCCTCTGCCTTTACAACCGCACCAACATGGCTTAGAGACCATTAAAACGAAACAGACTCAATTACTCACAGGAAAAAGAGTGATTGAAGATATATATAATTTAGAGGGGAATCTATTAATTGCTAAAGGTTCATCTCTAACCGAAGCTGATATTAAAGCTGCTCAAGACGCAGGTCCATCTGTTTTTGTTGATTTAACGATGAATATTAAGTAGGAGTCAGGAAGGAGCGCCTAGTGTGAAAAAAGGTCTACTTGTTAAACTGATGACCGTTTTGTTCTTATCCACATTCTTTCTATATGGATTTTCTCATTTAGGCGTCTTTGCTTATGAAACGTTCTTTGTTAAGTCACTCAATCTATCGAAACATGCAGCGGTTGCATCTATTAAACTGGGTGGAGCAAACAAAGAGGAAGCAATGAAGATACTGGATGAGAAAGTAGAGGAGTGGAAGGTAAATCAAAACCTGATGCTTGATTTCAATGGAGAAACAGCCAAAATCGACCCATCTCTCTTTCAATTTCATTTGGAAGAAAGCATAGAGAAACTTGTTGATGATGAAAACACAAGTTTAATTGTGACGATGGATGAAAAGGCATTCGATGCGTTTCTTTCAAATCAGTTCGCTGACTATAGGGGAGAAGACATCAACCTGCCATCTTTACGGGAGTATATCCTCTCTCTGGCTGGTAGTCTTCATAAAGAAGAGAGTTTACAGATATACGATTATGCAGCCAGTAATGAGTCTCCACAAGTCCTGTATGAGGCCGTGTCGAATGAATTAGAGGTTACACCAACGATCAAGAGCTTTATCGACAATTATCCCTCCATTCCCATTGTACCCAATTCCCAATTTTCCTTTTCGGATTTCCTGGAAACAGAAGGTTTTGTAGTTGAATCACAGGCTGATTTAAGTCCGGTTGCATCATTACTCTATCAGATCACCTTACATTCCAACTTTTCTATCATTGAACGAAATATAAGCAAGCTGCTTCCGGACTATGTCACCCTTGGCTTTGAAGCGAAATTCAATCCGATGAATAACCAGGATTTTGTCATCACCAATCCTAATTCAACCGGTTATGAGGTGAAGCTTGCCATCCAAGAGAATAGGATCAAGGCTCAATTGCAGGGGATCCCTTTCCCAAACTCTTATAATGTCCGTTTGTCGGAAAAGGAAACGTTCCCTCCACGGGTGATTAAACAGTTTAGCCCTTTTGTTGAAAAAGGAAGCATCGATATTCAACAAGAAGGGAAAGACGGGGTCCTGATTCGGGTCTATAAGCAAAAACTGAGTTCTACAGGTGAAATCCTTTCAGAAGAACTGATTAATGAAGATTTTTATGCACCACAGCATAAGATTACGGTGTATCCACTGCAGGAATTACAGGAAACCCCAAGTGGAACATTCGATAATGTGCCAACCGGGGAGAACGGTGAAGAATCATCGAATCAAGAATCGAATGATGGGGAAAAGGATGACACTTCCTCAATGGATGAGGAAGAGAACGAGAACCATTCCCCAGAGAAGGAAAGGGAAGATCCTGCCGACCAGGATTCTTCAAGACCATCAGATGGAGAAGCAAAACCAAAGAAAAAAGACATTAAATAAGTCGTGAAAGCGGGTGATAAGGTGACCACGATTAGAAAGAGGCTTGGAGACCTGCTGGTTGAAGCAGGGATCATATCCGCATCTCAGTTACAAGATACCCTGAAAGATAAGGCGAAGGGACAGAAGTTAGGGGATGCCCTGCTTCAAAGAGGATATATTACGGAACAGCAGTTGATTGAAGTACTGGAATTTCAATTGGGGATTCCCCATGTCAGCCTATACAGGTACCCCTTTGAAACGAACTTATTCCACTTGATTCCTAAAGAATCGGCTAAGCGGAACCTGATGATCCCCCTTAAAAAAGAAGGGGACAGGCTTTTTGTAGCCATGAGCGATCCTTTGGACTTTTACGCCATAGAGGATCTGCGCTTGGCCACAGGCTTTCAAATCGAGACAGCGATTGCAACCAAGGATGATATTCTGAAAGTCATCAATAAGTTTTATGACTTAGAGGATGGATTTGAAGACCTATTTCAGCAGAATCGGGATCAAAATAGAGCAGAAGAAGAAACGGAGGTGGATTCCGATTCACCCATCGTCCGATTAGTGAACGGAATCCTTTCGAATGCTGTGACCCAAAAAGCAAGTGATATACATATCGACCCTCAGGAAACCAAAGTCGTCATACGTTACAGGGTGGACGGCATTCTTAGGACAGAAAGAAATCTCCCGAAGCACATGCAAAGTATGTTGATTGCCAGGCTTAAAATCATGGCGAATCTCGACATAACCGAATTCAGGGTACCTCAGGACGGGAGGATCAAGGTGAATATCGACTTTCATCCCATCGACCTGCGTGTGTCGACACTACCGACAGTCTATGGAGAGAAAATTGTATTGAGGATTCTGGATTTAGGATCTAGCCTGAATGACCTCTTAAAACTGGGGTTCAACAAGGTAAATCAACAGAGGTTCATGAAGATGATTCAGCAGCCGACAGGGATTGTCCTCATCACGGGACCAACCGGTTCTGGGAAGTCTTCTACTTTATATGCTGCCTTAAATCACCTCAACAGTGAAGAAGTGAACATCATTACAATAGAAGATCCCGTTGAGTATCAGCTGGAGGGCATCAACCAGATCGGTGTGAATCAAAATGTCGGTTTGACCTTTGCGAAGGGGCTTCGGGCCATTTTGCGTCAAGATCCAAATATTATCATGGTCGGGGAAATACGTGACAGGGAGACAGTCGAAGTATCTATCCGTGCTTCCTTAACCGGTCATCTCGTGTTGAGTACCATCCATACCAATGACTCAATCAGTACGGTGACAAGACTATTGGATATGGGTGTAGAGCCCTTTTTGGTTGCCTCATCACTAAGCGGGGTCGTGGCTCAACGCTTGATCAGGAAGGTATGCCGTGATTGCAAACAAGAGATGCCGGCTACCAGGCGGGAGATTGAGATATTTGCCAAAAGGGGCATGAAGATCGAGACCATCACGAGAGGGCAGGGGTGCTCCTCCTGTAATATGACAGGATATAAAGGTCGGATTGCCATTCATGAGGTCCTCGTCATGAATGATGAAATGAAGAAGGTCATTCTGAACAACGAACCCTTCTCCAAGTTAAGGGAGCATGCCGTACGGAATAAAACCATTTTCTTAATTGATGACGGCTTGCTGAAAGTAAAACAGGGCTTGACCACGACCGAAGAAGTATTAAGAGTAGCGATTTCAGAGTAGGTGAATGTATTGAAAGAAAAAGTTGATTATCTTCTAAAGTCTGCTTACGAGTTAGGCGCGTCCGATATCCATCTTACTGTCGGCTCCCCTCCTATCTTCCGCATACATGGGGACTTGAAAAGATTCGGTAAAGAGAACTTATTGCCTGATAACACGGAATCAATGGCAAAGGCCATCATTTCTGAAACAATCTATCCCTCTTTTGAAGAAGTGGGTGAATTGGACTTTTCCTATGGAATCCCGGGCGTTTCAAGGTTCAGGGTGAATGCATTCAAACAACGTTCCTGTATATCTCTGGCCATACGTGTCATCCCGACTTCCATCCCTACAATGGAGGAATTGTTTCTTCCCCATGCATTGAAGACGATTGCTGAAAAACCACAGGGTCTCTTCCTTGTTACCGGACCTACGGGAAGTGGAAAGTCGACCACACTCGCATCCATAGTGGATTATATGAACCGGAAAATGAGGAAGCATATCATTACCCTGGAAGACCCCATCGAATACCTGCACAAACATGGGGCATCCATCATCGATCAGCGGGAAGTGGGATTTGATACAAGGTCATTTTCAAAAGGGTTGAGAAGTGCCTTGAGACAGGATCCGGATATTATTCTCGTAGGGGAAATGAGGGACCTGGAGACGATACATACTGCCATCACGGCAGCGGAAACCGGTCATCTGGTACTGGCAACCCTTCATACATCCAGTGCCCCTGCCACCATCGAGCGGATTGTAGACGTTTTCCCGCCGGAGCAGCAATCGCAAATCCGCGTACAGTTGGCATCGGTCCTGGTCGGGATCCTTTCACAGAGATTGTTTGCCACAGTGGATAAAAAAGGAAGAAGAGCTGCGACAGAGCTCCTCATGAATAATGCAGCGATTGCCAATTTGATTCGTTCCGAAAAAGTCCACCAAATTCAAAATGTCATGCAGACTTCCAAGAATTCAGGCATGCACATCATGAGCGACAGTGTGATGAGGCTTTATGAAAGTGGCATCATTTCAAAGGAAATGGCGTTTCCTTATACCAGAGAGGAGATTCCTCAATAAATGGGACGTTATAAGTACACAGGCAGGGACCAAAAAGGAAAGAAGTCTGGGATCATCACGGCATCATCCAAGAAGGATGCACTCATCCAGTTAAAAAAGCAGGAAGTAAGGGTCATTGAAATCCTGGAAATGCCTGAGACACTCATGACCAAAGACATAACGATCGGCAACCCGGTGAAATTACAGCATCTTGTTATTTTTCTGCGCCAGTTTGCGACCCTTCTTCAAGCCGGGGTCACAGTGGTTGATTCGACTCATATCCTGGCCGAGCAGACAGAGAGTAAGGCACTCGGTAAAGCCCTAACGGAAATCGAGGATGAATTGCGGGATGGGAACCCATTATCTGAAGCCTTCTCCCGTCACAAGAAGATTTTTGAACCAATGCTGATCAATATGCTAAAGGCCGGGGAAGCGTCAGGGAGCCTGGATGAGACATTGGAAGGGCTCGCCACTCATTATGAAAAGCAGCATATCACGAAACAGAAAATCATTTCGGCGTTAGCGTATCCAATGGTTGTCGGCGTCATTGCCATCGGTGTCGTGATATTCTTACTGGCTGCCGTTGTGCCGACGTTCGTGAATATGCTGACCGATTTCGGCGGCGAACTGCCCGCCATCACAAAGTTTGTTATTGCTTCAAGTGAATTCATGCAAAAGTTCTGGTATATCATCATTTTGTTTTTTGTATTCATTGCTTTCTCTCTGGCCATGTTAAGAAGAGATAAACGATCGAAGTATTATCTGGACTATGCCATCCTGAGGATCCCGATTTTCGGGAAGATGTTGCAGAAAGCGGTACTGGCGAGAATGACGAGAACATTAAGCTCATTATTTTCAAGCTCAGTCCCTATTTTACAAGCATTAGCCATCGTCGAAAAAGTTGTGGAAAATGAAGTGGTAGCACGTGTGATCGGCGAATCCCGGAGGTCATTGGAGAAGGGGACGTCCCTTACAGACCCAATGAAACGGCATTGGGCTTTTCCTCCATTGGTGACGCAGATGATTGCAATAGGGGAAGAGACAGGATCCCTTGACTCTATGCTGGCGAAAGTAGCGGACTTCTACGAAAAAGAAGTGGAAAGTGCGACAGACCGTCTTAAATCACTGATCGAACCACTCATGATCGTCATGCTGGCAGGTCTGGTCGGGACAATCGTGACCTCGATTTTAGTTCCGATGTTCGAAATCTTCAATAATGTTCAAAACTATTAGAAAATACCTATAATTTTACAAAAAATTTGATTTTTTTGTCGGATGAGTGTTGTATACTAGTACTAGATTACTAGTTTTTAGTAAAAGATATATAAACAGGAGGAATTACCATGTTAAAGAAAATGGGGAAAAGATTGAAAAATGAGCGGGGATTGACGCTTATCGAATTACTTGCTGTTGTCGTTATTTTAGGTATTATTGCGGCGATTGCGATTCCTAGTATTGGTGGGTTGATTAATAACTCTCGTGCTGATGCCCATATTGCAAATGCTCAGCAGATGGTTAATGCTGCAAGATTATCAATGACTGGAGAAGAAATTGCAGATGGTGGGCAAATAAATTTAGATACATTAGAAGATAATGGATATCTTGAGCCTGTAGATAATCCGTCTGGAGGTACGTACGATGGTCAGGCTTCATTTGTAACTATCGATGCAGATGGAGACCATACAGTTACCTTATCAAATGGTACAAGTCTCTATCTAGACAATGATAATCCAGATGAAATCACTCGAGATGATGTAGATATGTAATATGGGTGTAATAGCTTTCATCTACGGTCTCCTCCTAGGCTCCTTCTACAACGTAGTCGGCCTTCGGATACCGCTCAAAAAGTCAATCGTCAAACCAAGATCAGCCTGCCCGTACTGTCAACATACGCTGACAGCCAAGGAACTGATACCCGTACTATCCTATATCACACAAGGGGGAAAATGCGCTCAGTGTAAGGGGCGCATTTCTCCTCTTTATCCATTGATGGAACTATCTACCGGACTCTTATTCTTACTTTCTTATATTATGTTAGGCTTTCAGCCGGAGCTGATTGTGGCTCTTACACTTGTCTCTTTATTCATGATCATCACGGTCAGTGATCTGAAATATATGGTGATTCCCGATAAGGTGTTGTTGTTCTTTTCGGTGCTGTTTATCTCAGAACGAATATTCATCCCTTTAAACCCTTGGTGGGACAGCATTGCTGGGAGCATTACCGGCTTTTGCCTGCTTCTTTTGATTGCCATCATCAGCAAAGGGGGAATGGGTGGCGGTGATATTAAACTGTTCGCTGTGATTGGTTTTGTTGTGGGGGTCAAGGTGATGCTTTTTTCCTTTTTCCTCGCTACCCTTTTTGGAGCGGTGGCCGGTATTGCGGGCCTGATGCTTGGTTTTTTCAAAAAAGGGGAACCCATTGCTTTCGGGCCATATATCGTATTAGGAACACTCGCAGCATACTTCTTTCACCAGCCAATCCTGCATTGGTATTTTTCTTTATATAGCTAAAGGGGTTATTCAAGATGTTATCTCGTCTCTTCAATAAGAATAAAAATAAAATCAATATCGTCATCAGTGATCAATGGATTCGATTTGTAGAATTGAAATCTGTTTCTCCTTTACATATTCACCATTTTGGAGAGAAACGAATAGCTGACGGGATGATCTCCGATGGCAAAATCATTGAAAAAGAAGCTTTTCAAGTCTTTTTGGAAGAGTGTGTCCTTGATTGGGGAATCAAGAAGAGGGAAGTTCAATTCATCGTTCCGAATACTCAGATGATCATCAGGAAGATGGAGATATCATCCGATATTGAAGACGATGAGGTGAAGAGCCACTTGTTCCTGGAAATCGGGACGAGTATCCACCTGCCTTTTGAAAATCCGGTTTTTGATGTGGTGGTTGTAGGAAATAAAGGAGACAAGAAAGAGATCATCCTGGTGGCGGCACCGGAAGATATTGTCATGGAATATCAGCAGATCCTGACTGATGCCCATTTAAAGCCCGTTGTGGCGGATATTAGTCCACTTGCCTTTTATCGCTATGTTCACTCATTGGAGCTAACTCATAGAGAGGACCATGAAATGCTCCTCTATTTCAATCAGGCTAATGTGACCGTATCTATCTTTCATGATCATCAGCCTGTATTTTTCAGGCCGATCGGCTTGGGGGAGGATCGGGAAGTAATGGATGAGAGGATGTATCACAATGATTTTCAATCCCTTCAATTCGATGACGTGATGAAAGAAATCGACAAAGTGATCAGCTTTTACCGATATACACTAACAAATGATGAAGCCATGATTAATAAAATATACGTTACCGGTGACCATCCCATGGTAGGGGAAATCCACACCCTTTTATCAGATCGGTTCGAGGTCGATATTATCCAGGTGCCGACAGCGGCACGGGACGCCTACACCAATGAAGAACTATCGAGTGCGTTTCTACTCGCCATTGGTTTAGGATTAAAAGAGGTGATATAGTGCTCGTCGATATCAATTTATTACCTCAAAATGAAAAAGGGAGTCGTCAGTGGCTGTATGTGGTTATCGGTGTGCTATCCTTTGGGATCCTTGCTCTTCTTGTTCTTTTTCTGCTGGCTTTCAATATTGGAAAAGACGTGGACGTCCTGACGACGGAATTACAGAGTACCAAGCAGCTCAGGGCTGAAAAAGAACAAAGTATTTCTGATTTTGAATCATCCGATGCCTGGGTACAATTGGAGAGTGCAGTCAGATGGGCGGAAAGCTATCCCATCGATACCGTGCCAGTCTTGAATCACCTGGTCGAATTACTGCCGGAACGGGGTTTCGTGAAGCAATTTACATACGCTGAAGATGGGAGTATCCAACTCTCGATTCAATTTGACACAAGCAGTGAAGCTGCGTTTTATTTAACGCATCTGAAGGAATCCCGGTACATTCAGGAAGCGACTTTATTAGCGCTGGCTACAGAAACCATCTCTGAAAATGATAGTCTAACAGCCGTTAATACTGAAACCATCTTACCAAGGTATATAGGTCAGTATGAAGTAACGTTAAATAGAGTAGAGATAAAGAAAATGGAAACAGAGGAAACTTCCGATGAGCAGGGAGGCGATTCGGAATGAATGTACGATTCGAGAAAAAAGAATGGTTACTGATCGGTACATCCATCGTTATGGCAGTATTTCTTATCCTCGGGGGAGTATGGTTCTACTATCTACCCGTGAAAAATCAGAAAGAAAGTCTGCAGAATGAAATCAAAACGGAAGAGAAGCTGATTGAAGCATTGGATTCTAAGATTTCTTCCATTAAACAGGCTTCCTTTGAAAATTCCAGTTCACTGCAACAAAAGGTTCCGGTCAAACCTCTTACTCAGCAGCTGCTTATAGATCTGGAAAAAGCGGAAATCGTCTCGGACAGTTTCATCACAAGCATTGAATTTACGGAAGGTGCCGTCGACCTTCCTGTAACTGAATCCATGGGCGCCGGGGGTGATGATTCCGGAGCGGATGGTGAAGGAACTGAAGAAGGCGCTGAAGTGAACCCGGCACCTGTTGTGGTCCTTCCACAAGGTCTTCAAAAACTGACAGCCACGATTTCTGTAGAAGCAAAGAGCTATTTCGAGATAGAGGAGTTCATCAATAAATTAGAAGAGCTGCATCGCATCGTGGAAGTAGAACAGATTTCTTTCAGCGGACCGGCTGAGTTACTGCAATACCAAGATGAATTTGAAAATATTCAATTGAATTTAGTCGTGTCCGCCTTTTATTTACCTGGTTTAGTAGAACTTGAAAAGGAGCTGCCAAAGCTCGATGCACCACTGCCTTCTAACAAAAAGAATCCTTTTCAGCAGTTCCCAGAACAAAAGTCAGAAGAACTAGATACCAATTAAAGGTTTGATGATAATGCGTGAAAATGAAAAAGGATATACGCTTGTAGAATTGCTTGCTGTTATCGTGATCTTAGGGATCATCGCCGTCATTGCTGTATTGGCGATAAACAATCTGATTGAAAAATCAAAGAAACAGGCGTTTGTGGCAAACGCACTTACGATGAAAAGTTCAGCGCAATACTATGCGAAGGATGCCATGCTTCAAGAGAAGGTAACGGGTAAGATTACGTATAAAGAATTGATAGATGCTCAATTGATTGAACCGATCTTGGATCCCCATTCCAAAACAGTCATGGCACCGGATGAATCCTCTTATGTTTTGGCTGACGGGGAGAGTGTGATATCCATTTGTTTATTGGGGGAAGAGTATAATCTCTGTACAAATGGAAACGGAGTTAAGGAAGAAATCCCGTTTTCTACCCTTTCTATTCAATCACTTCAGAAAAACTAAAAAATTTGACGAAAACCTATTAGGACAAGACGACAAAAGTCTTGTTCTTTTTTTTATTGGATGTGATAGCATGGAAAAAAATAGATGAAGGAGGGTGGCGATGATGAATAATAAAAGAGACAAAGATAAAAAGATATCTATTAAAATTAATGGTGAAAAAACAAATTTTGACGAAGATCTTCTTGTATATGATTGGAAGTCGGGGGAGTCTGAAGCAGCTGCCGGGGAAGAGGCGGAAGACAATGGATTCGATTGGATACTTCCCGACGATGAGGAAGCCCAGCCTCCTAAGGAATACAAAAAAATCAATTATGTGTCAGGGAACAAGAAGAAGCGCAAGTCTTTCAAAAATCCTTTTCAGGACTCTGTCAATCTTCTAATGTCCATCATTGGTGCGGTTGTGGTGGGAGCGGTGCTGGGATTCGGCACGCTTAAAGTCATTACGACAACAGATGGTCCTTCGGCGCCGGCGGCAACGCTGCAAGATACGACAGCAGAAGGAAATACGGAAGGGAAGCAGTCTGTATCGGCTGTTGAATTACAGGATTTCTCAACGTCGATCCTTCAAGGCGGCGTGTTTTCAACAGAGGAATCGCTTAATGCCATGAAGGACAGCTTAGCAGGTAAAGGGATGAAGAGTGCAAGTGTGGAAAAGGATGGACAATTCTTTCTTTTATTGGGTGTTTCGGGAGATCTTGAAACAGCCAAATCGCTTGGAGCGGAATTGAAGGAACAAGGGGTAGACGTGTTTGCGAAAGAATTTGTATTTGGAGCTAAAGGAATAAATGCTTCAAAGGAAGAGAAATCCTTTTTGGAAAAGGGAAATGGGCTTTACAACACATTAGCGCAGGAGAGCAGCAGTGGAATGGTCGGTGGAACGCCTGATGAAAAGACGATTCAAACGATTCAATCCGGAGTGAAGGAATTGGAAGGAATCAAGGTGGGTCAAGAGTCCATCGCGTCCATGAAAGAGTCCTTGGTCAATGCAGGGAATCTCGCGGTGGCGATGAAGTCCCCGGAGGATGCCCAGAAAGTTCAGGAAGAGCTGTTATCCTACCTTCAACTTTACAGTGGATTATAATTTCGACTGGATTAGACTATTTTCTAGGAAATAATCTTTTACCGAAAATAGAGCCTCTCTCATTTTGTCAGATTTATGCTTCCTGACCATAAGAGTGCCGGCTCTATTTTTACTTGTTTAAAGAGGCGGAATTTGGTAGTATATTCATGTATCTCCCAATTTCTACTCTGAAAGGATTGGTATGGTGTGTCCAACCTCATACTCGCTTCACAATCTCCTCGTCGAAAAGAACTTCTGCAACAAATTCAACTTTCTTTTTCCGTTATCAGCTCTACTGTAGAGGAAACTTTTTCATCTGATTTATCTCCCCATGAAGTCGTAATGTATCTTGCCCGCAAAAAAGCGAAAGAAATCTCGAATCAATACCCCACTCACTATGTAATCGGTTCAGACACCGTCGTAGCGAAGGATGATCAGATTCTTGGTAAACCGGAATCCAAAGAGGAAGCGAAAGAAATGCTATCCATGCTTTCCGGCTCTACCCATTTTGTCTACACCGGGGTTGCCATTCTGCGTGGTGACGTGGAGGAACTCTTTTATGAAAAAACGGATGTGACGTTTTGGGAGTTGACTTCTAAAGAGATCGACGAATATATTGCATCTGAAGAACCTTTTGATAAAGCCGGTTCATATGGTATTCAAGGAATCGGAGCGAAATTTGTCAAAGAAATCAAAGGTGATTATTTCTCCGTCGTTGGCTTACCCATCTCACGAGTGAATCGTGTTTTACTTGAAATGGGCTATCTTCAACCAGAGTGACTCCCAAGCGTACGAAAAGGAGGAACCAATGGTTAAAACAATACCCCAGCATGAAGAAAACAGGCTGATGATCCGGGATTTCCCTCAAGATGAAAGACCTCGGGAAAGACTGATTCAAAGTGGGGCGGCAAGCCTGTCCAATCAGGAGCTCTTGGCTATCCTACTCCGGACCGGTACGAAATCCGAGTCTGTTCTACAATTGTCCAACCGTCTGCTCAATCACTTTGATGGATTGAATCTATTAAAGGATGCTTCCCTGGAAGAGATTACGAAAACGAAGGGAATCGGCCTTGCAAAGGCGGTTCAAATCATGGCCGCCGTCGAATTCGGTCGAAGAATCAGCAACTTGGCTTTTGACGACAGATATAGCATCCGTTCCCCCGAAGACGGAGCCAATTATGTCATGAACGACATGAGATTTTTGGCCCAGGAGCATTTTGTATGCTTATACCTCAACACAAAGAATCAAGTTCTCCACAAGCAAACCATCTTTATTGGAAGTCTGAATGCTTCCATCGTGCACCCCCGGGAGGTCTTCAAGGAAGCCTTCCGACGATCCGCCGCATCGATCATTTGTATCCATAACCATCCATCGGGAGATCCGACTCCAAGCAGAGAAGATATAGAGGTCACAAAAAGATTAGTAGAATGTGGTCGAATCATTGGTATTGATATACTCGATCATCTTATAATAGGGGAGAAGAAGTTTATCAGTTTAAAGGAAAAAGGGTATTTATGACACTATGATTTTTTTCCTGGTTGCGATATAATTAAGTTTATGATTTTACAAACAATATGGTGATTCTATATAACGCATTCTTTGAAAAAAGAGAGTCATTCTTCAAGGGAATGAGTCTTTTCGTTATGCATGAACGAACAATTATTGTGACGAAAATTACGAGGATAGAGAGTGATTGGACAACTCTCCTGTGAAAACACATATAAAACGTTAAAAACCAGCCAATTTGTATCAGAAAGGGAGATACCATTCATGTTTGGAACGAAAGATTTAGGGATTGACTTAGGAACAGCTAACACATTGGTGTACTTGAAAGGCAAAGGGATTGTCGTTCGCGAACCTTCTGTTGTAGCACTTCAAACGGATAACAAGCATATCGTTGCAGTTGGAAATGATGCTAAGAACATGATCGGTAGAACACCGGGGAATGTCGTGGCTCTTCGCCCGATGAAAGATGGGGTAATCGCTGACTACGAAACAACAGCCACGATGATGAAGTATTACATAAGACAAGCGACGCGTAATAAAGGAGCTTTTTCCCGAAAGCCTTACGTCATGGTTTGTGTACCTTCAGGCATAACCGGAGTTGAAGAAAGAGCGGTCATCGATGCAACAAGACAGGCAGGAGCAAGGGATGCTTACACGATCGAAGAGCCGTTTGCCGCTGCAATTGGTGCAAACCTGCCAGTATGGGAACCGACAGGAAGTATGGTCGTAGATATCGGTGGAGGAACGACGGAAGTAGCCATCATCTCTTTAGGAGGGATTGTGACAAGTCAGTCGATCCGTGTAGCCGGGGATGAGATGGATGATGCCATCATCAACTATATCCGCAAAACGTATAACCTGATGATCGGGGACCGTACAGCGGAGACGATCAAAATGGAAGTCGGTTCTGCAGGTGACTCTGAAGGAATTGAAGCAATGGAGATTCGCGGACGTGACCTTCTTACCGGTCTGCCGAAAACGATCGAAGTAACGGCGATTGAAATTGCATCTGCTCTTCGTGATACCGTATACACGATTGTCGATGCCGTTAAGAGTACATTAGAGAAAACACCGCCAGAACTCGCGGCTGACATCATGGACAGAGGAATTGTGCTGACAGGTGGAGGGGCGCTTCTTCGTAATCTTGACAAAGTGATCAGTGATGAAACGAAAATGCCGGTCCTCATTGCAGAGGAGCCTCTGGATTGTGTGGCAATCGGTACAGGGAAAGCCCTCGACCACATCCATCTCTTTAAAAATCGAGGAAAATAATTAACAATAATAGATAGTGAATAATGAATGGGGGACGTTTCCTTAAGGGTGCTTGGTTAGCCTTAAGGTCGGCCCCATCTTTTTTCGAACAACCATGAATATTTTGACGAATGATATCAAAAATAAACGATTTTTGATATAGTATTTACTAGAATGAGAAAAGGTTGAGGTGTACATCATGCCACAATTCTTCCTGAATAAACGTTTGATCATTCTGCTCGTCAGTGTCATCGTCCTTGTGGGATTAATCGGATTTTCTCTGCGGGAGCGAGATACCATCAGCTGGCCTGAGCAGTTTGTAAAAGATATGGTAGGATTCGGACAGTCATTGGTTTCAAAACCTGTTAACTATGTAGCCGGAGTTGTTGAAAACGTTCAAGATCTTCAAAATACATACACAGAAAACGAAAAGTTGAAAACGCGTTTAGATGAATTAGTGAAGCTTGAAACAAAGGTGAAAGACCTGAAACAAGATAATAATGAATTAAGGGCGGTCCTTGAAAAGAAGGAAGACCTTCGTGCCTATAACACGATTCAAGCTACCGTCATTGCAAGGAATCCTGATCGCTGGCAAGAGCTCCTGACGATTGATAAAGGAGAAGTGAACGGGATTAAATCAGACATGGCCGTCATTTCATCGGCTGGATTGATCGGAAAGATTAAAAGCGTAAATGAATTTTCATCTACGGTTGAATTAATTTCGACCAATAATACAAAAAACCGGATTTCCACTGTGATACAAGGGAAAGAACAAGACATCAACGGGTGGATCGAAGGGTACGACAGTGATAAAAAAGAAATTTTGGTTAAACGGATTTCCAACGATATGAAAGTCGACAAAGGCTCTAAAGTGATGACCTCGGGACTTGGAGGCGTATTTCCTAAGGGGCTGGTCATCGGGGAAGTGAAAGAAGTAAAGCCGGATCAATACGGGTTGACTCAAACGGCATATGTAAAGCCTGCTGCTGATTTCTACCACCTAGAGCACGTCATGGTCATCGACCGTGACATTCAGGGTGTGACGGAAAAGGAAGCGGATGCTGAGGAGGATGGCAATGATCAGTAGGCTCCTCCTTCCGTTTATGACTCTGCTTTTCTTTTACAGTGAGAGTTTATTTGTTCATCTTTTTCCAAATGAAGAGTGGTTTGATCAGAAAATCATTGTTCCACATTTTCTGATTATTGTGCTGTTCTTTATTTGTGCGTTTTATCAGTACCGCACTGCCTTGCTTTATGGTTTCATCTTTGGCTTTCTATTCGATATTTACTACACAGAGATCAATGGCATTTACTTAGTGCTCTTCCCATTTGTCATCTTTTTATCTCATCAGATGATGAGGATTCTACATAATAACCTCTTTGTATTGGGAATGATCTCACTTGTGAATCTTTCCGTCTTGGAGTTTTTGGTGTATCAAATCAATTTAATTATCCAACGGACTGATTTGACGTTCATGCAGTTCGTGGACTGGCGTTTGTGGCCGACATTGGTCCTTAATATATTGTTTTATATAGTTGTGGCATTTCCACTCAGGAACTATCTTCTCCGAAAACGGAAAGAGTGGCTGGATGAATAAATTCTATTAGTAATTTTTTCATAAAAAGAGGAAATGGCACTGCTTATGTCGAATTTAATAGACGACTGAGGTGAAAAATTGCGCCATGAATAAAAAGCCAAATGTGATGATAAAAGGAACAAAAGAAGGACTGACTCTTCATCTCAATGATCAATGCTCCTTTCATGAGTTAAAGAAGGAATTGGACGATAAGCTGTCTGCACAATACCGGGAAACAGAAGGGACTCCCCTGCTCACGGTCAATATTCAAACAGGAAATCGCTACCTGACGGATGATCAAGTGGAAGAGTTGAAAGAGATCGTAAGACAAAAACGTAATTTAGTAGTGAATGAAGTATGGAGTAATGTGATTACAAAGAATGAAGCAGAGAAACTCATAGATGAACGAAATATAGAAACTCTAACCGGCGTGATCCGGTCGGGACAAGTCGTTGAGGTATCAGGAGACATCCTTATCGTCGGCGATGTCAATCCTGGCGGAAAAGTGCTGGCTGGAGGGAATATTTACATATTGGGTTCGTTAAAAGGAATTGCCCATGCCGGTCACAACGGAAACCAGGAGGCAGTCATCGTGGCATCCCAAATGGTTCCGTCCCAGCTCCGGATAGGGGATTCCCTGAACCGGGCACCTGATCGGGTGGAAGAAGACGATGAGCACGAAATGGAATGTGCCTATGTCGACGATCAGGGGCAAATTGTTGTAGATCGATTACAAGTTTTAAAGCATCTTAGACCAAATATTACTAGTTTTAAAGGAGGAAGCTAATGTGGGTGAAGCCATAGTTGTTACTTCAGGTAAAGGTGGAGTGGGAAAGACGACTACTTCTGCCAATGTTGGTACAGCATTAGCTCTACAAGGCAAAAAGGTTTGTTTAATTGATACAGATATCGGTCTCAGAAACCTGGATGTGGTGATGGGACTCGAAAACAGAATCATTTATGACTTAGTAGACGTTGTAGAGGGCCGCTGTAAAGTACACCAAGCTCTGGTAAAAGATAAGCGTTTCGAGGATAAACTATTTTTACTGCCAGCTGCACAAACAAGTGATAAATCCGCTGTTAACCCCGAGCAAATGAAGAAGCTAGTAGTAGATTTAAAGCAAGACTATGATTATATCATCATTGATTGTCCCGCTGGGATCGAGCAGGGGTATAAGAATGCTGTGGCGGGTGCCGATCGTGCGATTGTCGTCACGACACCTGAAATTTCAGCTGTACGGGATGCGGATCGAATCATCGGTTTGCTGGAGAAAGAAAATATTGAACCACCGAAACTCGTCATTAACCGAATACGCAATCATATGATGAAAAATGGTGAAATGTTGGATGTGGATGAAATCACAGCCCATCTTTCCATCGATCTTCTTGGTATTGTTGCCGACGACGATAATGTCATCAAATCTTCCAATAAAGGTGAGCCCATCGCTCTTGATTCAACAAGCAGAGCCTCCATTTCCTACCGGAATATTGCCAGACGAATCCTGGGTGAATCCGTTCCGTTACAGTCTTTGGAAGAAGAACGGGCAGGCGTCTTTTCAAGAATTAAAAAATTATTCGGTGTAAAAGCATAAGAATCCATTCAGTCCCGGTAAAGCGCTTCTGAGCGTTTTACCGGGACTTTTTTATTGTCTCCATGAATATTCTTTCAGGACAAGTCATACATTGTAGCAAATCATGTGTATTCGAATGGCTCTCTTTTTTATATGGATCTAACATCCCTTGTCCCTCATCATGACCAGACCCATTTAGTATAGAATCACTCTTGAACAGGGTGGTGCAAAGACGTTTATGAAACAATACCTTATATAAAGGAATGGTGTACATGGGGAATCGTGCGGATGAAATACGCAAGCGGATAGCGAAACGAAAGAAAACCAATCCAGGCCAGAACTCTTCATTTATTCTCCCGTCGGACGAGGAGCGCTATGGAATGGAACGCCAGACAAGCTTTGAAGGGGGACCTCCACCTGAAGGGGTGCATCCGTTATTTAAAAAGGAAACCTTTATGCTTAAGATACTTGGAGCGGGAATCATGGTATTAGTGACGGCTATTATGTTTAAAAGTCCCTCACCCGTCTTCAATGAAGCGAAATCGGTCGTCACGAAAACCATGGATACAGAATTCCAGTTTGCCGCGATTTCCACGTGGTATGAGGACCAATTTGGAAAACCATTAGCGTTATTACCGACAAGTAATACCAAGAAAGAATCCTCAACTACGCAAAGTGCGGAATATGCCGTACCTGCTTCGGGGAAGGTCGTTGAAAATTTCAAAACCAATGGACAAGGCATCATGCTTGAAACGGGCTTAGGTGAAGATGTAGCGGCGATGAAGGGGGGCTTGATTATATTTGCAGGTAAGAAAGAGGAGCTTGGGAACACAGTCGTCATTCAACATGCAGACAAATCAGAATCCTGGTATGGTCACCTCGAATCGATTGATGTGAAACAGTATGAATCGATCGAGAAGGGTTCTCTTGTAGGCAAGGTTTCCACCAGCAGCCAGAACGATGTGACAGGAGAGTTTTATTTCGCGATTAAAATGGGTGATACATTTATCGACCCGATACAGGTGATGTCATTTGAATAATATCATTTCACTTTTGAAAAAATTTCATGTGCACCCTTTGCTTTGGCTCGTCATAGCCATTGCGATTATGACGGCTCACTTTTTTGAACTGATACTGCTTCTCTTCATCATTACGATCCATGAGTTGGGACATGGACTGATGGCCCATTCTTTTTCTTGGAGAGTCAAGAAAATCGCCCTGTTGCCATTTGGAGGGGTTGCGGAGATGGATGAGCATGGAAACCGTTCTTTACGGGAGGAGTTCTGGGTGGTGGCTGCGGGTCCCTTGCAGCACATATGGCTCATAGCCTCAGGTTGGGGGCTTATGGAGACCGGCGTGATCAGCCCGGACTCATTTTCACTTTTTTTTCAGCTGAATATGATGGTGCTGCTGTTTAATCTTCTTCCCATTTGGCCATTGGACGGCGGGAAGATGATTTCGTTACTTTTAGCCACGAAGCTTAATTATTTGAGAGCGTATGAATACACACTTCTCTTTTCTTTTGGTTTATTATTGCTGTTCCACCTGATTGTACTCATCATCGCTCCCCTTCATTTGAATCTGTGGATCGTTCTTTCGTTCCTGTACTTTTCATTATGGGTGGACTGGAAACAGAGGCGGTATGCGTTTATGAAGTTTTTGTTAGAGCGGTATTACGGGAAGAGTCATCAATTTGTGGAACTGCGGCCCCTTCCCATTGAAAGCGAAGATTCCATCATTACAGTAGTGGAAAAGTTTCAGCGGGGGGTAAAGCATCCCCTTGTTGTCTTTGAAAAAGGAATTGAAGTAGGGAAGCTGGATGAAAATGAGCTCCTTCACGCCTTTTTTGCCGAAAAGATGACCTCTGCAAAAACGAAGGACCTCCTCTACCTTTATTGACGAATGAAGACGAACTGTATAAAGTAAGGACATACTGGTAAAAGGGTTGGGATCAACCCTTTTTTCTTATGACTTTTTTCGTGGAAAAGGGGTTTTCGGTGTGGAAGAAATCATTGTACACAGTAAGAGCAGGGAAAAGCGGTGGGTATACCGATCAGACCATGAAATCATTGGATTATATACATATCAGCCTGGAGAGGAAAGCTTAACAGGCAATATTTATCTTGGAAGAGTCGTCAAGGTCCAAAAAGGGCTGGGTGCGGCATTTGTAGATTTTGGCGGTGGGAAAAATGGCTATCTTCATGAAAAGGACTTTCCGCAGAACGTGGAGGCATATCATGCCGGGAACGATCCTCATCCCATTGGGAAGTGCGTGCATGAAGGGCAAAAAATCATTGTGCAGGTCATGAAGGATGAGATGGGTTCGAAGGGTGCAAGGTTGACGGCCGTGATCGAGCTTAAAGGGGAACATCTTGTGTACATGCCACAAGGGTACTATGTGGCGGTATCTAAAAAAGTGGATGATGAAAACAGGAAGGTCTTAAGACGCTTAGGGAATGAGTGGAAAGAGCCGGAAGAAGGCATTGTGATGCGCACCAATGCCGTGGAAGTGAGAGAAGGAATGTTACAAGAGGAGCTGCACTCATTACGTTCAAGATATGAAAGCCTGGAAAGGGTGTCCCTGAGAGCCAAATGTCCTTCCCTTCTATCCCGGCAGGATACTTTCTATGAGGATATCCATGAACAACTGAAAAAGGGGAGCGGAGGGAAGATTGTAGTCGATGACTATGATAGTCTTCTTCATTTAGAAGAAGTGAGCGGAGCCGGAATAAAAGATAAGTGGACCTTCGAACTCTATCAAGGTCAGGAAAATGTTCTTCGTCATTATCACGTTGCCTCTGTATGGGAGAACGTACTGAAAAAAGTGGTATGGCTCGATAATGGAGCATTTATCGTCATTGAGTCAACAGAAGCCATGACCGTTGTGGATGTGAATTCAGGGAAGTTTACGGGTAAAGACGATTTGGAACAGACTATTTTACAAACTAATAAACTGGCGGCGAGAGAAATGGCGAAGCAACTCACACTTCGGAATTTGAGTGGCATGATTCTCATCGACTTTATCGATATGAAAAAGGAAAGCCACAAACAGGAAGTGATGGATGCACTTTCAGATGCGTTAGTATCGGATAAGCAGCGCACGACGATCGTAGGCTTTACATCCCTTGGCATTCTTGAATTGACGCGAAAGAGAACCCGTCAGCCCCTGTCTGCCTACTTGACTCGCCCTTGCTCGGTATGTCATGGTACAGGGAGAGAAATGACGCCTGAGACGCTTGCATTCCAGCTTGAACGGGAGCTGTGGGAAATGCAGTCAATGGATGGATCCCTCATTGAAGTGGAAGCGACCGGGGAAGTCGCAACCGTTTTTTCCGGGCATCAGAACGTTCACCTTCAAAGATTGCAAAAAGCGTTGAGTAAAGAAATCAAAATCAAAGAAATCACTCATGAACATCCTTATTATCATGTAACAAAGTTAATATGATTTTCTTGATTGTTATTGACAGTACATCGATTTTTATGATAGGATTCTAATGTTATTGATTGTAGCACCCGTGCTACAACCGCTCATTACAGGTACACAAGTGTGGAGCAATCCAACACCTGTCATTGGCGAGTCTGAGTTTATAAGGAGGTGCGATTATGTACGCAATTATCGAAACAGGTGGTAAGCAAATCCGTGTAGAAGCTGGTCAAGCAATCTACATCGAAAAGCTTAACGGAGAACAAGGCGATACGGTAACTTTTGACAAAGTTCTATTCGTTGGTGGCGACGATGTGAAAGTGGGAAGTCCGTTAGTGGATGGAGCTACTGTAACAGCGAAAGTTGAAAAGCAAGGCCGCGCGAAAAAGCTTGTAGTATTCAAATACAAAGCGAAAAAGAACTACCGTCGTAAGCAAGGTCACCGTCAACCTTACACTAAAGTTGTCATTGACGAAATCAACGCGTAAGGCGTGAGATTATGATTAACGTTTACGTAGAGCGTTCATCGGGGAAAAGAATCCGTTCTTTCTCTATGGATGGACATGCTGATTTTGCCGAAAATGGGCAAGACATTGTTTGTGCAGGTGCTTCTGCTGTTTCATTCGGCAGTATTAATGCCATTATGGCGTTAACAGGTGTAGAACCGTCCATCGAGCAATCCTCTGATGGTGGATATCTTCGCTGCGTCATCCCTGATGACCTTCCGGAAGAAACGGAGAGCAAGATACAGCTGCTACTGGATAGCATGCTTATCAGCCTCCAGACGATTGAAAGAGACTATAGTGAATTTATTAAAATAACCTTCAAAAAGTAGGAGGTGGAACAGATGTTAAGATTAGACCTTCAGTTTTTTGCGTCCAAAAAAGGAGTAGGTTCGACTAAGAATGGTCGTGACTCTATCTCAAAGCGCCTTGGTGCTAAGCGTGCAGACGGTCAAATGGTTTCTGGTGGATCAATTCTTTACCGTCAACGCGGTACGAAAATTTATCCAGGCCTAAACGTCGGCCGTGGCGGCGACGATACACTTTTCGCTAAAACCGACGGTGTTGTTCGTTTCGAACGCATGGGTCGTGACAAGAAAAAAGTGAGCGTATACCCAGTTGCGAATGAAGCTTAATCGCATATCTTTAACGAAAACTCTAACCGACTTTCGGTTAGAGTTTTATTTTTATCAGGGATATAGGTGATGGCTCGGGCTTGATTTTCATTCACCCACCAATTTTACAGAAACAATATACGCGAGAGTCTCATCTTTGATATACTTACAGGTAGCAATTAAAGTATAGGGGTTAGATTATGAGCGAAAATTGGGGTGTAGTCGAAGCGTTAAGGCATGCTCGCCACGACTGGATGAATGATTTGCAATTAATAAAAGGCAACTTGGATCTTGATCGCGTGGAGCGGGCAAAGCAAGTGATCGAGGAAATGGTCCTCGTTGCACAAAATGAGTCGAAGCTATCGAATTTAAAGCTTCCATTATTGGCAGAATGGATATTAACCTATAATTGGTCAAGACATTTGATTAAGCTGGATTTTGAAGTCCTTCAATCGGAGTCATCACACGGGCTTGAAGATCGAAGTCTTTACAACTGGTGCAAGGAGTTTCTTCAATTCCTTGAATCAAATGTAATGAACAATGTAGAAAATCAATTATCCATCTTACTGGACATTACAAAAGAACAATCCCGTTTTATATTTGATTTCACAGGCATACTAAAGAGTACAAGCATGGTGGAAGACTGGATAAAGAATCAACGAACAAACGGAGAAAATATAGAAATAGAACAACTTCAAGAAGGGGTTCTTGTCATTCATGTAGTCGCCCGATGAGGCGATTTCACGGATAAGTTAGGAGTGAAAGTATGTTTATAGATCAGGTCAAGGTTTATACAAAGGGCGGTGACGGCGGAAACGGTATGGTTGCCTTCCGTCGTGAGAAATATGTACCTAAAGGTGGTCCCGCCGGAGGAGATGGCGGTCACGGTGCAGACGTTATTTTTGAAGTGGAAGAAGGACTAAGAACCTTAATGGATTTCCGCTATCAACGTCATTTCAAAGCACCTCGTGGAGAGCACGGGATGAGTAAGAATCAGCACGGACGCAATGCGGAAGATATGGTTGTAAAGGTTCCACCCGGGACAGTCGTGAAGGACGATGATACAGGTGAAACGATTGCCGACCTTGTGCAGCACGGCCAGCGTGCAGTGATTACGAAAGGTGGCCGCGGTGGACGAGGGAATTCCCGATTCGCCACGCCTGCCAACCCTGCTCCTGAGCTTTCTGAAAAAGGGGAGCCGGGACAAGAACGCTATATCGTAATGGAATTAAAGCTACTGGCTGATGTTGGCTTGGTAGGATTCCCAAGCGTTGGGAAATCCACATTGCTTTCAGTT
Source organism: Rossellomorea sp. DUT-2 (assembly GCF_052665285.1). Lineage (NCBI taxonomy): Bacteria > Bacillati > Bacillota > Bacilli > Caryophanales > Bacillaceae > Rossellomorea > Rossellomorea sp. DUT-2. Next base: position 767,530 of record NZ_JBQPEO010000002.1, on the reverse strand, counting down.
GTTTCAGCAGCGAAGCCAAAGATTGCTGCATACCATTTCACAACGATCGTTCCTAATTTAGGAATGGTGGAAACGGGAGATGGTAGAAGTTTTGTTATGGCTGACTTACCTGGATTAATCCAGGGAGCACATGAAGGCGTTGGACTCGGTCATCAATTCCTTCGTCACATTGAACGTACACGTGTTATTGTTCATGTGATCGATATGAGTGGAATTGAAGGCAGAGACCCGTACGAGGACTATCTGACAATTAATGAAGAGCTTAAGCAATACAATCTTCGTTTAACAGAAAGACCTCAAATCATCGTTGCCAATAAAATGGACATGCCTGATGCAGAAGAGAATCTGAAGATCTTCAAAGAAAAAATTCAGGAAGATTATCCTATCTTCCCGATCTCAGCGGTCACTCAGCAGGGGTTAAGTGAACTTCTATATGCCGTAGCAGATAAAGTGGAAACAACGTCTGAGTTCCCTATTCATGAAGAAGAAGAAACCGGAATTCACCGTGTACTTTATAAGCATGAAGAAGAGGAAAAAGAATTCGAAATCACACGTGATCCAGATGGAACATTCGTTGTGGGCGGTGCGAAAATCGAGAGACTATTCAAGATGACTGACTTCTCACGTGAAGATTCGGCAAGACGTTTCGCCAGACAGCTACGTTCGTATGGTGTAGATGATGCGCTTCGTGAACGTGGTGCCAAAAATGGCGATACGATCCGTTTAATAAAATATGAATTCGAGTTTGTAGATTAAGTTTCATCCTTCATCTATTTCAGACAGATAGCATTGTCGGCTTTTATAAGCGGACGATGCTCTACAATAGTAAGCTGAGAGGTTTTCTTAGGGGCTTGATCTTTGCCCCTGGCCTCTCGAGCAAGACAATTGGAGGAATAGTCATTGGGGAAAAAATTTCAAGAGGGCAAGTTTTATTTAGTACGTGAAGATGTTCTGCCCGAAGCGATGAAGAAAACCCTGGATGCGAAAGAATTGATTGAAAGAGGCAAGGCCGACTCAGTATGGGAAGCGGTCCATCGGGTTGATTTAAGCCGTAGTGCCTTTTATAAATATCGTGATACTGTGTTTCCGTTTCACACCGTGGTGAAGGAGAGAATCATCACGCTATTCTTCCATCTGGAAGATCGTTCAGGAACGTTGTCTCATTTACTCAGTGAAACAGCCAAGCATGGTTGCAATATTTTAACGATACATCAGACGATCCCTTTGCAAGGAAGAGCGAATGTCACGCTATCACTGAATGTGACAGACCTTACGATAGGATTGGAAGACTTACTTTCAAAGCTGAGACGATTAGAATTTGTGGAAAAAGTAGAAGTGTTAGGTTCAGGTGCCTGATGCTTCTTTTTTTTTGCTTAAAAACTCTTCCGCTTTGATGCTGGACGTGTTAGAATGTTCAATAAATTTGGTGAGTGTGAGAGGAAGATCAGAGTGAAAATTGCTTATTTAGGACCCCAGGCTTCCTTTACAGATTTAGCTGTCAAGAAGGCATTTCCAGAACAAGATACGGTGCCATATGTAACGATTCCTGATTGCATTGAAGCGGTGATAGAAAATGAGGTCGATTATGCCGTTGTTCCTTTGGAAAATGCCTTGGAAGGCTCGGTACATATTACAGTCGATTATTTGTTTCATGAAGCGGATTTAGCGATTACAGCAGAATTGACATCCGCGATTCAGCAGCACTTAATGATACATCCGGAATGGACCGATAGTGAAGAACCGATTCGAAAAATTCTTTCCCATTCCCACGCATTGGCACAGTGCCATAAATTTTTACATAAGCAGTTTCGTGGCGTTTCTTTAGAACAAACGACCAGCACGGCAGCCGCAGCTAAATTCGTGAGTGAGAACCCTGATGCATTTCTAGGGGCGATCGGAAACGAGTTGGCAGCTGAAAGATACGGGTTAAAGATCCTGCATGAAAACATTCATGATTTTGCCTATAATCACACAAGGTTCATCGTTTTACATAAGACGGCCGATTCCTTGTCGCTTCCCCAGGAAAAAACGATGGAGAAGACGACCTTGATGGTGACTCTCCCGAAAGATCGATCAGGAGCGCTCCACCAGGTATTATCAACCTTTGCCTGGAGACAATTGAACTTAAGTAAAATTGAATCCAGACCGTTGAAAACAGGGTTAGGGGATTATTTCTTCTTGATAGATGTGGCTCACGAAATGGATGATGTGCTACTGCCGGGAGCGATCAGTGAAATGGAAGCCCTCGGATGCAAAGTGAAAATGATCGGAACGTATTCTTCTTATTTATTGGATAATTGAACAGTGAAAAGGCAGATTTCCAATTGGAAATCTGCCTTTTTTATTAATACTGAATTAAAAACCCTGCTTCCTGAAGGGCATTTTCTGCTTTTTCCAGCGTTTCTTCATTTGGAGCCATTAATGTATGTAAATGAACTCCGTCTGTTAGTTCCGATAGAAAGGAAGCTCCTGTATCCTCAATTTTGTTCATGAATTGTTCTACCTCTTTACGGTTTGAAACCATGATCGAAGCGGTTAGATCTCCGTAAACGCCGTGTTCGATCTTTACATCTTTAACCGTCACGCCGTGATCGACAAGTAAGAATAGTTCTTCTTCTGATCGTTCAGGCGTGTGCTGGCAGGCAACCGTGCGTTCAATCAGCGTTTCCTGATTGGAAGCTGGCATGTACAGATAGCCTTGACTGGTTGCAATGATGGGTTCTCCTTTTGCTTTCAGCAATGTGATGTCACTTACGATGACTTGACGGCTGACATTGGTCTGTTTAGCGAGATCTCCACCTGTTACAGGAGCTTGTTTTGTGATTAATTTATTGAGGATCCATTGTCTTCTCTCATCCCCAAGGATCTTTTTTCCTGCCAAAGGTATCTCCTCCGTCCCCGATTTTATATAGGAAATCATACCACAACTCGTTCTTCAAGTTAAGGAAGATACGTGAGCCGCGTGGATTTCAGAAAAAGTTTCTACCAATGCTTCTACGTGTTCTTCACTCGTATCTCTTCCGAATGAAATCCGGATGAATTCTTTTCCGGCTCTCTGCCCGACTCCCATACTGGTCAATGTCTTAGACATATCCTGTGATCCTGCCGCGCACGCACTGCCTGTGGAAATGCCCATACCACGCCTGTTGCATTCGAGCATGAGCCATTGACCCTCCAGGCCGTGAATCCCAAGTCCGACAACATGTGGCAGCTGAGCGGGTGCAGGCCCTTCATAGAGGGTGTAAGTGCCCGACAGTTGTTCTTCTAATCGAGATAAGAAATGTGCTCTCAACCGACTAAAATGCGGTGTTGAAAAGGATTCGTGACACATACCTGCGGCGGTCACGAATCCCGCTATCCCCGGCAGATTCACCGTTCCTCCCCTGAATCCGTCTTCATGAGTCTGTCCCGGGATCATGGGAGATACGTCCAGGGAAGGATTGATATAAAGAGCGCCGACTCCCTTTGGTCCATAAATTTTATGAGAAGAGAGTGTGAAGCTGTCGACGATGGAAGTGAATTCCGTGATGTCCATTTTCCCGAAGGATTGAACCATATCGCTGTGCAGGAAAATGTCACGGTTTTTCAATAGATTCTTAATGTCGTGCAGTGGCTGGATCGTACCGATTTCTCCGTTGACGTGTCCGATGCTGACAACGGTCGTGTCTTCTGAAATCGATTCTTCTAATTTTTGAAGGTCGATCAATCCTTGAGAGGTGAAAGGGATTTTCGTAACGGCAAAGCCAAACTGCTCAAGAAAAGCCGCTGAGGAATGCAGGGATGAATGTTCTGCTCCACCCAGGATGATGTGTTTTCCTTTCGCTTGTCGGCTTAGTGCGAGTGTGACAAGGGCTAAATGATTACCCTCTGTCCCCCCGGAAGTAAAGTATATTCCTTTAGGAGGGACCCCAAGCATTCCCGCCAATTTTTCTCTGCATTTAGTCAGTAGAAGCTGTGCTTTTCCGCCAATGTCATGAAGACTGCTCGGATTTCCCCAGAACTCCTCACTGACTGTTTGAACCACATGTAAACTTTCAGGATCTATAGGGGTTGTAGCGGCGTAATCAAAATAGTTCATCATGTAACCTGCCTTTAAAAATAGTCTGAATATATGAGTCTGGTAAAAAACTCTTGTCATTAGTTTAAATATGTGTAAATATATGTGTCAAGACACCTGTAAATAATCAGGAGGGTTTTTGATGAAAAAAACCGATATTATCATCGTAGGAAGTGGCATTGCCGCCTTGCAATTGGCACGTCAGCTTCAACATCATTTTTATGTGATGATTATCACAAAGGATAAAATCAAAAGTGGTAACTCTTACCTCGCTCAAGGCGGGATTGCGGCACCTTTAGGACTGAAGGATTCTGTAAATGCTCATTTTAAAGATACATTGGAAGCAGGACGCTATCATCAGGATGAAGACGGTGTGAATCAACTCATAACAGATGGAAAGAGAATCGTACAATCACTGGTGGATGAAGGAGCACCCTTCGATCGAAAAGAGGATGGAAGTCTTTCTCTGGGGATGGAGGGGGCACATAGTGCACATCGCATCCTGCATAGTGGTGGAGATCAAACGGGTAAATATTTAGTGAAGTATTTGTTGAAATCCCTTTCAAAGGAAAAGGTCGAATTCATTGAAGGGGAAATGGTTTACGAGCTTGTAAAAGATGACAAGGGCCATTGCTGTGGGGTGAAAACGAAGGATAAGAGTGATTCAATCCGCTATTACTATGCTTCCCATGTCGTTCTCGCCACAGGAGGAATCGGCGGGTTATATTCCTCTACATCCAATCATCCAGCTGTGGCGGGTGATGGAATGGCGCTTGCCTTTCTTGCAGGGGCAAAGCTGTCAGATATGGAATTTATTCAGTTTCATCCGACCCTGCTTTGGCAGGACGGGAAAACATGCGGTCTTATTTCAGAGGCCGTGAGAGGGGAAGGTGCCCTTCTGTTAAATGATAAGGGGGAAAGGATCATGGAGGGAGTCGATCCCCAACTTGAACTTGCCCCCCGGCATATTGTCGCTGAACGTATTTATAAGGAGCGGAAAAGGGGAAGGAACGTGTATCTGGATATTAGTAGAATAGAAGATTTCCAGGCGAAATTCCCTTCCATCTCCACTCTTTGCTTGAATCATAACATTTCCATCGAGGAAGGGATGATCCCTGTTTCCCCGGGATGCCACTTTATGATGGGAGGGGTCGTAACCGATCATGCGGGGAGAACGAATATCCCCGGGCTATATGCCATAGGGGAAGTTGCCTGCACCGGCATTCACGGGGCTAATCGACTGGCAAGCAACTCATTATTAGAAGGATTGGTATACGGTGATCGCCTGGGCAAATTTCTTATTCAAAAGGGAGTCAGCCGCTCACCTCAATTCCACTCCACATTCGACCAGATCAAAGAGGGGGAGTCCCTGAGTATCCCCTTTCCATCTGCTGATATAAAAGATGGCATGATGAATCGTGTCGGGATCATTCGGGAGGAAGATGGGCTGCTGGCTCATTTGAAGTGGTTAAAGGCACAGCCACTGACATTCCATGAGCTTCTTGATTTTAATTCACGTGAAGAAATTCACATATATTTCATGTGGATTGTAAGCCTGCTCGTGACCGAGTCCGCTTTATTAAGGAAGGAAAGCAGGGGAGGTCATATTCGATCAGACTTCCCTCATGAAGATAATGATCAATGGTTTAAACGAAAAATGGTTTTACAAAACAATGATGGCAGATTGAGGGTGGAATATCATGAACAAAATGAAACTAAAATCTATGCTTGAAGAGTTTTACCGTGAAGATCTGGGTGATGGAGATCTCTCTTCTGAAATTCTGTTTTCTCAAGACGAGGGAGGATCTTTTTCATTCCTGATGAAAGAGAACGGAATATTTTGTGGGAAAGATGTGATCGAGCTTGGGTTCGGGCTCTTCCATCCATCCATCCAAACAAGTGTGTTCATTGAAGATGGAGAAAGGGTCGAAACGGGACAATTGATTGCTGAAATCAGAGGTCCTATGAGGGATCTTCTCCAGGCTGAACGAGTTGTCCTTAATTTGATTCAGCGCATGAGCGGTATTGCCACCGAAACCCATCGAGCCGTACAGCAGGTGAAAGGCAGTGGAGTTCGATTATGTGATACACGGAAAACAACTCCCGGATTAAGGATGCTTGAGAAGTATGCTGTAAGGACCGGAGGAGGATTCAATCACAGAAATGGCCTTTATGATGCCGTCATGCTGAAAGATAATCACATTTCATTTGCGGGATCGATTACAAATGCTGTGAAAAAGGTGAAAAGTCACATTGGTCATATGGTGAAGGTAGAAGTGGAAATCGAAACTAGGGAGCAATTAGTGGAAGCGATCGAAAGCGGAGCAGATGTCATTATGTTCGATAACTGTAGTCCAGAGGCGATCCGGGAGTGGATCCCCCTTGTTCCCTCTCATATCGTGACGGAAGCATCGGGTGGGATCACGAGGGAAAGTCTCAGTGCTTATGCAGAGACAGGTATTCAATATATTTCCCTCGGGTACTTGACACATTCGGTGAAATCACTTGATATCAGCGCAAGAGTAAGAATAGCGAAAGGGGTATGAATATGGGTTTGCTGGATGAATTAACAAAAGAAACGGGTGTTTTGCCTGAATCGATTACAAACCTCACAACGGAAGAAATGGAAAACAGGGTGAGGGAAATTAAGTTTCAATTAGGAAAGAAGCTCTTTATTCCAGGGCATCATTATCAAAAAGATGAAGTGATCCAATTTGCTGATGCCGTCGGGGATTCTCTTCAACTTGCCCAAATATCCGCTCAAAATAAAGAGGCGGAATTCATTGTGTTTTGCGGGGTCCATTTTATGGCCGAAACGGCAGATATTCTAACGGATGAAAATCAAGTTGTCATCCTACCCGACATGAGGGCGGGGTGTTCCATGGCAGATATGGCAGATATTTATCAGACGGAAAAGGCATGGATCAAACTGACGGAGCAATTCGGTGATACAATCATTCCCCTCACGTATGTCAATTCGACCGCAGCAATCAAAAGCTTTGTTGGAAAGAATGGAGGAGCTACGGTTACGTCATCGAATGCACATAAAATGGTCGAATGGGCATTAGGGCAGAAGGAACGGATTCTCTTCTTACCTGATCAACACTTAGGACGTAACACCGCGGCTGATCTTGGTGTTTCTTTAAGTGAAATGGCAGTCTGGGATCCGATTAGAAACGAGCTGATCCATGATGGTGACTTTGCTGGTGTGAAAGTGATTCTATGGAAGGGCCACTGTTCCGTACATGAAAATTTCACAGAGAAGAATATTGAGGGAATCCGGAAGAATCACCCTGACATGAAGATCATCGTTCATCCTGAATGTCGCCGTGAAGTGGTGGAGAAATCAGATTTTAATGGAAGCACGAAATATATTATAGAAACGATCGGCCAGTCGGCTCCAGGGTCTTCCTGGGCGATTGGAACAGAGATGAATCTCGTGAAAAGACTGATCAATCAACATCCCGATAAGACAATTGTGTCCCTAAATCCATATATGTGCCCCTGTTTAACGATGAATCGCATCGATTTACCCCATTTAGTATGGTCCTTGGAAAAGATTATGGAGGAAAAACCAGAAAATATCATTAAAGTGGATGAAGATACTTCAAGAAATGCAATTTTCGCTTTAGAACGCATGTTAGTCCGTGCTTAATGAAGCTGAATAATAATAACGGCCAAGCCGAAATATACCGTCCCATCGCATGGGACGGTATATTTTTTTTGAATCACTCATAAGTTTTTATGTAGATGATTAGCAATTTGCCTATCTTTTCATAGGATATATAGACTTATGCCTGAGGAGGGAAAAAGAGTGAAAATCCATATTGTTCAAAAAGGGGATACTCTATGGAAGATCGCCAAGAAGTATGGCGTGAATTTCGAAGAGTTAAAACAGATGAATGCCCAGCTATCAAACCCTGACATGATCATGCCTGGCATGAAAATTAAAGTGCCGACTACAGGCGGATCCGTAAAGAAAGAGACACAGATCAAATACGGTTCCAAGGAAATGCCAAAGAAGGAGATGCCTAAAGCAGAGCATCCGTTCAAAGAGCAGAAGCCTATGGCCATGCCAGTCGAAGAGCCAAAGAAAGAAAAGCCGAAAGAAGTACAAAAGCCATTTGCACCTAAAATGCCTCAACCAGTAGTGCCGGAAATTGATATTAACAACTACTACATGATGAATATGGCGAATATGCAAATGCAACAGCCGATGCAGCAACCAAAGCAGCAAGCAAAGCCAAAACCAAAACCTCAAACGCCGCCTAAACCTACTAATGTACTTCCAAAAGCAAAAGAACAGCCAAAGCCAAAACCGAAACAAGAAGCCGTTCAAGGTATTCAAGAAGAAGAAAGCTTACAAATGCCATCTCAACCACAAGGAGGGAACACCCAGCCTATGTTTAACCCAAATAATTGCGTACCCGTATCACCGGTAATGCCAGGATCAGGTTTCTGTCCACCACATGGATGGGGGATGCAGCCAGGAGGATATGGAATGCCGATGGGCCAAGGAATGCCGATGGGCCAAGGAATGCCAATGGGACCTGGAAGCGGGGTTCAGGGTGCTTCCATGATGCCTGGAATGCAGCAGATGCCAATGATGCCGCAAATGGGGTATGAAGAAGAGTCTTCATCTGTCATGCCATACATGCCGCATGGTCAAATGCCAATGCAGCAGCCGATGCAAATGCCGATGCATATGCAGCAGCCGATGCAAATGCCAATGCAACAACCAATGGGTCAGCCGTCCGGAGTAATGGGTGTGTCAGATGAAAATGGCTATCCATCCGTTCAAATGCCGCAACAGGTTTCACCGGCCATGATGTATCCTCAGAACTGCTATCCAGTCTCTCCTGTCATGCCGGGACCGGGATTCCAGGGTGGAATGCCAGGAGGTTATCCAATGGGGCCAGGAGGTCAAGTTCAGGGAGCAATGTCAGAAGAGTCTCCTTCTTCGATGTATGGACAACAAATGCCGATGGGCCAGCCATCAGGAGTGATGGGAGCCCAAATGGGTGGTCAGATGCCGATGGGTCAGCCGCCAGGAGTAATGGGAGCCCAAATGGGTGGTCAGATGCCAATGGGTCAGCCGTCAGGAGTAATGGGAGCAAGCGACCAAGGTGATTGCGGATGCGGTGCACCTCAAGGATATGGGCCGATGATGCATCATCCAATGATGCAACAGCAAATGCAACAACAAATGCCTCAAGGAATGCAGCAACAACCATACGGCTTCGGACCGGGAATGATGGGGCAGGGAATGCCTGGCCAAGGAATGCCTGGCCAAGGAATGCCGATGGGACCCCAAGGTCAGGGGATGGGCATGCCAATGGGACCTCAAGGAATGTTTGGTCCAAGAGCATTTTCCATGCCGAACTTCAATGACGATGACTTTGAGGGCTAACATGCATGTACGAGGGGACGATTATTCACATCGTCTCCTTTCTTATTTACAATCTAAGTTAAACGATCCCGGAGCATCTCTTAAAATGTTAAAAGAAGGAAAATGGAAGCTCAAAAGCAATGGAAGAAAGTGGTTTGTGAAAAGATTTCCAAATCAACTGAGATTCTTACATCAGGAACGGCTGATTTCAACGTTGTTAAGGGAAAATTTTTATCACGTTCTGCCGTTTCATCCTATTCATGAGCGGGAGATATTATTATTTGAAGGTTCTACGATCGGTATTACCACATGGTTAGAAACGTCCCGGACCATCCGTTATGATGAACCTGAAGATCGGGAAGATGCCTTAAAGGTCCTGAAAAAATTTCATTCAGTATCGAAAAAGATCAACCATTCATGGACAACTGAAATTCCACGGTACAAATGGTTGAAAAAATGGAAAAAAAGAATGATGCAGTTTCAATATAATCTTCCCTATTTGCAAGCCTTCATTCAACCTTATTATTTGTATACGTATTTAGAATGGGGGAAGTGGGCACTGAAAGAATTAAAATCAATCGACATCGATGAGTATGGAAAATGCATTACTCATGGAGATGTAGCACATCATAACTTCTTAAGAGGAAGAAACGGGATGGTGTATATGATTGACTTTGATTTAATGTCACTTTCTACAGAGTTAACAGATGACCTGCAGTTTTGCAACCGGATTCTGCCTTATTTAAATTGGTCTCTAAGTGACGTCAAACTCCTGACACCATTCAAATCATACGAGGATGAGCTCATCTTTTATCTTGGTTTAATGTATCCATCAGATGTGTTTCGCGAGTGGAATCGATTCATCCGTGAAGATCAATCTTATAAGCAGCGTGTGTGGGGTTACTTAATCAATTTAACCCTTCATCAATTTTCGCAGCGAATGCAATTCAATCAAGAGCTTCATGGAGAAGTGAAAAGGATCAATACCCAATTGTAGGGGATGTCTCCAAACTTTGACCCGAATGAAAGGTGAGCCCCTTTCACAACCTAATGGTGAGCAGAAGATATGCTCAAGTATTGGGTTGAAGGAGGAATCACCATTGAATAAACGATTATTCATGGTACCATTAACAGCCGTCATGACATTGGGCCTTGCTGCATGTAATAGTGGAGAAGAAGAAGCCCAAGATCGCTATACAGACTCCTATGAACCCCTCGGCTTCTATTCAAACGAAGGCCACGGTGGAGATAAGGGAGATGAGAGGGACGGACCTCTAACGGAAATGTATGATCACTCTGTCGGGAAAGAAGGGCAGGACATCCGACATAAGAAACGAGATTTCCTTCAAGTGAAGGATGAAAATGGAAATCCCCAAAATCCTTCAAGACCACTCGCTGACAATGACGAGAATTTCATGGCCCAAGACGGCCGTGCAAGCCATGGTGATGCGAATTATCACGGTCATCTTGATGACAATACGCGAAATGCGAAGAGATCTTATTATACAGCTTATGAAGGTGACCTAGCGGAGAAAATTGGCGATGTCACAGGAAAAGTTGAAAATGTAAGTGACGTTCGTGCGGTAGCTTATGGTTCTGATGTCCTGATTGCTGTAGAGCTTGATGACCATAGCAAGATAGAAGAAACGAAAACCAGAGTAAAAAAAGCCGTACAGCCATATCTTCATGGAAGAACCGTTTCGGTCGTGACCGATGAAGGAACCTTCAGTCGGGTCAGAAACATTGACAATGATTTACGTGACGGCGGCCCAAGAGAAGGAATTAACTTTGATATGCACGATATGTTTAAGTCAGTAAAGCATCGTATCAATGAATAAGCAGGGTGAGACTACTTAAAGAGTTTAATCTCTTTGGTAGTCTTTTTTTGTTCTTCAAAGTTCACCTTTTTGAGTGGGGAATGTAGAAACATCACTCCTTGAGGTCCGTCCCCCTGAAATAATTCACTCCAGACTGGATATTCTTAGCATGGTTTGGCAAGACTAGTGGATAGAGCGTTACATAATTTAAGTTCGAGGTGATCACGATGACGATTAAGGTTCGAATCGTGTTTATGGTGATGTTGTTAATAGGTGCTTTTTACTTCACATTCTTTTATACAGAAGAGAAGCAGGCTGCTGATGGAGGCGGGTTGAATGAAACACCTGCAGAGGTTGCGTCCGCCCATACCATCACGGTGATACTGGAAAGAGTATATCTGGATGGTGAGGTCAGTGAGGAAATCGTTCAGGAAACGATTTGGAGCATGGAAGACTTCTGGGCTGCATACGAGGATTGGCAGCTGATGGATATGACGGAAGAACAGGTCGTGTTTCAAAAACAGATGGATGATATATCCCCTCTCCTAAAAACCAATGGATATTTCGGTATATCCGATAATGGTGTTCTATCCATTTTTAATGGAAAACCGGGACAGGCAGAGATTATTCAATCCTTCTTCCAGATTGATGTAGAGAAGCTTGAAAGTAAGCGTCATGATGATTTAGTCAAGGGCATCCCCATTAAGTCGAAGCAGGAATATGAAGAGGTACTCGAACAATTTAAAGCGTACTCCGTCCCTAAATAAGAGTGAAAAACCAGTGAGGATACCACTGGTTTTTTTATCGTTGAATTCTTCCCTGCCCAAGCTTTTCACAATCTGATTAAATTAGAACAAGTGTTTCTTTTTTGTCTCTCTTTCCCATCACTTCAAATAGTGATATGATACAATAGGTTTTATATGACTTATGAACATGGTATTAAAGGCTTTAGATAATTAGTGATAGTGGGAACAAGGAGAGAATGTAATGTATGAATATATAAAAGGGACAGTGACTCAAGTGGGTCCCGAGTACGTAGTGGTGGAGAATAACGGGATCGGGTATCAGTTGTATACGGCAAATCCGTTTGTTTATTCTAAATATCAAAATCAAGAGATTCAGATTTTTACATATCAGCATGTGCGTGAAGACCTTATTGCCCTATATGGCTTTCTGGCAATGGAAGAAAAATTGCTATTTATGAAACTATTAAACGTTTCAGGAATTGGTCCCAAAGGAGCTTTAGCGATTTTGGCATCGGGTGCCCCCCAGCAGGTAATCACCGCCATTGAAGAAGAGAATGAGAGTTTCCTGACGAAGTTTCCCGGTGTGGGTAAGAAGACAGCACGTCAGATGATCCTGGATTTAAAAGGGAAGCTTCAGGATGTTGTGCCTGATTATTTTCCAAGTTTATTCTCGAATCCAGAGGAGGCAGAAGTGTCCTCAGGGAAGGATGAGGCATTTGATGAAGCGATTCTTGCTCTTAAAGCCCTAGGCTATTCTGAACGTGAAATCAAGAAAATCACTCCAAAGTTAAAAGGAGAAGGGCATACCTCAGACGAAATCATCAGGAAAGCTCTTCAGCTCCTATTGAAATAAGTGGATTCCATGAAGGGAGGAAGTCTGGATGGAAGAAAGAATCGTATCAGGCGAATCAGAGTTAAATGAAGATTCCTTTGAATATTCCTTGCGTCCTCAGACAATAAAACAATATATTGGGCAAGATAAAGTAAAGCATAATCTGGAGGTTTTCATTGAGGCGGCAAAGATGCGTCAGGAAACCCTGGATCATGTTCTTCTTTACGGCCCACCAGGATTGGGGAAAACAACCCTCGCTGCTGTCATTGCAAATGAGATGGGCGTAAACCTGCGCACCACATCCGGCCCTGCTATTGAGAGACCGGGAGATTTAGCTGCCGTCCTGACAGCACTGGAGCCCGGAGATGTGTTGTTCATCGATGAAATCCATCGTTTGCCTCGGGCGATCGAAGAGGTTCTTTATCCGGCAATGGAAGACTTTTGTCTGGATATTGTCATAGGGAATGGTCCGAGTGCCCGGTCCGTTCGTTTAGACCTTCCGCCTTTCACACTCGTGGGAGCGACGACCCGCGCCGGTGCATTGTCAGCCCCTCTACGTGACCGATTTGGAGTTTTATGCCGTTTGGAATATTATAATGAGGAACAGTTGAATGAAATTGTTCAGCGGACAGCCGCGATATTAAATACAAAGATCGAAGCGACTGCATCTGAAGAGTTGGCCAAGAGGTCAAGGGGGACCCCGCGTATCGCCAATCGGTTACTCCGAAGGGTGAGGGATTTTGCTCAGGTGAAGGGCAATGGGGAAATTACGACCAACCTTTCAAGGGAAGCCCTCGAGCTTCTTCAAGTTGACAAACTGGGCCTTGATCATATTGACCATAAGCTTCTTAAGGGCATCATCGAGCGATTTAGGGGCGGGCCGGTAGGACTTGATACAATCGCAGCGAGTATCGGGGAAGAGTCCCACACGATTGAAGATGTATACGAGCCATACCTCTTGCAAATCGGGTTTATTCAACGTACTCCAAGAGGGAGGATCGTCACTCATCTTGTGTATGAACATTTCCAGTTGGAGGTGCCAAACAATTGACGGGATTGCCTAAGCTACTAATGATTATAGGTGGAATCATTCTTATTATCGGATTCCTGATGCAATTTATCAAAATAGGTAAGCTTCCTGGAGACATTATTATTAAAAAAGAAAACACAACATTTTATTTTCCACTTATGACTTCTATTCTGTTAAGTGTTATACTTTCCGTTGTCTTTTATTTAATTGGGCGATTTAAATAGGAATCATGGGTGAGATTTAAATAAGCTAGGTGACAAATTGTGAAAGTAGAAGATTTTGATTTTCATTTACCGGAAGAACTGATTGCCCAGACTCCTCTGGAGAATCGTTCCGAGAGTAAACTGATGTTGTTGGATAAAAAGGATGGATCCATTGATCATCTCCATTTTAAAAATATCGTGGATTTCCTTCACGAAGGGGATTGTCTCGTTTTAAATGACACAAGAGTACTACCTGCACGTCTTTTTGGACAAAAAGGAGATACGGGCGCCAATATTGAAGTGCTTCTTTTGAAACAAGAGGATGGAGACCAGTGGGAGACGCTAGTAAAGCCTGCGAAACGAATTCGCGTAGGTACGGAGATCGTCTTTGGAGACGGAAAGTTAAAAGCAACCTGTGTGGGTTTAAAAGAGCATGGGGGAAGGATTCTTGAATTCCATTACGAAGGGATCTTCTACGAGGTTCTTGATGAACTGGGAGAAATGCCCCTGCCTCCATATATTCGCGAGCGGTTGGAAGAACAGGACCGCTACCAAACCGTATTTGCAAGGGAAAGAGGATCAGCGGCAGCTCCGACGGCCGGTCTTCACTTTACGGAAGAACTGTTGGAAGAACTGAAAGCAAAGGGTGTACATATTGCGTTTATTACCCTTCATGTGGGGCTGGGTACGTTCAGACCGGTTTCCGTCGATACGATCGAGGAACATGATATGCATGCTGAGTTCTATCAGGTATCTGAAGGGACTGCCCGTCTTTTGAACGATGTGAAAGCAAAGGGAGGCCGTATCGTAACAGTCGGAACAACGTCGACACGAACCCTCGAAACCATTGCTTCAAAACACGGAACCTTTGTAGAAGAAAATGGCTGGACCAATATTTTCATTTATCCCGGATATGAGTTTAAAGGAATCGATGGATTGATTACCAATTTCCATCTTCCGAAATCAACCCTGATCATGCTCGTCAGTGCCTTTGCAGGACAGGAAAACGTGATGCATGCCTATGAAACGGCCGTAAAAGAACAATACCGCTTCTTCAGCTTTGGAGATGCGATGTTTATTAAGTAATACGCTGGTTGAACAAACTATTTACCCCTTTATGGAAAGTGGAAGGAGAATTCGCACGTTGACTGCAATTAGATATGAATTAATCAAAACATGTAAACAAACGGGAGCAAGACTGGGGCGTGTCCATACACCACACGGTTCATTTGAAACGCCTGCCTTCATGCCCGTAGGAACCATGGCCACAGTAAAGACCATGTCTCCAGAGGACTTAAAATCAATGGATTCCGGCATCATCTTAAGTAATACCTATCATCTATGGTTACGACCTGGACATGAAATCATAAGAGAAGCGGGCGGCCTTCATAAATTTATGAACTGGGACCGTGCAATCCTTACCGATTCAGGCGGCTTCCAAGTCTTCAGTTTGAGTAAGCTTCGTCAGATTGAGGAAGAAGGAGTCCATTTCCGTCATCACCTGAACGGAGACAAACTCTTCCTCAGTCCGGAGAAAGCGATGGAGATTCAGAACGCATTGGGTTCGGATATCATGATGGCTTTCGATGAATGTCCACCGTATCCTGCTGAATATGAGTATATGAAGAGTTCTGTGGAGCGTACATCGCGTTGGGCAGAACGTTGTCTGGAAGCTCACGAGCGACCGCAGGATCAAGGGCTATTCGGGATCGTCCAAGGCGGGGAGTACGAAGAGCTTCGTAAGCAAAGCGCCCGTGACCTTGTATCCATGGATTTCCCCGGCTATGCTGTGGGAGGCCTTTCTGTCGGGGAGCCGAAGGACGTCATGAACCGGGTACTGGATTTCACGACACCTCACCTGCCATCGGATAAACCTCGTTACCTGATGGGGGTTGGATCTCCGGATTCACTGATCGATGGTTCGATGCGCGGAATTGACATGTTTGATTGTGTCCTTCCAACCCGTATCGCCCGTAATGGTACCCTAATGACAAGTGAAGGCCGCCTGGTTGTGAAAAATGCTAAATTCGCAAGGGATTTCAGGCCGATTGATGAGAATTGCGATTGCTATACATGTAAAAATTATAGCCGTGCGTATATCCGTCATTTAATTAAATGTGACGAAACGTTCGGAATTCGCCTTACGACTTATCATAACCTTCATTTTCTGTTAAAATTGATGGAGCAAGTCAGACAAGCGATTCGTGAAGATCGTCTGGGAGACTTTAGAGAAGAATTTTTCGAGCAATACGGATTCAACCGGCCTGATGCGAAAAACTTCTAAAGCTACACCATAAATACATCGTTGAAAGGAGGGGAAAAGAATGGGAGGAAGTTTAGGAACAATTTTACCTTTAGTATTAATGTTCGTTCTGTTTTACTTTTTACTGATCCGTCCTCAGCAGAAGCGTCAAAAAGCCATTTCAAAAATGCAAAATGAGCTTGCCAAGGGTGATAGAATCATCACGATTGGTGGATTGCACGGTGCGATCGATGCTATCGAAGAAGGAAAAATAGTCATTCTATGTGGTGACGGCAGTCGTCTTACATATGATCGTAATGCGATCAGAGAAGTAGTGAGAGCAGATCAAGTATAATTAAAAAGGGTTCCTCATCATTGTGCCAAGGCACTTTGGGAGGGACCCTTATTTATTTGGTGAGGGAACTAATTCTCCCTTTTTCCACCACTCATATTCACCCCGAGGATTCCCCCCATCATGGCTGTGAGGATGTAGCAGCCGTGATAGATAAGCTGCTCCATTGAAAACAGACTATCAAAGCCGAGGTATTGAAATAAGAAGATGACCAGGGTGTAAATGAGCCCGGTTGATCCTCCTAGAACCCACCCTTTAGTCTTTCCTTTTCCCCCGGACATAAATCCGCCAACAAACAAAGAAAGAAATGATATGATGGTGACAAATAATGTGATGGAGCTTTCAGTCAGTTCCGTAAACCGAAGCAGCAAAGAGAATAATAAGCTTGCGACAATCGCTATGACAAATATGGTTGTTGTCCCGTATAGAACGGCACCTCCCATTTTTTTCGCCTCGATGATGGTCCTCTCCCTTCTAACTCATTAAATTTTATTCATGTGATAGTACAAGCATATTCATCCCTCCCTTGAAAAAGACTAGAAATTTTTTATGGTCAAGCCTCATAGACTAGTATGAAACTTCCTTGAGAAGGAGGGGGTGTGACCATGTCTCCGATGATCGTATTGATTGTGTTTGTTTCTGTATACATCCTGCTGATAACTGAGAAATGGAACCGGGTACTCGCTGCCATGGCAGGCGGTGTGGCCATGCTTTTAATTGGGGCATTTCCCATTGAGAAGGCGTTGTTTACGTATATAGATTGGAAAACCATCACTCTGCTGTTTTCCATGATGTTAATTGTGACGTTGACGAGTAAAACGGGGTTCTTTGAGTATATTGCCATCCGGTTTGCACAATGGGTGAATGGAAATGGACTGGCTCTTCTTACCCTATTTTCCTTATTGGCGGCGATTGGCTCTGCCTTTTTGGCTAACGTAACGATTGCCATGTTATTAGTACCAATCCTTTTTAAACTGACGAAGCTGCTTGAACTTCCTCCCATCCCTTTTCTCATCATGACGATCCTCGCTTGTAATATTGGTGGAACGGCGACTTTAATTGGCGACCCGCCTAATATGATGATCGGTCAGGCGGTTAAACACTTTACCTTCAATGCCTTTATTGAGAATTTATTACCCGTCGTTTTGATGGTTTATATTGTAACCTTACTCATCATGTGTGTACTGTACAAAGAAGTCCTCCATGTTAAGGAAGAAAGAAAGTTACTCCTCAAAGGAATTAAGGCAGAGGAGTATTTAAAGAAAGACAGGGGGCTCCTTCAGTCCCTGGTTGTGCTTGGATTAGTGTTGGCCGGCTTTTCTTTATATCCGATGTTTCATCTCGATATAACGACCGTCTCCCTTGCCGGGGCTGTTCTGTTAATGCTGCTTCTCGAAAAAATTTATCCTCCGGAATCGATATTAAAAGAGGTGGAGTGGGGGACGTTGTTTTTCTTTATGGGCTTATTCCTTCTTGTGGGAGGAATCGAAGAAGCGGGCTTCATAGATGAAATCGCCCGTGAAATTTTGCGGCTGACAGATGGAGATATGAAGAAAACGGCATTCGTCATTTTGTGGGGAACCGGTATATTGTCTGCCATTGTAGATAACATTCCATTTGTAGCTGCCATGATTCCGGTCATCCAGGAATTTGGTGAATTCGGTATGGTCAATATGGATCCGTTATGGTGGTCGTTGGCTCTGGGTGCCTGTTTAGGCGGGAACGGTACATTGCTTGGTTCTTCATCAAATCTTGTGATTGCAGGACTGGCATCCAAAGAGGATGTACACATCAAATTTTATCAATATTTACTTATTGGTGTACCCGTGACGTTGATTTCCCTTGCTGTTTCAACGATTTATGTGTATTTCAAATATATTCAGCCATTTTTAGGTGGATAAATATTCCTACCATTAAATTTCTCTATCTGTCGATACTACAAAAGACGAATGTATGAGGGGGAAAAGCAGTGGAGGAATATTTCCTGATTATTATACGCACTCTTTTTCTTTATTTTTTGATCATCTTTATTTTTCGAATCATGGGAAAAAGAGAGATCGGCGAACTAAGCATACTCGATTTAGTGGTCTTTATCATGATTGCCGAGATGGCTGTCATGGCCATTGAACAACCTAAGGACCCCATCATTCACACGTTGCTTCCAATGGGGGTCATTGTGACGATACAAATCGTATTTGCATGGATTTCCCTAAGGTCCAAACCGTTTCGCGAACTGTTGGATGGTACACCATCCGTTATCATCCATAAAGGGAAAATCGATGATAAGGTGATGAAAAAACAGAGGTATAACTATGATGATTTACTTCTGCAATTAAGAGAAAAAGATATCTTCAATCTGGCAGATGTGGAATTTGCAATCCTGGAACCTTCAGGTAAATTATCTGTATTAAAGAAAGATGATGAAGAGGAAGCGTCTCAGTCCCTGACTTTGCCGTTGATATTGGATGGAGAGGTACAAACCACTCATTTGGATATGATCGGGAAAACGGCTTTCTGGTTACGTAAGGAATTGAGGGATAGAGGCTTTAAGAATATACATGAGATTTCATTCTGCAGCTTTCAGAATGGGCAATTCTATGTTGACGAAAAAAATCATTAGTCTATTTGTTAACCTTCACATAAAAACACCTCATCAACATGTTGAGGTGTTTTTATGTGTGATGATTATATGGTAATAAATCGGCGGATGAATGGAATGCGTGCAAGGTCGTGTTTCACGATAAGCTTAAGGCCGATGGAGAGGAGAAGGTAGACAATCGTTGAAGACATGACTCCAAATAATAAGCGGAACACGAGGCCTTCATTGTTAAATAAGTATAGATACGAATAATGGGCCCATAATCCTGTCGCAATCAGGACGAAGCCGGTCTTTAAGTAATCCCTTAAGTAAATCGTCATCGGAATATATTTAAGGATGGTCATGAAATGAAGCAAGGTGACGAGCATGAATCCCGTTACAATTCCGAGAGCGGCCCCGTTGATTCCGAAAGCGGGTTGTGAGGCAAGAACGAAGATGACCCCGGTCTTCACCACTGCACCGATCAAGCTGTTGATCATGGCGGCCCTTGCCAGGTTCAGAGCTTGGAGAACAGCTTGCAGGGGCCCTTGATAGTAATAAAATATAAAGAAAGGGGCCATAATCATTAAGAAACCTGCCCCACTTTCGCTTCCGTACATCACCTGCATGAGAGGCTTGGCATAGACGTAAAGGATGACGACGGATATGCCTCCCGTAATCAAGCAGAATCTCAGTGCCTGTTGAAGCCTGTGCTCAATTAATGTGAAGTTCTTTTGAGAGTTGGCTTCGCTTATGGCTGGTACTAGAGATTGAGATAATGAGAGTGTAATGAATGATGGAAGGAACAAGAGAGGCAGGGCATACCCTGTAAGGGATCCATACTGCTTCGTTGCCAGTCCCGCTGCCACTCCGGCAAGGGCTAAACTGTTGACAACGACGATCGGTTCGAAAAACCAGGCAATCGAGCCAATCATTCTACTCCCGGTTGTAGGCAGGGCCACACTCATCAATTCATTAAACGTTTCACGGCCATTTCGGATCGAGGTGAAGAAATTTCGTCTGATTTTGAACTTTTTCTTTAATTTGAAGCTGGTGAACAGGTAAAGCAGAGAAGCAAGTTCTCCTAATACAGACGCCACCATGGCAGCAGCGGCTGCATATTCAATCCCATACGGAAGGAAGGTTTTTGTTAATACGGCAATCAACGTAATCCTGACGACTTGCTCAATGACCTGGGAATAAGCAGAAGGCTTCATGTTCTGTCTTCCCTGGAAATAGCCCCTGATGACAGAGGAGATCGCTACAATCGGAATGATCGGAGCGATGGCAACCAAAGGATAATAGATTCGATCATCAGTAAATAAAGCTTCGGTCAAGTACGGAGCAAGCAGAATGAGAGCCGGGGTGAAAATGATGGAAAGCCCGAGTGTAATCGATAAGGAAACCACCAATATTTTTTTGACCTTCCGGATATCCCCCCTGGATTCAGCTTCAGCCACATTTTTTGAGATGGCTACAGGAAGTCCCAGTTGAGTGATGGTGATGACAAGGATCAGGGTCGGAAAAGCCATCATAAAAAGACCGACGCCTTCTTCACCGATGAATCTTGCGACGACGATCCGGTTTACAAACCCTAATATTCTAGTAATAAAGGCTGCCATCATTAAGATCATCGTGCCCTTAAGAAATTTTGACATAAAATTCCCTGCCTTCTCAAAATTGGTATTATCGTATACAATGATGTATATGCACAAGGGTGGACAAAGCATGACAAGTAGTGAACAATTCCGGCTATATTTAGCCCAGATGGGGTGAACGGGGAATGAAGAATAATCAGCATCCTTATGAACGTTTCTATGAATCGTTAGAACCGGCACTGATAAGCAAAGTAGAAGAATTTGAAATTCTAGGCTACGGAAAAGCAGAGGTTAGCCGACTTTGGTCCTATTTAACGAAGAAGAAATGGAAGAAACCCGAAACGGATGTGAAATTCTTTCAGTTAGTGAGTGATGTGTTAACGGTTAAACCCGGGGAGTATATGAGCTTTGAAACGATTGAAGCATTCAGGTCTCCCAATTGGTTCGCAGATGTGAATGAAGATGAGTTGAACGAACTTCTTCGTCCCAATAAGCACGGAAAATAGCCCGAAAAGAAATTGACACCTTTTTCTTTCTCATAGATAATGAGAATATTGAAGATTTCAGGAATTATATTACTTTTTGAAGCACATAGTTCGTATGGTTTTTAAAACGGCAAGGAGGATCTATACATAATGGTAAAGCGTGGCCGAATAATTGCCTTCTTTATACTTGTTGTATTACTTGCAGGTACTATGGGAGGAACAACGAAGAATATTGTCGATAATATTAAATTAGGTTTGGACCTGCAGGGTGGGTTTGAAGTTCTTTACGAAGTTCAACCGATCAAAAAGGGTCAGGAAATTACGAAAGAAACGGTTGCCAATACAGCCGATGCGTTGGACAAGCGTATTAACGTATTGGGTGTCAGTGAGCCTAATATTCAAATTGAAGATGGAAACCGGATCCGTGTTCAATTAGCGGGAGTGGAAGATCAAAACGAAGCAAGAGAAATCTTGTCCACTCAAGCCAACCTGTCGTTCCGCGACGTAAATGATAAAGTCCGGTTGGATGGTTCCGATCTTGCATCCGGGTCTGCAAAGCAAACCTTTGATGACAAGAACAATCCAATCGTTTCCTTGAAATTGAAAGATCGTGAAAAATTCTATGAATTGACAAAAGAAATATCTGCAATGGCTCCTCAAAATCAGCTGGTGATCTGGCTGGATTTCGAGGAAGGAAAAGATTCTTATCAAGCTGAAGTAGGGAAAGAAGATCCGAAATTCTTGTCGGATCCCGCTGTAAGACAGCCGATCAACTCTGATGAAGTCATCATTGAAGGGAATTTCACCGTTGAGCGTGCTCAGAATCTTGCTTCACTATTAAATGCAGGAGCACTCCCTGTAAAGCTGGATGAAAAATATTCAACTTCTGTCGGGGCGAAGTTCGGTCAACAGGCTCTTGATAAAACAGTCACTGCCGGTATCATCGGGATTGCGATCATCTTCTTATTCATGATTGCGTATTACCGTTTCCCGGGCCTTATTGCTACGATTACACTTTCAGTTTATATTTACTTGATTCTATTGATTTTCGATTTAATGAATGGGGTTCTGACACTCCCTGGAATTGCAGCCCTCATCCTTGGGGTCGGTATGGCCGTCGATGCCAATATCATCACCTATGAACGGATCAAAGAAGAAATGCGCGTTGGAAAGCCGATTCGTTCAGCCTTCCAAGCGGGTAATAAATCTTCGTTCTTAACGATATTGGATGCTAACGTAACAACGATCCTTGCAGCAACGGTACTATTCATATATGGAACAAGCTCTGTAAAAGGATTTGCAACGATGCTGATTGTCAGTATCCTGACAAGCTTCGTTACAGCGGTATGGGGTTCACGTTTATTACTTGGCCTGTGGGTGAACAGCCGATTCTTTAATAAAAAACCAGGCTGGTTCGGCGTGAACAAAAACGAAATCAAAGACCTGGCGGAAAATTACGATACGCTGGATCTGCCAACTCGCTTCGATCGCTTTGATTTTGCTGCCCAGCGCAAAAAATTCTTCGGATTATCAGCTATCCTGATTACGGCGGGAATCATCATCCTGGCTATATTCAGATTGAATCTGGGGATCGACTTCGTGAGTGGTTCACGTATGGAAATCCTTGCCGATCAAAGCTTAAAGACAGAAGAAATTCAAGAGGAATTAAAAGAGCTTGATTTGCCTTCTGAAGATGTAGTGATTTCAGGGGACGATGGGAATATTGCCGTTGTTCGCTATACGGAAGATTTAAACAAAGATGAGATCGCCGCATTAAAGGACCGATTTAACGAACTGTACGGAGCGGAACCAAGCATCAGCACCGTTTCACCTGTTATCGGGAAAGAGCTAGCAAAAAATGCGATGATCGCTATTGCGATCGCATCGATCGGGATTGTCATCTATGTGACATTCCGCTTTGAATGGAGAATGGCAGCCGGTGCGATTCTTGCACTCCTTCATGATGCATTCTTTATCATTGCCTTCTTCAGTTTAACAAGACTCGAGGTAGATCTTACAT
The DNA here is from genome assembly GCF_052665285.1 of Rossellomorea sp. DUT-2. Classification (NCBI taxonomy): domain Bacteria; kingdom Bacillati; phylum Bacillota; class Bacilli; order Caryophanales; family Bacillaceae; genus Rossellomorea; species Rossellomorea sp. DUT-2. Next base: position 744,181 of record NZ_JBQPEO010000002.1, on the reverse strand, counting down.
TTATCGCAGCCGTCTTAACCATTGTCGGTTACTCGATAAATGATACGATCGTTACCTTTGACCGTCTGAGGGAAAACCTTCATAAGAAGCGTCGACTGAAAACGGATAAAGATATAGAAGATGTCGTGAACCAAAGTATCAGACAAACGATGGGGCGTTCGGTGAATACCGTATTAACGGTGGTGTTTACGGTTCTGGCTCTCATGATCTTTGGTAGTGAGTCCATTCGTAACTTCTCCATTGCCTTATTGGTCGGGTTGATTTCAGGTACGTATTCTTCCGTATTCATTGCCTCTCAAGTATGGCTTGTGTTGAAGAAGAAAGAACTGAAGAAAAATGGTACAATCAAAACCGTAAAAGAAAAGAAGACGTGGTCAGACGAACCACAAGTATAAGAGTATGAATGGGTCCGGGGAGAGCTTCTCCCCGGACCTGTCTTTTTTTGTTTTTTTACGGTATTGGGTTACAATACTAATAGTTGAAAGGAGGCGGAACCGCTTGAATCATGAAGACCGTTTTAGAAAAGCTGAAATAGCTGCAATGATTGGGGTTGTAGGGAATATTGTACTGGCGGTTATTAAGTGGGGGGCCGGTACATTAGGGAATAGTAGAGCGCTGATTGCAGATGCCGTTCACTCTGCCTCGGATGTTGCAGGGTCTCTCGCCGTCTTTATCGGATTACGTGCAGCTAAGCAGCCTCCTGATCAGGATCATCCATATGGGCACGGGAAGGCAGAGTCCATAGCAGCAATCATTGTGGCCGTCTTATTGTTTTTAGTAGGGATTGAGATTGGAAAATCGTCCATAGAATCTTTCTTTCATCCTTTAACACCTCCAACAGCGATTGCCATCTATGCCGTCATCTTTTCCATTATTGTGAAGGAAGCAATGTTTCAATATAAATATCGATTGGGTAAAAGAATAAAGAGTGATGCTTTGATCGTCAATGCATATGAGCATCGTTCAGACGTCTTTTCATCCATTGCCGCACTTGTCGGGATTTCCGCATCCATCCTCGGAGGGAAATTCGATATTGACTTTCTTGTATATGCAGATCCGGTAGCCGGTATCTTTGTTTCACTCCTTGTCCTCAGGATGGCCTGGCACTTGGGAGCTGAATCCATACATAATACGCTGGATCACGTCATGCACGAGGAGGATATCGTACCCTTTCGTAAAATAGTGGACTCTGTACCTGAAGTGAAGGAAATCAATGAACTCCATGCCAGGGAACATGGGCATTACGTTATCATTGATTTGAAAATCAGCGTAGATCCGCATATGACAGTCGAGGATGGTCATCGAGTCGGGAAGCAGGTCAAGAAGAAACTTCTCGAAGAATCCAATGTGAATGATGTGTTCATTCATATTAATCCGTACAATCCGGATTCTGAAGAAAGGGATGAACAAATAGACTTATCATAAGGAGGGGAATCCCATGAAATTTCAGTGGACATTATTATTAGGTATTTTCTTTGCATTGGTGGTTTCCGTTTTCGCTGTCATCAATGTAGATCCTGTCACCGTCAATTATTTCTTTGGTGAAGCTGATTGGCCTCTTATTTTAGTCATACTTGGATCTGTATTTATGGGGGGAATCATTATAGGGTCGGTTGGACTGTTTCGATTATTCGTCGTCCAACGAAAAGTAAAGGCTCTAGAGAAAGAAAATTTACTGTTAAGAGAACAGGCTGAAGGTATGCATAAAGAAAAGGCAGAAAAAGTCCCTTTGAAAAAGAGTGCTCCCGGCTCAGTAGGGGAAACAGGGGAGTAAACAGCTTGGTGGTTTTGCCACCAGGCTGTTTTTTTTATTGAGAAGAATCACTCTGGTGGGAGTGGCATACATTCCGATCGTCAGGGTCGTTTGGTAGAAATTGTTAAACGGCCGGATTTTTTCGAATTTCGGCTGGATTTTCAACCAAAACGGCTGGATTATCCCGAAAAACGGCTGGATTATCACCAATATCGGCCGGATTCTCCCCAATCTCAGCCGGTTGATGAACGAAATCGGCTGGATTTTCTTCACGAGTATTCAGGAGTGGGTTCGGATTCCCAAGCAGCCTATTCTTTTGTATCACCCTTCTATTAAGATTGAAACCAACCCTTCCTTTTTGTATAATGAGTAAGGCTGAGGGGTGAACGTATGTTAAACTCAAAAACACGTTGGTTGATGACAGAATCAGATCAACATAAAATATCAGAACTGGCAAATGAATTAAAAGTACCTTCGCTTGTGGCGAAACTATTAATCAACCGGGACTTGGACGATGTAGAAGAAGCCCGGAATTTTTTATTTGATACAGGCGATTCATTTCACGATCCATTTCTCTTTGAAGATATGAAAAAAGCAACCGAAAGAATCCATAAAGCCATTGAAAATGGCGAGAGGATTCTTGTTTATGGTGACTATGATGCCGATGGAGTCAGCAGTACGTCGGTATTGATGACAGTGCTAAGGGACCTGGGTGCAGAGGTGGAATTCTATATTCCAAACCGGTTCAGCGAAGGATACGGACCGAATGAAGATGCCTTTCGCTGGGCTAAGGAAGAGGAATTCACGCTCATCATTACAGTAGATACGGGAATATCAGCTGTGAATGAAGCAAAATTGGCAAAAGAATTGGAAATCGATTTGATCATTACGGATCACCATGAACCTGGACCGGAATTGCCTCCGGCTTTTGCCTTGATTCATCCAAAGATCGAAGGGACCACTTATCCATTTGGAGAGCTGGCAGGAGTAGGAGTGGCATTTAAACTGGCTCATGCCCTTTATGGTGAGCTGCCTGTCCATTTGCTTGATCTTGCTGCGATTGGGACCATCGCCGATTTAGTACCATTAAGAGGTGAAAATCGCCTTCTGGCCAAGCGTGGGATTGCCCAGCTTCGGGTTTCAAACCGATTGGGAATAAAAGCATTATGCAGGATTGCCAATGCCCAACAACAGGAAATTACGGAAGAATCCATTGGGTTCATGATTGCTCCCCGTATAAATGCTGTCGGTCGGTTAGGGGACGCAGACCCTGCCGTCGATCTTATGCTCACAGAAGATGATGAGGAAGCAAATGCACTGGCTGAAGAAATTGACAGTTTGAATAAAGAAAGACAGGCGATCGTATCGCAAATGACAGAAGAAGCGGTAGAGATGGTGGAGAATGAATTTCCCCTGAACGATAACTCTGTCCTTGTCATTGGAAAAGAAGGCTGGAACCCTGGAGTAGTGGGAATTGTAGCTTCACGCTTAGTGGATAAGTATTATCGTCCAACCATCGTGCTTAGTTTCGATTCCGAGAAAGGAACGGCAAAGGGATCGGCAAGAAGTATCGCAGGTTTCGATTTGTTCAAGAATTTATCAACCTGCCGTGATATCCTTCCGCATTTCGGAGGACATCCGATGGCTGCAGGTATGACTTTACAGTTAGGCGATGTAGCCCAGTTCAGAAACCGATTAAATGAGTTGGCTCAGACTGAATTAACGGAAGAGGACTTTGTACCAGTCACACAGCTCGATGCTTCTGTTACAGTGGACGAAATCTCCGTAGAGTCGATTGAAAAGCTTCAGCTTCTGGCACCTTTTGGGATGCATAATCCTAAACCGAAGTGGATCTTGGACAATGTAAGCATCGGACACTATAAAAAAATCGGATCTGCACAAAATCATTTGAAGCTGGTCTTAGAAGATAAGGGCGTACAAGTGGATGGTGTCGGTTTTGGATTGGGAGAACTGGCCGATCATATGACCCCATTTTCGAATGCCTCTGTTATTGGTGAATTATCCATTAACGAGTGGAATAATCGCAAGAAGCCTCAGGTGTTTTTACATGATGTGAAAATTGAACATTGGCAATTATTTGATGTTCGGGGGATTAAACAAGTCCATAAATGGAATGGGCTTATCCCGGAAGAAAATAAAGTAGTCATATGTTTTAATCCGGCTACTTTAGAAAAGCTGAATCTGGAAAAAGACGAAGTGATGCTACTTGAGGATGGTTCTTCACTTGAAGGATTTTCCACCGATAAGGTAAGCCTCGTGCTTCTGGATATGCCCACTTCCAAACCATTACTTGAAGAGCTCTTGAAGAAAGGTCAACCTCACCGGATCTATGCCCATTTCTTCCAGGATGAAGATCATTTTTTCAGTACGATGCCAACACGTGAGCATTTCAAATGGTACTATGGATTTTTAACAAAGCGTGGATCATTTGATTTAAATAAACATGGTGATGACCTGGCGAAATACAAAGGCTGGTCAAAAGAAACAATAGATTTCATGTCACAGGTGTTTTTTGATTTGAAGTTTGTTACAATAGTGAATGGATTTATTTCTCTCAATCCTGAGAAAACCAAGAAAGATCTTTCTGAATCTCTAACATATCAGAAGAAACAACAACAATACGAACTTGAAAACGAATTGTTATATTCTTCCTATCAAGAGTTGAGGACTTGGTTTAATGAAAGGATAGAAGAGTCTGTTACAATTGAGGAGGAAGTAAAAGCATGGACTTAAAACAATATGTTACGATCGTTGAGGATTGGCCTAAAGAAGGAATTAAGTTTAAAGACATCACAACATTAATGGATAATGGTGATGCTTATAGATATGCTACAGACCAAATCGTCGAATATGCTAAAGAGAAGCAAATCGACCTGGTTGTGGGACCGGAAGCACGTGGATTCATCATCGGCTGCCCAGTCGCTTATGCATTGGGTGTAGGCTTTGCGCCTGTTCGTAAACCTGGTAAATTACCGCGTGAAACGATCCAGAAGGAATATGGTTTGGAGTATGGCAAAGATTCTCTAACGATCCATAAAGATGCGATTAAGCCTGGTCAACGTGTATTGATCACAGACGACTTACTTGCTACCGGTGGAACGATCGAAGCAACAATCAAGCTTGTAGAAGAATTGGGTGGGGTTGTCGCTGGTACAGCATTCTTAATCGAATTAACGTACCTGGATGGCCGCGACAAGCTTGACAACTATGATATTCTTACATTAATGCAATACTAAAATTGTTTATCCATTCTCATATTCGTATATACTATGTGATATACTGTTAACTTAAGGGACTGACATCTGGTTTTGAATGTCAGCCCTTATTTTTTATTTGGAAGGGTCAAATCGAGGGTAGATGTGGATCATGCGGATTTTTTCTAATCGACAATTATCGACGAAAATAGATGGAATCTGAGAATTTTACTCTAACCCCTTTACATAACCCTATTTTTTTTTGATAATAGTAACAATCATTAAAATCGAATACTAGTGAAATATATTAAAATACAAAGGTGATTTTGATCATGGCTAAAGATCAAGTACTAACCCCGGAACAGGTTTTTGATAAAACAAGAGAATACTTAAACGATGAGCATGTAGGGATGGTCCAGAAAGCCTATGAGTATGCAAGAGATGCCCATAGTGAGCAGTACCGTAAGTCTGGTGAACCCTATATCATTCATCCCATCCAGGTAGCAGGAATACTAGCGGATCTGGAAATGGATCCGGCAACCGTCGCTGCCGGTTTTCTTCATGATGTAGTGGAGGATACGGGCGTTTCTCTTGTGGAAATTGAGGAAGCATTCAATGCCGAAGTGGCCATGCTTGTAGATGGGGTCACAAAGCTTGGAAAGATTAAATACAAGTCACAGGAAGAGCAGCAGGCTGAAAATCACCGAAAAATGTTTGTGGCGATGGCTCAGGATATCCGTGTCATTCTGATTAAATTGGCAGACCGACTGCATAATATGAGAACGCTAAAACATTTGCCACAGGAGAAGCAGCGAAGAATTGCAAACGAAACACTGGAAATCTTTGCTCCTTTGGCACATCGTTTAGGGATTTCGAAGATTAAGTGGGAATTAGAGGATACGTCTCTTCGATATTTAAATCCTCAACAGTATTATCGTATTGTCAACTTGATGAAGAAAAAGCGTGCCGAGCGTGAAGAGTATTTAGATGACGTTGTCAATGAGGTTAAGGATAAGCTAGGCGACGTGAAAATCACAGCGGAAATCTCCGGCCGTCCTAAGCATATTTACAGCATTTATCGTAAGATGGCTCTTCAAAACAAGCAGTTTAATGAAATATATGACCTATTGGCAGTGCGTGTAGTAGTAGATAGCATCAAGGATTGCTATGCCGTATTGGGAATCGTCCACACGTGTTGGAAGCCAATGCCCGGCAGGTTCAAGGATTATATCGCCATGCCGAAGCCGAATATGTATCAATCTCTTCATACAACGGTCATCGGTCCTAAAGGGGATCCTCTTGAAGTGCAGATCAGAACGCTTGAAATGCACCAAATCGCTGAGTACGGTGTAGCGGCACACTGGGCATATAAAGAAGGAAAAGAAGCGAACGAAACGGTTTCCTTCGAGAAGAAGCTTTCCTGGTTCAGGGAAATATTAGAGTTCCAGAACGAATCTGCCAATGCGGAAGAGTTCATGGAGTCTCTTAAGATTGATCTCTTCTCTGATATGGTCTTTGTGTTCACACCTAAAGGGGATGTACTGGAACTGCCGTCGGGATCTGTTCCGATTGACTTTTCTTATCGTATACACTCAGAAATCGGTAACAAAACGATCGGTGCCAAGGTAAATGGTAAGATGGTCACTCTTGACTATAAGTTGAAAACGGGGGATATCATTGAAATTCTCACGTCCAAGCATTCTTACGGTCCCAGTCAGGATTGGCTGAAGCTTGCGCAAACGTCTCAAGCGAAGAATAAGATCAAGCAATTCTTCAAAAAGCAGCGAAGAGAAGAAAATATTGAAAAAGGCCGGGATTTAGTAGAAAAAGAAATCAAGAATCAAGATTTCGATGTGAAAGAGATCCTGAATCCTGAAAATATTAAACGTGTATCTGAGAAATTCAACTTCTCAAACGAAGAAGATATGTATGCAGCCGTTGGCTATAACGGGATTACGGCGGCTCAAATCGCCAATCGCTTAACGGAGAAAGACCGGAAGAAACGTGAACAGGAAGACAACCTGGAAGAAACGATGAAGGAATTGAATTCCCAACCAGTCAAGCGTAAAAAAGACGCCGGTGTCCAGGTAGAGGGCATTGACAATCTTCTTATCCGTTTATCCCGTTGCTGCAGCCCTGTTCCCGGGGATGAAATCGTAGGGTTTATTACGAAAGGCCGAGGGGTTTCTGTGCATCGTGCCGACTGTACAAACGTAATGGCCGATGAAGTAGAGCAGCGTCTCATTCCAGTGTCATGGGAAAGTGATAGAAATGACCGTAAAGAATACAATGTGGATATTGAAATCTCCGGTTACGATCGCAGAGGCCTTTTGAATGAAGTGCTTCAGGCGGTAAACGAGACGAAGACGAATATATCGGCTGTAAGCGGAAAATCCGATCGAAATAAAGTAGCAACCATCAATATGTCCATTTCGATTCAAAATATATCCCACTTACACAAAGTCGTGGAAAGAATTAAACAAATTTCAGATATTTATGCTGTAAGAAGAATCATGAACTAAAGGAGATTTCTTTATGAGGGTTGTACTGCAAAGAAGTAAAGAAGCCTCCGTCACTGTTGATGGAGAAGTAAAGGGAGCCATTCGTTCAGGTGCTGTATTGCTTGTTGGGATTACCCATGAAGATTCGGAAGAAGACGCTCGTTATGTTGCGGACAAAGTAGTGAACCTGCGTATTTTTGAAGACGAAGAGGGGAAGATGAATCATTCTTTACTGGATGTAGAAGGGGAAATTCTCTCCATCTCTCAATTCACTCTTTACGGGGACTGCCGTAAGGGAAGAAGGCCAAACTTCATGAGTGCAGCTAAGCCCGATCACGCAGAGTCTGTTTACGACTACTTTAATAAGGTATTAAAAGAAAAAGGTATCAAAGTGGAAACGGGCGTATTTGGAGCCATGATGGACGTGAATTTAACAAATGATGGCCCTGTTACGTTAATTATAGAAAGCAAATAAAGAAAAGCTGATCCTGCAACTTTTAGGATCAGCTTTTCTTATTTTGTTAATATCGTATATGGTTTTCTCGGCAGCATCAGTCGGAAAAATAATCCCCTAATCCATGATAGATAGCAGTTGCCGCCAGGTCTTGAAAATACTGTGTATTGACATTGGCTTCCTCTGCCGGATTACTTAAGAATCCCAGTTCCAACAGGACAGCCGGCTGATTGTTTTCACGGACAACGTGATAATCTCCTACTCGTACACCGCGGTCTTTCGTAGGTAAACGATCTGCCAGGCTTCCATGGATTTCATCGGCCAGTTCTTTCTGGTGACCTTGATAATAGTAGGTAGTATGGCCGACGATAGAGGAATCAAGAATGCTGTCAAAATGTAGGCTGATAAAGGCATCAGCCTGATAATAATGAGATAATGATACCCTGGATGGTAATGAAAGATATTCATCGTTTTTCCTTGTTAAGACCACTTTGGCTCCAGCGCTCTTTAGCTTTTCGGCAAGGAGTTCCCCGGTTCTCATGGTAAGGAGCTTTTCCAATGTCCCGCTTGCTCCGGTCGTTCCACTGTCTCTGCCTCCGTGTCCGGGATCAATCACCACGACTTTATCTTGTAAGCCGCCGCTCCGCTTTCGTGAAGGAGTGGTGTTTTCCCCGGAACTGGATCGGATGGACACCACCCATCCGGCAACAAAACCTGCACTGCCGTCTTCTAATTCAATTTCATACCAATCTCCGTTTTTGCTGATAACGGGGAAGGTGTCACCACTTGAGCCTCTTTCGATGACGCTTGCCCGGGCGTTTGCTTCACTTCTGATATTGGTACCATTGTAAAGGACTGTGACGTTTTCATTTTCTGAAGTGGGTTCACTCTCATAGGCGGAGGCAGTGACGGTTTTTTGGACATACCAACCGGCAATCCACCCTTTTTTTCCATTTGAGAGCTTAATTTGATACCAATTGTTTTTCTCTTTTAATAAGGAATATTTCTCCCCTTTTGAAACCTTTCCAACGACGTTCCCGTTTAAAGAGGTTTCGTCACGGACATTTAAACCGTGAACCGTAATGATTCCTACAAGATCTGTGGACGAGGAGGCAGGCTCATCGTCATTGGCCCTCGAAGAGAATTCTACATATGCATCATTCACCCACGCCTTGTCGCTGCCAAATTGAATCTCATACCACCCGCTGACACTTCCTGTTACCTCTACGTGATCTCCCTTATTTAATACTCCCAGGACGGAACTTTGAAGAGAGGGAGAGGTTCGAACATTTAGGGAGTTGTCGGTGATGATCCCTTCTTCATTCTCCCTCTTTTTCGATGGGGAAGAAGTGGTGTTGTTTTCCGACACGTAGTCCCCATGAACCCAGCCGCTGCCATTTCCCCATTCGATGAACAGCCAGTCAGCCTCTTCGTCTGAAACGGATACTCTATCCCCGGTGTTTAAAACCTTCACCACTTCTTCAGAGGTGCCGGGCCCTTTTCTGACGCGTAACCCATCGGTATTCACCCGTCCTTCCTGTTTAGGAGAAACATCGGAAGCAGCAGATTCCACTGAGACTAACCATTCGGCTACCCAGCCCTCTCCGCTATCGGTCCTGACCTTATACCAATCATTTTGTGTGTCTACTATACTGTACTCTTCCCCTCTATGTACCTTCGTCAGAACCGGGTAGCTCAGTCCTGGCCCCGTACGAACATTCAGAGTCGAAACACTGATCGTGGCCATGCCGGCTTCTGCATGGGCATAATCAGCTTCGAGTGGCTGAAAAGGAATGATCATGAGCACAATCAGTATAGATGCTATTATCTTCTTAATCATCTTCACCTCCTGTTTAAAATACAAACACCCATAGTAATATCGGATCTTTTCACTTAGATATTGATCAAGATTTCGACGATTTATCAAAAAAATCCCTTATGGGTTTAATACGATAAAAAAAATTAAATTCCTCTAAAACGAAATAAAAATAGGTAATTGGAAATGATAGAGTTAAGGATTGTTTTGGAAAGGATGATGGAATTGAGGTCAAGTGAAAAAGGGTTTATGAATGCAAACGGTGATAACCATCTGTTCGGTGTGGATTTTCACCAGTTTTTAGAACGTGAGAAAGATGCTTTAAATGTGGAACTTGCTTCCGAGTTCGGGTTATCGTTGAAAGAAGTTAAGCTACTGAAAAAGAAAATGGAAAGATCGTAACAAAATTTTCTTTAACCTCTTGACATGAACTGACGGCATCCGTATCATTATAGAAATAAAATAACATTTACAAAAACCGTTGATCGAGCATAGTAGCTGACACCCACGTGTAAAGAGAGGAAATGCCTTGGCTGAGAGCATTTCTACAATGTGACTTAGTGAATGAACACTCAGGAGGTTTCTCTCTGAAAAAGTTTCTTTAGTAGGAGATGAACGTACCAGGCGTTAACTGGCTAAGTGGAGGTCTTATAGACTTCAATTAGGGTGGCACCACGGGAATAACAGCTCTCGTCCCTTGTATGATATACAAGGGACTGAGGGCTTTTTTTTATTTACATAAATATCAATTTGCTTTTATAAAAGGAGGAAATCAACTTGTCCATTCAGATTCCAAGAGGTACACAGGACATTCTACCAGGTGAAGTAGAAAAATGGCAGTATGTAGAGGAAGTGGCGAAGAATCTTTGCCACGCCTATCAGTATAAAGAAATCCGCACACCTATATTTGAGGCGAGCGAGTTGTTTACCAGAGGCGTAGGGGATACGACGGATATCGTTCAAAAAGAAATGTATATGTTTGAAGATCGCGGGGGCAGAAGCTTGGCGCTCCGCCCTGAAGGAACCGCTTCTGTTGTTCGTTCCTTTGTAGGAAATAAGATGTTCGGGTATCCAAATCAGCCGACAAAGCTCTTTTACTCCGGTCCAATGTTCAGGTACGAGAGACCACAAGCCGGCCGCTACCGCCAATTTGTTCAGTTCGGGGTTGAGGCATTGGGAAGTGAAGATCCGGCGATTGATGCAGAAGTGATTTCACTCGCGATGGGGATTTACAAGAAACTGGGACTTACTCAATTAAAGTTAGTCATTAATAGTCTTGGTGATACGGGCAGTCGAAACGCCCACAGAGAAGCGCTGATCAATCACTTTAAAACAAGAATCGATGAATTTTGCGGAGATTGTCAGAATCGTTTAGAGAAGAATCCATTGCGTATTCTCGATTGTAAAAAAGACCGTGACCATGAATTGATGTCTACGGCGCCATCGATTCTCGATTATTTAAATGATGAATCGAAAGCCTATTTTGAAAAAGTCCAATCCCACTTAACCGGGATGGATGTTGAATTCGTAGTCGATCCGACTCTTGTTCGCGGCCTTGATTATTATAATCACACAGCCTTTGAAATCATGAGTGACGCAGAAGGTTTTGGAGCCATCACGACCCTTTGTGGCGGTGGACGCTACAATGGATTGGTGGAGATGATCGGTGGTCCGGAAACTCCAGGAATCGGTTTTGCCTTCAGTATCGAAAGGTTACTTTCGGCACTGGAAGCTGAAAACGTTGAACTTCCAATCGAGCGGGGCGTCGATTGCTTTATCGTTTCATTGGGAGAAGAGGCAAAAGATTATGCGGTTAAGCTTCTTCACGATTTAAGACAGGTGGGAATTTCTTCAGAAAAGGATTACCTGGATCGAAAGGTGAAAGGTCAATTTAAAGCAGCGGACCGTTATGAAGCGAAATATGTAGCCGTCATTGGCGACAACGAATTACAGGAAAATAAAATCAACCTGAAAGATATGTCTACTGGTGAGCAGGAAGAAGTAAGTCTTGATCGTTTTGTAGAGAATGTGAAAGGCAAACTTGGTAAATAGAACCCGTTGATTTTGACAAGGAGGAGAACATGATGACAAAAAGAACAGCGTATTGCGGAGATATCACAGAATCATACATCGGTGAAAAAATTACGATTAAAGGCTGGGTACAAAAGAGAAGGGACCTGGGTGGATTAATCTTCATCGACCTTCGAGACAGAGAGGGAATCGTACAAGTCGTCTTTAATCCTGATTTATCGGGAGAAGCCCTCGCCCTTGCGGAAAAAATCCGTAATGAGTATGTACTAAGTGTCACGGGTACTGTCGTAGCAAGAGGAGAAGGAACGGTCAACCCGAACCTGAAAACGGGGAAAGTGGAAATTCATGTAGAAGAGGTTCAAATCATTAATGAAGCGAAGACCCCTCCTTTCATGATTGATGATCAAATGGAAGTGTCGGATGATGTCCGCTTGAAGTACCGTTATATAGATCTTCGCCGACCAGCGATGATGGAAACGTTGAGAATGCGTCATAATGTGACGACATCTTTCCGTACCTTCTTAAACGAAAATGGATTCCTGGATGTGGAAACACCGATTCTAACAAAGAGTACGCCTGAAGGTGCCCGTGACTATTTAGTGGCGAGCCGTGTTCACCAAGGTGAATTCTACGCGCTTCCACAATCACCGCAAATCTTCAAGCAATTGCTGATGGTATCAGGGTTCGACCGCTATTACCAAATTGCCCGCTGTTTCCGTGACGAAGATCTTCGAGCAGATCGTCAGCCGGAATTCACTCAGATTGATATGGAAATGAGTTTCATGGATACAGAACAAATCATTACCCTTGTAGAAGATATGATGAAGAAACTGATGAGCGATGTGAAGGATCACAATGTTCAATTACCATTCCAAAGAATGACGTATGATGATGCCATGAGTCGATACGGCTCTGACAAACCGGATACTCGTTTTGGAATGGAACTGATCGATGTATCGGAAATCGTGAAGGAATCCGGATTTAAAGTATTCGCAGGCGCAGTAACAAGCGGCGGTCAGGTGAAACTGATCAACGTAAAAGGCGGGGCTTCCCAGTATTCCCGTAAAGACATCGATGGGTTAACAGAGTTTGTTTCCCGATACGGTGCAAAAGGACTTGCCTGGTTAAAGGTAGAAGAAGAGGGCTTAAAAGGACCTATTTCCAAATTTGTGACAGAAGAAGACGCTGCGCAAATCTCTGCTTCAGCTAATGCAGAAGCGGGAGACCTTTTGCTCTTCGTGGCGGATAAAAAATCAGTAGTGGCAGATGCACTTGGTGCCCTTCGTCTGAAATTAGGAAAAGAATTAAAGCTGATTGATGAAACAAAATTCAATTTCCTATGGGTGACCGACTGGCCGTTGCTTGAGTTTGATGAAGGGGAGAACCGTTATTATGCTGCCCACCATCCATTCACGATGCCGGTGAGAGAAGACCTGGAACGTTTCGAGACAGATCCTTCCTCGGTCCGTGCCGAAGCCTATGACCTTGTATTGAATGGATACGAGCTTGGAGGGGGATCCCTTCGAATTTATGAGCGTGATATTCAAGAAAAGATGTTTAAAGTACTTGGTTTCTCAAAAGAAGAAGCAGAAAAGCAGTTTGGGTTCCTATTGGAAGCCTTTGAATATGGAACACCTCCACATGGCGGAATCGCCCTTGGTCTGGACCGTTTAGTGATGCTCCTTGCAGGACGCACGAATCTCCGTGATACCATTGCGTTCCCTAAAACGGCAAGTGCAAGCTGTGTCTTGACGGATGCTCCTGGTGAAGTGAGTGAAGCTCAATTAAAAGAGTTATCCTTGTCGCTGGATGTAGAATAATGTAAATAAGTTCCGGGGGTCATTCGTTGAAATCATCAAGGTGATATGATATTATTTAAACAATCACAAACGAGTCCTGATGTGTGCGACGTTTTTACCTAACAGTTTTGACCGAACACTTCAAACTTCGGGAGCTTGACGTTTCTACTAGGCGTTCATGCCTCATGCCGAGGACTAACAAATAGTGGAATAAAGCACCCACCTGCCGAGAGCGGGTTCAAAACGAAGGAAATGATGGCGACGGCACAATTGGGACTCGTCCAAACATGATTTATAATGAAGATCCCATAGAATGAAGAGTCAGGCTGAATATGGCCTGGCTTTTTTTGTTGAGGCTAAACCTTCTCTTAATAGGGTATACGAAGTGGAAGGGCAACATTTCATATTGATTTTCGTTCCTGTATCCTTTATTCTAATTCAGTATAAACCTAGTTGAATACTTATAATGGAGTTGATTATTTTGCTACACCAGTTTTCACGAAATGAACTAGCGATCGGTAAGGAAGGTCTTCAAACCCTTAAGAATAGTACGGTGGCAGTACTTGGAATCGGGGGAGTGGGATCCTTTGCAGCCGAAGCTTTAGCCAGATCAGGTGTAGGCCGTCTTGTGTTAGTGGATAAAGATGATGTGGATATTACAAACGTGAATCGTCAAGTTCATGCATTGCTTTCTACAGTAGGTCAGCCGAAAGTCGATCTGATGAGGGACCGCATCAAGGATATTAATCCGGACTGCGAAGTCATTGCCTTAAAGATGTTCTACACGGAAGAAACCTACGAAGAATTCTTCAATCAAGGATTGGATTACGTCATAGATGCTTCTGATACGATCTCGTACAAAATACATTTAATGAAAGAATGTCTAAAACGCGATATTCCATTGATCGCTAGCATGGGAGCGGCGAATAAAACCGATCCGACACGTTTCAAAATTGCAGATATCAGCAAGACTCATACGGATCCAATCGCAAAGGTGATCCGGACACGCCTGAAAAAAGAAGGCATTAAAAAAGGAGTGACTGTTGTTTTCTCTGATGAGAGTCCCATCGTCATCCGGGAAGAAATCAGAAAAGAAGTAGGGAACGATGATGCGAAGATTCGTAAAGCGCAGCTTCCTCCATCTTCAAACGCATTTGTCCCATCGGTTGCAGGTCTTGTTGCAGCCAGTCATGTGATGAATGAGCTGTTAAAGCATATTGAAATCAAAAGAGTAAAAGACAAATAAAGGCCGTCCAATGGTAAGGACTGAATCCTCTTTCGGATTCAGTCCTTTTTCTATGCTCTATACAGCATGTTGAATACTCTATCCAACTCTCTGTACATATTCATGAAAACTAATTCCATTAATTAGGTAAAAAAGGTATTGACGGTATAATGTGTCATAGTGTACTATCTAACTAGAACACTAAAACACGTTATGAAGGAGTGCAAGTATGAACGCTTTTAAAGGTCTTCTTTGGAAAGACTTCAAAACCTCCAAGGTTTGGTTCTATGGCTGGATTGCCATTATTTTTCTGATATACATCATCGGAATGGTGATCGGGAACTTCGTCAACGAGCCAATAATCGTTCAAATATTTATTATCATGATCGGTGTGTTTCACTTTGCGTTTCTGCCGGGTATCGTCTTCTCCATGCTTCGATTAGAAGGAAAGACGCAGCTTTGGCTCCATAGTCCGTATAGTGGATTTATGCTTTTGTTGCCGAAACTGATCATTGCCTTTATATACTCTACGGTCTCCCTTTTATTAGTGGATCTTTTAGGTGTGATTACCATGGCAGTCTTCCCGGAAGACTCTATTTTTTCCTATTGGCCAATCAAAGAAGGGATCCTATTTAATTTAGGAGTAACAGTAGTAGGTCTATATTTTTCCGGATGGACGATTTTCTTATGGACTTTCTACCACTCACTTTCAAAGTATCCATCCATCAAGAGTATACGATGGATCTTTGTAGCTGGTTTTATCATTGTGTATCAAAGTGTTGTCGCCTTTCTTATGAGCATTGAATGGGTGGAAAGATTACTCTTCGATACTTTTACAGTTGAAGTGAGTTCGGGCATCTTTTTCTCGGTTGGTTCTAATGAGGCGACTGCCGGTTTTGACCCTGAAATGATTCCACTTCCCATGTTGCCGTTTGTATTTGAAGGAATGATCATGATGATCGTATTTATCATTTCCTGCTGGTTATTAGATCGTAAGGTTGAGGTGTAGGCCATGACAGAAGAATATACAGCTTCCAAGCCGATATACCTCCAAATAGCTGATCGAATCATACGGGGGATTGTAAGAACAGAATTATCTCCGGGGGACAAACTGCCTTCTGTACGGGAAATGGCCGTTCAATCCGGAGTGAATCCAAATACCATTCAGCGTACGTATAGCGAATTAGAGAGGATGGACATTGTGGAGACGAGGAGAGGGCAAGGAACATTTGTCACGGAAAAGGAAGAGGTACTTTCCGTTTTGAATGAAAAGGTTCAAGAGGAAGTAATCGAGTTGTTCATTAAAAACATGAAGGAACTGGGGTTAACAAAAGATGAAATGTTAAAAGGCGTCGAGAGATATCTTGCCCAAAGAGGGGGGGAATAGGAGTGGTTGTTAAATTTGAAGCTGTGACCAAAAAATACGGAAATGAATTGGCCTTGAAGAATACGTCATTTCACTTCGAAAAGGGGAAGATTTATGGTCTGCTCGGTCCAAATGGCAGTGGGAAATCCACCACTTTAAAGATGATCGCGGGATTAGTTCTTCCGAATGCAGGTACAGTGACCATGAACGGTAAGCCGATCACCCGGAAACGAGCCAGTGAAGTGGCTTATTTAACAGAGCTGGATATGTTTTATGAAGCTTTTACCGTGGATGGGATGATCCGGTTTTACGCCTCTCAGTTCGCCGACTTTGATATACAGCGGGCACATGAGCTAGTGGGATTCATGGAACTGGACAGTAAGAAAAAAATCAAGCATTTATCAAAAGGGAATCGCGGCAGACTGAAGCTTGTTCTTGCCCTGTCCCGAAATACAGAGGTCCTGCTCCTGGATGAACCATTTTCAGGATTGGATCCCATGGTAAGGGACTCCATTGTAAAAGGTCTTTTATCCTATATCGATTTCGGAAATCAAACCGTGATCATTGCAACCCATGAAATCGATGAAATTGAAGGGATTCTGGATGAAGCTTATATCATCCATGATGGTGAAATCAAAGGGCACTGTCAGGTAGAGGAGCTTAGAGAAATAGAAGGATTGTCTGTCCTGCAGTGGTTGAAACAAACAACGAAAAAAGAAGGGAAGATGAAGTGATGAAGACGGTTGTGCAATTACAGGATGTCTCAAAAGTCATTAAAGGCAAGACCATTATCGATAATTTATCCTTTGACGTGTATGAAGGGGAAGTATTCGGTTTTCTTGGACCGAATGGAGCAGGAAAAACAACGACGATCCGAATGATAGTAGGACTTATGAATATTTCAAAAGGAGACGTCCTGATTTCTGGGAAAAGCATCAAAAAAGATTTCGAAGGTGCCATAAAGGATGTCGGTGCCATCGTTGAAAACCCCGAGCTCTATAAATTCATGTCCGGGTATCAGAACTTAAAGCATTTTGCCCGCATGCAAAGTGGAATCACCGAAGAAAGAATGAAGGAAGTCATCGAACTGGTCGGATTAACAGACCGCATCAATGATAAAGTGAAAACCTACTCCCTTGGGATGAGACAGCGCTTGGGTCTGGCGCAATGCCTGCTCCATAAACCGAAGCTCCTCATTCTCGATGAACCTACAAATGGTTTGGATCCTGCCGGTATCCGCGAAATTCGTGCGTATATCAGAAAGCTTGCCCAGGAAGAGGGTATGGCGGTCATCGTATCAAGTCACTTATTATCTGAAATGGAAATGATGTGCGATCGAATCGGGATCATCCAATCCGGAAAGCTTGTGGATGTACAGCAGGTACGTGATTTCGTTGAAGGTTCCGAACAGGTCTACCATTTTGAGGTGAATGATGTAGAAAAGATCAAAGCAGTACTCATGGCATTCGATCCGGGAATCAAATATGAAACGAAGGGTTCGGAAGTACAGGTCGCTTTAACGAAGGAACAAGTACCGAATGTCATTCGGGCACTAGTGGATGCGGATGTTCAAATCTTTAGTGTCATGCCAATTGCCAAGACACTGGAAGACAGGTTCTTAGAAATCACGAATGAAAAAGGAGAGGTCGTGCATGCTTAGTCTCATTAGAAATGAATGGACAAAAATATTTAAACGGGTCGGAACATATGTCATGCTCGGATTGCTTATTCTGATTATTGGTGTTACGGCTGCTTTCACGAAGTATGATGACGGGAAAGCAAAGGAATCGGAAAACTGGAAGCAGGAACTCTCAGCGCAAGTGGAAGCGGATAAACAAATGTTGTCTGAAAATCCAAATATGAACAAATTCATAGAGAAGGACACTGAACGAAGAATTGCATTAAATGAATATCGTATTGAAAATGACATTCAGCCGAAAGTGAAAGAAACGGTTTGGACATTTGTTGAAACGAATGCCTTTTCCGTACTTGTAGTCGGTCTGTTTGCCATCATTGTGGCAGCAGGAATTGTCGCAAGTGAGTTCAGCTGGGGTACAATCAAGCTTTTGCTCATTCGTCCCATTTCAAGAACCAAGATCCTTCTATCGAAGTATTTCACCGTCATCTTATACGGAATGAGCATGCTGCTTATACTATTCGTCGTATCGTTCTTGATCGGCCTTCTATTATTTGGAGGAACAGATCAGTCCACCCACCTGGCGTATGTGGATGGAAAGGTAGTCGAGCAGAACATTGTCGGGTACTTGATCAAAACCTACTTATTGAAAACCATTGATGTCGTGATGATGGCTACAATGGCCTTCATGATTTCAACTGTGTTCAGAAGCAGCTCACTGGCTATCGGGATCTCCCTGTTTCTACTGTTTGTGGGGGCGAATGCAACAAGCCTGCTCGCTCTTCGATTCGACTGGGCAAAATTCAGTCTGTTCGCAAACACAGATCTTACTCAATACACAGGTTTCACACCACCGCTAGTGGACGGCATGACCATGGGCTTCTCCATCACCATGCTCATCATCTACTTCATCATCTTCCAGCTTCTTGCATTCATCGTCTTTAATAAGAGAGATGTGGCGGCATAGAAAAGCGGAGGCGGCTTGGTCAGGCCCGACAAGCATAAGGCAACCCTCCCGGAAAGGCGTCCTTTGCCTTTATGGGAGGTTAGACTTATGACCTCGAGGGCCTAGCCGCCGTAGCTGGACAACTAAATAGAAAACAAAAAGTGACGGACTCATCAGAGTTCGTCACTTTTATGCATACCGGTATAAATCTGCGAACTTCAAACGTGTGACTTGTTGAAGGAGAAAGGCTGGTTCGGTGGCATTTTTTTTTCGAAGAGTATTTAAAGCTTCTATCATTTCATCATGAGTCATGATTCCGACTCCGTGACCAAAATACTGATCCTCTTCTAAAAACACTGAATTTTCCCCCATCCATATAGGATCGTCATAGTCTGGATTAGAGAAGTAGTATACATCCCCTGGAATATAGTCCACTCCTTCATAGGTGACCATGCTCATATCATCGTCATAATTGTGACCCCACACTAAAAGGGGGGAGAACAGCTGATTGAAATAAGAAGTCCTGATCATATCAAGGATGGATTTATAGTATATGAGGACAATGCTGGTGACGCATTCGAAGCTATAGGCAGAGCTATTTGTGAAAATATCTTCAATGGCCTCTGATGGAAGCTTCGAGTCGCGAAGTCTATATCCGTATGGGGTCTTGATCCAATAAGCAGAGTTGAAATAAGAGTGTTCAAAAGCAGCGAATTTGGCGTCACCTTCATCCATGCTCCTTGCATTGACAATGAATCGTTCCCGCATCTTCAACTCAAATCGGAGCTCACTTAAGTTACGGTAACGATACTCCGTAGGACTGCTTTCCAGCGCTTTAACGATGCTTTCTTCTACAGGTGACAGATTTGTTAACCCAATACTAGACAATCCGTCTTCAATGATAATCAATCCATACACCTCCAGTCCTTTTTACTAATGTATGATGGGGTGGAGTGAAATGGCATTGACAAGATAAAAAAAGTGCCTATCCCTAAAATAAACCTGCCAAAAAGTCAGAATCCCTTTCCGGCAGGTTAGTATTTTGTGACAGTTCATTTATTTCATCTGTTTATTAATCTTTTCATACACCTGAGCAATCGCCTGTTCGAATTTCCCTGTCGATTTAGGGGTATAGTATTGAGCATTCTTAAGTTTATCTGGTAAATAGGTTTGTGGTACCCATCCCGATTCGTAGCTGTGTGGGTACTTGTATTCGATTCCTCTTCCCAGTTCCTTGGCTCCTTGATAATGAGCATCCTTCAGGTGATCCGGAACCTCGCCGCTTTTTCCTTTGCGGATATCACCGAGTGCCAGGTCAATGGCCGTGATTGCTGAGTTCGATTTAGGTGAGAGACAAAGCTCGATGATCGCATTGGCTAACGGAATTCTCGCTTCTGGGAACCCGATTTTCTCGGCTGTTTCGACTGCTGCCAATGTTCTTGGTCCCGCTTGGGGGTTGGCAAGGCCGATATCTTCATAGGCAATCACCAATAGTCTGCGGGCGATGCTCGGTAGATCCCCGGCTTCAACGAGTCTGCCTAAATAATGTAGAGCCGCATTCACATCACTTCCCCGGATTGATTTCTGAAACGCACTTACGACATCATAATGGGCGTCACCGTCTTTATCGTGAGAAAAGCTTTTCTTTTGCAGGCACTCTTCTGCGATATTGACATCAATAGAAATCACACCGTCCTCATTCGGTGAAGTGGACAAGACAGCCAGTTCCAATGCATTCAACGAACTCCTCACATCTCCAAAGCTGCTGCTTGCAAAATGTTCAATGGCATCAGAGGTTACATCGAGTGAATATCCACCTAATCCACGCTCTTCATCCTTTATGGCTCGATGCAAGGCGATTTTCATTTCATCGATCGTAAGTGGCTTTAGCTCAAAAATTTGGCATCTGCTTCTGATCGCTGGGTTAATGGCGTGGTAGGGGTTGCTCGTCGTTGCCCCGATCAATGTGATCATCCCGTTCTCCAAATAAGGAAGGAGAAAATCCTGCTTTCCTTTATCCAGGCGATGCACCTCATCTAAAAGAAGGATCACTTTCCCGGACATTTTGGCTTCTTCGGCTACGATTTGAATATCTTTTTTATTATTGGTTACGGCATTCAGAGTTTTAAACCGGTATTTCGTACTTCCGGCAATGGCGCTCGCGATGGACGTTTTTCCAATACCCGGTGGACCGTATAATATCATGGATGACAGCTGCTTTGCTTTTACCATCCTGTCTATGATTTTTCCTTCTCCAACTAAATGCTGCTGCCCGATGATCTCATCAATGGTCCTCGGTCTCATCTTAAAGGCAAGTGGTTTAATCGACATGAAACATCTCTCCAAACTGACGTTCTAGTTAAATTCACTTTATCATAGGAGGTTCTCATAAGGAAATATTGTGGCTTTAGGAAAGGGTGGGAAAAGTGAATGAAGCCGCCCCTTTCACAGTGATAGGACGGATATGCTATAATAACAAAAGTCAATACAGAAGAAAATACGTCTGAACGTGACGTTATTAAATATAGTAGAGGTGCTGGACATGAAGATATCAACTAAAGGCCGATACGGTTTAACGATTATGATTGAGTTAGCAAAACGCCATGGTGAAGGGCCGACTTCACTGAAAACGATCGCACAGCAGCATGAGCTGTCGGAACATTATCTGGAGCAACTGGTCGCCCCGCTGCGTAATGGCGGTCTTGTTAGAAGTATCCGGGGGGCCTACGGTGGTTATGTGTTGGGACATGAACCATCTGAAATTACAGCGGGAGATATTATCCGGATCCTTGAAGGGCCCATTAGCCCTGTAGAAGGAATTGAAGACGAGGAACCGGCAAAGCGTGAGCTATGGATCCGCATTCGGGATGCCGTTAAAGAAGTACTCGATAACACAACGATCGAAGATTTAGCCAGTCATTCAGATGACGGTGAATCCGATGCGTACATGTTCTATATCTAGGAGGTAACGAAAAATGGAAAGAGTGTACCTGGATCATGCTGCAACGTCTCCCATGCATCCTGAAGTAATTGAAGAAATGACTTCAGTGATGAAGGAGTCCTTTGGTAATCCATCGAGCATTCATTCTTTTGGGCGTGCATCACGTCATCTTGTCGACCGTGCACGTACCATCATCGCTCAAAGTATTCATGCAGATTACAATGACATCATTTTTACAAGCGGTGGAACGGAAGCGGATAATTTAGCTATTATCGGTTCTGCCGAGGCGAATAAAGGAAAAGGAAATCATATCATTACCACACAAACAGAGCATCATGCTGTTCTACATGCGTGTAAATTTCTTGAATCCAAAGGGTTTGAGGTGACTTATCTGTCAGTGGACCGTACGGGCAGGATATCGGTGGAGGAACTGCAAAGGGAACTTCGGGAGGATACCATACTTGTTACGATTATGTTTGGTAATAATGAGGTAGGAACGATCCAGCCGATTAAAGAGATCGGAAAGCTTCTACAAAATCATCAAGCTTATTTTCATACTGATGCTGTACAAGCGTTTGGCTTAACACACATTGACGTGAAGGAGCTTGGAATCGATTTGCTTTCGGTTTCGGGTCATAAAATAAATGGTCCTAAAGGAATTGGGTTTCTTTATTCACACAAAAACGTGGATGTTCAGCCTGGATTATATGGGGGAGAACAGGAAAGAAAGCGTCGCGCAGGAACAGAAAACGTCCCGGCCATTGTGGGTCTTGGGAAGGCTGTGGAAATTTCCGGGAAATCCATCGAAGAGAAGAATTCACAGTACACCCGTTTCAAGGTTTTACTGAAAGAAACGTTAGCCGGAGCCGGCATTGAATTTGAGGAGAACGGATCTCTTGAGTATGGATTGCCCCATGTGCTAAACTTAAGTTTTCCTGGCACGGATGTAGAGTCCATGCTGGTGAATTTGGATATGTCAGGTATTGCTGTATCAAGCGGTTCTGCTTGTACGGCTGGATCTATAGAGCCTTCACATGTATTGGTCGCGATGTTTGGCAAACAGTCAGGGAATTCAAGGAACTCCATCCGCTTCAGCTTTGGTCAGGGGAACACGGAGGAGCAGATTGTCTGGACTGCCCATGAAGTCGTAAAAATCGTGAAGCGATTAACAAATTAAGAAAGTCGTCTGAAACGGACGAATGAACGAATAAGGAGGTGGCGTTAGTGAAAAAAGAACCAAAAGATACGAGAGTGGTCGTTGGGATGTCCGGTGGAGTGGACTCTTCTGTAGCCGCATTATTATTGAAACAGCAGGGCTATGAAGTCATCGGGATTTTCATGAAAAACTGGGATGATACCGATGAAAATGGGGTTTGTACCGCAACAGAAGATTACAACGATGTGATTCGGGTATGTAACCAAATTGGTATTCCTTACTACGCTGTGAATTTTGAAAAACAATACTGGGATAAAGTGTTTACGTATTTCCTGGATGAATATAAAGCGGGAAGAACACCAAACCCGGATGTGATGTGTAATAAAGAAATTAAGTTCAAAGCATTCCTTGATCATGCACTGAAACTTGGTGCAGATTATCTGGCAACCGGCCACTATGCACAGGTGGAATATCGTGATGGAGAATATAAGATGCTCCGCGGTGTCGACAACAATAAGGATCAAACGTACTTCCTCAATCAATTAGGTCAGGAGCAACTTGAAAAAGTGATGTTCCCCCTAGGAGGCATCGATAAGAAAAAGGTGAGGGAAATTGCGAAGGAAGCGGGCCTTGCGACTGCTACCAAGAAAGACAGTACGGGGATTTGCTTCATAGGTGAACGCAACTTCAAAGATTTCTTAAGCAATTACTTACCTGCCCAACCGGGAACGATGGAAACATTAGACGGTAAAGTGATGGGGAAACACGATGGGTTGATGTACTATACGATCGGGCAACGTCATGGACTGGGTATAGGTGGAGCCGGTGATCCTTGGTTTGCCATCGGTAAGGACCTTGAAAGAAATGTGCTCTATGTAGGTCAAAGCTTTGAGCATCCTGCCCTTTATTCAGATTCCATTCTCGCTACAGATGTCCACTGGACCTCAAATGGAGAGAAAACAGCTGAATTCGCCTGTACCGCAAAGTTCCGTTACCGTCAGGATGATAACAACGTAACGGTTATTCCATTAGAAGATGGTAAGGTGAAAGTCATTTTTGATGAACCTATCCGTGCTGTCACACCAGGACAAGCGGTTGTTTTCTACAATGGGGATGAGTGTCTGGGTGGAGGAACGATTGATACCATTTATAAAGACGAAAAGAAACTTACGTATGTAGGTTAAGGCTGAACACAAAAAAGGACTGAGAAGAAGAGATGCACCACCTCTCTTCTCTCAGTCCTTTTTTCATCATTGATGTATATCAATATCGAGAGTACCTTATGTTATACTAGAAACGATAAATATCAATACTCAACTGGCATACATAAATCATAACAATATAGAGGTGTTTGAATTGGATAAGAATTTAAAAGGAATTGAGTTATTGCAAGAAGGAAAAGTAGAAGAGGCTGTGAAGCTTTTTACAGAAGCCATTGAAGAAAACCCTAAGGATCCTGTCGGATATATTAATTTCGGGAACGTATTAATGTCGGTTGGAGACAACGAAAAGGCGAAGAAGTTCTTCGAACGGGCAATCTCGATCGACGAGAATGCAGGGGCAGCATACTATTCCCTGGGGAACCTGTACTTTAATGAAAATAATTTTGATGAAGCAAAGGATCAATTTGAAAAAGCTGTTTCGAAAGGAATGGAAAATGCCGACGTTTATTTTATGCTTGGAGTCAGTTTGTTCCAATTAGAGCAGCCTAAACTCTCTCTTCCTTACTTACAACGAAGTGTCGAACTGAATGAAGAGGACATAGAGGCGCGCTTCCAGTTAGGTCTATGCTTAGCGAAGGTCGAAGCATACGAAGAAGCCATTGCGCATTTATCTCAAGTAGTGGAAGCAGATCCAACTCATGCAGATGCATACTACAACTTAGGGGTTGCCTATGCAGGCCATAAGGATGATGCAGATACGGCACTGATGTATTTCAACAAAGCAATCGAAGTTCAACCAGATCATATGCTGGCGGGCTATGGCATCAAGATGATCGAAAAGCTAAAAAATGAACAAAGTGAATAGTTAGGGGGTTCACTGATTTGAGCCAGCAAGATTCTTTAAAGCTGTTTGGTGAGGAAGAAATCTATATAAAAGGAAGGCACCTTGTCACCATTTTTCATAATGAGGAAAATCTTTATACCGTGGTCCGGATCCGGGTCGACGAAACGAATGATTCTTATGAAGACAAAGAAGCGGTCGTAACCGGGAATTTTCCAAAGATACATGAAGATGAGACCTATGTGTTTTACGGGAGGTTTCAGGAGCACCCAAAGTTTGGCATGCAGTTTCATGCGAAGCATTTCAAGAAAGAAATCCCACAAACCACACAAGGTGTCGTCCATTATTTATCAAGTGATTTATTTAAAGGAATCGGGAAGAAAACAGCTGAGAAGATAGTGGAGCACATCGGGGAAAATGCCATCACCAAAATACTCGAAAATCCAAGCCTCCTGGATGAAATTCCAAAGCTTCCAAAGGAAAAGGCGAAAAGTATTTATGATACGCTTTCCGAGCATCAAGGCTTGGAGCGGGTCATGATCATGCTGAATGATCTGGGGTTTGGACCCCAAATTTCCATGAAGGTCTATCAAGCCTATAAAGAGCAGGCACTTGAAATCATTCAGAGTAATCCCTATAAGCTCGTGGAAGATATTGAAGGAATCGGCTTTACCCGGGCCGATGAGATCGGGTCTAAGATCGGTTTGACAGGCAGTCATCCTGATCGGATCAAAGCAGGCTGTTTATACACCCTTGAGCAAACATGTGTGAAGCAGGGACATGTGTATCTCGAAGCAGAAGAGCTCATAGTAACGGTGAAGGAGCTCCTTGAGAAAAGTCAGCCCGAAAAGGTCGATTACACTGAAATATCCAGTCAACTGGTTTCGTTGGAGGAAGAGGGTAAAGTCATTGGAGAAGGCACAAAAGTGTATGTTCCTTCTCTTTACTTCTCTGAAAAAGGGATTGTGACAAACATTGAAAAAATTATGTCTCAAACCCAATATAAAGACCAATTCCCTCAATCCGAATTTCTTCTGTCACTTGGAGCACTCGAGGACCGACTGGGGGTTCAATACGCACCTTCCCAAAAAGAAGCCATCGAAACAGCATTAATGTCCCCCATGCTCCTGTTGACCGGAGGACCCGGTACCGGTAAGACGACCGTCATTCAGGGGATTGTCGAGCTGTTTGCTGATCTTCATGGCTGCTCCTTGGATCCCAAGGATTACAAAGATGAACCCTTTCCTGTCTTACTGACAGCCCCGACTGGTCGAGCGGCAAAGCGAATGACAGAATCCACGGGCCTCCCTGCCATGACGATTCACCGTCTTTTAGGCTGGAACGGTCAAGAAGGATTTCAGAGTGATGAAGAACGGGCGATTGAAGGAAAGTTGCTAATTGTGGATGAAGTGTCCATGGTTGACACATGGCTTGCGCATCAATTATTGAAGGCCCTGCCTGAGGATATTCAAGTGATATTTGTCGGGGATGAAGATCAATTACCGTCTGTCGGTCCCGGCCAGGTACTAAAGGACCTATTGAAGTCGGAAGTGGTGCCAACAGTCAGATTAACGGATATTTATAGACAGGAAGAGGGCTCTTCCATTATTGAGCTTGCTCACTATATGAAAAGGGGACAGGTTCCTAAAGATCTGACCAAACAGCAGAAGGACCGATCCTTCTTCCCGTGCAGAACCAATCAAATATCCGAAGTCGTTCAAAAAATTGTTGAGAACGCGAAGAAAAAAGGGTACTCCCCAAAGGATATCCAGGTCCTTGCTCCCATGTATCGAGGCCCTGCAGGTATCGATCGATTGAATGAACTCCTTCAGGAAATCTTCAATAGCAATGACGGTACCCGGAAAGAAATTGCCTTTGGAGATGTGAAATATCGTATTGGGGATAAGGTGCTTCAGCTGGTCAATCAGCCTGAAAGCAATGTTTTCAACGGGGATATCGGTGAAATCGTCTCAATCTTTTATGCAAAGGAAAACACCGAGAAGCAAGATATGATCATTGTGTCATATGAAGGAAATGAGGTCACCTATACGAGGCAGGATCTCATGCAAATTACCCATGCATATTGCTGCTCGATCCATAAGTCACAAGGAAGTGAGTTTCCCATTGTGATTTTACCTGTCGTGAAAAGCTATTATCGCATGCTGAGAAGAAATCTTTTATACACTGCCATCACCAGGAGCAAGCAATTCCTCATTCTTTGTGGAGAGCTTGATGCTTTTACCCTTGGAGTAGAGAGAGAAGATGATTTTCTCCGCAAAACCACCCTAAGCGAAAAACTGAAAGGTTTAACCGCTGCTGAAGAGAACACGGCAGTCTCTCCTGAAGAAGGCTTACCCATTGAAGAAATCCTGCTGAATGAGGATCCAATGATTGGAATGGAAGGCATCAGCCCCTATGATTTCATGAAAGCATAAGGTCAACGAATGAATATTTCTCATGTAGAAACCATTCATTCGTTGACCTTTTTCTATACACTTATTTGGGGTCTTTTCCACTAAATATGCTGAGTCGTCAAAAGAAGTAAATTTATCTTTTGAATTAGTGTAAATCAAAATATAGACCGTTCCTTTTCACTCCAGGCACTTGCTTTCCGCGGGGCGGGCGGTGAGCCTCCTCGGCTTCGCCTGCGGGGTCTCACCTGTCCCGCTATTCCCGCAGGAGTCAAGTGCCTTCCGCTACAATCCACTCTGTGCTACTACCTTGTTTCTGCTTATATGTATAGATAAACAAATTATCTACGAAAGGTGTGTGTTAACTCATAATTAGGAAGAGCATTGAACTAACTTTCAAATGGGTCAGACAATTCATTTTGGTCTAAATTTGATACCAAATGTTAACTGCATGATTAGCTAGATCTTTTCCTTGAATGACAAAAAAACAGGTTCGAAAAACACTCTTTTCTGTAGAGAATCTTTTTTGCTCCGCGGAAAGCTGAGCAGTTCCCCACACCATCTAGCACACACTAATGGACAGAGCCCAAGCAGATTGTCTGTTAAAAAAAATCAACAATCTTTGCGAGGTGAACCTATTGATAATGATTAATGTTAACTTAAAATAAATTAAAGTTGACATATATTTATTGAAAGCGATATCCTTATCTTGTAGAAAAAAGACAGATGGGGGAAGACAGATGAATAGAAAATTAAGGACAATCGATCTTACACTGGCAGGGATGTTTGTTGCACTTATGGCGATTGGTGCCAACATCACGACATTCGTACCTTTTATGGTAGTGGGCGGTGTTCCCATTACGTTACAAACGTTCTTCGCCATTTTAGCAGGAGCGATCCTTGGCAGCAGGGTCGGGGCGATTTCCATGACAGTGTACGCACTGGTGGGACTCGTGGGGGTTCCTGTATTTGCACGATTTGGAGCAGGGTTATCTTCTATTGTGAGTCCGACATTCGGATTCATCGTATCATTTATTTTCACAGCTTACATTACAGGTAAAATCGTAGAAAAACATAAAGGAGTCAAGGTATACATTTTCGCGGCACTAGTCGGGATGGCGGTCAATTACGTGGTCGGGACGAACTGGATGTATGCCGCTTACAAGCTTTGGGCTGCAGCTCCTGAAGGATTTACATATAACCTTGCATGGGCCTGGATGGTGGTTCCTTTACCGAAGGATATCATCTTAGCCGTGTGTGCTGGAATGATGGCTCATCGCCTGGAGAAATCGGTCTTATCGAAGAGTACATTTAAGAATACAAAAAGAGCTGCTTAAAAGGGAGGAATTTCATATGAAAACGTGGAAGGAACTGGCCCTTGGAGTGATCGAGGGAGAAGAAATCACAAATGAAGAAGCTTTATCGATTTTACAAAGTCCGGATGACGAGCTTCTGGAATTATTGCATAGCGCTTACCTGATTCGTAAGCATTATTATGGGAACAAAGTGAAATTAAATATGATCATCAATACGAAATCAGGGTTATGCCCTGAAAACTGCGGCTATTGTTCACAGTCCATTGTTTCAAATGCTCCGATCGAGAAATATCGTATGGTGGATAAAGAGACAATCCTAAAAGGAGCTGAAAATGCTCATCAGCTAAATGTGGGAACATATTGTATTGTGGCGAGTGGAAGGGGCCCGAGCAATCGGGAAGTCGATCATGTGGTTTCAGCAGTAAAGGAAATCAAAGAGCAATATAATTTAAAAGTATGTGCATGTTTAGGCTTACTAAAAGACGATCAGGCGAAACGGTTAAAAGAAGCAGGGGTGGACCGTTATAACCATAACATCAATACTTCAGAGAACCATCATGAAAACATCACCACTTCCCATACATATGAAGACAGGGTGAATACCATTGAACAAGCGAAAGCACAGGGGATTTCTCCCTGTTCCGGTATCATTGTCGGCATGAAAGAGACATTACAGGATGTGGTCGATATGTCCCGCAGCTTAAAGGTGCTGGATGCCGACTCTATTCCAGTGAACTTTTTACATGCAATAGATGGTACACCTCTTGAAGGAACAAACGACCTCGATCCGAGATATTGTTTAAAGGTCCTTTGTTTAATGCGCTTCATCAACCCGACAAAAGAGATCCGGATATCAGGGGGACGGGAAGTGAATCTGCGCAGTTTACAGCCGCTGGGACTTTATCCGGCCAACTCGATCTTTATTGGTGATTATTTAACGACAGCCGGTCAGGAAGGGACAGCCGATCACCAAATGCTTGAAGATCTGGGGTTTGAAGTTGATTATGTGAAGGAAGTAAGGGAGCAGGCAACATCATGAAAAGTGAATAAATAAATTTGGTGGGTGCTTTGGAAAAGGTTACTCCTTATGAAATCAAGAAAATATCCCACACTATATAAGAACGGTGATTAAACATCGTTTGGCCGGATATTCTCATTGAACAAGTATAAAACAAGCCCGGATTGGTCATGATGGTAGGGAATACACACCAGGTTTTGGTGTAATAGAGGTGAACCTTACCGATGAAGTGTCCAAATTGTCAGAGCAAAGATATCGGAAAGATCGGCATCAACCAATATTATTGTTGGGGTTGCTATATAGAGCTTTCCTTGTCAAAGGGAGTCATTCATACTCATCAAGTGGAAGAGGATGGATCACTGAGCTCCTTAGACGACTTGTTTGATGAGGAAGAACGCCGACTAAGCTAGGAAGAGGTGTCTTTCTTGAACAAAACATTTGCATCCATCGTTGGTTTTGGAGCAGGAATTGCGGCTTCCATCTATTCACAAAGATCCAACATGATGAACCAAAGACAAATGAAACGAATTCGTAAACAAGTAAAGAAACTTTTTTAACAGCTAAAAAGGCTGACTTTCGGGTCAGTCTTTTTTTATGTTTACACCTAAATGAATAAAACACCCTTCTATCTTCGAACAATAGAGAAGAGAAGGAGGTGTTGATGATGGAAAAGAGACCTTATGCCAAATGGTTGTACCGACTTTCAATTGCCCTTATTCTTGCTTTATTCCTATATATTCTCTATTTATTAAAGCCTGTATGGCATCCGGTCCTGGAAGTATTGTTCTTTTCGCTCCTGCCTTTTTTGATAGGGGGCTTCATTGCCTACTTGCTTCATCCTATAGTAGAAAAAATCCATGAGGCGGGCATTCATAGAGGAATAGCCATCATGCTCATCTACATCCTATTCTTCGGAGGATTAGGATACTCAGTCTACAAGGGAACTCCGATCATCATACATCAGCTGAAAGATTTATCAGAGAATGCGCCACTATTTACAAAGCAATACCAGAGGTGGCTGGATTATGTGCAAAGTGAGACCTCCACTTGGCCAGATGGGATACAATCTCAATTAGAGGAAAGAATTGACGGGATCGAAGCCTGGTTGACGGGGCTTGTTGCAGTCGTTCTGGCTACTGTCATGAAGTTTATGAACAGCCTGCTGCTTGTTGCGATCATTCCCTTCGTATCCTTTTATTTATTAAAGGATATTACGAAAGTGAAAAAATTTCTGTGGCAGCTTACTCCAAAAAAATGGAGGAACAGCGCTGTTTCATTCTCAAAGGACGTGGATGAATCGCTGGGAGGCTATATCCGGGGACAGCTTTTAGTTTGTTTGATCATTGGGGGACTTTCAGCATTGACGCTCTGGTTGATTGGTATGAAGTATCCCTTGATACTCGGATTAATCATTGGGGTAACCAATGTAATACCCTATTTCGGACCGATTATCGGAGCCGTTCCAGCAGCCATCGTGGCAAGTACGATTTCCGTCAATATGATGATATATGTCGTCATCATGGTCGTCATTCTTCAATTTCTGGAGGGGAATATCTTATCACCCCTCATTGTCGGAAAAAGCCTCCATATGCATCCACTGTTTATTATGGCTGCCCTTATCATTGGCGGTGAAGTAGGGGGTGTGATCGGCATGATTGTGGCAGTACCTTTTTTAGCTGTGGTAAAAGTAGCGATTTTACATGGACGAACCCATTTCATTCATACAGCAGGGGAAGATTAACTGAAAAAATAACAATCAACATTGACAAATACAGTGAATATTTCTATAATCCAACATATACAAGTATTCGAATAAAATGAAAGCTATGAAGGACCTCAGTACGTTATAGTCCATCTACCAGAGAGGAATCCCCCAGGCTGTAAGGGATTCTAGATGAAGGATAACCGAATGCTAATCCTGAGTGCAGGTAAAGCCTGCCGTCTATCCGCGTTAAGGTGTTTTGAGGGATGAATATAAGAAAAGCGGAAGGGCTTTCCTTTATTCATAACCAGGGTGGTACCGCGAGAAACAGCTCTCGTCCCTGTTTTAGGGATGAGGGCTTTTTTGTATTCTTTTTTAACTATACATACTCATTAAAGGAGGAAGTTTCAAGTGAACAAATTAACAGGCGCAGAAATTCGTCAGAAGTTTTTAGATTTCTTTCAGGAAAAAGGACATGGGGTGGAACCAAGTGCACCATTAGTTCCACATGAGGATCCGTCCCTTTTATGGATCAATAGTGGGGTAGCGACATTAAAGAAATATTTCGATGGACGTGTCATCCCTCAAAATCCTAGGATCGTGAATGCCCAAAAGTCGATTCGTACAAATGATATTGAAAACGTAGGGAAAACTGCACGCCATCACACGTTTTTCGAAATGCTTGGAAACTTCTCGATCGGAGAATATTTTAAAGTAGAAGCGATTGAATGGGCTTGGGAGTTCTTAACGGATAAAAAGTGGGTCGGCTTTGATCCTGAATACCTATCTGTTACCATTCATCCCGAAGATCACGAAGCATTTGACATCTGGAACAAAAAAGTTGGCGTACCAGCTGAACGAATCATTCGCATCGAAGGGAACTTCTGGGATATCGGGGAAGGTCCAAGTGGCCCGAATACAGAAATCTTCTACGATCGTGGGCCGGAATATGGGGACAATCCTGAAGACCCTGAATTATATCCGGGTGGAGAGAATGATCGTTACCTTGAGGTATGGAATCTTGTGTTCTCACAATTCAATCATAACCCTGATGGAACGTACACTCCGCTCCCTAAGAAGAATATCGATACCGGTATGGGACTTGAACGTATGGCATGTGTCGTACAAGAAGTACCGACAAACTTTGATACCGATTTATTCATTCCAATTATAAAGGCGACAGAAGAAATTTCCGGTAAGTCTTACGGAATAGACAGTGACATCGACGTAGCGTTCAAGGTCATCGCCGATCATATCAGAACGGTTTCCTTTGCCATCGGTGACGGAGCTCTTCCATCCAATGAAGGCCGCGGCTATGTATTAAGAAGACTGCTTCGCCGTGCGGTTCGATTTGCGAAACAAATTGAAATCAACCGTCCATTCATGTATGAATTGGTCCCGGTTGTTTCTGAAATCATGGTGGATTTCTATCCGGAAGTGAAACAAAAAGCGGAATTCATCCAAAAAGTAGTGAAAAATGAAGAAGATCGCTTCCACGAAACATTGAACGAAGGGCTTGCAATTCTTTCTTCCATCATCAAGGTACAAAAATCTGCAGGTAATAAGATCGTTCCAGGTGAGGATGTCTTCCGTTTGTATGATACGTACGGCTTCCCGGTTGAGTTAACGGAAGAATATGCAGAAGAAGAAGGATTAACAGTGGATCATGAAGGTTTTGAAAAAGAGATGGAAGCCCAGCGTGAAAGAGCGAGATCGGCTCGCCAGGATGTAGGAAGCATGCAGGTGCAGGGCGGAGTCCTTAGTGACATCACGGTAGAAAGTCGCTTCGTAGGGTATGACACTCTAGAAACGACTGCTACTATTCTTGAACTGCTGGTTGACAATGAGCGTCAGCCTAAAGTAGAGAAAGGACAGGAATGTCAATTCATTCTGGACCAGACACCTTTCTACGCAGAGAGCGGCGGACAAATCGGCGATAAAGGGTACATTGAAGCCATGGGTGTGAAAGTGTTGGTGACAAACGTCAAGAAAGCGCCTAATGGGCAAAACCTTCACTCTGCCATCGTTGAAGAGGGTACGTTAGAGCAGCATGCACAGGTGCTGGCTAAAGTGTCCCGTGAAGCCAGAACAAGAGTGGAGAAAAATCACACAGCTACTCACATCCTTCATCAGGCATTGAAAGATGTTCTCGGAGATCATGTAAACCAGGCAGGTTCTTTAGTGGAACCAGATCGTCTGCGATTCGACTTCTCTCATTTCGGTTCTGTTTCCCAGGAAGAGATTGAGCGAATCGAAACCATCGTCAATGAGAAGGTTTGGAAGGCTATTTCAGTGAACACAGCCCTTAAATCCTTATCAGAGGCTAAAGCGATGGGGGCTATGGCTTTATTCGGTGAAAAATACGGCGAAGAAGTTCGCGTCGTATCGATTGGAGAATATAGCTTAGAGCTATGTGGTGGTTGTCATGTATCGAACACGTCTGAAATCGGGTTATTTAAGATTCTGTCTGAAAGCGGGATTGGAGCGGGCACGAGAAGGATTGAAGCTGTTACAGCAGAGAATGCTTATAAAGTGCTGAATGAACAGGTTTCTCAACTGAAGGAAGTAGCAGGCAAACTTAAAGCGAATCCTAAAGAAGTCGTCAACCGCGTTGACTCTTTATTAGTAGAAATGAAAGAGCTTCAAAGAGAAAATGAATCATTATCCGCAAAGTTGTCTAACATAGAAGCAGGTAGCTTAACGGATCAAGTCAAAGTCATTGACGGGGTGAATGTTCTATCCGCGAAAGTGGCTGCTGGAGATAGCAATGGATTGCGTACCATGATGGATGATCTTAAACTGAAATTGGGCTCCGGGGTTATTGTATTGGCAACAACTGGGGACGATAAAGTTACGATCATTGCAGGAGTTACGAAGGACTTAGTCGAAAAAGGATATCATGCTGGAAAACTTGTTAAAGAAGTAGCTTCACGCTGTGGTGGAGGAGGCGGTGGCCGTCCGGACATGGCTCAAGCTGGTGGTAAACACCCGGAAAAAGTTGAAGAAGCACTGCAAATTGTAGAAGAATGGGTCAAATCCATTTAACTCCTTGTGAAAGTGGTGTACAATGTAGGTAACGATTAACAATTCGGTTGTCAAAAAGACAAGCCTAAAGAGAGGTGCTAAAAATGAGTTCTTTTGACAAAACGATGCGGTTTGATTTTTCAGAGGAGCCGTTCGAACATGACGTGAGGGAAGTTCTCCTGCAGGTTCATGATGCTCTTCAAGAAAAAGGGTACAACCCGATCAATCAAATCGTAGGGTACTTATTATCTGGAGATCCTGCTTACATTCCCAGACATCAAGACGCCAGAAATATCATCCGCCGTTTAGAACGTGATGAGATCATCGAAGAATTAGTCAAATCGTATTTGAAACAGCACAAAGAGGGATAATACATGCGTGTAATGGGTTTAGACGTCGGCTCTAAAACAGTGGGAGTCGCAATTAGCGATGAGCTTGGTTGGACCGCTCAAGGAATTGAAACGATTAAGATTGATGAAGATCAAGGTGTGTTCCGGATCGACAGATTAAAGGAACTTGCCGAAGAGTACCAGGTGGATACAGTTGTAGTCGGATTGCCTAAAAACATGAACAACTCAATTGGTCCCCGGGGAGAAGCATCTAAAGCTTATGGAGATTTAATTCAGCAAGAGTTATCCGTTCCCGTTAAATACTGGGATGAACGACTGAGTACGATGGCTGCGGAACGAGTCCTTTTAGAAGCCGATGTAAGTAGGAAGAAACGTAAGAAAGTAATCGATAAAATGGCTGCGATGATGATCCTTCAAGGATATCTTGATAGCCAAAAATAATGAGGTGAATGTTCATGGAACACGGAGAAAAACAAATTACAGTAGTTGACGAACAAGGAAATGAACAATTATGCGAGGTTCTTTTCACGTTTGAATCAGATAAATTCAATAAATCATATGTCCTATACTATCCACTGGGAGCAGATGAGAACGACGAAGAAGAAATCGAAATTCACGCTTCTGCTTTCCTTCCGGGAGACGAAGGACAAGAAGGCGAATTAAAGCCGATTGAAACGGAAGAAGAGTGGGACATGATCGAAGAAATGTTAAACACTTTCTTAGACGAAGAAGAAGAAGACGGAGAATAAGTAGTAAGCTATAGTTTCATACAGAACAGGGACCGCAAAAAGGGACAAAAAATTCACCTTTTTGCAGGTCCCTGTTTCACTTTGTGCAAAATATTGTATAATAGTGGAGATGATGTCGAATTACGTTTGACGGATATCCCGCTTTTTTGCTCGAAAGGGGGAAATATAGCTTTGGATAAAAAGAAAAACATAAAAGAAACACTTATGAAAAAACTGCTGGAAAGACAAGAGGAGGCAAAGGTCATTAGAAAAATAGTAGGACTTGTCATTCTTTGTCTTGTCATTATTATTGGAGGAACGGCCATTGGTGGATACCTTTATGTGAATTCAGCATTAAAACCCGTCGATCCGGACAATACGAAACCAGTAAAAGTCGAAATACCCATAGGCTCTGGAGTGACATCCATCGGGAACATTCTCGAGGAAGAAGGAATCGTTAAGAATTCTACGATTTTTAAATACTATGTCAAATTCAACAATGAATCCGGCTTTCAGGCAGGTTCTTATGACTTGACACCTTCCATGACATTAAATGAAATTGTGAATAGCTTAAAAACAGGGAAGGTAATGAGAAAAGCAGAATTCAAGATTACCATACCCGAGGGACTGCAATTAGACCAAATCGCTGAGCTTATTGCTGATAAGTCCCCATACAAAAAAGACGAAATTGAAGAAAAATTAAAAGATAAGAAATGGCTCGAGCAATTAAAAAAGGAATATCCGGCATTGATAACTGATGAAATATTAAAGGAGGGTATTAAACGTCCGTTGGAAGGATACCTCTATCCTGCGACGTACCCTTTCTATGAAAAAAAGCCTTCTTTAGAAGCCATCTTAACGAAGATGATTGCCCAAACGAATGAAGTCCTCGCTCAATATGAGGGAGCGATGGCAGATAGGGAATACACGGCTCATGAGCTTCTTACGTTATCTTCCCTCATTGAAGAAGAAGCAACAGAAAAAGCAGACAGAGGGAAAATCTCAAGTGTTTTCTATAATCGTATCGAAGAAGGTATGCCTCTTCAAACCGATCCTACGGTGCTTTATGCACTAGGTAAACATAAAAAAAGAACCGTCTACAAAGATCTGGAAGTGGATTCACCTTATAACACATATCAAGTGAAGGGGTTACCACCCGGACCGATTGCGAATGCCGGTGTCTCTTCGATTGAAGCGGCTTTAGAACCAGAGGATACAGAATATTACTATTTCCTGGCTTCTTCCAATGGTTCCGTTTATTATTCTGAAACATTAGAAGAACATAACGAGAAAAAGGCGAAGTATATTACAAACAAAGAAGAATAGCCTGGTGAGAAGAGGAAAGAAATATTCGCTTTCCTCTTCTCTATGTGATAAAATAGTACAAGTTATTTTTATATACGGGCGATATCTTTATGAAGATGTGTGTGAAGTAGAAAGCTCATTGTAGCTTTCTTCTTTTCATGTTGTCTAAAGAATGGATCGTTACCCTAGACCACTTTTGAACATGATCGTGAGGCTTATTTATGAACGAACAGGTTATTCACTATATAGAATCAATCGTGAAAGAACGTCCCCCTTTACTTGCTGAGATGGAGCAATATGCAGAAGCTCATAACGTTCCGATTATGGAGCTGGTAGGGATTGAAGCATTGCTGGGGATGTTACGTATACAACAACCGAAACGCATCTTGGAAATTGGGACTGCCATTGGCTATTCCGCTCTCAGGATGGCGGAGGCTCTTCCCCACTCGACAATCGTCACTCTTGAACGGGACGAAGAAAGGTTCGACGCAGCTCAGAGCTTTCTGTCTCGTTCAGAGGACCGTAAGAGGATCGTAACTTTATTCGGTGATGCCTTGGAGCTCGGCGAAGAAGTAGAAAAGCACGGCCCTTTTGATGCGATATTTATCGATGCTGCCAAGGGACAATACCTTAAATTCTTTGAACTCTACTCTGAAATGCTGTCAGAAGAAGGGGTCGTCTACTCGGATAATGTCTTGTTTAAGGGACTTGTCGCCCAAGAAGAAGTAGAACAGAAAAGAATTCGGAACATGGTAAAAAAATTAAAGAATTATAATGAATGGCTCATGAATCATGGGCAATTTGATACGAGTATTTTACCCGTTGGAGACGGTATTGCCATCAGTAAAAAAAGAGGTGATCGCTCATGAAAAAACCAGAATTACTCGTGACCCCTGTCTCTGTTTCTGATATTGAACCGTTGGCATTGGCGGGAGCGGATGCGTTTATGGTTGGTGAACAAAGGTATGGCTTAAGGCTTGCAGGAGAGTTTTCAAGAGAAGATGTAGCCGAAGCGATCAAAGCGGCCCACAAACTTGGTAAAAAAGTGTATGTCGCCATGAACGCCCTTTTCCATAATGATAAAATTTCTGAACTTGACGACTATATTGCCTTTCTAAAAGACGCCGGTGCGGATGCGATCGTGTTCGGTGACCCTGCTGTGTTAATGGCTGCCCGTGAAGTGGCACCGGATATGCCTCTTCATTGGAACACGGAAACGACCGCCACCAATTGGTA
Source organism: Rossellomorea sp. DUT-2 (assembly GCF_052665285.1). Classification (NCBI taxonomy): domain Bacteria; kingdom Bacillati; phylum Bacillota; class Bacilli; order Caryophanales; family Bacillaceae; genus Rossellomorea; species Rossellomorea sp. DUT-2. Next base: position 706,248 of record NZ_JBQPEO010000002.1, on the reverse strand, counting down.
TACATGTAATTATTGGGGCAGAAAAGGGGCGAAACGCGCTGTTCTGGCCCGGGAACTAAGCATGGATACCATCGTGGAGATGAAAGAAAATGCAGAAGTTGAAATCGAGGTCCAGGTCCACGGAATGACCTGCATGTTCCAATCAAAACGCTCATTACTAGGTAATTATTTTGAGTATAGAGGCAAGGCGATGGAGATTGAAAACCGTAAAGAACAAGGTAATATGTTCTTGCACGATGATGAACGTCATAATAAATACCCAATCTATGAAGATGAGAACGGCACCCATATTATGAGTCCGAATGATATGTGCATCGTCGATGAACTGGGTGAAATGATCGAAGCCGGCATTGATTCCTTCAAAATCGATGGGGTCCGGAAATCTTCAGAATATATATTGGAAGTAACGAAACTATATCGTAAAGCCATTGATCTATATATAGAAGACGAAGATCAATATGACGAAAAAAAAGACGGATTTTTGGAAGAAGCGAAGAGCCTGCAACCTGAAAATCGTCCATTGGATACTGGATTTTTCTTTAAAGAAACGGTGTATTAAGAACGAAATGAAGATTGATCAGAACGGAGGAGTTACGATGACCACGGTTGTGAAAAAACCCATATCCAAGATAGTAGATGGAAGACGTGTCATTGTGAAGAAACCTGAGTTACTGGCTCCTGCCGGTAATCTGGAGAAATTGAAGATCGCTGTCCATTACGGTGCAGATGCAGTCTATATTGGCGGACAGGAATACGGCCTGCGCTCAAACGCCGGGAATTTCACCCTCGAACAAATGAAAGAGGGCGTAGAGTTTGCGAGAGGTTATGGCGCCAAAATTTATGTAACTACCAACATCTATGCCCATAATGAGAATATGGATGGTCTCGAAGACTACCTGCGTGGACTTCAGGAGGCGGGAGTTGCGGGAATTATTGTCGCTGACCCACTTATCATTGAAACATGCAGGAGGGTCGCACCAAAAGTGGAGGTGCATTTAAGTACCCAGCAGTCCCTTTCAAACTGGAAAGCGGTTCAGTTCTGGAAGGAAGAAGGACTCGATCGAGTGGTATTGGCACGTGAAGCAAGCGGCGACGAAATCCGTGAAATGAAAGAAAAGGTAGATATTGAAATCGAGACCTTTATCCATGGGGCAATGTGCATTGCCTACTCCGGCCGCTGCACATTAAGTAACCATATGACCGCCCGTGACTCAAATCGTGGCGGGTGCTGTCAATCATGCCGTTGGGATTACGACTTATATGAAGCGGACGGAGGGAATGAGAATCCTCTTTACGAAAACGGTGATGCTCCTTTTGCCATGAGTCCGAAAGATTTAAAGCTGGTTGAATCGATTCCGAGAATGATTGAATTGGGCATTGACAGCCTGAAAATCGAGGGACGTATGAAGTCCATTCACTACGTAGCCACTGTCGTAAGCGTATACCGTAAAGTGATTGACGAATACTGTAAAGATCCCGATAATTTTACGATTCAGCAACAATGGCTGGAAGAACTCGATAAATGTGCGAACCGTGATACAGCTCCAGCATTTTTTGAGGGAGTTCCAGGCTTCAAGGAGCAAATGTTTGGTGTTCATAATAAGAAAAACACAAATTATGAATTTGTCGGACTTGTGTTAGATTACGACGAAGAAACGCAAATCGTCACCCTGCAACAGAGAAACCATTTTATAACAGGACAAGAAGTAGAATTTTTCGGTCCTGAAATCTCAAACTTTACGCAAGTTGTCGAGAAGATGTGGGATGAAAAAGGAAATGAGCTTGATGTTGCACGTCACCCATTACAAATTGTGAAATTCAAGGTTCATCAGAGAGTATATCCTGATAACATGATGCGAAAGGAGAACACCTAATACTTATGAAGCATAAACCCGTTGTGATTGGTGTAGCAGGAGGATCCGGCTCAGGTAAAACAAGTGTTACCAAAGCCATTTATGAGCAATTTCAAGGTCATTCGATTTTAATGCTGCAGCAGGATTATTATTATAAAGATCAATCGAATCTACCTTTTGAGGAACGTCTGAAAACGAATTATGATCATCCATTGGCCTTTGATAATGATCTATTGATTCAACATCTTCACGGTCTTTTAGATCATCAACCCGTAAATAAGCCGGTATATGATTATAAAATGCACACCCGTTCAGACGATACGATTCTAGTTGAACCGAAAGATGTTATTATTTTAGAAGGAATTTTAGTATTAGAAGATGAAAGATTGCGTAACTTAATGGATATTAAGCTATATGTAGATACAGATGCCGATCTTCGCATCATCAGAAGAATGCTTCGCGATATTAAAGAGCGGGGTCGTTCCATTGATTCCGTCATTGATCAATACATTACAGTTGTTCGTCCTATGCATAATCAATTTATCGAACCGACGAAGCGATATGCTGACGTGATCATTCCTGAAGGTGGTCATAATCACGTGGCAATCGATTTAATGGTAACAAAAATTCAAACTATTCTTGAACAAAAGTCATTTTTGTAATACGATAGCATAGATAAAGACATATAGGTAGATTTTACATTTTCCCACATTGTAAAGAAGCAGGGAATGGAGAGAGAATGAATTCTCTCTCCATTCCCTACCTTTACATAGTTAACAAAGGAACATTTACATAAAGAGTATGGGGAACTCTTAGATAGAAGAAGGAGTGAAGAGGGTCATGAGTACAGATAAAGTATTTCCGATGACAGCAGAAGGTAAAGAGAAGTTAGAAAAAGAACTGGAGAATTTGAAAACGGTTAAACGTAAAGAAGTCGTTGAGCGTATTAAAATCGCCCGAAGCTTTGGAGATTTATCCGAGAACTCAGAGTATGACGCAGCGAAAGATGAACAAGCATTTGTTGAAGGTCGTATTTCTACTTTAGAAAACATGATTCGCAATGCGAAAATCATTCAAGAAGATGATATGAACTCAGATACAGTACAATTAGGGAAAAAAGTAACGTTTGTTGAACTGCCGGACGGAGATAAAGAAACATACACAATCGTCGGTAGTGCAGAAGCGGATCCATTTGAAGGGAAAATTTCAAATGATTCACCAATCGCGAAAAGCCTTCTGGGACATAAAGTAGGCGCGAAAGTAAGCGTTCAAACTCCAGGTGGAGAAATGAGTGTGAAGATTGTAGAAGTAAGCTGATCATGTAGAAGAGACTCATTATCGAGTCTCTTCTTTTTTTATGCTGCGAATAAGATTATTTCACATAAAACTCGTCAACAATGGGGACGAGGTGACAAAATGAAACGAAAACGAATCAGGTTACTCAGTATCTTTTTATTACTTGCCCTTTTTGCGCTGGCAGGTAGACTGATGCAATTGCAATTATTTCAAACAGAATCCTATTCGAAACATCAAATCAATCTTCTCGAAGAAAGTGTCTCTCAACGAACGCAACAATTGGTGATCGATGAAGGCCGGGGAGAGTTTCTCGATCGGAACGGGGAACCACTTACGTATACGGAGAAAAATGTTCTTGTTCTTTTTCCTTTCCTGAAGAAAATGGACTGGCCTGCAGAAAAAGTGGCAGATATACTCCATGTGCCACCTCAAACCATCCTATCTAAACTTGCGGAAGCGAAAGGACCCATCATCTTTGGCGGGAAAGAGCCGTTACAGCTGACGGAAAGCCAAATGAGTGACATTAATGGCCTTGAAATCCAGGGAGTATTTGCGCTGACAAAAAAGTTCAAAAGTACTCAAGTTCCTGCTTCACAACTGATCGGAGTAACAGGAGAAAATACAGAGGTCTTTCATAAGCGGTATCCGGATAAAGTAAAAGGAGCGAATCAGAAAATTGGCGTGTCCGGCCTTCAAGAAAGCTTTGACGAGTGGCTGGTCGCAGAGGAAGAAGCAAAGCTGATCTATCATGTGGATGCCATCGGTGGTCCGCTATTCGGTGTAGACGTGAAGTATCTGGCCCCTGCCAATCCCTTCTATCCCCTTAATGTGAAAACGACAATCGATGCCAGGATGCAGAAAGCATTGGAAGAAGTCGCCGATACGTATAACATTCAAAAGGGAGGATTACTGCTCCTTGATATTGAAAAGAGTGAAATCGTTGCCAGTGTATCAAGACCTTCCATGAAAAGCCGTGACCCGTTTAGTGGAGGGGCAACGAATTACATGCTGAAAGCGTTGATCCCCGGATCCGTGTTTAAGACCGTGGTTGCCGCTGCAGCCATGGACGAAGGAATGGTGGATGAAAGCAGGCTGTTTGCATGTGACGAAGGCATCAGGGGGGCTCCAGCCGAAAAGCCACACGGTAATATCAATATTAAGACGAGTCTTGCTGTCAGCTGTAACCGAACGTTTGCGGATTTGGCGAATGAACTAACGGAAAAGGATGATCATCTCCTGGATGAATATGCTGAAAAGATCGGGCTGCTCGGGGATATAGCCTGGAATGGAAACGTCTTTCATTATGAAAGTTTTCCTCAGCTTCAAGTGAGCGCTGGAAGAATCTTTACCTCAGAGACAGACAGAGAGGATCCGAATCTCGTTTCCTTAACAGGTATCGGACAAAAAGAAGTTCGAGTCACCCCCCTTGGCATGGCCAATATGATGGCCACCATCGCGAGGGGAGGGGGAAAATATCAGGTAAGTGCCGTATCCGCAGTCGAGTATCAAAATGGAACGAAGATGTTTTCCTTCCCTAAACAGGAGCAGGAGGGTGAGACCATCACTCCTTATACGGCCATGAAGCTTCAGCAGTATTTAAGAGGAGTGGTGAACTCCCCAGAGGGAACAGCCCCATACTTGCAAACAGCTGCCTACACCATTGCCGGTAAAACGGGAACGGCCCAGACAGGTAATTATCGTGGAGAACAAGCGAAGGAAAATGAATTGTACAATAAATGGTTCGCAGGATATTTTCCTTTTGAAAATCCTAAATACTCCCTCGTTGCCGTCAACATGGACGTGAAAATAAATGAAGGCGGCATTTATCCGATTTTCAAAGATAGCGTGGATGCCATTTATAATCTAGAGAATGATTAACCAATATGTACAATGGTCCTGCGACCTTTTTCCCTTTCTTGTGAAAGTAACTAAAAGCAGCTGATCTGGATAATGTTTCGCTTTATTCTTTTCCTCTAGTCATGTTAAAATGTTTAGGATAATAGGGAGGGAACGTAATGGCGAAATACCAATCTCGATTAGATAAACGATCCAAGAAGAATTCAAATAAAATTTTGAACATAATGATCGCAGTCGTACTTTTATTGATTGTCGTTGTCGGAGCGACAATAGTGATGGGAGGCGGCGATGAGAAGGCATCATCTAACGTTGCTGATACAGAAACAAAAGATACAGAAACAAAAGATTCAGACAAAAGCAATAAGAATGCTGAAAAAGACGATAAATCTGTTTCTTTAGATGAGGATAAGAAATCTGAGGAAAAAGAAAATGAAGATAAAAAAGACGAAGAAAAGAAAAGCGATGAAGAAAAACAAAAAGACGAAGCTTCTGATGAAGAGGACACTGTAAAATTAGAAGGTGAAGAACAAAGCGAATTAAAAGTGGAAGATAGTGACGAACCCAATGTGAAGAAAACCATGGTGCATCCTAAATGGAAGCCGATTGGTACTGAGCAAACCGGTGAACATGTTTCGTCATATGAACCGGGCTCTGTCGATTGGCAGGAAAAGGTGAAGACCATCTCGTATGCAACGGGCATCCCCGAAGACAACATGACGGTTTGGTATATCGAAGGAAATGGCGGACCTCAGAAGTCCATGGCTACCGTAACAGCCAAAGATACAAAAAAACCATACAGAGTGTATCTGCAATGGGTGGACGGCAAAGGGTGGCAGCCCACCAAAGTACAGGAATTAGTGGAAAATGATAAAGATTAATATGTGATGAAATGAAAAAGGCTTTTCCTAATTAGGAAGAGCCTTTTTTGAATCATTTTTTTACTTTAAAGTGAACCGCCGCGCTATACAATCTTCTTCCATTCTCATCAATGGAAACGGCATGATTTACATGATGGACGCTCAGCATGATCGCTTTATTATGCTGGATTTGTTCATCCACTTTCTTTTCCAACATTCGTAAGCTATCTGCTTCAAAAAACTCTACTTTATCTTCTATTAAGTCAAATGAAATATTCATATGTTTATCCTCCTCTATTACTTATGATCTTCTTACAGACAGGTTGTCCCCCTTATTTTAGAGGCGGAAAACGTTTTTTACAATTAATATTTGTTGAATTCATTCAAAGAATATGATAATTTAATAACAGTTTTAATTTTAATCCATAGTATGTTTATAGGAATTATAAACTTAATATAGCTGAGGTGCTGAATCATGGGTAGAGAATTTTTGGATTTGTTCCAGGATTGGGCAGATTCTTATGACGATACAGTAACGGGGAAAGACGTTGAATATCAAGCGGTTTTCGAGCACTATGAATCCATTCTTGACGAAGTCGTTTCCCGGTCAAAGGGAAGAGTCGTTGAATTTGGCCCGGGGACAGGGAATATGACCAGGAAATTACTGGATGCAGGGCTTGAAGTGGTTCCTTTTGAACCTTCCCCTGAGATGAGAGCCATTGGAATGCAGAAGCTTGGAAAAGAGGTAACGTTCACGGATGGAGATTTCCTCGACTTCTCTTTAGAAGGAGGGGCAGATTCGATCGTGAGCTCCTATGCATTCCATCACTTAACAGATGAAGAAAAGGGAAAAGCTTTTCGCATATATGGAAAGCTACTGGCACATGGTGGTAAAATAGTATTTGCCGATACGATGTTTGAAACGGATCAGCACTATCAAGCCGCCATATCCCAAGCAATCAAAAAAGAGTATTACAACCTTGCTGAAGATTTAAAACGGGAATATTACACAACCTTGGATGTTCTAAGGGAATTATTGTACCAGAATGGGTTTTCAGTCACTTTTAAGCAAGTAAATACCTTTGTGTGGATTATGGAGGCGACTAAACAGTAGAAAGAGGTTTTAGTAATGAAAATCGCCATCATTGGAGCAATGGAAGAAGAAGTAGCCTTACTTAGAGAAAATATTTCAAACCCGACAGTGGAAACAATCGCAGGGTGTGAATATACAAGTGGAACGATGGAAGACAAAGAAGTGATTTTACTTCGCTCAGGAATCGGCAAGGTGAATGCAGCGATGTCAACAGCCGTTCTTCTGCAGCATTTTAAACCGGACTGCATCATCAATACAGGGTCAGCCGGAGGATTCGATCCTTCGCTAAATGTTGGGGATGTTGTCATCTCAACAGAAGTAAGGCATCACGATGTGGATGTGACGGCTTTTGGATATGAATACGGTCAGGTACCACAGCTTCCGGCCGCATTTACAGCAGACGGGAAATTAATGCAGACAGCCATTGATAGCGTGAAGGAGCTTGGAAATGCACAAGTGGTGTCAGGATTGATCGCCACGGGCGATTCATTTATGAATGATCCTAAGCGTGTAGAAGCGATCCGTGACAAATTCACTGATTTACAGGCAGTGGAAATGGAAGCGGCAGCCATTGCGCAAGTGGCTCATCAATTTAACGTACCATTTGTCATCATCCGCTCTCTTTCTGATATTGCCGGCAAGGAATCAGATGTTTCCTTCGAACAATATTTAGAAAAGGCGGCCCTCCACTCTGCCAAAATGGTTATGAGCATTGTGAAGTCTGTTTAATACAAGGAAAATACGGCTGACCCGGGTACCTACTTTCTCATCAAAACATACGGTCTAATCATATGTATTTGAGGACAGGGGAGGTGGATGGAGTCAGCTTTTTTTATGAAGGGGGATTGAGTACATGGACGTGTATAACAGCGTACATGACCTGATTGGGAATACACCGATTGTCGAGCTTACAAACTTCCCATTAAAAAAAGGAGTCCGCCTCTTTGCTAAGCTGGAATTTTTCAATCCTGGAGGTAGTGTGAAGGATCGTCTGGGCAGGGAATTATTAGAAAATGCCATCCGTAACGGTAAAATAGAACCGGGAGGCACTTTCATTGAACCGACTGCAGGGAACACGGGAATCGGCCTGGCTCTTGCAGCTGTGAATTCGGGATACAATGTCATGTTCTGCGTACCTGAAAAATTCAGCATAGAAAAGCAGGAGCTTATGAAAGCATTAGGCGCCAAAATCATTCATACCCCAACCGAGGAAGGAATGAAGGGGGCCATTGCAAAAGCAAATGAACTGGTAAAGGAAATTCCGAACTCTTATTCTCCACAGCAATTCGGGAATGCGGCCAATCCGGAGACGTATTACAAAACGTTGGGACCTGAACTATGGAATCAGATGGATGGCAACATTCAAACTTTTGTTGCAGGAGCAGGGACAGGGGGTACCTTCATGGGGACTGCTCAGTACCTGAAGGAAAGAAATAAGAACATCAAAACAGTCATTGTTGAACCTGAAGGCTCCATCTTGAACGGTGGACCATCAGGGCCTCATAAAACAGAGGGAATCGGCATGGAATTCTTACCTCACTATATGGATTCAAGCTATTTTAATAGCATCCATACCGTGACGGACGACAATGCTTTTAAACGAGTAAAAGAGCTTGCGCTGATGGAAGGCTTACTGGTCGGAAGTTCTTCTGGTGCAGTGCTGCATGCTGCATTAAAGGAAGCGGAAGAAGCAGAGCCGGGAAGCCATATCGTCACGATTTTCCCGGACTCGAGTGAGCGCTATTTAAGTAAGAAAATATATGAAGGAGGACTCTAATCATGAAAAAGAAAACACAACTAATTCACGGCGGTATCCCTACAGATCCTCAAACAGGTGCTGTATCCACTCCCATCTATCAGGTGAGTACGTATAAGCAGGATGAAGTAGGAAAGCATAAAGGCTTTGAATATTCACGTTCAGGAAACCCGACAAGGCACGCACTTGAAGAGTTGATTAAAGATCTGGAAGGCGGAGAAAAAGGCTTTGCATTCGGATCTGGAATGGCAGCTATTACGGCAGTTATGATGATGTTCAATAGCGGAGATCATATAGTCATGACAGATGATGTGTATGGCGGAACGTATCGTGTCATGACCAAGGTCTTAAATCGTATCGGCATTGAATCCACTTTTGTTGATTCAAGTGATATCGGCAATATTGAACGTGCTATTCAGCCGAATACAAAGGCTGTATACATTGAAACACCTACAAATCCATTATTGAAAATTACCGATATCGAGGCTGCAGCTTCCTTAGCCAAGAAGCACAATCTATTGACGATTGTGGATAATACATTCAGCACTCCTTATTGGCAAAATCCAATCAGCCTGGGAGCAGACATCGTTCTTCACAGTGCAACGAAATATATCGGCGGACACAGTGACGTTGTGGCAGGACTGGTCGTTGTGAATTCCGAAGAGCTTGCTGAAGAGTTATTCTTTGTACAGAATTCAACAGGCGGGGTTCTTGGACCACAGGATTCATGGTTACTGATTCGAGGCATTAAAACCTTAGGGCTGAGAATGGAAGAACATGAAGAAAACACGAAGAAAATAGTCGAGTACCTTACATCACACCCGAAAATATCAAAGGTTTACTATCCGGGACTAGAAACCCATCCGAATCATGACATTGCAAAGAAACAGGCATCCGGATTCGGGGGAATGGTTTCCTTTGATGTAGGCAGTGAAGAAAATGCCGATCGTCTGCTCACGAACACCAAATACTTCACATTAGCTGAAAGTCTTGGTGCTGTAGAAAGTTTAATCTCAGTACCTGCCCGCATGACTCACGCATCCATTCCGGCAGATCGCCGAAATGAGCTAGGGATCACAGATGGTTTGATACGTATCTCTGTCGGTCTTGAAGACGTAGAGGACCTGATTGAAGATATTGAAAATGCCCTCTCGAAGTAATTCGTCTATTGGCAGAACTGGTATCAATTACATGGTAGCTGGCATGAGATTATATGTTACCATAGAATGAGAGTTTACTAGTTCTAAAGTAGGTGAATGCACATGAAGAACGCAAAAATGAGAACCATTAAACAAAAAATGAACGACTTCAAGCGATTTGGTTTTACGTTACTTGCACTTAGTGTCTTTATGTATTTAGGGGTTATTATTCCAACCGAAACCGTCACACCAAGTAAAACGATCACCCTCATGACAGGGACCGTGGTTTTACTCGGATTGTCTCTTATATTTTTTACAAAAGCGATCAAATACAAAAAAGATATGCAATCTATAGATGAATAGATCATGTAAAGCGGGTTCTCATTGAGGACCCGCTTTTTCGTTTGGTTCAACACTGCTTTAAAACCGACTTAGATGTTTATGTGGAAATTTGTAGAAAAAATAATGGGGAAAGTGGTTTACTTTACTGTGGAAATTGGATATACTAACCAATGTAAGAAAAAAATCACAAGAGGGAGGTCGAAGAACATGTTCGTGCTTATTGGAAAAAAAGACACAACTTCATATTGTTTTCATCATTCGACCACTTGTGGGATGTTTTACGCTTAATTTTAAATCCATTAAATGATAGCCACAGGGAGAATGTAGGTTCCTGTGGCTTTTTTGTGCCACAAGGATCGGTCTCTTTGTGGCTTTTTAGTATGCCTTGCAGCTTTGCAGGCACTTTGAAAGGGGTGATACGTATGACACTTAATCTTTTATTTATAACGGTAACGTTCAATAAGAAACAAGAAACGTTTGAAGAAGCGACGCACAATGAAACGGTTTCAAAATCCTATGAAGAAACGAAAACCAAGAACCAATACATGTCGCAAATGTTTTAATTCCAATGATATTTAAAAGATGGAGAGGAGAATGAAATATGATTTATGTACAGGAGAAAATGCTTAATGCGCTATGGGTAGAGAAGGATACTGCCTAACGAAACAAAAGGTGGGTGGAACGATGTTTTTAAATATTGTTTTTTGGTCGGCTTTCTTCCGTAAAAAGAAGAAGCAGGATATGAAATAGAATGAATGTGGAGGATACCCTTTTTTGCCGGGTGTCCTCCTTTATTTTATTGAGGTTACGAGGGCTAAGAAAGACACAGTTCTGTCAATCTTTAGTAATAAGTTGTTCACGAATGAGAGGGGAATATGCAGGTTTTCGTGATACATTAATAGTAAGAAGAGCAGGGAGTCATGACTGCTAAAGAGGGAGTGAGATTACGATGTTTTCAATGATAATGGGTCTGGTCGTAACATCTGTGATTGGTCTGATTATTGCCGCTGAAGTCAGTGTAGAATAGAAAAAAAGCGATCCGAGCCTGGATCGCTTTTTTCATGATTTATTCCGTTTTTCTTTTTCCTCGCGATAAAATTCATGAAACATCTTCATGAGTGCCCTTTTCTCGATTCGTGATACATAGCTTCTTGAGATTCCTAATTCCTTGGCAATTTCCCGTTGGGTTTTTTCCTCTTTCAAGTCTAGTCCGAATCGCCCGACAATCACTTCTTTTTCTCTCTCGTCCAACACACAAATGTATTTTCTTACCTTTTCAAGCTCCATACTTAATTGAATCGTATCGATGACATCATCACTCTCGGACTTTAAGATATCAATTAGGCTGATTTCGTTTCCTTCTTTATCTTGACCGATAGGATCGTGAAGGGAGACATCTTTTTTCGTTTTCTTGAGAGCACGGAGATGCATAAGGATTTCATTCTCGATACAACGTGCCGCATAGGTTGCAAGCTTCGTGCCTTTGCCTTCTGAATAACTTTCAATTGCCTTTATCAATCCGATGGTCCCGATGGAAATCAGATCTTCTGGATCTTCGCCTGTGTTTTCAAATTTCTTGACGATGTGAGCAACCAATCGCAGGTTATGTTCAATGAGCATGTTTCGAGCATGCTCATCTCCTTCTGCCATCAGCCTTAAATATTTTCGTTCATCCGCTGCAGATAGAGGTTGAGGGAATGCATTGTTCTTTACGTAAGAAACGAGGAAAATTAACTCTTTGAAGAAATACCCCAGTGCCGTTAGAACTCCAGACATATTCACACCTCCATGAGGACTTAAGCCTATACTCATTCATATGTTTCGAAAGGGATGTCCTTGCATGTCCCTCAGAAAGTAATCAAAGAAATCGTTAACTTTCTTTCCGGAGGATTCGGGTAATAAAGTTGGAAACTGCCTATACGCTATTACCCTATGAACATATACTAGTAGTAAAAGTAGGTGAGGAGGTATTGCAATGCCGTATGGATACCCTTGTTATGGACCAGTCTATCCAGGTTATTATGGTGGTGGCGGATTCTACTTCGCTTTAGTCGTTGTATTACTAATCTTACTTTTCCTATTTGGTGGATGGTGGTACTACAATAACTGTTAGCCTGACAAGCACAACATTTATAACCTGACAGAGCCCTGTTCACAAGGTGAACAGGGCTCTGTCATACTCCTTACATCTTCTTCAATGTAAAAGGGCTTATCATTAATACAGCCAGAGTGATTGTCATACATAAAATCAGCACCCCTGAAACAAATGGGATAGCCAGGTAGCACAGGGTCAGTAAACATCCGGCTACGGTGATCGGCAATCCCGTAAAGTAGCCATCGTTTTCTGAAATATTGAAGCGGGCTAACCGAAAAGCGCCACACCCTATATAGAATATGGTGAAAAACATCCCGGGAAAGTCATACTGATTAAGAACGGATATATACAGGAGGAGAGCAGGGGCAATGCCGAATGAAATGATGTCACTCATGGAATCCAGCTGTTTCCCTAACTCTGATTCAATGTGCATTTTCCTTGCAACCATCCCATCGAAGCGGTCTGTCAGGGCAGCGATGAAAATCAATAACAAGCTCAGGTTTAATTGGTTATGAAGTATGGAAATAATAGCAAATCCACCTAATGATAAGTTGGACAAAGTAATGAGGTTGGCCGTTTGACTTTTAAGCTTCTTAAATGTTTGATCGACGACTTCGGAGAGAAACAATCATCACTCACTCCCTTTGAATAAGTTTGTTCACTACTGAACATGTTTTCTGGCTAACATATGCGCTTTACATACGTTTGCAGATACAAGCGGAACGGCATTAACAATATATGTTAAATTCCACAGTGTAAAAAGATTCTTATAAATATAGTATATAATAATATTTTATTATATACTTATTAAACTGTTAAAGTTAATCGTTTTTTAAAAATTTGTGAGGGATATTAATGAAACAATCAATTTATCGACTATTTATCGAACTAACAAATAAAAGATGGTCCTCTTATATGATCAGGAAATTTGTCCAGTCTCCTTTGAGTCGGCCATTTATTTCATCATTTATCAAAACGTATAAAATAAACGTGGATGAAATAGAAGGTCAGGTAGCTGACTATAAAACGCTACATGATTTCTTTATTAGAAACCTGAAAGAAGATGCAAGGATTGTGAAATATAGCGAGAAACAAGCGGTCAGTCCAGTGGATGGATTATTGGCCGAAACCGGCAGCATTTCTGATGATCTTGTTATTGAAGTGAAAGGAAAGCCCTACTCCATCCTTGATATGCTTGGTAGTGAGGGGAAAGCTTCTGATTATAGTGGGGGAGAATTCGCGGTATTTTATTTAAGCCCTGCGAATTATCACCGGATTCACAGCCCTGTGTCAGGCACGATTCTAAACCGGTGGTCACTTGGGCAACACTCTTACCCGGTCAACGAGCTGGGATTGATGTACGGAAAAGAAGCCCTTTCAAAAAATTTCCGCTCTATTACGGAGCTGAAGCATGTTAAAGGAAAAGTAGCTGTGGTAAAAGTAGGGGCCATGTTTGTCAACAGCGTTGATTATGTCCATGAGAGAAAAGAATGGACACAAGGCGAAGAAGTCGCCTACTTCAGCTTCGGCTCCACCGTCGTTCTCCTTTTTGAGAAAGGTACGTTCCAATTCGCGCAGAATAAAGAAGTACCTAGAAATGTGACGGTCGGGGAAACGATTGGTGATTTCATTAAATAACGCTGCTTTCTAAAGATTACGAAAACATCCTTATATAAAAAAGAGGACGGATTTTAAACAAATCCGTCCCATTTCATGTTAGTATTCTACGATGAAGCTTTTATTTTATTAGTAAGAGATCGACGGTGAATTTCCATTTCGATGAGGCGAATGAATTCTGTATTGAGTTTCAACTCCAACGCTTTGAAATAAGAATCAATCAACAGTTCGTCCGATAATTTCCTCATTAATGCCACCTCCAATAATCATCATCTTTTTTGTATTTCGAAACATAATGTCAGTACGTTTTTAAGTAGTAATTAAACTTTACCAAATTTGTTTTTTTAGAACAAGCGTTCCGTTATCCACAGTTCACGGTGGATAAGTTGTGACTAACTTGTATATAACTGGTAAATAAGCGATGTTAATGTCTTGTATAATGTGAATAAGGTTATCCACAACCATGAAAGTATCTGGAAATTTGTCGAAAAATATTTATTCTCCTTGGGAATATTTATGGAATTCCAGGAATATATGTGATTTATTTTGAATCTGCAGGGAAAATTGGTTATCATTAATCTGTTATAGGTTAAAAGATACTATAGAGAGAATCGGTATCCGCAGAAACAATGGACGTGGAGCTATACGACTAAGAAGAAAAGTAAACATTAGAGTATATAAATGATAATGAAATTTGAGGTGCTGCAAGTGATAAAGCAATTTTTACCCGATGAACAGGTTCAAGATATTTTCAGTATCAGACCGGAGTATTTAAAAGAAAAAGGAATTAAAGCGATCATTACGGATTTAGATAATACGTTAGTGGAATGGGATCGTCCCAATGCCACCCCTAAGTTAATTCAATGGTTCAAAGAAATGCAGGAGCATGGAATCCTTGTGACCATTGTGTCCAATAATAACCAAAACCGGGTGGGAGCATTTGCAGAACCTTTGGGCGTTCCGTTTATCTTCCAGGCCCGTAAGCCAATGGGACGTGCCTTTAAAAGGGCGATCCAGGAAATGGGTGTGAAGAAGGAAGAGTCGGTAGTCATTGGAGACCAGCTGTTAACGGATGTTTTAGGCGGAAATCGAAACGGCTTCCATACGATACTGGTTGTTCCCGTTGCACAATCAGACGGGTTCATCACAAAGTTCAATCGTCGTGTAGAACGAAGAATAATGAAGTTTTTCAAGCGTAAAGGCATGCTTGAGTGGGAGGATAAAAAGTGAGTCAAGTTGTATGTATAGGATGTGGCGTTGAAATCCAGACAGAGAATAAGGAAGGGATGGGGTATGCACCTCCTTCCGCTCTTCAAAAAGAAGAGATTATTTGTCAACGTTGCTTTAGATTAAAGCATTATAATGAAGTCCAGGATGTCCCTTTAACGGATGATGACTTCTTGAAAATTTTAAATGAACTTGGTGATTCAGAAGGGTTGATAGTCAAAATCGTCGATATATTCGATTTCAATGGGAGCTGGCTGCCTGGACTGCATCGTTTCGTGGGATCTAACCCGATTCTGCTCATTGGAAACAAAGTGGATCTGCTTCCAAAGTCAGTGAAACCCTCCAAGCTCATTCATTGGATGAAGCATGAGGCAAGTCAATTAGGGTTAAAGCCTATTGATGTTCAGTTAGTGAGTGCGGCAAAAGGTCAGGGAATTACTGAAGCGATCGAAGCGATTGAACATTATCGAAACGGGAAAGACGTGTATGTAGTAGGGTGTACAAACGTAGGGAAATCAACGTTCATAAACCGTATTATCAAGCATGTATCAGGAGAACAAGATGTCATTACGACGTCTCACTTCCCTGGCACCACACTTGATATGATTCAAATTCCACTTGATGACGAAGAGTCACTCATAGATACGCCGGGAATTATCAATCATCATCAGATGGCACATTTTGTTGATAAGCAGGATTTGAAAATCATTACTCCCAAGAAAGAGATCAAACCGAGAACCTTCCAGTTGAATCCAGAACAAACCTTGTTCTTCGGTGGGCTGGCACGCTTTGACTTCATGGCTGGTGAGCGTCAGGCATTTACCTGTTATTTCTCAAATGAGCTGTCCATTCATCGCACAAAGATTGAAAAAGCCGATGATCTCTATAAGAACCATGCAGGTGAGCTATTACAGCCGCCAAGAAAAGATGATATGGGCACATTCCCTCCACTTGTGAGGCATGAGTTCAGAATTAAAGAAGCAAAAACGGATATCGTCTTCTCCGGTTTAGGATGGATTACCGTAAATGACGCTGGGGCGACCATTGCTGCCCATGTTCCTAAAGGCGTTAGTGTTTTCTTGAGAAAATCATTAATCTAGGAGGGATTCTGTGGCTCTTTATGGTGTTATAGGAGATCCGATTGCTCACTCTATGTCTCCCCAGATGCATAATGCAGCGTTCCAAGAATGTGGTGTGGATTCTGCCTATGTGAAATTTCACGTTAAAAAAGAGCAGCTTTCCGAGGCACTTAATGGAATTAAAGCGCTAGGAATACATGGAGTGAATGTGACAGTTCCACATAAGGAACATGTGATGCCTCTTTTAGATGAAATCGATCCATTGGCCGAGGCAATCGGGGCAGTGAATACGATTGTCAATGAAAATGGCAAGCTGATCGGTTATAATACAGACGGTCTTGGATTTGTGGAAGGCTTGAAAAATATAGCAGATGAACCACTTGAAGATAAATCGATGCTGATCATCGGTGCCGGTGGTGCTGCGAGAGCCATTTATTATTCCCTTGCTTCTCTTGGAGTGAAGAGAATCGATGTGACCAACCGGACGGCACTGAGAGCTGAAAAGATGATAGAAGCTTGCCCTTTCGATTTGAACTCAGGGTTTCTATCTCTAGAAGCTGCTGAAAACGCATTGGACCAATATGATGTGATCATCCATACAACATCTATCGGAATGTTTCCTCATATAGAAGTCAGTCCAGTAACGATCCAAGAGTTGAAAGAGGGATGCATCGTTAGTGACATTATCTATAATCCCTTGGAAACAGCATTATTGAAGCAGGCGAAACAGAAAGGCGCCCGTACTCAAAATGGTCTTGATATGTTTGTGTATCAGGGAGCCCTTTCGTTTGAAAAGTGGACGGGAATCTTTCCACCATATTCGATTATGAAAAACATCGTTTTACAACAACTAGGAGGTCAACATGTTAACAGGTAAACAAAAAAGATATTTACGTTCAGAAGCACATCATTTAAATCCGGTTTTCCAAGTAGGTAAAGGCGGAGTCAATGAAAATATGATCAAAACAATCGGAGAAGCGATTGAAGTAAGAGAATTGATGAAAATCAGTATTCTTCAAAACTGTGATATGGATAAGTCCGAAATTGCTGACGAGTTATCCAAAGGAGTAGGCGCGGAAATTGTCCAAATCATTGGAAATACCATTGTCCTATACAAGGAATCGAAAGAAAACAAGCAATTAATCCTACCACGATAAGGATTGATAAAATGAAGAAAAAGGTTGGACTCCTGGGGGGGACATTCAATCCTCCTCATATGGGCCACTTGGTTATTGCAGAACAAGTTTTAATGAAGGCGAATTTGGATGAAATCCGATTTCTTCCGAATCACGTTCCTCCTCATAAACAGGCTGATGAAAGTGTATCAGTCGAACAGCGTCTCTTTATGCTGCAAAAAGCGATAAAGGGTAACCCTCACTTTTCCATTGAACGGATTGAACTTGAAAGAGAGGGTGCCTCATACACTTACGACACCATCAAGCTATTAACCGAGAGGGAAGAGGACACCGAGTTCTCTTTTATCATTGGCGGGGATATGATCGAATATCTCCCGAAGTGGTACCGGATAGAGGAACTTCAGGAAATGGTCAACTTCATTGGCGTTAATCGTCCTTCCTATTCACATGACACTGCGTTTAATATTCAATTGATTGAAGTACCGGCCATTGATATTTCTTCTTCCTACATTCGCAACACAGTGAAACTGGGGCAATCGGTACGCTACTTAGTCCCCGACAATGTGTATCGATTCATAAAGGAGGAGAAATTGTATGAATAGGGAAAAAGCTTTAAGAATCGTGAAAGACCATTTAACCGAACATCGCTATATACACACTTGTGGAGTCATGGAAACAAGCATAGAGCTTGCAAAACGATATGGAGCCGATGAGGAAAAGGCGGAAATAGCGGCGATTTTCCATGACTATGCGAAGTTCCGCGATAAAGAAGAAATGCAAACAATCATTGTAGAAGAGAAGCTGGATCAGGATCTTTTGCTATATAATAGCGAGCTTTGGCATGCACCGGTAGGAGCGTTACTGGTAGAGCGTGAAGTCGGTATACGGGATGAAGATATTTTAAATGCCATCCGGTACCATACTTCAGGTAAAGAAGAGATGACCATCCTTGACAAAGTGATCTATTTAGCTGATTACATCGAGCCAAATCGTCAATTTCCCGGGGTGGAAGAAGTGAGGGAACTGGCCAAAGAGTCATTAGATCAAGGGCTGTTGAAGGCACTTCAAAATACAATGACGTTTCTTATGAAAAAAAATCAAGCGATCTACCCGGATACATTTCGTTTTTATAACGGATTAATTTTAAACAAGAGGAGATGAAGGAATGGAACAAAATTTAGTAGAATTAGCGTTTAATGCCGCTGATGATAAACGTGCTGAAGATATTGTTGTATTAGATATGAAAGGTGTTTCTTTAATTGCGGATTATTTTCTGATCTGTCACGGGAACTCAGACAAACAGGTGCAGGCCATTGCACGGGAATTAAAGGACAGAGCAGAGGAAAACGGCTATACGGTCAAACGGTTGGAAGGCTTTGATCAAGCACGTTGGATTTTAGTTGACTTAGGTGATGTCGTTGCTCACGTGTTCCATAAAGAGGAAAGAGGCTACTATAATCTAGAGCGTTTATGGGGAGATGCATCCTTCGTCGAAGTAGGACAAGGTGAGAGTCGCTAAATGAGTTATGAACGTTTTGCTTATGTGTACGATTATTTAATGCAGGACGTCCCATACGACGGCTGGTTGGAGTTTGTCAATAAACAAGCTAAAGCCTATTCAATCCAAGGGGAAAGCGTCCTTGACATTGCTTGTGGCACCGGGGAACTATCGCTTCGCCTTGTCCGGGATGGCTACGATGTGACAGGCGTCGATCTCTCCCAGGATATGCTGATGGTAGCTCAGGAAAAGGCTTTAGAAATGAACGTAAAGCTTAATCTGTTTCAACAGGATATGTCAAAGCTTGATTCACTTGGTGAATACGACCTTATTACGATTTTTTGTGATTCCCTGAATTACCTGGAAGACGAAAAAGACGTGGAAAATACGTTCAAAAGTGTATATGCTCATCTTAAGCAGGATGGCTTATTCTTATTTGATGTGCATTCCATTTATAAAATGACGCAAACATTTATAAACCAGACGTTTACCCTGACCGATGAACATGTCTCGTACATTTGGGATTGCTTCCCTGGAGAAGTTCCCAATAGTGTAGAGCATGAGCTGACTTTTTTCGTGAAAGATGAGGAAACGAATCAGTACGAAAGAGTAGAAGAGCTTCATAAACAGCGCACATACCCCATTCTGACCTTAACGGAATGGTTGAAGGATGCAGGGTTCGAAGTGTTGAACGTCTCTGCAGACTTCACAGAAGAAGCTCCTACAGACCATAGCGAAAGAATTTTCTTTACGTGTAAGAAGAAATGATAAAAAGCCGGATCGTCTCTTTAATAGAGAATGATCCGGCTTTTATTTATGATTTTATATAAAAGCTTTTTATAAAAAAAGAAGGAAAAAATCAATTCGTGTCGAAATATAAAAAAAGGAGCCTTACTAGACTCCAAATTGTGATTTCGTTCCTTCCATATCATCCACGAACTTTTCCTGTGTGGCTTCAAATAATTTCTCGAAAACATCTCCCAGCTCTCTTTCCATTACGGAAATTCCTATTCCAGTCACTCCGCCCTTTACACAAACTTTCTCTTGAAGTGTCGGTAATGTATAGATGTTTTTCTTCAATAAGTCCCCAAGACCAACAAGCATTTCAGAAGCTAAAACAGTGGCCGTTTCCCTATCAATTTCTGTCACTTCTGCAGCAGCGTTAATAAACCTCTGTGTAACATAACTGAAAAAAGCAGGTCCACAGCTGACAATGTCTGAAGCGACTCGTGTCACATTTTCATCAATGACCACCGGTGTGGAGATATGCTCAACCAATGTCATTAAATCCTGCCTCCATTTATCTGAACAATGACTTCCATACGTTAAAAGTGACACTCCGCTTAATGCACGATTCGTAATGCTTGGAATGAATCGGGCACAGGAACTGGTCAGGATCGATTCTAATTGTTTCACACTTACTGGACTGGTTATTGAAACTACGCATTTATCCCTGGTAAAACTTTTTTTATTCTCCTGAATCACATCATAAACATCATGAGGTTTCACGCATATGAAGATTAAGTCAGATGATTTGATTACTTCTCCATTTGAATGGCTGACATTCACTTTATTCCATTTTTCCTTTATATCCTCGGCTTTTTTTAGTGAACGATTCGTAATATGAAGATGTGAAGGAGAAATCGCCTTAGATTCAATGAGAGCTTCAATAATGATTTTCCCCATGTTCCCCGTTCCAATGATACCCACTTTCATGTGCAGCCCTCCTTCTATCACACTCTCTCCTAAAACTTATGAATTCCTTTCAATGAATATTCCATCAGAGGTGATTTCCTGTGCAATCCCTAATTGAAAAATACAGAACGGTTCTTGTGATTCTTGTCATATGTGCCATTGTCCTGATTGCATATATTTTAAAAAGTGCTTCCGCCGCTCCTGTAAAAGAGGCTTCTTTTACAGCGGCTCCCGTTAAGAAAGAAAAGGAGCCTGAAGAATTGAAAATAGTCGAAAAAGTATTTGTAGACGTAAAAGGAGAGGTAGTTAATCCTGGATTATATGAAGTCAGGCAAGGAGACAGGTTGAAGTTTGTGATCGATCGAGCCGGTGGTTTCACCCCGGAAGCAGATAAGAAAGTGATCAATTTAGCGGTAAAGGTATCAGACGAAATGATGATTTATGTCCCTAAAGTCGGAGAAATAGAAATGCACGGGTTTGCTCCTTCCATGCCTGGAATCGATTCAGCAAAGGATAGAATCAACATTAATACAGCCACTCAACAGGAATTCGAAACACTGCCCGGAATTGGCCCAGCGAAAGCTTCAACCTTTATCCAATACCGCGAAGAACATGGTCCGTTTGCGGCTATAGAAGAGATTCAAAACATCTCTGGAGTCGGAGAAAAAACGTTTGAGAAATTAAAAGAATATATTTATGTTCAATGAATTGACGAAACATAGAAAGTCTTTATACACTTAAACAAGCAAATGATAATGCACCTAAAAACATAGAAGGGGGAATGGTGATGGAAAGAATCGCTTGGCATCAATATTTTATGGCCCAAAGTCAGCTCCTTGCCCTGCGCAGCACGTGTACAAGACTGGCGGTGGGGGCAACCATCGTTCGTGAAAAACGAATCATTGCAGGAGGCTATAACGGCTCCATTGCAGGAGGGGATCATTGCATAGATGAAGGGTGTTATGTGATTGACAATCACTGCGTGAGAACCATACATGCTGAAATGAATGCCTTGCTGCAATGTTCAAAGTTTGGGGTCGGAACGGAGAATGCGGATATTTATGTTACACACTTCCCCTGTCTTCAATGCTGTAAGGCTCTTATCCAGGCAGGAATCAAAACGGTTTATTATGCAAAGGATTATAAAAATCATCCTTATGCCATTGAACTTTTTCAAAAGGCAAACGTCCATGTAGAGAAAGTGCCCTTTCAAGAAAGCAGCATTGACGTAAAGCACAAAGAAAAAGCCTCCATGATGCTTCAATTAATCGAAGACTTGAGAAAACAAGGTGCCGAAGACGAGAAGCTCGCTTACTATGAACAAGAATACATAAAATTATTTAATGAATAGAGGATTATACCTCTATCCCGCGATTTCAGTACTTTCAGGAACATTACTGGCACTTCAATTCCATTGGGGTGCCGTCGTTCTTGCTCTGCTTCTGGCATCCCTTTTCCTCAGAAAAATGACCTTCACCATCCTTTTTCTCTGCTTCGTATTCCTCTTTATTTCCTTTCTCAACACCACTATTCAAGAAAAGAGACAGAAAACCGTTCTGACGTCACAACCCCAACCGGTCGATTTACAAATTGTGATCAATGATATTCCAGCCATCGATGGGAATTCTTTTGTCACCCTCGCTCAAATAAAGAAAGAGAAGGTTCTCATTCGCTATTATTTCTCTTCAGAGGAAGAAAAACAAAAATTCCAATATATGAAACCCGGATTTGTGTGTAAGGTGAAGGGGCAGCTGACTGAACCCAAACCGAATAAAAATCCAAACCTGTTTCATTATAAAAATTATTTGGCCCATCGAGGAGTGTATTGGGTTCTTGGCGTAAACGTATTCGAGAAGTGTGCAGATGAAAGAACATGGAAGCATGCCCTCATTAATCTGAGATTCAATGGATTGAAAAAAATCGAAAGGGAATTTCCATCTTCAACAGTAGGAGTGACCCAAGCGTTACTGTTTGGAGAAACAGAGATGATTGCAGAAGACACGATGAAGGCATTCAGAGAGTTGGGTGTCGTTCATTTACTGGCAATTTCAGGTCTGCACGTTGGGTTGGTCTTTGCGATTCTTTACTATTGTCTATTGAGGATCGGCGTCACAAAGGAATCGGTGACATGGATCGGGATTGTTTTTCTCCTATGTTATGTTGTATTGACGGGGGTATCACCTTCCGTGATGAGGGCATCCTCCATGCTGATCGTGATTCTCCTCAGTAGAAAAGTGGCACGTAAGTTAAGTACGATCGACAGTTTGTCCATTGTATTTGGAATGTTGGTTTTATATGATCCATATTCTGTATTCAATGTTGGGTTTCAGCTATCATTTATGGTGAGTTTTTCTATTGTAGTTTCTTCAGCCGTTATTCTAAATACTTCCTCATCCATTGCACAATTGGTGAAAGTAACTGTCGTTGCCCAGCTGTCTTCGTTACCGATCATCCTTTATCATTTCTATGAATTTTCTTTACTGGGCTTTCTCACGAATCTTCTTTATGTACCCCTCTTCTCATTCATTGTTCTTCCCATGACCATCATCGTCTATATTCTGTCAGTTGAGTGGTTGATATTGCTCCATAAACATCTTATGGATGGAATACAATGGGTATCTACCTTTATCGCTTCTTTTCCATTTAGCACCATTGTGATGGGGAAGCCTCCATTTCTGTTAATGATTGGTTACCTCATCGCTATTTATATTGTGTTTGTTTGGTTTGAAAAGAGGAAATATATGCTTTCCGGTCTTCTTTTGATTTTCTGGGTATCCACTCACGTGCTCATCAATACCTATAATCCTTATGGAGAGATTGTATTTGTGGATGTTGGGCAAGGTGATGCTACATTGATCAAGCTGCCGTACAATCGAGGAACCTATCTGATCGATACAGGTGGGGAAGTTCAGTTTTCGAAAGAAGAATGGGAAGAGAGGAAGAATCGTTTTTCTGTAGGGGAAGATATCGTCGTTCCTTTTTTGAAAAGTAAAGGCATCACGTCCATTGACACCTTGATTTTAACACACGGAGATCTCGATCATATTGGGGGATCAGAAGCGGTTCTTGAGGAAATGAAAGTGAAGGAAGTGCTGATTAGCCCTAACAGCGACGAGAAAGGCGAAATGAAGAAAATCATGAAAATCGCCGGACAAAAGAGAGTTCCTGTTAAAGATGCCTGGTATCCATATAGCTGGGCTGGTGATAAAGATGGATTGCATATTGTTTCCCCGCAGGATGAAGAGTATGAAGGAAATAATGATTCCATTGTGTTATATGGAGAAATCGGGTCATTGAAATGGTTATTTACTGGAGATTTAGAAGAGCAAGGGGAGAATGAGTTCATCCGAAACTTCGATCTGCCGATTGATGTGTTAAAAGTGGGTCATCATGGAAGTAATACGAGTACAACCGAAGAGTTCCTCGTTGACACGAAACCGTCTGTGGCGGTGATTTCTGCGGGTGAAACCAATCGCTTTGGCCATCCTCATCCTGAAGTAGTGGAACGATTGAAGAGAAGAGGAATAACTATATATAGCACGGGAGAAAATGGGGCGATCACCTATCGATTTTGGGATAAAAAAGGAACGTTTTCAGCCCACCTGCCATAGGATGTATGACAAAACAAATTAAGCGCTAATGAAAAAGGGGCAGACCTGCTACAAGAAGTCAGGCACCTTCAAGCCATCTGTATGATACACCAGTACCATATATGGAAGTTGAAGAAACCGGAATCTTTAAGGTCTGCCTCCTATATTCATTAAGAGCCGATAAACTTAATAACAGTTGCAATAACGAACATTGTCGCAAAGAATCCAAAAGAAACAATAAACCCAACGCCTGAATCTACTGCATCATTTCTTTTTGATTGTACATTCTTTTCAAATTGGTTCACAACTACCCCTCCTATTTCTATTCTAGTATAGAACATCGCTACTGAAAAATCTATACTTCACTTTACTTTTTCCTTTACTGACAAGAGTTGTCACCTATAAGATCCTGAAAGGGGGTGACACTAATCATTACAAAGGAAATACCGTTTTCGGAAAAGGTTCCTAGGTCTTCTCCGTTAACGTTAATATAGATATAGGGGGTGTCCCATTTGACGGATGTCCCCTTTACCCCTTGTCAAAACCAAAAAGCTTTTTTACCATAGAGTAGAGAAAAGAATTAATGGAGAGTGCTGACTTGGTTATTGATATTTGGAAGAAAATAGAGAAATCTCAATTCGCAGCTATATATTTAGTTTACGGAAATGAGTCATTTATTATTAATGAAACGAAACAAAGAATTGTATCAAGTGCCCTTTCAGAGGAAGAAATGGATTTTAATTTTTCCAGTTATGACCTGGAGGAAACTCCTGTGGAAGTGGCGATAGAAGATGCAGAAACCTTTCCATTTATGGGGGAGAAAAGGGTCGTCATCCTACAAAACCCTGTGTTCTTGACAGCTGAAAAAACAAAAGAGAAGGTAGAGCACAATATTAAACGACTGGAACAATACATACAATCCCCTGCTCCCTATACGATTTTGGTCATTACAGCGAATTACGAAAAACTGGACGAACGTAAGAAGATTACGAAGTCCTTAAAGAAACTGGCAGAAGTCGTAGAAGCCAAAAAGCTGAACGAGCCTGAATTAAAGTCGTGGGTAAGAGAACGGGCTGCCTCTAATAGTGTTCAGATAGATGAAGATGCCATTGAATTATTGCTGACCCTTGCTGGAACAAACCTCATGATGCTGACACAGGAGCTGGACAAGCTTTCTTTGTACGCAAGCGATACAAACAGAATCGATGTGGAAGTGGTGGAACGATTAACAGCCCGGTCCCTGGAACAAAACATTTTCACATTAGTGGATAAGGTTGTTCACCGAAGAATTGATGAGGCATTAAGAATTTATTACGATCTTCTCAAACAAAACGAAGAACCGTTGAAGATTCTATCGATCCTGGCAGGACAGTTCAGATTGATATACGGAACGAAGGAACTATCACGAAGAGGATACGGTCAGCAAAAGATTGCTTCCTACCTAAAAGTACACCCTTTCAGAGTGAAACTTGCAGCAGGTCAGGCAAAGCACTTCAACGATAAACAACTTGCCCATATCATCGAATTGCTGTCTCAAGGAGATTATGAAATCAAAACAGGAAAAATCAAAAAAGAGCTGATGATTGAAATGTTTCTCTTTAAACTTCATGATCAGAGTTTTACTTGAAGATACCCCTAAATCAAAAGAAAACCACCCAGCCATAAGGCTGGGTGGTTTTTTTCAATTAGTTCGCTTTTTTCATAAGGCGAGACTTTTGACGATCCGCAGCGTTTTTGTGGATAAGACCTTTTTGAGCTGCTTTGTCTAATTGACGAACCGCTTCTGTTGCTAGATCTTTAGCGTTATCTGCGCTGTTAGCAGCTGCAGCTTCTGCTTTCTTGATAGCAGTACGCATTGTAGATTTTACAGCAGCGTTTTGAGCGTTGCGCTCGTTGTTAGTTTTTACACGTTTGATAGCTGATTTGATATTTGGCATTCCTGTCACCTCCTATAAAAGGATCGAGATTCTATGTGACTCGATTTAAATTCCTAAACAATAAGAACAAATGATATTTTATCAAACGAACAGTGATATTGCAATACTATGTAGTGAAATTAAACGAGTGAATGAACACATACGAAAAAGGTAAACATAAAAAAATAGTAGATAACATCCCAAGCCTGGAGGTAGAGTCGAAATGAAAAACGAAGAAATCGATTATAGTAAATATTCCATTCGTACCGATCTTGCCGTTGAAGCAAGAGAAATGGTCGTCACTGATAAAGCGGAAGATACGTCATCCATCCAAGGAGTCATGATTAAAGAGAAAGAAGAAGATGGAGTAAAAGTTTCCCTTGTCACCGTTACACCTGAAGGAGAAGAGAAAATCGGTAAAAAACCTGGTAATTACTTAACCATCGAGGCCCATGGAATTCGCCAGGAAGATGCAGAACTGCAACAAAGGGTTGAAAAAGTATTTGCCAATGAATTTAATCAATTTTTAATTAATAATAAAATCAGTAAAAATGCAAGCTGTTTAATTGTTGGGCTTGGCAACTGGAATGTAACCCCCGATTCATTAGGGCCACGCGTCTGTGAAGATATCATTGTGACGAGACATCTTTTTGAACTGCAGCCGGAATCAGTGGAGGAGGGCTATCGACCGGTCAGTGCCCTCGTGCCTGGTGTGATGGGGCTGACGGGCATTGAAACGAGCGATATCATTTTTGGTGTAGTAGAGAAATCCAAACCCGACTTCATCATCGCCATCGATGCCCTGGCCTCCCGATCCATTGAGCGAGTCAATTCAACCATCCAGATTTCGGATACAGGGATACATCCAGGGTCAGGTGTAGGAAACAAACGAAAAGGATTGGATCAGGAAACATTAGGGGTTCCGGTTATTGCCATCGGCGTTCCGACCGTACTCGATGCTGTCACAATCGTAAGTGATACTGTCGACTTTCTATTAAAGCATTTTGGCAAAGAAATGAGAGAAGGAGACCGTCCATCCAGATCCCTTGCCCCTGCAGGGTTAAGCTTCGGTGAGAGAAGGAAATTAACCGAAGAAGATCTTCCGGAAGAGCAGCATCGTCAAACCTACATGGGAATTGTCGGAACACTCGATGATCAGGAAAAACGAAAACTGATTCATGAAGTATTGGCTCCCATCGGCCATAATCTGATGGTCACACCTAAAGAAGTGGACGTGTTCATGGAAGACATGGCCAACCTTATCGCAAGCGGCTTGAATGCTGCACTTCATGAGGCGGTCGATCAGGAAAATACGGGATATCAGACGAGATAGATAGCAGGTGAAAATAGCGCCTTAGGGGTAGGGAATGATCCTTGAGGCGTTTTATTAGTAGTGGATTCATTCGTTAAAAATCGCAGTTCTCCCTCCAAAAATTGAAACTTCCAACTCACCTCACTTCATCTCATCCTAGCTTTCGAACCTCTCCCCCACCTTGCCAATCATTATAAAAATAATAGATTCCCCTGTTTAACTTTCCGCCAATAACCTCATAATGACTACTAAATATTGTTCTACTTTCTCTAGTAATGACATACGTTGTACTAGAGTAGATTAAAGGAAAGGGTGGGAGAATGAGGTCGTATAAAGCGCCTAATTATGTAGTTGCGATTAATATGTCAACGATACTGAAAGGGATGTTGATCTTCGTGGCAGGATTGCTCTCGATTTTTTCGATAACGGGCATCCTCACTTCCCTGAACCCTGAGTATAGAATTACATCGAATTCCTTGAATCAAGTAGCTTCCAATGTGAAGGGTGAAGCATTATATAAGATCCTAGCATTAGAAAACCGGTCTTTTAATCAAGTTTTGACTGAAGAAGAGCAGGATTTACCGAATTTGTCCTCCCTCCTTTTCCAGGTGGCTACCAATGTGAGCTTTGAGGACCCCCGAAGTTTCCTGGGGAGAGAGCTTCCGGGATTCTCGATTTTCGATGGGGATATCCTCGTGGCCGGGGAAGGAACGGATTTTACGAATATGCCGATCGAATCTGTCCCGCCTCCCGAAGCACTTGAGGCAGAAAATGAAGCTCCACTCAAGAATGTAGAGAACTTAAAAGAATCGGATCAAAAGAGTGGGGATGTGGCCCCGCCGTTATCAACCGGAAATAAAAAGACGGTTCATCTTTACTTCACCCACACCCGTGAATCCTATCTGCCCTACTTGGAGGGGGTGACCAATCCGGATTCAGCCATGCATTCGGAAGTAAATGTCACCAAAGTGGGTGACATGGTGAAGAGGAACTTAGAGGGACTTGGGATTGGAACGACCATCGATAAAACCGATGTGATAGCGAACCTGAACAATAAAGGATTGGATTATTGGGCTGCCTACCAGGAGTCGAGACCATTAGTGCAGGCTGCCATGACGAGTAATAAAGACTTACTTTATCTTGTTGACATCCATCGTGATTCACAAAGAAGGGCTATCACGACGGGGACGATCAATGGGAAATCTTATGCCAAGCTCGCATTTGTCGTTGGGGAAGAGCATCCGAATTACGAGCAGAATTTAAAGGTGGCAACAGAGCTTCATAAATTATTGGAAGCGAACTATAAAGGGATCTCACGTGGAGTGATTGCGAAAAAGGGAAGCGGGACCAACGGGAAGTTCAACCAGGATCTTTCAAGCAATGCCATGTTACTGGAGTTTGGCGGAGTCGATAATACGTTTGAAGAATTGGAGCGATCAGCACAGGCTTTCGCTGAAGTATTCGCAGATTATTATTGGCAGGCTGAAAAGGTGAATCATACACCTGTCACTCCTGCTTCAAGTCAGTAATCAAAAGGATGGATGAGAAATGACCAAATTCTTTTTTAAATGTGCATTACTTATATCTGCCTTATTTATCGGGGTACTGATCGGAATGCAGTATGCGAATGAAGGCATCGTGGAAATGAAGGGACATGAACAACAAAAATTCACTTCGCCGGTGGGAGTGAGTCAGGACGGGGAAGGAAACGTGGAAGCGTCTTTCCTTGGGAATG
Source organism: Rossellomorea sp. DUT-2 (assembly GCF_052665285.1). Lineage (NCBI taxonomy): Bacteria > Bacillati > Bacillota > Bacilli > Caryophanales > Bacillaceae > Rossellomorea > Rossellomorea sp. DUT-2. Next base: position 677,155 of record NZ_JBQPEO010000002.1, on the reverse strand, counting down.
AAGTGGAATCGAAAACGTTAAGCGAAAAGAAAGAGAAATTAGAAGACATGAAAGCCTTTAATGCGTTTTCCTCGATCGGAAAGGCGCTTGCAAATACAATTGAAAGTATCACCAATGAAATAGTGAACTTTATTGCTTCGTTAATATAAGAGGAGGCTTTCGGGAATGTTCCAGCCTTCTCTTTTTTTAAGGCTTTTTCTCTGAGAACTTAAGTGATTTGCTTTTTAAAATGGACAATTCCGTATAGCCCTTTTAGTTTACATTGAATAATATATAGTCTACTGCTATAATTCAAAATAGTGTACATGTGTGGAAATAACAGGAGTTGAACGTATAATGAACCGTGAAGAGAAATTAGAGAGACAATCGAGAATAAGAAACTTTTCCATTATAGCTCATATCGACCATGGGAAATCTACCCTTGCCGATCGTATATTAGAAAAGACGAAAGCATTGACGGCACGTGAAATGAAAGCCCAATTGCTGGATTCCATGGACCTTGAGAGAGAGCGTGGAATCACCATCAAATTAAATTCTGTGCAATTAAAGTATCAGGCAAAGGACGGGGAAGAATATATTTTCCACCTTATTGATACACCGGGGCACGTAGACTTTACATACGAAGTATCCCGCAGTTTAGCGGCTTGTGAGGGAGCTGTCCTTGTAGTGGACGCCGCTCAGGGTATTGAAGCCCAGACGCTTGCAAACGTGTATCTTGCCTTGGATAATAACTTGGAAATCCTGCCCGTCATCAACAAAATTGATCTTCCGGCAGCCGATCCCGAGAGAGTTCGTCAGGAAGTGGAAGATGTCATCGGTCTGGATGCATCTGAAGCGGTCCTTGCATCAGCCAAGGCCGGAATCGGAATCGAGGAAATCCTTGAGCAGGTAGTTGAAAAGGTGCCTGCCCCTACAGGAGATCCCGATGCACCATTGAAAGCCCTGATCTTTGACTCATTATATGACGCCTACCGAGGAGTCGTTGCCTACATCCGTGTAATGGATGGAAGCGTCAAGGTAGGGGATAAAGTCCGTATGATGGCGACAGGGAAAGAGTTTGAAGTGACCGAGATCGGTGTCTTCACACCGAAAGCGACGGGTCAGAAGGAATTGACCGTCGGGGATGTTGGATATTTGACTGCAGCGATCAAGAACGTCGGGGACACCCGTGTAGGGGATACGATCACACTTGCCGAAAATCCTGCACAGGAAGCATTGCCTGGTTATCGCCGAATGAACCCGATGGTTTATTGCGGTCTATATCCGATTGATTCAAATCGTTATAACGATTTGAGAGAAGCACTTGAAAAGCTTGAATTAAATGACTCTGCCCTTCAATTCGAGCCTGAAACTTCACAGGCATTAGGGTTTGGATTCCGTTGTGGATTCCTCGGTCTTCTGCATATGGAGATCATTCAGGAACGTATCGAACGGGAATTCAAAATCGACCTGATCACGACTGCACCAAGCGTTATCTATCATGTGAAATTGACGGACGGTGAAGAAGTGAAAGTGGATAACCCATCCATGATGCCGGATCCTCAAAAGGTCGATCATGTTGAAGAACCTTATGTCAAAGCAACGATCATGGTTCCGAACGACTACGTAGGTGCCGTAATGGAACTTTGTCAAGGAAAGCGCGGGAACTTCATCGATATGCAGTATATGGATGATACCCGAGTGAACATCGTCTATGAAATCCCGCTTGCTGAAATCGTATATGACTTCTTCGATCAATTGAAATCGAATACGAAGGGGTACGCTTCATTTGATTATGAGCTGATCGGATACAAGGAATCCAAGCTTGTGAAGATGGATATCCTGTTGAACGCTGAAAATGTCGATGCCCTTAGCTTTATCGTTCATCGTGACTTCGCTTATGAACGCGGGAAGTTGATTGTAGAGAAATTGAAGGAATTAATTCCGAGACAACAATTCGAAGTACCCGTCCAGGCAGCGATCGGGCAGAAGATTGTCGCAAGATCGACTATTAAAGCCATTCGGAAGAACGTTCTGGCAAAATGTTACGGTGGAGATATTTCACGTAAACGTAAACTTCTTGATAAACAAAAAGAAGGTAAAAAACGTATGAAGTCCGTAGGGAATGTAGAAGTTCCGCAAGAAGCATTCATGGCCGTCCTGAAAATGGACGATACGGATAAAAAATAATTGTCTTCATGATAAAGGGGGGAAAGTGGCTTGTACCATACAAGCGCTGCTTACCCCCTTTTCTCTATGAATGCCCCAAAAGGAGGGATATACTTGGTAAAATCAGCTTATATTCATATACCTTTCTGTGAACATATCTGTCACTATTGTGATTTCAATAAAGTTTTTTTAGAAGGACAGCCCGTAAATGAATATTTAATCAGCCTGGGCAAAGAAATGAAGCAAAGAGTCATGTCTCCTGACAAACTGGATACGATTTTTGTCGGTGGCGGCACTCCGACATCATTGAATGCAAGCCAGCTTGATCTATTATGCGAATCGATCAACACTCATCTGCCCTTTGATCAGGGGGAATTCACCTTTGAAGCAAACCCCGGCGATTTGACGGAAGACAAACTTCGAGTGTTAAAGGACCACGGTGTAAACCGGTTGAGTTTTGGTGTTCAGTCATTCAATGATGAGCTTCTAAAAGGAATCGGACGGACACATAGAAGCGAGGATGTGTATACGTCCGTTGAAAAGGCTCAAAAAGTTGGATTCTCGAATATCAGCATTGATCTGATTTATAGCCTGCCTAAGCAAACAGAGGAAGATTTTCAAGATACATTGAAGAAAGCACTGGACCTTGATCTTCCTCATTACTCGGCTTATTCACTCATCGTAGAGCCGAAAACGGTCTTCTACAACCTGATGAGGAAAGGGAAGCTGTCATTACCTTCTCAAGACCAGGAAGCGGCTATGTACGAGATTCTGATCGAAACGATGGAGAAATACGGGATCAATCAATATGAAATCAGTAATTTTGCTAAACGTGGATTCGAAAGCAAACATAATCTCGTTTATTGGGACAATAATGAATATTATGGTTTAGGAGCCGGTGCTCACGGATATATAAACGGAGTACGTTATTCCAATTACGGTCCCCTGAAAAAATATATGGACCCGATTGCAGAAGGTTCCCTGCCTACCATCCAACAACATGAGGTAACGAAAGCAGAAAGAATGGAAGAAGAAATGTTCCTCGGATTACGTAAGGTAGAGGGCGTGAGTAAATCCATATTCCAACAGAAATTTGATTGCAGCGTGGAGTCCGTTTTTGGTACCTCCATCGCGGAAATGGAGAAGCGAGAACTGCTTTTAGTAGATGAGGAACGTGTGGCACTTACGAAACAGGGGCGCTTTCTAGGAAACGAGGTATTTCAATCTTTTCTGGGTGTAATCTAATGGTTGTATTCTACTAAAGGTGTATGGTGTTTATATTAGTCTACAGCAAGTAACTCAAGCTTAGAAAGTTGATTGGAGCGGAAGGTGCTCGACTCCTGCGGGAATAGCGGGAAAGTACGAAAAGCGGAGGCGGCTCGACCAGCCCCGACAAGCATAAGATGAATGGACCGGGAAGGCGTTTTTTGCCTTCTTGGGCCATTTAGCTTATGACCTCGAGGGGCTAGCAGCCGGAGCTAGACAGTTGAGACCCCGCAGGGCAAAGCCCGAGGAGGCTCAACTCACGCCCCGCGGAAAGCGAGCACCTGGAGCGGAAATCAACCACTACTGGCTATTTCAAAAGCAACAGACTTTCTGAAAAGAGCCAATCTAATATATTGACATCCCTTTTCTGATTTGATAATTTATTAATTAGATTTAGCACTCATCTCAATAGAGTGCTAACAGGGGTGATGAATGTTGTTAACAGATCGACAACTTCTAATTCTTCAAGTGATTATTGATGATTTTATCCTGTCAGCTCAGCCTGTCGGTTCGAGAAGCTTGTCCAAGAAGGATGAAATTTCCTTCAGCTCAGCAACGATTCGAAATGAAATGGCTGATTTGGAGGATTTGGGTTTTATTGAAAAGACGCATACTTCTTCAGGACGTGTTCCATCTGAAAAGGGTTATCGCTATTATGTGGATCACTTGCTTTCTCCACAGAAATTAGAGAAGAATGACGTGCATGCCATGCGCTCCATCTTCACTGAGCGAATATATGAATTGGAGAAAGTGGTTCAGAAGTCGGCAAAGATTCTTTCCGAGCTGACGAATTACACGACCATCGTATTAGGTCCCGATTTGAAGGAAAATAGGCTGAAGAAGATTCAACTTATTCCTTTGAACAAGGATACAGCGATTGCCATCATCGTGACGGATAACGGACATGTTGAAAATAAACTGTTCCATATCCCTCCGACAATGGATGCAGCAGAGCTTGAGAAGCTTGTGCACATCTTAAATGACCGATTATCGGGTGTTCCTATCAGTGAGTTAAACGATAAAATTTTCAAGGAAGTCGCTCTCTTGCTGAGAGAGCATATTCAGAACTATGATTTTATCCTTCACTCGATCACGGATTCCTTTAATCCAACGGTCACGGATAAGCTGTTCTTTGGTGGGAAAACCAATATACTCAACCAGCCTGAGTTTAATGACGTCCATAAAGTTCGCATGCTCCTTGAAATGATTGAACAAGAGGAGAGCGTCTACAACTTGATTCGTCCATCCGCTTCAGGATTGAACATTAAAATCGGGAAAGAAAATGATCATCTTGCTATGGAGAATTGCAGTCTCATAACCGCTACTTATTCTATTGGTAAAGAACAATTAGGATCCATTGCGATTATCGGACCTACTCGAATGGAGTATTCCCGTGTCGTGAGTTTACTTAATTTCTTTTCAAATGATATGTCCAAGGTACTTACGAAACTGTATCAAAGTGAAGATTAGTGGACATATTGTATAAAGGAAAATAAGGCTCTGATGCCGTCTTTATCGTCATCTGGAGCCTACAAGTGTTCGTAGATTTTTAAGGAGGTGAATGTTATGTCTGAAAAAACAAAACAAGAGCAGCATGATGCGAAAGAAGAAAACAGCGAAGCGGTAGAAGAAGTGTTCGCTGAAGAACCTCAAGCAGAGGAAGTAGCAGAAGAACAACATGAATCAGATGAGCTTTCACAATTGGAAGATAAGCTGAATGAGTCTGAGAATCGTTATCTTCGTTTAAGAGCTGATTTTGATAACTTCCGCCGACGCGTCAATGTAGAAAGCGAAGCGAAGGAGAAATATCGTGCTCAAGGACTGATCACTGAACTATTGCCGGCACTTGATAATTTCGAGCGTGCTTTAAATATAGATGCTGATAATGATCAAACAAAAACACTGCTTCAAGGAATGGAAATGGTTCATAGAAGTATTGTTGAAGCCCTTAAGAAAGAGGGAGTAGAGCCAATTGAAGCGGTAGGTCAAGAGTTTGATCCACATTTGCATCAAGCAGTTATGCAAACAGAAGATGAAAATTTCGATAGCAATGTAGTTGTTGAAGAATTCCAAAAGGGATACAAACTGAAAGACAGAGTAATTCGTCCTTCCATGGTGAAGGTCAATCAATAATAAAGACATTACATATACAAAACAGGGAGGTTTCTTACTATGAGTAAAATTATCGGTATTGACTTAGGTACAACAAACTCATGTGTATCAGTACTTGAAGGCGGAGAGCCAAAGGTTATTGCAAATGCAGAAGGAAACCGCACAACTCCATCAGTTGTTGCGTTCAAAAATGGAGAAAAGCAAGTTGGGGAAGTAGCAAAGCGTCAAGCCATTACAAACCCAAACACGATCATCTCAGTGAAACGTCATATGGGAACAGCTCACAAAGTGGAAGCAGAAGGAAAAGAATACACTCCACAAGAGATTTCAGCTATGATTCTTCAACACTTAAAATCATATGCAGAGGACTATCTTGGAGAAACAGTTGAAAAAGCAGTCATCACAGTACCTGCTTACTTCAATGATGCAGAACGTCAAGCAACAAAAGACGCTGGTAAAATTGCGGGTCTAGAAGTTGAGCGTATCATCAACGAACCAACTGCTGCTGCACTTGCATATGGTCTGGATAAAATGGATCAAGACCAAACCATCCTGGTATATGACCTTGGTGGCGGTACATTTGACGTATCCATCCTTGAACTTGGTGACGGTGTATTCGAAGTACGTTCTACTGCCGGTGACAACCGTCTTGGTGGAGACGACTTTGACCAAGTGATCATCGATTATCTTGTAGCAGAATTCAAAAAAGAGAACGGCATCGACCTTTCTAAAGATAAAATGGCACTTCAACGTCTTAAAGACGCAGCTGAGAAAGCCAAGAAAGATCTTTCAGGAGTGACTTCGACTCAGATCTCACTTCCATTCATCACGGCTGGAGAAGCTGGTCCACTTCACTTGGAAGTGACCCTTTCAAGAGCGAAATTCGATGAAATCTCTTCAGATCTTGTAGAACGTACAATGGGACCAACTCGTCAAGCGATGAAAGATGCTGGTCTTTCTGCAAATGAAATCGATAAAATCATTCTTGTTGGTGGATCAACTCGTATCCCGGCTGTACAAGAAGCAATCAGAAAAGAAACAGGTAAAGAGCCATCTAAAGGCGTTAACCCTGACGAAGTGGTAGCGATGGGTGCAGCGATTCAAGGTGGAGTTCTGACTGGAGACGTGAAAGATGTTGTCTTACTTGACGTTACACCACTTTCACTTGGTATCGAAACAATGGGTGGCGTATCAACTAAGCTGATCGAGCGTAACACAACGATCCCTACGTCTAAATCACAAACATTCTCAACTGCCGCTGATAACCAGACAGCTGTTGATATCCACGTATTACAAGGTGAGCGCCCAATGGCTGCTGATAACAAAACGCTTGGTCGTTTCCAATTAGCGGACATTCCGCCTGCACCACGTGGCGTACCACAAATCGAAGTGAAATTCGATATTGATAAGAACGGTATCGTGAATGTAAGTGCGAAGGACTTGGGAACAGGTAAAGAGCAAAACATCACAATCAAGTCTTCTACCGGTCTTTCAGATGATGAAGTAGAACGCATGGTGAAAGAAGCAGAAGAAAATGCCGAAGCGGATAAACAACGTAAAGAGGAAGTCGAACTTCGCAACGAAGCAGACCAACTTGTTTTCCAAACGGAAAAAACGTTAAAAGACCTTGAAGGCAAAGTAGAAGAAGATGAAGTGAAAAAAGCGGAAGATGCGAAAGCTGAATTAAAAGAAGCAATCGAGAAAGATGATCTGGATCTTATCCGTGAAAAGAAAGATGCATTACAAGAAATCGTTCAAAGCTTAACGATGAAGCTTTATGAGCAGGCTCAAGCTGAAGCTCAAGCAGCAGAAGGCGAAGCTTCGAAAGACGACGATGTAGTCGATGCTGAATACGAAGAAGTAAACGACGACAAGAAATAATCCAGTATGTACGAAAAAGTCAAAGTCAGGGCGGTTCTTGGCTTTGACTTTTTCTATGATTGAAAGAAACAGAATGTGTTACATTCATCTATCAGACACAATCAATTAGAAGGAATGTTGAGTTTTTATTGATAATAGTCAAAGCTCAATGTTAAAATAACCTTTATGCAAAGGATTCGGGAGTGGTGTTTTAATGAGTAAACGGGACTATTATGAGGTTCTTGGTGTCGGAAAAGATGCCTCAAAAGACGAAATGAAGAAAGCATACCGCAAGCTCTCCAAAAAATATCATCCGGATATTAATAAAGAAGCGGATGCGGATGAAAAATTCAAAGAAATATCGGAAGCCTATGAAGTATTGAGTGATGATCAAAAGCGTGCTCAATATGATCGTTTTGGACATACTGACCCTAACCAGGGATTTGGCGGCGGAGCTGACTTTGGCGGTGGCGGTTTCGGTGGTTTCGAAGATATCTTTAATACATTCTTCGGAGGCGGCGGAGGCCGCAGAAGAGATCCGAACGCACCTAGACAAGGTGCCGACCTTCAGTACACGATGTCACTGACATTTGAAGAAGCGGTCTTTGGAAAAGACACAGAAATCGAGATTCCGAGAGAAGAAGAATGTGACACTTGCCATGGTTCAGGTGCGAAGCCGGGAACAAAGGTCAATACATGTTCTCACTGTAATGGATCGGGTCAATTGAATGTAGAACAGAATACACCGTTTGGCCGCATTGTGAACAGACGGGTTTGTCACTACTGTAACGGTACGGGTAAACAAATCAAGGAGAAATGTTCAACTTGTGGAGGAGCAGGAAAAGTACAGAAGCGCCGTAAAATCTCTGTTAAAATCCCGGCTGGTATCGATGATGGACAGCAGCTGCGTGTGACAGGTCAAGGTGAACCAGGTATAAATGGCGGACCTGCCGGTGACTTGTACGTTGTATTCCACGTTCGCTCTCATGATTTCTTTGAGCGTAACGGAGACGATATCTATTGTGAAATGCCAGTGACGTTTGCACAAGCGGCATTAGGTGATGAAATTGAAGTACCGACCCTGCACGGGAAAGTTAAGCTGAAAGTGCCTGCTGGAACTCAAACAAGCACGAGATTCCGTTTGAAAGGTAAAGGAGTACCGAATGTACGTGGATACGGTACAGGTGATCAGCATGTTCAGGTGAAGGTGGTTACCCCTTCTAAATTAACAGATAAGCAAAAGCAATTATTAAGAGAATTTGCGGATATTAGCGGACAGGTACCAGACGAACAGCATGAAAGCTTTTTTGATAAAGTAAAAAAAGCCTTTAAAGGCGAATAACTAAAGGACGGAGTTGGTAGATCAATGAAATGGTCAGAAATCAGTATTCTTACTACGAATGAAGCGATTGAACCTATTTCAAACATTCTTCATGAATCTGGAGCAAGCGGTGTGGTCATTGAAGACCCTGCCGAATTAATTAAGGAAAGAGAAGATATGTTTGGAGAGATCTACCAACTCAATCCTGATGATTATCCGAGTGAAGGTGTCTTAGTCAAAGCGTATTTACCCGTAAATAGCTTTCTTGGTGAAACCGTTGACGAGATCAAGCAGGGCATTACGAACCTGGTTACCTATGATATAGACATTGGTGAAAACAAAGTGGAGATTTCAGAAGTGAATGAGGAAGAATGGGCAACGGCGTGGAAGAAATACTACCATCCTGTGAAGATCTCCGATAAATTTACGATCGTCCCTACTTGGGAAGAATATACACCGGTTCACAGTGACGAACTCATCATTGAACTCGATCCAGGCATGGCATTCGGGACAGGAACTCATCCTACAACGGTCATGTGTATCCAGGCACTCGAGCGAATCGTGAAAGAACATGATACTGTCATCGATGTAGGAACAGGTTCAGGTGTATTATCCATTGCTGCTGCACAGTTGGCAGCAGACAATGTAAGAGCGTATGACCTGGATGAAGTGGCTGTTCGTTCAGCAAGATTGAATGTGAAGCTGAACAAAGTTCAACAAACTGTGACGGTTGACGAGAACAATTTATTGAATGGAGTTACAGGGCAAGCGGATGTGATTGTAGCGAACATTTTGGCTGAAATCATTTTACGCTTTACACTTGATGCCTTCGAACTTGTGAAACCGGGTGGATCTTTTATCACCTCTGGGATTATCCAGCCAAAGAAGCAAGAAGTACGTGATGCATTGGAGTCTGCCGGATTTATAATAGAAGAAATTATGGTCATGGAAGACTGGGTCGCTATTATTGCCAAGAAGCCTATGTGAATGTAAGTAAAAACGGTGGAGTTGAAACTGTATGCAACGATATTTTATTAATGACACATATCGAGAAAATGATCCGATTACGATAACAGGGGATGACTATCATCATATCGTTCGTGTCATGAGAATGAAGGAAGATGATGAAGTCTATGCTGTTTTTAAGGATCAAGCATCAGCAATTGCCCGAATTGAAACGATTTCCAGTGACTCAGTAGAACTATCAATAGTAAAATGGGAAACAACGACGAAAGAATTACCAATTAAAGTAACCATTGCGAGCGGACTGCCGAAAGGGGATAAATTGGAGTTGATTTTCCAAAAGGGAACAGAGCTTGGAGCCACTCAATTTATCCCTTTTAATGCGGATCGCTCCATTGTGAAGTGGGACGATAAAAAAGCAAAGAAAAAGGTTGAACGATGGGAGAAAATCGTCAAGGAAGCAGCGGAACAGTCTCATAGACTCCTTGTTCCCGACGTATCTGCCCCCATTTCATTGAAACAATTAATACAGGCACAGTTTGATTACAAACTGATTGCATATGAAGAAGAAGCAAGAGCCGGAGAAAAAGGAAATCTTTCAAAGGTGTTATCGACGATTGAACATGGACAAAGTGTCCTGGTCGTATTCGGTCCTGAAGGTGGATTGACAGAAAAAGAAGTAGAGATGTGTAAGAACGAGGGCTTTATCCCATGTGGCCTTGGCCCAAGAATCTTACGGACGGAGACTGCTCCATTGTATGTCCTCTCAGCCATCAGCTATCAATTAGAACTTATGAGGTGATTGTAATGCCATCAGTAGCGTTTCACACTCTAGGGTGTAAAGTGAACCACTACGAAACAGAAGCCATCTGGCAACTATTTAAAGAAGAAGGATACGAACGTGTAGAATATGATTCGATTGCAGATGTGTATGTCATTAACACGTGCACGGTAACGAATACAGGAGATAAGAAAAGCAGACAGGTCATTCGTCGTGCCATCCGTAAGAATCCTGACGGAGTGATTTGTGTAACTGGATGCTACGCTCAAACATCCCCTGCTGAAATCATGGCGATACCAGGCGTCGATGTCGTGGTGGGAACGCAGGATCGAAGAAAAATGCTTACGTATATCGAAGAATACAAAACAGAACGACAACCGATCAATGGCGTCACGAACATCATGAAGAACCGTGTCTACGAAGAACTGGATGTCCCGGCGTTTACAGATCGTACACGTGCCTCTCTTAAGATCCAGGAAGGCTGCAATAATTTCTGTACGTTCTGTATCATTCCATGGGCACGCGGTCTGATGAGATCCCGTGATCCTGAAGAAGTCATTCATCAAGCTCAACAGCTTGTGGATGCAGGCTATAAAGAGATTGTCCTGACAGGCATTCACACAGGTGGATACGGAGAGGACATGAAAGACTACAATCTTGCCATGCTTCTTAAAGATCTGGAGCAAAAAGTGAAAGGTCTGAAGAGAATTCGTATCTCTTCCATCGAGGCCAGTCAACTGACGGATGAAGTCATTGAAGTGATCGATCAATCGAATATCGTTGTCAGACACTTACACGTTCCGCTTCAATCAGGATCCAATACGGTCCTTAAGAGAATGCGCAGAAAATATACGATGGAATTCTTTGCAGAACGCTTGGAAAAGCTTAAGAGGGCTTTACCAGGACTTGCCATTACCTCTGATGTCATTGTCGGTTTTCCCGGTGAAACGGAAGAAGAATTTATGGAAACTTATCATTTCATCAATGAACATAAATTCTCAGAGCTTCATGTGTTCCCATATTCTAAGCGGACAGGTACTCCTGCCGCACGGATGGACGACCAAATCGATGAAGATATCAAGAACGAAAGAGTTCATCGTCTAATTGAACTTTCAAACCAATTAGCGAAAGAATACGCTTCTCGGTTTGAAAATGAAGTATTAGAAGTTATCCCTGAAGAAATTTACAAAGACGATCACTATGTTGGATATACGGATAATTACCTGAAAGTAGTATTCCCGGCAACGGAAGATATGGTAGGGAAACTGGTGAAAGTGAAAATCACGAAAGCCGGTTATCCTTTAAACGAAGGTCAATTTGTACGTGTCCTTGAAGAGCAAGACGAAAAAGCCGCAATTTAATAGATCAAGGCACCTGACAATGGTTGGGTGCTTTTTTGTTTTTGCACAATAATTCTTTGTAACCACTTTCTTTTTTTGTACAGAATCAATTTATCTATTGATAAGTGAAGAGGAAGGTTGTAAACTATTAATGTCAATATAATAAAAGAAACAGGTTTTTTTTTAAACTAATAGTGCAAACGATTGCATTAAATGTAAGCGTTTGTATCTTACTATACTTTGATGAGGTGTTACGATGAAAAAGGCATGGCGTAAAGAAGCGGTAGGCTATCAAATCTATCCCAGGAGTTTTCAGGATTCAAACGGCGACGGAATCGGTGACTTGCAGGGCGTGATTCAGCGGTTGGATTATATTAAAGAATTAGGTATCGATGTGATTTGGATTTGTCCAATGTATAAATCACCTAATGATGATAATGGATATGATATTTCTGATTATCAGGATATTATGGAAGACTTCGGTACGATGGAGGACTTCGATCAGCTACTTAATGAGGTTCACAAGAGAGATATGAAATTGATCATTGACCTTGTACTTAATCATACAAGTGACGAGCACCCTTGGTTCATTGAGTCTAAAAGCTCTAAAGAAAATCCAAAGCGTGACTGGTATATATGGAGAGATGGCGTAAAAGGCAAGGAACCGAATAACTGGGAGAGTATCTTTGGGGGATCAGCCTGGGAGTATGACGAAGAAACAGATCAATATTTCCTTCACGTATTCTCTACGAAGCAGCCGGATTTGAACTGGGAAAATGAAGAAGTCCGCGACGCTCTGTATGACACAGTCAACTGGTGGCTTGATAAAGGAATTGATGGTTTCAGGATCGATGCCATCAGCCATATTAAGAAACGTCCAGGACTTCCTGATATGCCAAATCCTAAAAAGGAAAAGTATGTTTCTTCTTTCGATATGCATATGAATCAAAAAGGGATTCACACGTTCCTGCAAGAATTCAAGGATCGGACGTATGCAAACTATGATGTCATGTCCGTTGGAGAAGCAAATGGTGTAAAAGCCGATGAAGCGGAACTATGGGTTGGAAAAGAAAACGGTAAGATGGATATGATTTTCCAATTTGAACATCTCGGTCTTTGGGACGCCGAAACTAACCCGGACCTTGATATCGTCGAATTGAAGAAGGTGCTCACTCGCTGGCAAAAAGGCCTCGAAGGCAACGGCTGGAATGCCCTATTCATCGAAAACCATGATAAACCACGAGTTGTATCCACTTGGGGCAATGATAAAGAATATTGGAAAGAAAGTGCCACTGCCATGGCAACCATGTACTTCTTAATGCAGGGGACTCCCTTTATTTATCAAGGCCAGGAAATCGGGATGACTAATGTTCAATTCCCTTCCATTGAAGATTATGATGATGTAGCGGTCAAGAATCTATATCGTCTGAAGCGTGAAGAAGGAGTACCTCACCAAGACATCATGGACATCATCTGGGCTTCTTCCCGTGACAACAGCAGAACACCGATGCAATGGACGGATGAAGGAAACAGTGGATTTACAAACGGCAAGCCTTGGATGAAAGTCAATCCAAACTATAAAACAATCAATGTAAAAGCTCAGGAAAAGGATGAAAACTCCATTCTGAACTTCTATAAAAAAATGATTCAACTAAAGAAAAAGGAAGATGTCTTCACGTACGGGATCTATGACCTGCTTCTTGAAAAAGACAAGCAAATCTATGCGTATACCCGCACAGGTGAAGATCGATCCATGATCGTGATCACAAACCTTTCCACTAAGAATGCCGTTTGTGACCTTGGTAAATTGGAAGTCTCCTCTTCTAATCTTCTGTTGAATAACTATGATGCAGACAGCCATGAAAATGTAAGCAAGTTAACTCTTAAGCCATACGAAGCGAGAGTGTACCGTTTAAAATAATTGAAGGTTGCAACCCTGGTATTTGAATACCGGGGTTGTTTTTATTTGGCACTATTCTTAAAAATTGTTGTTATTTAAGAGAAGGAAACAGGTAGAGTGATCAAAACTTAGACCGTTCCTTTCCGCTCCAGGCACAAGATTCCCCGGGGAGGAAGTCGAGCCTCCTCGACGTTCCGTCTGTGGGGTCTCGACCTTTCCTCTATATCCCGCAGGAGTCAAGTGCCTTCCGCTACAATCCACTCTGTTCTTCTACATTCTGAATGCCTAATAATATAGATAGACGGGCTTGGGTTGAATTTACGGTTGCTTTGGATTAAAACCAAGAAGGACATCGAAACGTAAGTAGAAGGTCCCTGATAAATCTAATCAACTTTTTCAACTTGAAGTAATTCTAATAAAATCAATATAAATTTCTTTGAAAAACAACCTCATTTAAAGAGAGTAGTGGTCGATTTCCTCTTGTGTAATTCTGTTTTCTTAAGATTATTTTTTTGTCCCTATAAGCTCTGTCACGAATATTTCTTATAGATGGTGAGGGGAACTGCGTAGACTCCTGCGGAAGAACGGGCGTGCCGAGACCCCGGAAGCGAAGCTGAGGAGGCTCGGCCGTACGTCCGCGGAAAGCGAAGCGGTTCCCCTCACCATCTAAGCACACACTGGTTGACGGAGCACCTTGGCAGACTTTATGTTAGAAAACAACAAACTTTGTGAAAAGAGAATTAAAAAATGAAAAGGTTTTCTTTTTTGGGAGATGCTAATAAGAAATGCTCGTCTTTTTCTCTTTGTTTTGTTATGATAAGAGAGGTACGGACAACTGTTAAAGGAGAGATAATGAATGACTACGAACATTGCAAGTATGATTGATCATACTTTACTTAAACCAGAATCAACGAAAGACCAAGTAGAAGTACTTTGCCAGGAAGCGAAAGAATTTAAATTTGCTTCTGTGTGCGTTAACCCGACATGGGTTCAATATTCAAGCGAATTATTAAGCGGCACTGAAGTAAAAGTGTGTACGGTTATCGGGTTCCCACTTGGAGCTTCTACGCCTGAAACGAAAGCATTCGAAACTAAAGATGCAATCGAAAAAGGTGCTACAGAAGTGGATATGGTCATCAATATCGGCGCATTGAAAAGTGGCGATCATGAGTTGGTTAAACGCGATATTGAAGCAGTTGTGGCAGCATCTAAAGGTAAAGCACTTTCAAAAGTAATCATTGAAACATGCCTGCTGACGGATGAAGAAAAAGTGAAAGCTTGCCAATTAGCTGTAGAAGCTGGAGCAGATTATGTGAAAACATCTACAGGATTCTCTACTGGGGGAGCGACTATAGAAGATATCGCTCTTATGAGAAAAACAGTTGGACCTGATATCGGTGTGAAGGCTTCTGGAGGCGTACGTTCTTCCGAAGACGCACAAGCTATGATTGATGCAGGGGCTACCCGCCTGGGAGCAAGCTCTGGTGTGAAAATCGTACAAGGCTTGACAAGCGACTCTGATTATTAATAAGAAAAAAGCTGAACGAGGAATTCAATCCTCGTTCAGCTTTTTTTTGGCTGGTGAATCCTTTCAATGAAACGGGCGAATTGATTCGCAAATGGCAACACAAGGATCGAGCATAAAAGGTTAAATAGGACACTGGCGTGGGCCAATTGTAAATCGGGTGAGCCTGCTAAAGATTGAGCCACCAATCCGAGTAATGGGATGAAGGGGATAAAAAGAGCGACCCCAATAACGTTAAGCCATATGTGAGCGTACGCCGTCAGTTTTGCTTGAGTACCCCCACCGATGCTTGCAATAAAAGCTGTAATACATGTCCCGACGTTTGCGCCAAGCATAATGGTGATTCCCGCATGAAGATCAATGGAACCTGCAGCCAGAAATCCCATCGTCACTCCTGTCACAACGGTGCTGGACTGGATGATCGCCGTTAATATACAACCAATAAGCAGCGCGAGTACAACATGCTCGTTCACTTCTATGATATACGTGCGCAAGGATTCGTGAGTCGTTAATGGAGTAGCTAACCACTGAATCGCCCGGATCGACGTAAAGATTAATCCAAACCCGATAAATATCATTCCCGCACTTCGGATGGAGGGTGAGCGGAAGAAATACAGAATGCATCCGATGATCATGGATGGGACAATAAGATAATTCATATCCAGTGTGAACATTTCAAGGGTGAAGGTTGTTCCGATATTAGACCCAAGCATGATTCCGATCGTCTGTCTGAACGGTATCAAGCCGGAAGAGGCCAGTCCCACAGTGAGAACCATAACGGCAGAACTGCTATGGATAAAGGCTGTTACAATCGTTCCTGTAAGGACACCCTTAGCAGGAGTGCTCGTTAAATAATGAAGCCATTTCTTAATTTTCTGATTGGCAATATTAAAAAGCCCTGACCGCAGCCAAGTCATCCCCAGTAAAAAACATAAGATGAAAAAAATAAAGGCGATTCCATGTAAAATCATTACATTCCTCCCACACACCAGCCTGCTTTATACAAATGTATGGAAGAATTGAGTGAGACATGCCTATTTATATAAGGTGTTTTATGATAAATTGTTGACCTATTACATATCATATATTATAATGGCAAAGTACATGGATTTCTTTATATTAATAAAGAGTTCATCCAAGAAAGACATACACTTTCTGTCCCCTTGTGACAATAATCCAAGGGCAAAGCCATAACCTATTGGTGAAGTAAAGGACGCTAGGAAACTCTGCGTCTTAAGAATTTGGTACAAACCATTTCTTGACTTTAACATGTAAGTGTAGTGTGTTCGGAGGGAGGGAAAGAGAGATGTCAAAAACAGTTGTTCGTAAAAACGAATCGCTTGAAGATGCTCTTCGTCGCTTCAAACGCTCAGTTTCTAAAACAGGAACTTTACAAGAGTTTAGAAAGCGCGAATTTTATGAAAAGCCAAGCGTAAAACGCAAAAAGAAATCAGAAGCTGCAAGAAAGCGTAAGTTCTAAGAGAGGGTGTAAGCATGAGTCTTCTCAATCGTTTAAATGATGATATGAAACAAGCGATGAAAAATAAAGAAAAAGAGAAGCTTTCTGTTATCCGCATGCTTAAAGCTTCACTTCAAAATGAAGCGATTAAACATGGGAAACAGGAACTCTCTGAAGACGAAGAGTTGACTGTCCTTTCTCGAGAAGTGAAGCAACGGAAAGACTCCCTCCATGAATTTCAAAACGCTGGTCGCGAAGACCTCGTTGAAAAAATTCAAACAGAACTGACTTACGTCGAAATATATATGCCGAAGCAGCTTTCAGAAGAAGAAGTCTCTGCCATTGTCCAACAGACGGTAGCGGAGGTAGGTGCTACTTCTAAAGCTGACATGGGCAAAGTGATGGGAGCAATCATGCCTAAATTAAAAGGGAAAGCCGATGGAGCTCTCGTCAACAAACTTGTTCTTCAACATTTATCATAAGATTAAAGAGACCGGAAAGCCATCATGCTTTCCGGTTTTTTTAATAGCGTTAAGAAGGGAGGCGGTTTGAAGATTTATAGGGGAAGTTAAGATTACAGTTTGAGGTTGAAAATAAGTTTGAGGAAGTCGATAATAAAAGGTGAAAGATTGTCATAACCAAGCTTCAATCCATCAAAAATATCCTTCTTTTTCAAGTTTTTTTACTATATTAGTAAATTCCGCCCCAACCACATACTATTTTTAAAAAAGTTGAAACTTTTTTAAAGGTCAAACGTACATAGAGTATCAAGGAATATTACCTGAAACGAGGGGGTTGCGTTGAAAAAAGGTCTACTAATATTTTTCATGATGATTCTTGGGTTCAGTTTTCTTCAGCCCTTGTTAAGCTCCGCGGATAATACAAAGAAAGTATACGTCATACCTATTCACAAGGAAGTTGAAAAAGGGCTTCATGCATTTCTGGAGAGAGCGATAAGTGATGCAGAGGAAAACAATGCTGAACTGATTGTTTTTGATATTGATACGCCGGGAGGTCTGGTCACTGCAGCTGGAGATATTGGTCAGCTCCTTGACGGCGTAGAAACGAAGACGGTTGCCTTTGTGAATAATCACGCTTTATCGGCAGGTGCCTTCATCTCCCTTCATGCAGATGAGATCTATATGGTTCCAAATGGTCAAATCGGTTCTGCGGCTGTGATTGATCAAGCTGGAAATGCCGCTGATAAGAAAGCTCAGAGTTACTGGCTTTCTGCCATGAAGAGTGCGGCTGAATCAAATGGGAGAGATCCTCAAGTTGCCCTGGCCATGGCGGATGAATCGGTAGTGATCGAAGAATTGGGGATAGAAAAAGGGGAATTATTGACTCTCGGTTCAAAAGAAGCCAAGCAAGTCGGCTACTCTGAAGGAACCGTTGCGAACCTGGATGAGTTATATGAAACCCTTGGTGTCGATAAATCTTCTGTTGTAAATGTCGAAGAGACCTTTGCAGAGAAGCTGGCACGATTTATAACCAATCCGGTCGTGGTACCAATCCTTCTTTCGTTGGCAAGCCTTGGGTTGATTGTCGAATTGTATTCACCAGGCTTTGGGATTGCCGGTTCTATCGGATTGATTTCCCTTGTATTATTCTTTTATGGACACTTAGTGGCGGGACTTGCCGGTTACGAAACCATAATCCTCTTTATCATTGGGGTCGCTCTTATCGTAGCGGAATTTTTCCTCCCTGGGGGCATTGCAGGCGGACTTGGGATCGGGGCTATTCTCGCAAGTATTATGTTGGCAGGGGGCGATGTAGTGCAAATGGGCATTTCTCTTCTTATCGCTTTACTTATTGCCGTTGCGACAATGATTATATTTGTAAAGGTGTTTGGTAAAAAAATGAAATTTTTTAACAAAATCATTTTAAAAGATTCAACAAGCACAGAAAGTGGATATGTATCAAACATCAATCGATTAGAATTGGTCGGTAAAGAAGGTGTAACGAAAACACCTTTAAGACCATCCGGAACCGTGATTGTGGATGATGAAAGAATTGATGCAGTGACAGAGGGTGGCTTTATTAAAGCAGGTGAAAGAGTTAAGATTGTGAAAGTAGAAGGTTCGCGGATTGTTGTAAGAGACATTTCATAATTACTTAGGAGGTAAAGAATATGGTTATAGGACCAAGTACGATTTTATTGCTCGTTGCCATTGTGGTGGGAGTGATTGTATTAGCAGTATTGTTTACATTTGTACCAGTCATGCTGTGGATTTCAGCCATCGCAGCAGGAGTAAGAATCAGTATTTTCACACTAGTGGGGATGAGGTTGAGACGTGTTATCCCGAGTCGTGTGATTAACCCATTAATTAAAGCTCATAAAGCAGGCATCACGGTAACGATCAATCAGCTGGAGAGTCACTATTTAGCTGGTGGTAATGTAGACAGAGTGGTCAATGCACTGATTGCAGCCCATCGTGCAAACATTGAACTGACCTTTGAACGTTGTGCGGCGATTGACCTTGCTGGTCGTGACGTACTTGAAGCGGTTCAAATGAGTGTTAACCCTAAAGTAATCGAAACGCCATTTATTGCCGGTGTTGCAATGGATGGAATTGAAGTGAAAGCCAAAGCGCGTATTACGGTTCGTGCGAACATTGACCGCCTTGTCGGGGGGGCCGGGGAAGAGACAATCGTTGCCCGTGTAGGGGAAGGGATTGTATCAACAATCGGTTCATCCAGCAATCATAAGAAGGTATTGGAAAATCCGGATTTGATTTCTCAAACGGTCCTTTCGAAAGGCCTGGATGCAGGTACAGCATTTGAAATCCTCTCGATTGATATCGCGGACGTTGATATCGGCAAGAATATCGGAGCAGAACTGCAAACAGAACAAGCGGAAGCTGATAAAAACATTGCACAGGCGAAAGCTGAAGAAAGAAGAGCAATGGCCGTGGCCAATGAGCAGGAAATGAAAGCAAGAGTAGAAGAAATGAGAGCGAAAGTTGTGGAAGCAGAAGCAGAAGTACCTCTTGCCATGGCTGAAGCACTCAGATCAGGAAATATCGGTGTGATGGACTATATGAACTTAAAGAATATCGACGCTGATACGGAAATGAGAGACTCGATCGGGAAACTAACCGGGGATAAAAATGATCCGAAAAATTCTAAAGATAAGTAATTTCCCCTTGTGAGAAAGGAGTTTTCTCCATGGAACCGTTAATCATTGCCATACTGATCGGACTTATCACTACGATTTTCAATAAAGTGAAAGAGTCTCCTTCTAATAAACCGGTAAGGCAAAAGCCGATTCAAACGGCGTCTCCCCCTCCTTCCGAACCTCATGAAAGAGGAAGAGAAAGGGAGAGAACGGCACGGAACAGAGTGCCAAGAGAATACAAAGAACCATTGAAAGACGCAGCCTCTTCTATTCAAACCCGGTTTGAAGAAAAGAAGAAGGAAACGGAATCAACCTATGCAGATTTACAAAAGAAAGAAGAACGTTATTCCCGCAGACTGGAAGCTCATCAAACCAGGGCAGAGAAGATACGGGAAAAAGGCTCAACTCTCAACATTGATTTCAACAAGGAAGATGATATCGTAAAAGGATTTATCTTTTCAGAGGTATTTGGACCTCCAAGATCAAAAAAACGTCATCATTAAAAATAAGAGTGATGAAACCCCTTTTCATTTCATAAATATGAGATGAAAGGGGGTTCTTTTTTATGGCAAAAAGCTTTTTACAGCATGCGCGTAAATGGATGACACAGAAAATGGATTTACCTGAAGATGTCATGATGGACCTTCCTCGCGTCACCATGATTGGACAAATTCACATCTATATAGAAAACCATCGTGGTCTGTTAACGTTCACAGATCGAGAGGTACGACTTCTGCTAAAACAAGGTCAACTTTTAATAAAAGGTGAACAGTTTGTCATCAAGATGATTCTTCCGGAAGAAATTCTTCTTCAGGGGAAGATCGTAGAAGTGATCTATTTGGAACAATAGGAGGGACGGATTTGAAGAATCAATGGTTCACCTTTCTAAGGGGAAAGGTATTTGTGAAAATGGAAGGCAGATTAGTTGAGAGGGTCATCAATCAATTGCTTCGTGCAAATATCACGATTTGGAATGTGAAGAGAGCTGGAACGGAGACCATCACCTTTTACTTATCCTTAGAGGATGTACATAACTTCCGAAGAGCGGTGCGGACATCCGAGTGTAAAGTGACATTTCTAAGAGGTCAGGGAGTTCCATTTTTGTTTAAGCGATCTCTGAAGAACTCAGGGTTCATGATAGGTGGACTTGCTTTCTTCGTCATCGTCTTCCTGCTTTCCAATATGGTATGGGACATTCAAATTAAAGGGGCATCCCCACAAACGGAGCACAGCATCAGAAAAGAGCTGGAAGAAATGGGAGTGTCGAAAGGGAAGCTGCAATTCTCCCTGCCGGATGTGGAAAATATCCAACGGGAGCTATCCTACAGAATGAATAATATTACGTGGGTAGGGGTGGAATTGCAAGGGACAACCTTTCACTTCCAAGTGGTTGAGAAGAACGCCCCTGAACCTTCTGAATCCTCTGGTCTGCAGCATATCGTAGCGAAGAAGAAAGCGATCATCACTCAAATGTTCGTAGAAGAAGGAGATCCCCAGGTGAACGTCAATGACTATGTGAACAAAGGTCAGCTTCTCGTATCAGGATTGATAGGGAATGAAAAGGATCCTAAAGGGGTCCCGGCCAAAGCAAAAATCCTCGGGGAAACATGGTATAAATCTAACGTTGATTTACCTTTGAAATCCCAATTTGTGGTTTTTAGCGGCGATGAAAAAAGAAAGCATTATGTCGGAGTCGGCTCTATTAATATTCCGATTTGGGGATTCGGAAAAGTTGAGTATGAAGAGTCCATCGAGGAAGAGAATAAAAAGAACCTGCGTTTTTTGAAATGGGAGCTGCCGATATATTATATTGATAAAAGCTTTAAAGAGAAAGAGGATGTAGAGAGAACTTATACGAAATCAGAAGCCATCGATGCGGCGAGGAAGCTGGCCAAGAGTAATTTGGAGTCCACCCTCCCTGAGGATGCCGAAGTCATAGGTGAAAAAATTTTGCAAGAAAAGGTTGAGAATGGTAAAGTTAGGGTAACAATTCACTTCAAAGTATTAGAAAACATTGCAGTAGGACAACCAATTATTCAAGGAGACTAACGAATGTCAGATGAAATCTTAATGAAATTACAACTTGAAAACCCTAATGAAGCCATCGCTTTGTTTGGCGTTTCAGATTCTCACCTTAAATTAATCGAACAGGAATTACACGTTTCAATCGTAACAAGAGGCGAAGAATTGCTGGTTTCAGGTAAGGAAGAAGATGTAAGTCTCGCTCTAGATGTTTCAGATCGACTCGTGGCTGTAATACGTAAAGGGATCAATATTGGCCAAAGAGATGTCCATTATGCACTGGAAATGGGCAAGCAAGGGACACTTGAATACTTTACTGACTTGTACAATGAAGAAATTACGAAAAATGCAAAAGGTAAATCCATCAGGGTGAAAACCCTTGGGCAGCGTCAATACATTCAGGCTATCAAAAAACACGATATGGTGTTTGGGATTGGTCCGGCAGGTACAGGGAAAACCTATCTTGCTGTGGTGATGGCGGTACATGCGTTGAAAAACGGGCAGGTAAAGAAAATCATTCTCACAAGGCCAGCTGTTGAAGCGGGAGAGAGTCTCGGCTTCCTTCCGGGTGACCTGAAGGAAAAAGTGGACCCTTATCTACGCCCCTTATATGACGCTCTGCATGATGTGTTGGGGGCTGAGCATACAGCTCGGTTAATAGAAAGAGGAACCATTGAAATCGCTCCTCTTGCCTATATGAGAGGCCGTACACTGGATGATGCGTTTGTCATCCTCGATGAGGCACAAAACACAACGAAAGCACAAATGAAAATGTTTTTAACCAGGCTTGGCTTTGATTCAAAGATGATTATTACAGGAGATCGCTCTCAAGTGGACTTACCGAGAGGAAGCGAGTCAGGACTGATTTCCTCTGAAAAAATATTAAAAAATGTAAAAGGCGTATCGTTTATTTATCTTGATCAAGCGGATGTGGTTCGTCACCCATTAGTCGCTAAAATAATCGATGCCTATGAAACAATCGAAAAGTAATGCAATAAAGAGATTGACCCAATGTGTTCATGTCGCTTGTTAATACAAGCGGCGCATGCAGGGGTCAATCTTTTTTTATAGGGTTTAACATGGATAATTAAGTGAAAAACTGTTATCATTTTACATAATTGCTAGATTGTTTTTTCTCATTCTTTCCGTGAGCTCTATACCTTGAACAGGTTGAAATTGTACTTACATAACAGGGGGTTCTTTATGCAAACGCACCCATTTTTACTCAAAATAAGGAGCTTTCTTAGCTACCGACTCTTTACTAATCTTTTATTTGTGTTACTTGGTATTATTGTTTTCGGGGTTTTATATGGAAATGTAAAACCGAAAACACTGGATATTAATTTGTATGAAGAAGCTCCTACTACAATTAGGGCGCCGAAGAAATTTGTTGATGATGAGGCTACTGAGAAGAAGCAGCTGGAAGCTAAAGAAGAAGTAGGGAATGTCTATACCCCTAAAGAAGGGGCGATCGACAACTCCATATCGTTACTTCGTTCCCTTATGGAAAGTGTAAAAGAAGTGAAGAAGGAAACTGAAACTCAAGAACCTGGATCAGAGGAACTGAAGCCTCCAGCTGAAGCGGAAATAAATGAGCAGCTAAAACAGCTTAAAGCTAAGCTGCCTAAAGATAAGAATAATAATGTAACCAACCAATTGAATGATACGGTTTTAAAAACTCTATTGGAAGCGTCAGAGGAAGATCTGGAACGAGTAGAGACAATCGTTTCTACGCAAATGAAGATTATCATGGAAAATGGTGTGAAAGAAGAGGAATTGAGTGAAGCGAGATTAAATTTAGAACAAAGGATCACAAACTATACCTTTAGGGGGGATCTATCCAATGCTGCCGTAAAGCTTGGGAATGTGGCACTTGAACCTACACAATATTTTGACTCTGAAAAAACGGATGAATTAAAGAGACTTGCCGTGGCGAATGTTCAATCAGTTGAAATCATTGAAGGCGGAGTCATTGTAGAAGATGGGGAATTGATTACTCCTAAAGAATACCGGATCATGAAATCATTGGGGATGGTGGAAAATACGTTCTCCTTCCGCCCATACATCGGATTGGCGCTTTTTGTGATTGTGGTGATCAGTTCACTTTATTATTTCTTCTATACATTGGAAGTAACCGAGGAACGAAAACAAAACTATTTGATCCTCACGAGTATCGTGTTTGTCATCTCACTGTTGATCATGAAGATTGTAGGATTGATAGAACAGCTGGAAATCAATGATATCGCCTTTATATTCCCTGCTGCATTCACGGGAATGATCCTGAGGATTTTATTGAATGAGCGGATTGCCATGATGATGGTGTTTATTTTATCAGCTTGTTCAAGTATCGTTTTTCACCAGCAGTTCTCAGGTTCAATCGATATGGAGATCGCTATTTATACGTTATTCAGTGGAGTATCAGGGATTCTTTTCCTAGTGAGCCGCAATCAGCGCTCGAATATTTTAAGAGCGGGTATTTACGTAGCTCTTGTAAATATATTGATCCTGGCGTTTTTGGTCCTGTTAAGCGGTACTTCTTATTCCAATAGTGAATATGTGTATTATCTCGTGTTTGCCCTGGTGTCAGGAATCAGTTCCTCTATATTAACAATCGGTTTTCTGCCGTTTTTCGAGGCGGGGTTTGGCATACTTTCTTCCATGAGGCTGGTAGAGCTTTCAAGCCCTACACAACCATTATTAAAGAAGCTGCTGACCGATGCACCCGGTACCTATCATCACAGTGTCATGGTAGCGAATCTTGCAGAATCCGCGTGTGAATCCATTGGTGCAAATGGACTATTAGCGAGAGTCGGCTGCTACTATCATGATGTCGGAAAGTCAAAAAGGCCACACTTTTTCATTGAAAATCAGCTTAATATGGGAAATCCTCATGATCGGGTCTCGCCTGAGACGAGCAGGGATGTTATTATAAGTCATGCTTCAGATGGTGCTGACATGCTTCGGAAACATAAGCTTCCAAAGGAAATCGTCGATATTGCCGAGCAGCATCATGGGACAACCTTGTTGAAATTTTTTTATTATAAGGCAAAGGAACAAGGGAAAGATGTTAAGGAAGAAGATTATCGATATCCCGGTCCTAAACCACAAACAAGGGAAGCGGCCATTATTAGCATTGCAGATAGTGTGGAAGCGGCTGTCAGATCCAAGAAATCTCCCACTCAGGGAGAGATTCAACAGCTCGTTCATTCCATTGTACAAGACCGCCTGCAGGACGGTCAGTTTAACGAATGCGATCTTTCATTGAAGCAATTAGAGACAGTCAAGAGGTCTCTATGTGAGACTCTGAATGGAATCTTTCATCCAAGAATAGAATATCCGGAACTTAAAGCAAAAGGAGAAGAAGTATGACATTATTGATCGACTTTATTGATGAAACTCAAACATTATCCGAAGAGGAAACAAATTTGGTGCAAAACATCTTAAACTTTGCAGCAAATAAAGAAGAGGTCGAAGATGACAGCGAAGTGTCGGTTACGTTTGTGACGAACGAAAGAATTCAGGAAATTAATCGTGAATACCGCCATAAGGACCAGCCGACGGATGTCATTTCCTTTGCCCTTGAAGAACTGGGGGAGGACGAAGTCGAAATAGTAGGTGGACAATTTCCCAGGGTTCTCGGTGATATCATCATTTCCATCGATCGGGCCAAAGAACAGGCTGAAGAATACAATCATTCATTTTCCCGTGAACTGGGTTTTCTTGCTCTGCACGGATTCCTGCATTTATTAGGCTATGATCATGTGGAGGAAATGGATGAAAAGAAAATGTTTCAGAGACAAAAGGATATCTTAGATGAGTATGGACTCAAAAGGGACTAAGTTCGGTCTGTTCAGGTTCTTGAAGTCTTTTGGGTATGCGGCAGATGGGATTAAATCTGTGTGGTCCACGGAGCAGAATTTCAGGATTCATTCATGTGTAGGGATCATTGTTTTTATCCTAGCGTATCTGCTTTCCGTATCTGCCATGGAATGGATCATCCTGATCATATTGGTGTTTTCCGTACTGGCACTTGAAACCATGAATACGGCGATCGAAAAGGCAGTGGATCTTTCAATTTCAGACTACCATCCCTTGGCGAAAGCGGCAAAGGACCTTGCTTCGGCTGCCGTATTACTCTTTGCCGTCTGCACGGCGATTGTGGGTGCCATTATCTTTATTCCAAAGCTGCTTGAACTCATCACGGCTCTATGATGGGATGCAAAGAAGATTCAAATACCTGAAAAACAAAGGCTGCGGGAGAGAAATTGAACGATTTCTTTCCTGCAGCCTTTAATTCATTTGAAAACGTTCTTATACTTGTATAGAATAAGTGGAGCAAAGGACAAAATCGATAAATAGTTTGAATTATCTAACTATTTTATTACAAAATGATAACAGCCCATTTTCTTTTATGAAAATTGTAGTAAAATGAATTTGTAAGGGTTAAAAGGAGAGTTAAACGAATGAATGCAGAACAATTGATACAAGAAGCTAAACTAGCGAGAGAAAAAGCATACGTACCCTATAGTAAATTTAAGGTGGGAGCGGCCCTTCTGTCAAAGGATGGTAAGGTCTATCACGGTTGTAATATCGAGAACGCAGCCTACAGTATGTGTAATTGTGCCGAAAGAACAGCACTATTCAAAGCTTACTCAGAGGGCGATACAGACTATTCAATGATTGCTGTTGTAGCAGACACGGCAAGACCGGTGCCGCCATGCGGTGCCTGTCGTCAGGTCATTTCAGAGTTATGTCCGAAAGAGATGAAGGTCGTACTGACAAACCTTAAAGGCGATGTGGAAGAACTGACCGTTGCAGAACTATTACCAGGAGCTTTTTCACCGGAGGATTTAAATGAGTAATATAGGCAGTAATACAGGATACAAATCAGGCTTCATCTCCATCATTGGACGTCCAAACGTTGGGAAGTCCACTTTCTTGAACCATGTAATCGGTCAAAAGATAGCGATTATGAGTGATAAGCCTCAAACAACACGAAACAAAGTTCAGGGAGTTTACACGACAGATGATGCACAAATGATATTCATCGATACTCCAGGGATACACAAACCGAAACATAAACTGGGAGACTTCATGATGAAGATTGCTCAGAACACTTTAAAAGAAGTGGACGTCATTTTGTTTATGATCAACGTAGAAGAAGGGTTAGGAAAAGGAGATCACTTCATCATCGAGAAGTTAAAAGGGGTCAAAACACCTGTTTTTCTTATTCTTAATAAGATTGATCAAATTCACCCGGATGCGTTATTGCCGATGATTCAACAATACAATGACCTGTTTCCTTTCGCGGCAACTGTTCCGATTTCAGCACTTGAAGGAAATAATGTAGATAGCCTTCTACAATTATTAAAGGATCAACTGCCGGAAGGACCTCAATTTTATCCTGCTGATCAGATTACAGACCATCCTGAACGTTTTATCGTTTCAGAACTCATACGTGAGAAGGTCCTGCACCTGACAAGGGAAGAGATTCCCCACAGCATTGCAGTCGTGATCGATAAAATGGAGCGAAAGCAAGAGAAGGATCTTATTGACGTGATCGCAACCATTATTGTGGAGAGAGACTCGCAAAAAGGGATTGTCATCGGAAAACAGGGGTCGATGCTAAAGGAAGTAGGGAAGCGTTCCCGTGTAGACATTGAGAACCTGTTGGGATCAAAGGTATATCTTGAACTATGGGTGAAGGTACAGAAGGACTGGAGAAACCGATCTTCTAACCTTCGTGACTTTGGATTCAGTGACGACGAATATTGATGGCTGAATTAACAATATTTAGGCCGCATCTTTTAGAGAGAAAATGCTCATTCTAATCACAAGAAAGCTTATGAAGTCTTGCTAGTTTAAATCCAGAAAGGTGGGTTTTTTATGTTAGACTTAACATGGAAATTTTTTTCGCAGACAGGAAGTATAGACACCTATTTACTTTTTAAGGAGCTTGAAAAGGAGACGACTGAGGATCCTTACAGCTTTGAAGAAGAAATAGCGGAAGTTGATTTTCCTTTAACGTGATAAGCTTGTCATCACCCGGATGGATTGATGTCGGGAGGTGGCTATATGCTGCAGAAGTGTGAAGGAATCGTGATCAGAACGAATCATTACGGTGAGTCGAACAAGATTGTTACCATATACACACGAGAATTCGGAAAGATTGGATTGATGGCTAGAGGGGCAAAGAAACCTAATAGCCGTCTATCCGCCATTTCACAATTGTTTACATATGGTTATTTCCTTTTTATTAAAGGAAGTGGACTAGGTACACTTCAACAGGGAGAGATGGTTGAATCGTTAAGGCATGTGAGGGAAGATTTGTTTAAGACGGCTTATGCCACTTACATCGTCGAGCTTCTCGATAAAGCGACGGAGGACCGGAAACCGAACCCATTTCTATTTGAACTGCTTTACAAGACCATTCACTATTTAAATGAAGACTATGACCCCGAAATTCTTATGCATATATTTGAAATGAAGATGCTTCCTGTATTAGGGCTGTATCCCCATCTGAATGGATGTAGTGTATGCGGGGAAGCGGATGGTGAATTCGCTTTCTCCTTTAAAGAAAATGGATTCATCTGTCATCGTTGTTTAAATGAAGATCCTCATCATTTTCCGATCTCGCAGAGCACTGTGAAGCTTCTGAGGGTATTTTACTATTTCGATATCAATCGATTGGGAAATATATCGGTGAAAGATGAAACAAAACGTCAATTGAAGCGGGTAATCAGGACTTATTACGATGAAAATTCAGGTCTAACATTAAAATCCAGGAGGTTCTTAGACCAAATGGATAACCTGAAGGACTTATTCTAGCTTATAATGCTGCTTGTGATTATACGGAAAGGCCCATTCACGATGTGTGAATGGGCCTGTTTTTTATGTGTCTGCTAGCTCCGGGGCTTAGAGGCTCGAGGTTATAAGTCAAACATACCAAAAAGGCAAAGAACGCCTTTCTGGTATGTTCGTCTTATGCTTGTCGCCTCTGGGCAAGCCCCTCCGCTTTAGGTTTCTGCTAGCTCCGGCGGCTAGAGGCTCGAGGTCATAAGTCAACCCTGCCAAAAAGGCAAAAAACGCCTTTCCGGCAGGGCTGTCTTATGCTTGTCGCCTCTGAACGAGCCGCCTCCGCTTTAGGTTTTAAAATTGAACTTTTTCCTGCAAAAATGCTTTAACATCGCTGATTGGCATTCTTACCTGATCCATCGTGTCACGGTCACGTACGGTCACTTGACCATCTTCTACCGAGTCAAAGTCAAATGTGATACAGAATGGTGTACCGATTTCATCTTGACGACGGTAGCGTTTGCCGATTGATGCTGTTTCGTCGAAGTCTATCATAAGATCCTGTGATAATTCTTCATACACCTTGAATGCATCATCAGATAATTTCTTAGAAAGTGGCAGGACAGCTGCTTTAAATGGGGCCAGTGCCGGATGGAAGCGCAGCACTGTACGTGAATCATTTTCAAGCTCTTCCTCTTCAAATGCGTCACATAGGAATGCAAGAGTGACACGGTCTGCACCAAGGGATGGTTCAATACAGTATGGTACATACTTTTCATTTGTTTGAGGATCCATGTAGTGGAAGTCCTCATTTGAATGTTCCATATGACGCTTCAGGTCAAAGTCTGTTCGATCTGCTACACCCCAAAGCTCTCCCCAACCGAATGGGAATTTGTATTCAATATCCGTAGTTGCATTACTGTAATGAGATAATTCATCTTGATCATGATCGCGTAAACGCATATTTTCTTCGTTCATTCCCAGGTTAAGTAACCAGTTTTTACAGAATTCACGCCAGTAAGAGAACCATTCCAGGTCTTCTCCAGGTTTACAGAAGAACTCCAGTTCCATTTGTTCAAATTCACGAGTTCTGAATGTGAAGTTCCCAGGTGTAATTTCATTTCGGAAGCTTTTTCCGACTTGAGCAATACCGAATGGCATTTTCTTACGCATGGAGCGCTGAACATTTTTGAAGTTTACAAAGATACCTTGTGCTGTTTCAGGGCGTAAATAGATTTCATTTGTAGACGACTCTGTCACACCCTGATGAGTCTTAAACATTAAGTCGAATTGGCGGATATCCGTGAAATCCTGGCTACCGCAATCAGGGCACGCGATACTGTGCTCCTTGATGATTTCTTCCATTTTTTCAAACGAAAGCCCATCAACAATCATCTCGATGCCTTTTTCTTCAAGGGCATTTTCAATGATTTTGTCTGCTCGATGGCGTGTTTTACATTGCTTACAGTCGATCATTGGGTCGTTGAAGTTTCCAACGTGACCAGAAGCTACCCAAGTTTGTGGGTTCATTAAAATACTTGCATCAAGACCCACGTTGTAAGGGGATTCCTGAACGAATTTCTTCCACCATGCTTTTTTAATATTGTTTTTTAACTCTACACCTAATGGACCGTAATCCCACGTGTTAGCAAGTCCTCCGTAAATTTCAGAACCCGGGAAAACAAATCCGCGATGCTTCGCTAAATTCACTACTTTTTCCATTGACATAAAAGTCACTCCTTTTCATCATGTATGTAATAAAATAAAAAAGCTCGTCCCTAGGCTTATAGCCTAGGGACGAGCTTGATACTCGCGGTTCCACCCTAGTTGATATACGTCAAGTATACCCACTTTTAAATGTTAAATAGCTCGGGATTGCCGTTTCCCTGCTCTCCAGGCTTTCACCGTCCCTGGTCGCTTGAGTGCAGCAAGTACTTATTGATCCGTCGTAGCATTATTGATTATAAGATGAAGACATTTTATCATGATAAAGAAATAAAAACAACTACTGAACAGTAGAAGGGAAAAGATTTGATGTTTGTATTAAAAAAAGATACTCTGTGTTAGGTGAAATTTAAAATTTAGTGTTGACACAAATGAATGATAATATGCTCTTTTCATTTTTTTTAAATAGTATATAATATTTCATATAAAGTATAACATAAATAGTTTGTCCGTTAGGTGGTGAGTAACAATCGAACTTAATAAGCGTCAAGAACATATCTTACAAATAGTTAAAGACAACGGACCTATCACTGGTGAACAAATCGCCGATCGATTAAACTTGACCAGGGCGACTCTCAGGCCAGATCTAGCCATTTTAACCATGGCGGGTTACCTGGACGCACGTCCCAGAGTGGGGTATTTCTATACAGGGAAAACAGGAACGCAGCTATTGACAGAAAACCTTAACAAAATATATGTTAAAGATTATCAATCGATTCCTGTGGTGGTAAACGAAAATGTTTCTGTGTATGATGCCATAGTGACAATGTTCCTGGAGGACGTAGGAACATTATTTGTAGTGGATGGAAATACGTACTTAGTTGGCGTCCTGTCCCGTAAGGATCTTTTAAGGGCGAGCATCGGGAAGCAGGAACTTAGTACCTTGCCGGTGAATATCATTATGACGAGAATGCCTAATATTACGGTCTGTGAAAAGGATGATCAGCTAATAGGCGTGGCCAAAGACTTGATTCATAAGCAAATCGACTCTGTTCCGGTGATTAAGAAAACAGAAAAAGGCGATTTAGAGGTCATAGGCAGAATTACGAAAACCAATATCACGAAAGCATTTGTAGCGTTAGCAGATGAATATTAGAAGGTGGTGAACGATCGTGAAAGAACCGATCATCTATGTTGTATCCGACTCGGTGGGTGAAACTGCTGAACTAGTCACAAAAGCGGCGATTAGCCAATTCAATGGTTCCAATACGGTCATTAAACGCTTTCCGTATGTAGAGGACTTAGAGCATATCGATGAAGTGATTTCCCTGGCGAAATTAAACCAGGGACTGATTGTGTACACTCTCGTAAAGCCGGATATGCGTGCGTATATTAAAAAAGAAGCTGAAAGAGAAGAATTGTACGCGTTTGATATTATCGGTCCATTAATGGATAAATATCAATCAGCTTACCAAAAGGAGCCGTTGTTCGAGCCGGGAACGGTAAGAAAGCTGGATGATGATTACTTCAAGAAAGTGGAAGCGATAGAGTTTGCCGTGAAGTATGATGATGGGCGGGACCCCCGGGGCATCCTTAGAGCGGATATTGTGCTTGTAGGTGTTTCCCGAACATCAAAGACACCATTATCACAATATCTTGCACTGAAGAGGATTAAGGTTGCCAATGTACCATTAGTACCGGAAGTCGATCCACCAGAGGAATTATTTATGGTTTCTCCGAAGAAGTGCTTTGGATTAAAGATCAGTCCTGAGAAGTTGAATACGATTCGCCGGGAAAGATTGAAGTCATTGGGATTGAATGACCAGGCGAGCTATGCAAATATTAAACGCATTGAAGATGAGTTGAAATATTTCGAGAAAATAACCAATCGCATCGGTTGCCATGTGATTGACGTAACGAACAAAGCAGTAGAAGAAACAGCCAATGTCATCACGAATATCTATCAGCACTCAAGCAATTAACATTTAAAAAAGAATGATTCTTTCCCTGAATAAAAGGGGAAAGAATCATTCTTTTTTATTGAATTGAAACGGAAACAATCAAAGGTTTCATAAATTGAGTTTTTATAGTGGTCAAACTTGTCCGATTATACTATAATAAAAAATTGTGATAAAAATATTTAAAATAGGTTTAGACTAAACCCTTAAGGAATAAACTAATTATTGTGATATGTCAAGTCTCGTCTCAATTAAAATTCGACAATTTCAATCAATTCTCCAGGAAAGTTCAAAAGAGAGAAGGATAATACGGAGTGATGTAGAATAGTTAGTATTAGCGAACATAAGTCTACCGTATTTGTGGATGCAGATGCTTGTCCGGTAAAGCAGGAAATCATTAAAATTACCAGAGGATATGGCTTTGACGTTGTATTTGTTGCTTCTAATGCCCATAGAAAGAACACGCCTGATCAAGGCAGGTGGGTATATGTCGATAGTTCGAAAGAAGCGGCTGACTTATACATCATGAACCATGTCAGGGTACATGATGTACTGGTTACCCAGGATATTGGACTCGCGTCATTGGTTTTGCCGAAAAAAGTTTATGCCATCTCTCCCAGGGGAATAGCCTACAGGGAAGAGAGTATAGTCACGGCACTCGATTATCGATACGTCGCAGCAAAAGAACGCCGTAGAGGAAACTATGGTAAAGGTCCTAAACCTTTTACAAATGAAGACAGAGAAACATTTTCTATTTCCTTCGATAAAATCTTGTCGGAAATTGCAGGAGAATCGGAATAAGTACAGAATGGATTAAGAGGGTAAATAAAAACAGGTGATAAATTGTGTCTGAAAGAATCCCTGAAGATAAGTTAAATAAAATATTATCGTCAACCGATATCGTAGATGTCGTCAGTGATTATGTACAACTGAAAAAGCAGGGACGCAATTATTTTGGTTTGTGTCCGTTTCATGGAGAAAATACTCCATCTTTTTCTGTTTCCCCTGACAAACAAATATTTCATTGTTTCGGATGTGGGGCCGGGGGAAATGCGTTTACGTTTCTAATGGATGTTGATGGTTTAAGCTTCCTCGAAGCAGCGCAAAAGCTTGGTTCTAAAGTAGGAGAAGAAATCTCCATACCGACATCTTCGTCTGAAAGGGAGCTTCCCCCTCAAGAAGATGAAAAGCAAATGATGGAAGCTCATGGGTTATTAAGTAAATTTTACCATCATCTCCTTCTAAACACAAAAGAAGGTCAGGAAGCCCTCGAATATTTATTGGCTCGGGGGTTTACGACTGAAAGCATTACTAAATTTCAGATTGGGTGGTCTCTTCCCAGCTGGGATTTCACGGTTAAGTTTCTTCAGAAACGAGGCTATTCCCTGGAGCTGATGGAAGCGGCGGGCTTACTCGTTAGAAGAGAAAGAGACAATTCTTTCTTGGATCGCTTCAGGGGAAGGATCATGTTTCCTATTGTTGATACGAAAGGAAACACGATCGCTTTTTCAGGAAGAAGCATCGATTCGAATGATGAACCGAAGTACTTAAACAGCCCGGAAACGAAAATTTTTAACAAAAGCAGCATTCTTTATAACTATCACGGCGCGCGTTCAATGATTAGAAGAAAACAGCAGGCGATTCTGTTTGAAGGATTTGCCGACGTCATATCAGCCAGTGAAGCAGAGGTGGAAAATGGCGTAGCCACTATGGGTACTTCATTAACAGAGCAGCAAATTGGACTGCTTAAACGGCTGACTGATTCCGTGATCATTTGTTATGACGGTGATTCTGCTGGAGTGGAAGCCGCATTCCGGGCAGGAAATCTTCTTCACAAGCATCAGCTGAACATTCGTGTCGCAACAATACCGGAACAATTAGACCCTGATGACTACATTTCAAAATATGGACCAACAAGGTTTCAACAAGATGTAATAGGGGCAAGCTTAACGTTCATGGCATTTAAGCTTCGGTACTATAAGCTGAATAAAAACTTAAATGATGAAGGAGATCGCCTTAAGTATATAGAAGACATACTTAAGGAAATTACCCAACTGAGTAAAGCGGTTGAAAAGGATTATTATTTAAGGTATTTGGCAGATGAGTTCGAATTATCTCTTGAGGCTCTTCAACAGCAGCTCTTTGAACTGGAAGGCCCTGATAAACGAAATTCTAAACCGCCTAAACAGGTAGGTATGCAAGGTAATTTCTCCAGGCAGACTCAGTCTAAACTATTACCCGCTTACCAAACGGCTGAGAGAAGATTGATTGCCTATATGCTTAAGGACCCGAACATCGCTTATAAGATTCAGGAGTGGCTTGCAGGTACCAACCTTAATATTGATGAACATCAGGCTATTATTACTTATTTATTGGGTTATTATGAAGAAGGTCTACCTCCAAGTGCCAGTGCCTTTATCGGGTATCTTCCCGATGAGAGGTTAAGAAGGATCGTAACGGACATCGAAATGATGTCAATAAGCGAAGAAAGTACGGACCAGGAATTAGTAGATTATGTCAATCAGGTGTTAAAACATCAAAAGATGTTGAGAATAAAAGAAAAAGAAGTGGAAAGAAAAGAAGCAGAACGACTAAAGGATTACCGAAAAGAAGCACAAATAGCAATGGAAATCTTACAGCTGCGTAAGTCTCTATAAAGTTTTGTAAGGAAGTTGGAAGGAGGGGAACAAATGGCTGAAAAGTCAGCGCGTTCCAAACAAATAGCGTCAGAATTAACAGTTGATCAGGTGAAAGAATTTTTAGTTAACCAAGGTAAAAAAAGAGGGGTCCTCACATACGAAGATATTGCCGATAAATTATCAGGGTTTGAGTTAGATTCCGATCAAATGGATGAATTCTACGAACACTTAGGTGAACAAAATGTAGAAATCATCAATGAAAATGATGAAGATGATGATCCGGGTGCTACTGAGTTAGAGAAAGAAGAGGAAGAAGAATTCAATCTGAATGATTTAAGCGTTCCTCCAGGAGTTAAAATAAATGATCCTGTTCGTATGTATCTGAAAGAAATTGGAAGAGTTGATCTTTTATCTGCAGAGGAAGAGATAAATCTTGCCAAGAGAATTGAAGAAGGCGATGAGGAAGCTAAGCGACGTCTTGCTGAAGCGAACCTGCGACTTGTTGTCAGTATTGCCAAACGTTACGTTGGTCGCGGTATGTTATTCTTAGACCTTATCCAGGAAGGTAATATGGGTCTGATTAAAGCGGTAGAAAAGTTTGATTACCGTAAAGGGTACAAATTCAGTACGTATGCAACTTGGTGGATTCGCCAAGCCATCACACGTGCAATCGCTGACCAGGCCAGAACGATTCGTATTCCGGTTCATATGGTTGAAACCATTAACAAACTTATTCGAGTGCAAAGACAGTTATTGCAAGACTTAGGGCGTGAACCGGCACCGGAAGAAATTGCAGAAGAAATGGATCTGACACCTGAAAAGGTTAGGGAAATCCTTAAGATTGCTCAAGAGCCAGTATCTCTTGAAACACCAATCGGTGAAGAAGACGACTCTCATCTTGGTGACTTCATTGAAGACGCAGAAGCTCAATCTCCTTCAGAACATGCTGCTTACGAACTATTAAAGGAACAGCTTGAAGATGTACTGGATACTTTAACAGATCGTGAAGAAAATGTTCTTCGTTTACGATTTGGTCTGGACGATGGCAGAACCCGCACACTTGAAGAAGTAGGGAAAGTCTTTGGTGTAACAAGGGAACGTATCCGTCAAATAGAAGCAAAAGCTCTTAGAAAACTGCGTCATCCAAGCAGAAGCAAACGACTAAAGGACTTTTTAGAATAGAAACCCCATTGACTGCCTCTATTGTGATAGAGGTGGTTTTTTTTGCTCGAAATAAAGGGTTTTCCATCACCTTTGACGAATGTAGCTAAAAGATTTAACAGATAAAGGTGTGACAGCTGTGAAAACAGTGAAAAATTCAAGAAAAGAATTGATTGTGAATGAAATACAACTTTGGAAGCAAGCCAATATGCTGCCAGAGCACTATTGTGACTATCTCCTTGCATTATATACCGAAGGAGATGGTATGGAACACAGTGATCAAAAGAGTGTCAAAAAGAAGACCATGCTTAAAGACTTAGCTTCAATTTGTGCGATATTTATTTCATTATTTGTCATTTATTTTACTGAATTGTCAATCGTTTTGCAAACAACGATTTTGGCAAGTTTTGTCGGATTATTAGTAGTATCAGGAATTTATTATACTAAAAAACAATTATCACCTATACTCTTGTATATGGCTGCCGCTTGTATACTTCTTCTAGCCTCCATGGAAATAACAGAAGAGCTATTCGGTGGGAGTTCTTTCGGAATGTACATAACCTTATTTCTGAACTGTTTCCTTTGGATCAGTGCAGGTTTGAAATGGAAGATGGGTTATTTTTCTCTTTCGGGATTGGCAGGGGGAATCCTCCTAATTATTTTTATATTACTATAACTTCTGAAAATTTAAAAGTTTTTTAA
The DNA here is from genome assembly GCF_052665285.1 of Rossellomorea sp. DUT-2. Lineage (NCBI taxonomy): Bacteria > Bacillati > Bacillota > Bacilli > Caryophanales > Bacillaceae > Rossellomorea > Rossellomorea sp. DUT-2. Next base: position 640,420 of record NZ_JBQPEO010000002.1, on the reverse strand, counting down.
AGTTGAGAAAATTCACTATCCCCTTTTATAATAAGAATGAGAGCGCATTCATAGAGTGCAGTGATTATGCTTGAAAGCGCTATTATGGAAGTGGAGTTAGGGCTTTCAGTCATCAAAGTTAGACAAGGGGGATAAGAATGAATTTTGACTTAACACAAGAACAAACAATGATTAAAAAGACAATCAGGGAATTTGCTGAAGAAGAAGTGGCTCCTGGTGCATTGGATCGGGACCGTACAAAGGAATTTCCTAAAGAGATTTTCAAGAAGCTTTCTGATCTGGGGATGATGGGACTTCCGTTTCCCGAGGAATATGGAGGGGCAGGTGCCGATACGGTCAGTTTCGCAATCGTAACCGAAGAGCTTAGCCGGGCTTGTGCTTCGACAGGTATTACGTACTCTGCGCATATTTCACTGGGAGGAGCACCTATTAACTTATTTGGTTCTCATGAACAAAAGCAGGAATACTTGACGCCAATCTGTACAGGGGAATCGTTTGGAGCTTTCGGTCTGACTGAACCCAATGCAGGTTCTGATGCAGGCGGCACCCAAACCACTGCAGAAGATAAAGGGGATAAATGGGTTATTAACGGTAATAAGTGCTATATTACCAATGCAAGCTATGCGAATCATCTCGCTTTAACAGCGATTACAGGTAGAAACAATGGGAACAAAGAAATTAGTGCGATTATCGTTCCGACTAAGGCAGATGGATTTACGGTCATTGATAATTATGAAAAAATGGGGCTTCATTCATCAAACACGACTGAGTTGGTTCTTGAAGATGTAGAAGTGCCGAAGGAAAACCTATTAGGTAAAGAAGGAGAAGGTTTCAAGCAGTTCCTTGTCACCCTTGACGGTGGAAGGATCGGAATCGGTGCTATGGCTGTCGGTGTGGCACAGGCTGCTTTTGATAAAGCACTGCAGTATTCCAAGGAAAGAAAGCAATTTGGCAAAACCTTATCACAATTTCAAGTCACTCAATTTAAGCTTGCTGATATGGCAATGAAGATTGAACTGGCAAGGAATATGGTCCATAAGGCAGCATGGCTGAAAGATCAGGGAAGACCATTTTCGAAAGAAGCTTCGATGTGTAAGCTTTATGCTTCTGAAATCAGTATGGAAGTAGCTGATGAAGCCATTCAGATTCACGGTGGATACGGATACATGAAAGAATACCATGTGGAAAGATATCTACGGGATGCCAAACTCCTTGAAATCGGAGAAGGTACCTCAGAAGTCCAGAGAATGGTCATTTCAAGGCTTATAGGATGTCAATAAGGTGGAAACGCCATAACATCAATCAGGAGCTCTATTGGTCCTCTCCGGGGCAATAGGGCTCTCCTCCTTTTAATGAAAACTTACCAAATTTCACACGAAATGTGTCTAATTTGTGAGAAAGATGGAAAAGTTAATTGATAGTACTTTTACTTTGTCGTTTTTTACAGTAAAATATAAAGTGTTGAAAAGAGCACTATTTTGGATGTTGTACATAAAGGAGGTTAAATCATGAATCGTAATCCAATCATTCCATTCGTACTGATCATGGCTCTTGGAATTGGTCTTGTTTTCTTCTTATCTTTAGAAGGCCTTAATAACGCTGGCGAAAAAGCAAAAGAAGAAGGTCACGGGGAAATGGAAGGTAAAGAAGGCGAACAGGCTTCAAGCGGAGAATTCGATCCGGAAGCTAAGTACAAAGAGTCTTGTGTATCTTGTCATGGTGGAAACTATGAAGGTGGCGCCGGTCCTGCTCTAAAGGGAACAAAGCTGTCTAAAGACGAGATCAAAGAAACGATCAAAAACGGTAAAGGTATGATGCCGGCTGGTCTAGTAGAAGAAGGAAATCTGGATGCTATGGCAGACTGGATCAAGTCACTTAAATAATCAATGATTGAAAAAGGTTCTTTGTCTTTTGGGCAAAGGACTTTTTTTATCGGGAAAAGTTGGTTAGAATGATTATCGTACATGATTTACCCAATAAAAAAATGATTATAGGTGAACGAATGAATATTCAACAATTATCAAAACGACTAGAAACAGTTGTGTCATACATACCCAAGCAATCGAAAATCGCTGATATCGGTTCAGATCATGCATACCTACCGTGCTATGCCGTCAATAAAGGGATTGCTTCCTTTGCAATCGCAGGAGAAGTAGTGAAAGGGCCATATCTTTCTGCCAAGAAACAAGTGGAAGATGCCCAATTAACTCAGGAGGTAGAGGTGAGATTTGGAAGTGGTTTGGAAGTGATCGCTCCAGGCGAAGTGGATTGTATTACGATCGCCGGAATGGGGGGCGCATTGATTGCTTCTATTTTAGAGGCAGGGAAAGAAAAGCTGACCAATCAGCGACTGATTCTTCAGCCGAATGTGAGTTCAAGGTCCATCCGAACGTGGCTCATGGACAATGAATGGGACTTAGTAGGGGAAGAAATTCTTGAAGAAGATGATAAGGTATATGAAATTTTAGTAGCGGAGAAAGGAAATCCGAGACGCCACTACTCTGGTGAGCTTGAAAAAGAGTTGCTGCTCGGTCCTTTTTTGATAAAGGAGCGCAACGATGCATTTTTGAAAAAATGGAATCAGGAGCTTCATCAATGGAAGAATATATTGAATAACATGGAAAAAGCGGAAAAAACCGATGCGTTGGAAGAACGAAAACGGGAACTTATTCAAAAAATACAAATGGTGGAGGAGGTTCTTATCCCATGAAGACAGTAAACGGCCATGAGATCATTCAACTGTTTGAACAATTTTCACCAAAATATTTAGCAGAAGAAGGGGATCCGATTGGTCTTCAAATTGGTAAGCTGAACGAAAAGGTTGAGAATGTGATGATCACCCTTGATGTATTGGAGAATGTGGTGGATGAAGCAATTAAAAACAATGTGAAATTAATCATAGCCCACCACCCACCGCTCTTTCGTCCATTAAAGTCCCTGCAAACGGACACCTATCAGGGACGAATGATTGAGAAGTTAATCAAGCATGATATAGCCGTGTATGCGGCTCATACGAATCTTGATGTGGCGACGGGGGGAGTGAATGACCTTTTATCCGACATGCTGCATTTGCAGGATACGTCTGTACTCGTCCCTACTCACCATGAGGAGCTCCGTAAATTAGTCGTTTATGTGCCAAAAGAAAACGCAAAGGAACTTCGAACAGCCCTTGGGAATTCAGGAGCCGGGCACATCGGAAACTATTCTCATTGCAGCTTCTCGGCTGAAGGAAAGGGAAGGTTCCTCCCTGAAGAGGGTACGAACCCTCATATCGGGAAGCAAGGTTCCCTGGAGGAAGTAGCAGAAGAGAAGGTGGAAACGGTATATCCTGTTTCTTTAGAGAAAAAAGTGTTGAAAGCGATGTTTACCCATCATCCTTATGAAGAAGTTGCCTATGATATCTATTCCCTTAAAAACGAATCGCCTGCTTTAGGCCTAGGTAGAATCGGACATTTACAGAATGAGATGAGTCTTAAGGAATTTGCTTTAGTTGTGAAAGAAACATTTGGTATGGACGGAATCAGAGTCATTGGTGATGGGGAAGCGAAAGTGAAGAAAGTTGCAGTGCTTGGCGGAGATGGAAATAAGTTTATCGGGAAAGCGAAAAGACAGGGAGCGGATGTATTCGTCTCAGGCGATATTTATTACCACACCGCCCACGACGCTATGATGATGGGGCTGAATGTCGTTGATGCAGGACATCACATCGAAAAAGTCATGAAGGATGGAGTCGCCAGTCATTTAGCGAAAAAATCCTCGGAAAAAGGGTATATCGTCAATATATTCGCGTCAAAAGCTGAAACCAACCCATTTACGTATATGTAAAGATGGAAGGCCCCTTAGAAATTCTAAGGGGCCTTTCACTTTATTTTGTTCCCAATTTAGATTTTCGTACTTTAGGGAGAATTTTATTTATTGGAACATTTCGCTCTCTTGTCCAAGTGGATTCATCATTTGGGTTAAAAGCTTCAAGGAATTTAATGACTTCTTTTACGATTGGAGTAGGAGTGGACGCACCCGCTGTTACAGCAACGATGCCCGCATCTTTAATCCATTCTATATCCAATTCACTAATGTCTGAGATGCGATGTGCAGGAGTACCTGCGATATCCTTTGATACTTGAGCGAGCCGGTTGGAGTTATTACTCTTAGGATCTCCAACGACGATGAGAACATCTGCATCTCCAGCTTGTTCGGCAACTGCTTCTTGACGAACCTGGGTAGCCAGGCATATTTCTTTGTGCAGCTCAACGTGAGGATACATTTCCTTCACTTTATCCATCGTGTCCAATACATCCCACTGACTCATCGTCGTTTGATTGGTCACAATGATTTTTTCGTTTTCAATTGAAAGCTTTTCTACATCTTCTGCTGTTTCCACGAGATGTACGATCTCAGGTGCGACCCCGACAGCCCCTTCAGGCTCAGGATGTCCTTTTTTTCCGATATAGATCACGTCATAGCCTTCCGCTTCTTTAGCGCGAATCAAATCATGGGTTTTCGTTACATCGGGACACGTTGCATCCAATGTAACAAGTCCTTTTTGTTTGGCTATTTCTTTCACTTCGGGAGAGACTCCATGTGCCGTGAAGATAACCGTTCCTTCATTCACCTGTTCGATGATTTCTTTTCTGTTGCTGCCATCAAGGGTAATGATCCCGTCTTCTTCGAATGCTTCAGTCACATGCTTGTTGTGAACGATCATGCCTAAAATATAAATTGGACGAGGAAGCGATTTGTCTAATGCGGCGTTTCTTGCAATGACCATTGCATCTACAACCCCGTAACAATAGCCTCTCGGAGTAATCTTAATAATTTCCATCTATGAATATCCTCCTACATGAGAAAAGGTTTTGTCTTCATTATAAAGGAGAATGGTCTTCCTGACAAAGAGAACGATAATCATATGAACCTTTTCCTATGGAAATGCCTTTTAAGTGGCCGTCAAATAAAAAAATCCCTAAACAGGTGATTCGGTACCTTTAGGGATCCTGGCTTTAAATATACAGTTTGGGTTTTGATCCTGATTTAGACTTTGATGGTGCCTGATCATCGTCAAGCTCACTATCAACAGAACTTTCTACGGGTGGTTTCTTTTTCTTTTTTTTCTTAACGGTGGATTCGACTTCAGGGATGTCGATATCCGCATCTTTTTCTTCGCTATTCCCGTCGTCGGACGCATCATCGGCAGACATATCTTTGAATCCACGATATAACTTCCATAGTGCCGGGATATTTTTCACCATAGGCCCATATTGTTGGAACATCGGACCCAGCTGTTGAGCGGTCTGGAGCAGTTGCTGTGAATTGGATAAAAATGAATTCACATTGCCGGGGTTCAATAGGCTCTGGAGAATTCCGCCAGCTGCCTGGGGAGATCGTTCAAAGCCAGACGCGTTGGAAGATGAATCCCCTCTGGAAAATTGTTGTAATAATCCTCCGCCGGCATTCTGATTATCACCCTTTTTAAGAAGCTTAGACAATAAACCACCTTTACCTGCCCCACGGTTTCTTCCTCTCTGATTCATTCCCATATTGAATCCCTGATTTTGACGTTGTCCTCCAAATTGAAACGGAGGTGGCTGCGTCTGCCCCAGTCCAAAGCTGTTTCTCCCAGACTGCTGCATTCCGAACCCGTTGAATCCCCGCTGCTGTCTCATTCCGAAAGGATTTCGCATATCCTGGCCCTGATTCCTCATTCTTCTAGGCGGCATAATGACAGCCTCCTTTCATTCGAATAAATTCCTCGTCAGTATAGAGTATGCAATAGGTGGAAAAAGGGTATTCATACAGTATCATCTCAAATTAAATAAAGTATGAACTAGATGTTTTGCCAAAAAAATATTATAATGGTTAGATGTTCTTTAAATATGACGCTTGCTAACGTTAAGATAAAATCATTCGCGATGATAAAGTGACCCGTAAATTTTATATATATCTATGGTGATGATGTGTACGAGAAGTCATCCATCCCGATGACAGCGTAAATAAAAGGATATTTTGATAAAAGGAGATGTAAGAATGAAAAAGAATTTATTTCTAAAATTCGGATTACAGACTTTCATTAATGAAGCTGTAGAAGAACTGGGTTTCTATGAACCAACAGAAATTCAAAAGAAAATGATCCCACTGATTTTAAAAGGGCAAAGTGCGATAGGTCAATCCCAGACAGGAACGGGAAAAACACATTCATATCTATTACCGATCATTGAGAAGGTGAATGCAGATTCTGAACAGGTTCAAGCAGTCATTACTGCTCCAACCCGTGAACTGGCACAACAGATTTATCAAGAAGTACTAAAGATCACGAAAGATAGCAACATTGTTTCGCGCTGCTACATTGGTGGGACGGACAAGCAGAGGACGATTGAGAAATTAAAACACCAGCCTCATATTGTGGTTGGTACTCCTGGCCGGATCAATGATTTAGTGAAAGATCAAGCCTTATTTGTTCATACTGCCAGTCTGCTGGTGATTGATGAAGCAGATCTGATGCTTGATATGGGATTCATTGAAGACGTGGATCAGATTGCCGCTAAGATGCCTGAAAAATTACAAATGCTTGTATTCTCTGCGACGATTCCAGAGAAACTGAAGCCATTCTTGAAAAAGTATATGGAAAATCCACAATATGCTCATGTCGAGCCCGAGCAACTATCGGCAAAGAATATCCAACATGTGATCGTCCCTCTTAAGAGTCGCGATAAAATTAACTTATTGTACAATATTTTAGTGGATATTAATCCATATTTAGGCATCGTTTTCACCAATACAAAACAAAAGGCAGATGAAGTGGCAGATGCTTTGATTGCTAAAGGATTAAAGGTTGGACGTATTCACGGAGACCTTTCCCCACGTGAGCGTAAGAAAATGATGAAGCAAACGAGAAACCTGGATTATCAGTACATCGTAGCGACTGATTTAGCAGCAAGAGGGATTGATATAGAAGGTGTAAGTCATATCATTAACTTCGAATTGCCACAAGATCTGGATTTCTATGTTCACCGTTCCGGCCGTACAGCGCGTGCAGGTAATAGCGGAATTGCCTATACCATTTATACACCTTCGGATGAAGATGCATTGAATCGTCTTGAGAAGCTCGGAATCAGCTTTGCTCATCACGACATTAAGAAAGGGGAATGGTCTGAGTTACCACCCCTGAACAAACGTAAGAACCGTCAAAAATCGAATGTTAATGAGATTGATGAAAAAGCGAAATCAATGGTTCGAAAACCGAAAACCGTTAAGCCTGGCTATAAAAAGAAAATGCAATACAAAATGGACCAAATTAAGAAACGTGAGAGAAGAATGAAAAACAGAAATAAATAAGTGTTTTAACGTGATTCATTTGTACACATTCGATACAATATAGAGAGATTTCCTTAGGAGTTGAGAAGAATGGTTAAGATTGGATCCCATGTTTCAATGAGTGGTAAAAAAATGCTATTAGCTTCCAGTGAAGAAGCCGTTTCCTATGGAGCTAATACATTTATGATTTATACAGGTGCACCTCAAAATACGAGAAGAAAAAAGATCGAAGACTTAAATATTGAAGCGGGTATCGCTCACATGAAAGAAAATGGGATAGAGGATATCGTTGTTCATGCTCCCTATATCATTAACATCGGAAATACGACGAACCCTGCTACATTTGAATTAGGTGTCAATTTCCTACGTTCTGAGATCGAGCGCACAGAAGCTCTGGGAGCGGGGCAGATTGTGCTTCACCCGGGTGCTCATGTGGGTGCAGGAGCAGATAAGGGGATTGAAAAGATCATTGAAGGTCTGAATGAAGTACTGACTAAAGACCATAAAGTGCAAATTGCATTGGAAACAATGGCAGGGAAGGGTTCAGAATGTGGAAGATCTTTTGAGGAATTAGCTCAAATCATCAATGGAGTAGAACTGAATGACCGCCTTTCTGTTTGCTTCGATACTTGTCACACCCATGATGCAGGATATGATATTGTGGAAGATTTTGATGGAGTCCTGGAAGAATTCGATAAGATCGTCGGGATTGACCGCTTAAAGGTTCTTCACATTAACGATAGTAAGAATGCACGTGGAGCAAGTAAAGACCGCCATGAAAATATAGGATTCGGACATATCGGATTCAAAGCACTGAATTATATTGTGCATCATCCACAGCTGCAAGAGGTCCCTAAGATTCTGGAAACACCATATGTAGGGGAAGATAAGAAAAATAGAAAACCTCCTTACAAATTCGAAATTGACATGCTTCAGAATCAAACATTCGATGAAGATGTATTAACGAAAATACTGAATCAATAAAAAAGGCAATAGAGGAGGTCATCTCTCATCAATAGGGACGCCTCCTCTTCTTTTACTATCTGATGAGCTGCAAAAAGAGTTGGTTGATTTCCTTCGCCTTGGAAGGTCCTATGATCCTGGCTAAGTCCTTCACCAATTTACTGCGCTTCTTGTCATCAAAAATATTGATGTTCTTTCCTTTAACACTAGCGACGATGCTTGTTGCCTGCTGGGACGTCAATGAAATGTTATATTGATTCGCGTACTTTAATAATTCATCATTTGTGATATTGTTGATTTTGTGATTAATCACGTTTTGTAATAGCTTCATGTTTATCACTCCTCAACAGATACATATGTAACTCCTGATCAGAAAGTGACATTTTTATAAGAAAATAAAGTGAAAGGAAAGGAATTGACGATGACTCAAAGAGTACATAAAAAAGAAAGTCCCCTTCATTTTATTTACCGATTGATCTTTATTACGATTGGAGCAGCCTTAGCTGCTATATCCATTGAGTTGTTCCTTGTTCCGAATAATATCATCGATGGTGGAATTATTGGTGTTTCGCTGATTTTGGATTATTTAGTTTCAGACACCATTCCATTTGTAAACTTTGCAACCCTGCTGGTTTTTTTAAACCTCCCATTCATGTATTACGGGTATAAACATATCGGGAAAACCTTTGTCGTTTCTTCTCTGTTTGCCATTATCGCGCTGGCAGGTATTGAAAGCCTTTTACACCATATTGAACCGTTTGTAACAGAGAAAGTGTTAGCCACTGTTTTTGGAGGATTGACCCTTGGGGTTGGGGTCGGCCTTGTGATACGTCATGGTGGATCTCTGGATGGAACTGAAATCCTTGGTATCCTTTTAACGAAGAAGCTTCCGTTTTCAGTCGGGGAGTTTGTTATGTTCATCAATATTTTCATTTTCGCCTGGGCAGCATTTGTCTTCGGACTTGAAGAAGCGATGTATTCCGTTATGACATACTATATAGCCTTTAAAACGATTGATACGGTCATTCAGGGAATGGATGAAACGAAGGCCGTTATCATTGTTTCTGACCATTACCTGGATGTATCCGACGCTATACTAAAAAGACTTGGCAGGGGAACAACCATGTTAAAGGGGCGTGGAGGCTACACAGATAATGATAAAGAGGTCATTTATGTCGTGGTCACCAGACTTGAAGTAACAAAATTGAAATCCATTGTTTCTGATGTAGATCCCAATGCATTCATTACGATTATGAGTACACAGGAAACAAAGGGTGCACGATTCAAGTCAGCCATTCATTAATGCAGCATTGGACTGAAGGACTGCTCACTCAAACTGAGCAGTCCTTTTATTATGATATCTGGGTATGAATATTTACAATTGTGCACCCATCATGTATACTACCCTATGTACTTTTAAATCGTAATGATTCTTATAAAGAGAGATGATTAAAATGGATACGACAAATCCTATTATTAAAATAGAAGATGTGAATTTCAGATATGAGCGGGAAAGAGTGCTCGAGGATATTAACCTTAGCATCCCCAGGGGGGCCTTCCTTGGGATCGTCGGACCTAACGGTTCAGGAAAATCGACCTTACTAAAGCTTGTTCTGGGCCTTTTACGAGTGAAACAAGGGAATATCGAGCTATTTGGGATCCCCCAGCATAAATTCAAACAATGGGATCGCATAGGGTTTGTTTCCCAGAAGGCCAATAGCTTCAATACAGGGTTTCCAGCCACGGTTTATGAGGTGGTGGCGAGCGGATTAGCGAAAAAAGCAGGTTTGTTCAAGAGGATTTCATCTAAATATAAACAAGATGTTCATGGAGCAATAGAATCGGTTGGGATGAGTCAATTCGCAAAACGTAATATTGGAGAATTATCAGGAGGACAACAGCAAAGGGTGTTTATTGCCCGGGCGCTCGTCAGCCAGCCTGATGTATTGATTCTTGATGAACCGACAGTGGGAGTGGACAGTCAAAACGTCCAAAACTTCTATGATATGTTAGAAACCTTAAATAAAGATTTAGGGATTACACTCGTTTTTGTCACTCATGACATAGGATCGATTTCGAACAAAGTGACTCATGTCGCTTGTTTAAATAAACATTTACATTTCCATGGCAAAACAGAAGAGTTTGAGAAGCTAAAAGAAAATCAGCTTTCCTCTTTTTATGGTCATGATGTACATTTCTTAAATCATGAGCATGAACATCATCATTCATAATCGATTGGAGGGAAGACAATGCTTCAAGCTATTTTTCAATATGAGTTTTTACAAAATGCATTTCTGACGGGGATTCTCATTGGAATCATCGCCCCTTTATTAGGAGCATTCATCGTCGTAAGGAGGCTTTCTTTAATTGCGGATGCCTTGAGTCACGTCACACTGTCAGGTATTGCAGCGAGCCTGTATTTAAGTAAAACGATACCGGCTTTTTCCGGTTTGAACCCACTCTATTTGGGAATGGTATTCTCTGTCATGGGTTCCTTGTTCATTGAGCGTTTGCGTATGTTATATAAGCATTATCAGGAGCTTGCGATTCCGATCATCCTATCTGGCGGAATCGGGATAGGGGTCATCTTCATTTCTCTGGCAGACGGTTTTAATACAGATTTATTTAGTTATTTGTTTGGAAGTGTCAGCGCAGTCAGCAGAGGGGATTTGTATCTGATTGGAGGAATCAGCGTCCTTGTCATCGGTGTGATTATCTTGCTGTATAAGGAATTGTTTCTTTTATCCTTTGATGAAGATCATGCAAAGGCGTCAGGTATCCCCGCAAAGGCGATTCACTTTATCTTTATGGTCATGGTAGCTCTTGTGATTGCCGCTTCCATGCGCATCGTCGGGATCCTGCTGGTTTCGTCTCTTATGACATTACCGGTTGCTGCAAGTATCAGGATTGCCAATGGATTTAAGCAAACGATTGGGTTTTCGCTTGTTTTCGGTGAAATTTCTGTTATTGTTGGATTGATCAGTGCGTTCTATTTGAATCTTGCACCAGGTGGTACGATTGTCATGACGGCTATTTTAATCCTTCTCATTACAATTGTGATGAAAAAAATAAGAACGTCGAGTCATTCTTCTAAAGTTGAGGTGTAGGAAATGAATGTAACGGAAGCAATGGACCTGTTAAAATCAAAAGGATATAAGCATACGGGAAAACGGGAGCAAATACTTGAACTGTTTTCCAGCTCGAATAAATATTTGACGGCCAGGGATGTATTAGAAAACATGAAGGCTGATTACCCGGGGCTCAGTTTTGATACCATCTACCGTAATTTGAGTTTGTTTGTTGAACTTGAAATCTTGGAAGAGACTGAACTCTCAGGTGAAAGACATTTTCGATTTACATGCGAAAGTCATCACCATCATCATCACTTCATTTGTATGGATTGTGGGAAAACGAAAGAAATTCACACATGTCCCATGGAAACACTTAAAGAAAATTTAACGGATACAGGGTATGATATATCCGGCCATAAATTCGAAATATATGGTAAATGCCCTCAATGTCAGTAGAGAGATCCTTTCAGGGTCTCTCTTTTTTTGCTCCCTTCGTAAAGTTTTTTGTTTTATTACATAAGATCTGCTTGTTGCTCTGTCAACAAGTGTGTGCTAGATGGTGAGGGGAACCGCTCCGCTTGCAGTTAGCGTTCGGCCGAGCGTCCTCAGCTTAGCCGAACGGGGTCTCGGCACGTCCGTACTTCCGCAGGAGTCTACGCAGTTCCCCTCATCATCTCTAAGAGGTTTTTTGTGACAGAGCTAAAAGGTGTAAAAAACATCTAAATTGAAAACCGTCTTTCTAAAGTATTTTTAAGCTTTTCTAGAACCTTGAGGCTTGATTGATAATAGAGATGATTATTTTTATGTATTAGCACAGAGTGGATTGTAGCGGAAGGCACTTGACTCCTGCGGGATATAGAGGAAAGGTCGAGACCCCACAGGGCAAAGCCCGAGGAGGCTCGACTTCCTCCCCGCGGAAAGCAAGTGCCTGGAGCGGAAAGGAACGGTCCAAGCTTCACACTACCATTCATAAATAAATTCGCTTATCTTGTAAGCCTTTTTTCTTTTACTGGAATGTCCAGAGTTTAAGGGAAGGTAAAAGAGGGAAAAAATGCAATTATAGAGAAGGAATGGAGAGGAGATGCAGCCATGGAAACAGTCCCTTTTACGCACTGCCCAACGAATAAAAAAAACTGTGTAAGCACAATTGATCTCACATCATATCATCGAATAGCACCACTTCCCATCAGTGATAGCACAGAGGATGTGAAGACGAGGATCCGAAGTACCCTAAGCAAGTTCGATCATGTAGAGATCAAAGAAGAAAAGTCGCATTATGTACATGCGGTTTTCACATCAAAGTGGTTGAGATTCAAAGATGACTTGGAACTCTATATTGATGAAAGCACCAACCTTCTACATATCAAGTCAGGTTCACGTCTCGGATATTATGATTTTAAAGTGAATCGGAAACGGGTGGAGAAATTTAAAATTTTATTCAATAAATAATGGAAAAAGCCTCTTACGATTAGAGGCTTTTTCCTATGATTCATTTTGAAGCCAGGTTTGAACCCAAGAGTTCGCTTCCTGCCAGTCATTTACGCGAATGACTCCATCAGGGATCGGTTTTTGATTGTATGGTGTGTTAAATAACAGAACCGGAATCGATAGTTCTTCAGAAATCGCTACAGCATTATCATGTTTATCTTCAAAGAAAATATCGACACCGTGTTTTTTTGCTGTTGAAATTTTGTCATGTGAGCCAATTAATTCGATGTGATGATACATCAAATCTTGTGAATTAAACCATTCTTTCGTTAATTGGATGAGATCGGATCTTCTTGCACTAATAAAATAAAGCTCATGTATTTCTTTCCATTGATCCAATATTTTCTTTGCGCCGGGAGCTAGTGGGGATTCTTTGTAAATGGTTGGTTCTGCTTCCTTAAACCATTTCCCGAAAGTTTGAGGTGAAATATTCAGAACTTCTGTCAGCTCGTATTGGGTGATGTCTTGTAAGGTTAAATTCAATTTAAAATAATCATTTATGTGAGGTAGTAAAGATTCAGGTGACGTAACTGTCCCATCAATATCGATTCCAAAACGTTTCATTCTTTATCATGCTCCTCTTTATAAAAACTCCTTCAAGTTTATCACATTTCTGACCAGTAGATAAACGATGTTTTCAAAAAGCAATCGATGGGTTGAAAAGTGAAGGTAAGCTAACAAAAATGACAAACATTAGCATAGTAAATATAGTGAAGTGACACACAATAAGAAGGCTCCCAAACACAGAAAGTGAGGGATTGCTGTATGAATGATGAACGACGCGAATTAAACAGCGTTGATCGAAATCTACAAGATATCGACGTGTATTACGACAATCCGGAAACAGATGTGAGTAAAGAATACCGTGAAGAAACAGCAGCAGAAATTGCTGCTCCAATGAGTGTAAGCCGCGACTTTGAAGAGGATACCGCCCGAGATACGACAACATCAGGTCGTGTATTGGGATACTCTGCACTTGCTCTATCCATTCTTTCCTTATTTATTCTCCCTGTAATCATGGGAGCTGCGGGAATTGTTCTTGGATTCGTGGCAAGAAGAAGAGGAGCAGAAATGCTCGGTGCCTGGGCAATCGGAATTGGGGCCGTATCGATAATTATTGGATTATTTGTACTGCCGTTCTTTTAAAAATAACACTTTTTCTTGAAATTGGGAGCGTTTCAAGAATGAAAAAAAGAGGGCTGATCAAGATCAGCCCTCTTTAATTTACATGCATTTAAACTTCTTGTTCATTCTTTTCTGCTTCTTGCTGTGCAAAATATTCTTCTGCAATCTTGTCGATTTCTTTCTTTAATTCCTCAACCATCGTCTCTTCAGGAACTTTCCGGACAGTCTTTCCTTTTCGGAATAATAGTCCTTCACCACGAGCCCCGGCAATACCGATATCGGCTTCTCTGGCTTCACCTGGTCCATTTACTGCACATCCCAGGACGGCCACTTTGATTGGTGCTTTAATGGTGGAGATGTATTCTTCCACTTCATTCGCTATTGAAATTAAGTCGATTTCGATCCGGCCGCATGTCGGACACGAAATTAAGGTAGCAGCATTTGAAGCTAATCCAAACGACTTTAATAGTTCTCTGGCTACCTTCACTTCTTCAACAGGGTCAGCACTTAAGGAAATACGCAGTGTATTACCAATACCAAGACTTAGAATCGCCCCCAGACCTGCTGCACTCTTTACAGTTCCTGCAAACAATGTACCCGATTCAGTGATTCCAAGGTGAAGAGGGTAATCAAATGCTTTAGCCGCTTTCGTGTATGCTTCAATGGCCAAGTTCACATCAGATGCCTTCATGGAAACGATTATGTCATGAAAATCGAGATCTTCCAGGATCTTGATGTGATGAAGGGCACTTTCTACCATTCCGTCAGCCGTTGGGTATCCGTACTTTTCAAGGATTTTTCTTTCCAAGCTTCCGGCATTTACCCCGATTCGAATTGGAATCCCTTTTTCTTTCGCTGCTTTGACAACGGCCTCCACTTTTTCACGGCGACCGATATTTCCTGGATTGATCCGAATTTTATCGGCTCCGCCTTCAATGGCTTTTAAGGCTAGTTTATAGTCAAAATGTATATCGACAACAAGTGGAATATTAATCTGTTTCTTAATATCAGCTATCGCGTCTGCAGCACGTTCATCTGGACAAGCTACACGGACAACCTGACAACCTGCTTCTTCGAGACGGTGAATCTCTTTAACCGTTGCTTCAACATCATGTGTCTTTGTAGTGGTCATACTCTGGATAACAAGTTCATTGTTACCGCCAATAGTTAAATCTCCGACTTTGACCGGACGTGTTTTTGAACGATGTATAATTTCACTCAAGTGTAATTCGCTCCTTTAGAAAGGTTCTCAAAGTTTCATTATAAGTAATACGAAGCTATTGTAACAGTGTTTTGTGTGAAATGACAAGAAATAGGTGTATTTTGAATGCTTGGATTATTGATAATTTGGGATTTTGTAGGTTTTCCCGATTTGGATCTTTGCGGGCGGCACATCATTTAATTCTTCGAAATCGGTAATCACACGTTCGATGGGAACAGGTATAGAACCATCAAGAATGTCTTCTACAAGACTTAAGACTGTATCACCGGGCTTGACCTCCATTTCCACATAAGGTATGGATGAGGGATCTTCCTCAGGAATTTCCTGAGACGCGGTTGGAGATGCCTGATTAACCTGAGGCTGGACTGTGGCGACAGTGGATTCTTTATAAAGCAGCCTTAAGGTTCCCTTATTTAAATCATAATAGACACTATAAAGAAGAATGATAATACCAAAGAAAATACCCATTCTTTTCATATATACTTTCCTCCCGGTATTTTAGAATGAATCTGACTATGAAGGGGTTACGAATCATGACGAATAAGCTTCTCCAACTGGTAATCGGATTACTGCCCATACTAATGGTACTGGGAAATTCTATGCTTATTCCCATTCTCCCGAGTATTGAAGCGG
This sequence comes from Rossellomorea sp. DUT-2, assembly GCF_052665285.1. Classification (NCBI taxonomy): domain Bacteria; kingdom Bacillati; phylum Bacillota; class Bacilli; order Caryophanales; family Bacillaceae; genus Rossellomorea; species Rossellomorea sp. DUT-2. The sequence continues at coordinate 624,610 of NZ_JBQPEO010000002.1, read as the reverse complement.
ATCTACATTTGAATAGCAGCTGGTCCGGATTTATCTTAAGCTCATTCACCATACCTGCAGCAGTGGTGATTCCGTTTGTGGGAATGTTGTCTGATCGCTTTGGTCGTAAACGATTAATCATTGTTTCTCTATGGATCATGATTCTGGGAAGTGTCCTATGTGTTGTGAGCGGAGAAGTAAATGAAACTGTTAAACTCTTCATGATCGGCCGAGGATTACAAGGTGTGGGGGCCGCTGGAACGACACCTCTGGCCATGGCCTTGATCGGTGACATCTTTCAGGGACAGGAGCGATCAAGGATGTTAGGCTCGTTAGAAGTGTTTAATGGGATAGGAAAGGTCGTCGCACCCCTTACTGGTGCCACATTGGCTATCCTTGTCCATTGGAATCATGCATTTTGGGTGTTTCCAGTATTGTGCGTGGTGATTTTAATTGGCCTCAGAAAAACGATTGAAACAAAAGAAGATGATCACAAGGCTGATAAAAAGAACCTGTACTCCATCCTTATTTCAAAGGGACGTTTATTATTTCCACTTTATGCGATTGGAGGGATAGGCTTATTTTTATTATTCGGCATTCTCTTCTTCCTTTCCTACCATATTGAAAATACTTTTCATATTGACGGCTTTTTCAAAGGATTTACATTTATCTTTCCACTTGGCGGGATGACCATTAGCTCTTACTGGTGTGGGAGGAGGTTAAAGACCGATGAGGAACTGGGATGGACGTATATGAAATGTGGGTTGTTAATGATGTCGGTCCCATTAGGCTTTCTGATCTTTTTTTCATCGCTCGGTTCTCTTATGTTCTTTATAACGGTAAGCTTTGGTGGATTAGGCTTGACGCTGCCGGTCATCAACACCTTTATTACGGGGAGTGTATCGGAGCATGAAAGGGGACTTATTGTCAGTATTTATGGTGCTGTGAGGTTCGGAGGAGTTGCACTCGGACCTATTGCATACAGCTTATGGAAAGAGAATGTGATGGAAATGTATATGATTACATTTGCTTTTTCTTTACTAAGCATGATTCTTTTTCTATCTATAGCCAAACGAAGGAAGGGGGTCTTTCTTCCTAAAATTCAATAAACCTTTACTCCATCTTTACATTTCCTTCATCTTCCTTTGAGAAAATGAAATGTGGAATGATTAGGGAAGGGTGTATAATTTTGTCGAAAATACTAAAGTTCAAACGAGAATGGCTTTGGGGGATTAATAAGGTGAAAATGAACGTTCCATTTACCAAGTTATCATTAAAGAATCGATTATTGATTGTCATTTTACTCCTGGTTGCCATTACAGGCTCAGCGATTGGGGGGATATCCTATATAAAGTCCAAGCAGGCAACGATCCATTTAATGGAACAGCGATTGGACCGTGAAGTGACATCGATGAGTGATATAGCGCAAAGTTTGATGCTCCTTTATGTTGGGAAACAGGAACAGTTTGAAAAAAAACTGGACGATGTGATTATGAAGCAGGATTCTGCACTCATCCAAGATAGTATAGAGGCACAATTCTTTTTTATCAAAGATTCGAAAGCAGTTCCTTTTTCAGTAAGTCAACGTTCTGAATTGCAATTTGAGAAACCACTTATTGATCAAATTGAAAATCTTGAAAAAGGGACCATTCAAACCACCATCAAGGGTGAGGCCTATACGTTAGCATTTCATTCGATTCAGGAGCTGCAAGGTGAATACGTAATTGTTGTTCCTCAGGAAGAATATATGCAGGACATTCGGTCAATGGCTACCTATACAATGGTTATGATTGGTCTAAGCGTAGGGATTGCCTTTATCATTGTCCTATTATTGGTGAATCGGTTAACCTCCCCAATCGCAAAATTGCGAGAGTCGATGAAAAAAATAAGAGATGGGGATCTTTCAGCAAACGTCCCTGTGGAAACGACGCTACCCGAAATTGTTTCCCTTCAAAAAAGTTTTGATTCGATGGTATTGAAAATGAGAGACTTAATACATAATATTCATCAAACAACAGACAGTTTATCTTCTACAGGGATAAAGCTTCAATCCTCTTCATCAGAACTATTGAAAGAAAATGAGTATATGGTAGAAACTGTGAGAATGGTGAAAGAGGGGGCAGAACAGACGGCGGGTACTTCTGAAGTAAGTGGCAACCACTTCCAAGAAATGAATATCACTGTAAAATCCATATTTATGAAAATGAATTCCGTCTTTCAGAAAACAAAGGATATGAACGAATCCGCGGGGGATGGGGAGTATAAGGTTGATAAAATGGTAGTGGGGTTGAACAGGGTGTCCGGCGACTTCAAGCATATGAATAAGATCATTCAAGATGTCCATGATCAATCATCCTCCATCGTCTCTGTTATCTCATTGATTAATCAAATTGCTGAACAAACGAAACTGCTTGCCCTCAATGCCACGATCGAAGCGGCACGGGCAGGTGAATCCGGTCGTGGATTTGCTGTTGTCGCCAATGAAGTGAAAAAACTGGCAGATCAATCATCAGATGCTACGAAGAATATTAGGGAAACCATTCATACAATGGAGTCAATCACTTTGAATGCTTCCAGGCAATTCGATCAATTTTTCAAAGAATTTCAGTACTACGTATCAGAAGCTACTGAGACACGAGAATCGTTTGATCTGTTGAAAAATGAAATAGATGGTGTCAGCACGGATCTGCAAAATATGAAGGCGGATTTAGGCTACTTAGAAATATATCTTCCAAAGGTGGAATCATCAACAGAGGCGTTCTCTTCCGTGTCACAAGAAACGTTAGCGGGAACGGAGCAAATGCTTGCTGCCTTTGAAGAGCAGTACGAAAAGGTAAGGAATACCCATGAAGTAGGAGAAAAGCTATTGAATGCTTCTAACCAACTAAAGGAACTAAGCAGGCAATTCAAGTTATAGGGAGGAAGCCGAATGGTCCTTATAAAAATGGTGTAAAAGGTAAATCCCTGTCTCCGGGTGAGACAGGGATTCTTATTATGCCCGGATCCTCTTTTGAGGAATCTCTTTCACGACTAAGTAAAGAATGACGGTGATCACAAACCAATCCAATATCGGAGCTGCAGGAATATAGGTTTGCAGCATTTCCATTAGGGTAAGAAATAAGGTGGAAACCGTCGCGGAATAGGCGGTCATCCGAAAGCTTTGCCGGTAGTTAACATTTCGTTTAAGGACATTGGCAAACGTAACACCGATTATGGCGAAGAGGGTGATCTTCAAGAACGTCATTCCGGAAGTGAATAAGTAGAGAAAAAATAACGCTACGGGAAGGAGAATCCATTTCATATCTATTAACGAATCCAATAGTTCGATTAAGCCATCCTTTGTAAGAGCCGTATCTCCAAATAAACTATAGGAAGAAGATTGAACATTTCCTTGATTGATGACTACAAAACCCTTTTCCAAAAAGGCTATCGTATCATCATTTGCGTCAAGTTTTTCTTCCTTGAGTTCGCCTGTACTGTCAAAGATGATGGTGATACCCTCTTTTTCGAGTGTGATAGGATCTGCTTGATCGGAAGATAACGAACCATTTTCGATTGTAAAGGGTGGAAATTCAGATTCCATTGATTCTCTTACATTGTCGATGGCACTGGTTGCAAACGATATAAACTGTAAAGCCACTGGTAAAATAGATATTAGTGCCAGTAAGAATATGTAACGGATCGTCTTGCCGATTCCCTGAAAGCGGAATGTTGCAATGTCTTTTGGGGAATAGATACTTTTATACAATTGTTGAAATACATTCATTTAAAATTTTCTCCTTTCGTGCATACCCTTTCTATTTTATGCTTGTCTTTCTTCTTCATCAAGTATGGAGAATATGAACGATTTGTAATAATTATATTTTGTAACATAATTGTAATAAAAGACGAGTTTTATTAACCTATTGTAAATTTGGAGTAAAAAGTATTTACCTTTGCTCTATAATATATTAAAAATGATATGGGGTTTTTGTTGTTTAATGTCGAAAATTTAAGTAGGGGTTGAAAAAATGGAATTAAATTGGCAAGAGATGTTGTTTCAGTTCTTTGGAGGACTAGGGATTTTCCTCTTCGGGATAAAGTATATGGGGGACGGACTTCAAAAGTCTGCCGGTGAACGCTTGAAAGAAATCCTTGATAAGTTCACGACCAACCCATTCATGGGTGTGCTTGCAGGTATCTTTGTAACGGTTTTGATTCAATCCAGCAGTGGTACGACGGTTATCGTGGTCGGGCTGGTAAGTGCAGGCTTCATGACGCTCAGACAAGCAATCGGTGTTATCATGGGTGCGAATATCGGTACAACGGTAACAGCGTTTATCATCGGAATTGATATCGGTGAATACGCATTACCTATCATTGCAGTTGGTACCGTCATGTTATTCTTCTTTAAAAACAAGAAAGTGCATAATTTAGGTCAGATGATATTTGGTTTCGGTGCATTATTTTATGGACTGGAATTAATGGGTGGAGGAATGAAACCACTTCGTTCACTTGAGGCTTTTCATGATTTAACAGTTAGTATGAGTACCAGTCCTATTCTTGGAGTTGTTATCGGTACATTATTCACTGTGATTGTTCAAAGTTCATCTGCTACAATCGGTATTTTACAAGAGCTTTACAGCTCAGATTTAGTGGACATCCAGGCAGCACTTCCTATTTTATTTGGGGATAATATTGGAACGACCATTACGGCAGTTCTGGCAGCTTTAGGTGCTTCAGTTGCTGCAAGACGGGCTGCAGCAGTCCATGTGCTCTTTAATCTGATTGGCTCAACAATCTTTTTAATCATATTGCCATTTTTCACTAAGTTTGTTCTGTTTTTACAATCTTCATTTAACCTGAATGAACCGATGACAATCGCTTTTGCTCACGGCTCATTTAATATAACGAATACGATTATCCAGTTCCCTTTCATCGCTCTATTAGCAGTGATTGTAACGAAATTGATCCCTGGGCAGGATTCACTTGTTGATTATAACTCTAAACATTTAGATCCAATGTTTATTGAACAATCACCTTCTATCGCTTTAGGACAAGCTAAGGAAGAAGTCCTTCGCATGGGTAAATTCGCAGTTAAGGGATTAGAAGAAACCAATGAATTCTTAAAGTCAAAGAGCTCTAAGAATGCTGAAGCAGCTTATCAAATTGAAGGAGCCATTAACAATCTTGATAAGAAAATCACAAATTATTTGGTAGATTTATCTTCAGCTTCTTTATCTGAAAACGAATCTGAAAGACACTCTATATTGATGGATACCGTACGCGACATCGAACGCGTAGGAGATCACTTTGAGAATATCGTTGAACTGATTGAATACCAACAAGCCAACAAGGTTAAGATTACAGATGATGCAATGAACGACCTTGAAGTAATGTTTAGTCTAACTATTGAAACAGTGGAAAAAGCCTTGAAATCTTTAGACTTGAACGATACTGATATCGCAAGGGAAGTAGCGGAAAAAGAAGATCAGATCGATAAAATGGAAAGAAAGCTTCGCAAACAGCATATTCTGCGTATGAACGAAGGAAAATGTTCGGGACAAGCAGGTATCGTGTTTGTCGATATCGTCAGTAACCTAGAACGTATCGGTGATCATGCCGTCAATATTGCCGAAGCGGTTTTAGAAGTAGAGTAAGACAAGTGCTGACTCATTTGATATTTGTCAAATGGGTCAGTTTTTTTTATACTGAATGAGAGGTGTTAAAAGATGGAAATTTTTTATTGGGGTATTATCATCATATTAATGATTTTAGCTTTTGTGGGATTAATCTATCCGATCTTGCCGAGTGTCGTCTTTCTGATTGGAAGCTTTATTTTATACGGCGTGTTTTTCAGCTTCGAACCCTTTAGCTGGTTATTCTGGACTGTGCAGGTTCTGTTTGTGATTCTTCTCTTCGGTGCTGATTACATGGCGAACCTCATAGGGGTAAAGAAATTTGGTGGTACAAAAGCGGGGATATGGGGAAGTACGATCGGTTTGCTTGTCGGGCCATTTGTCATTCCTGTCATCGGGATTCTGATTGGCCCGTTTTTAGGCGCGATCATCGGTGAATGGGTCGTGCATAGACCCAATCTAAAGACCGCCGTAAAAGTAGGTGTTGGATCCGTCGTTGGATTCATCTCCAGTGTCGTGACGAAAGGAATCATCCAGATTGTCATGGCTGTCTATTTCTTTTTTGTTATTTGAGGGGCGAATCCATTCTTATGACTAGAGATGAAAATATAGGGGAATTTATTCTTGTAAGAAAAAAGTAAAGATTAGAAGGCAAAATATTTGAACAGATATAGTAGTTTTGGTAATCTTATACTGAAACGGCCTGAATTCATTGTTCAGGAAACTATACATAGGGAGGAATTTATAATGGCTTACGAATTACCGCAATTACCTTATGCATATGATGCTTTAGAGCCTCATATCGACAAGGACACAATGAACATTCATCACACGAAACACCATAACGCATATGTTACGAAAGTAAATGATGCACTTCAAGGTCACGATGATTTACTAAGCAAATCCATTGAAGATCTTGTTTCTAACTTAGACGCTGTTCCTGAAGGTGCTCGTACTGCAGTACGCAACAATGGTGGCGGCCATGCTAACCACTCTCTATTCTGGACGGTATTATCCCCGAATGGTGGAGGCGCTCCATCTGGAGAGTTGGCAGATGCTATTTCTTCCAAGTTCGGAAGCTTTGATTCATTCAAAGAAGAGTTCGCTAACGCTGCTGCTACCCGCTTTGGCTCAGGTTGGGCTTGGCTAGTAGTTAACAACGGTGAATTAGAAGTAACAAGCACACCAAACCAGGATAGCCCTCTAATGGAAGGCAAAACTCCAGTTTTAGGTCTTGATGTTTGGGAGCATGCTTACTACCTGAATTATCAAAACCGTCGCCCTGATTACATCGGTGCGTTCTGGAACGTTGTAAACTGGGATGAAGTAGCGAAGCGTTATTCAGCTGCTAAATAATTTTACTCGTAGAGGAGAGAGGTTCTTTAAAGAACCTCTCTTTTTTTTGTATAACTTTCCTCCCTTTTTCAAAAGATAGGGGTACGTTAAAGGGGAGTTTTTCAAATGAGTAGATATAAAAAGTTATTAGGCGATATTGATTTAACGAAAGATCTTACTCTTCTGCTGTTGATCGGTGGATTATATTCATTGAGTATTGCGCTCTCAAACACATTTGTAAACATCTACTTGTGGAAGCAGTCAGGTGAATTCATTGACCTAGGTATCTATAATTTAACAGTGGTCATCTTTCAGCCAATAACGTTTATATTAGCTGGAAGATTGGCAAAGAAAGTAGACCGGGTGATCGTGTTACGCTTCGGGGTTATTTTTTTGGCTCTATTTTACATATCTGTATTGGCGTTCGGGGAGTCGGCGGAAGATTTTCTGGTTGTATTGGGGGCGTTGCTCGGGATCGGCTATGGCTTCTACTGGTTAGCGTTTAATGTGCTGACCTTTGAAATCACGGAACCTGAAACGAGAGATTTCTTCAATGGTTTCCTCGGTACGCTAACGTCAGCTGGAGGAATGATCGGACCGATCCTCGCAGGTTTCATCATTTCCAGGTTTACTTCATTTAAAGGATATACCATTGTGTTCGGTCTATCTCTCCTGCTATTTGCTATTGCCGTTATTATGAGCTTCTTTCTTAAAAGGCGACCTGCCTCCGGAAGATATCTATTCCTCAGAATTCTGGAAGAAAGGAAAAACAATGATAATTGGCGGCACATTACGAACGCCCACTTCTTCCAGGGATTGAGGGAAGGAACGTTTATCTTCATTATTTCTGTGTTTGTGTTCATCAGCACGGGAAGTGAGTTTGCCATTGGTACATTCGGTCTCATTAACTCAGGGATCGCATTCGTTGGCTATTACATTGCATCGCGCGTGATTAAAAAAAAGTTTCGGAAAAAGGCCATTTTATTAGGTGGAATCCTTCTCTACCTGGCAATATTCTTGATTGTGTTTGATGTCACTTACACGAAGTTATTGCTCTATGCCGGGGTGATTGCCATTGCGTACCCGGTACTCCTGGTACCCTATATTTCCATGACATATGATGTAATCGGAACGGGCTGGAACGCCGCTGAAATGAGAATTGAGTATATTGTCGTGAGGGAGATTTTCTTGAATCTGGGAAGGATTGTATCAGTCACAGCTTTTATAATTGCCGTCACATTCTTCAATCACGAAGAGAGTATCCCCATCCTCTTACTAATGCTTGGAGCGGGTCATACCCTCATTTATTTCTTCGTGAGAAAAGTGGACTTGCCCATATAGGATATTAAAGCAAAGAGAGGGAAAGATTTCCTCTCTTTGCTTATGTCTAGATTATCCTTGTACTTTTCTATAAAATAAGAAGGGATGGTAACGATATAAAGATATTTTTACATAGAGGAAGGGTTGGAAAGATTGAAAAGAAATAAGAGAAAAAGAAAGACGCATGTTCCCGTTCGGATGAATCTGCTGTTTTTTGCCGTGTTCTTATTATTTTCTCTTCTGGTTCTTAGACTGGGACTCGTTCAAATAGTGAACGGAGAAAGCTACAAGAAGGAAGTAGAAAGAACAGAGGATGTTGTCGTCAATACAGGTGTGCCACGGGGGAAAATGTATGACCGTTATGGCAATGTGATCGTGGATAATGTTCCGCTGAATGCGATTACGTATACACGTGCAAACAACACCAAGATCGAAGAGATGATGGAGGTTGCTTCCAAGCTTTCTGAGTACATTGAAAAAGATACAAAAGAAGTGACTGAAAGAGACAAGAAAGATTATTGGTTATTAAATAATAAAGAACAAGCAGACAAAAAGGTGTCAGAAAAGGAAATAAAAAAGCTTCAGAACAATGAAGATTTCTCTGAAGACGATGTGAACGCGAAAGTGTACCAAATGAGACTGGATCGGATCACAAAAGATGAGTTAGCGTCATTGACTGAAAAAGATTTAGAAATCATTGCGATTTATCGTGAGTTCTCCAGCGGATATGCATTAAATCCGCAAATTGTGAAAAATGAAGGGGTCACCCCGGAAGAATTCGCCGTCATCAGTGAACATCTCAGTGAGCTTCCCGGCATCAATACCACTACAGACTGGAAGCGATCCTACGTATTTGATGATACGTTGAGGACGATTCTCGGGAACGTTTCTTCTTCAAGGGAAGGTTTGCCGAAGAACCTGGTAGATTCTTATTTAGCGAAAGACTACAACCGGAATGATCGTGTAGGGAAGAGTTACGTTGAATTAGAATATGAAGATGTCCTTCAAGGTCAAAAGGAACAAATCAAAAACGTCACCAAAGGCGGTAGCGTGTTGGAATCTGTACTCGTTCAAGAAGGTCAACGGGGAAAAGATATTGTTCTGACAATCGATATGGAGCTTCAGCGTGAAGTCGAAAAGATAATAGAAGAAGAATTACGAAAACAGATTGTGAATCGCGGTGAGTCTCCTAACCTGGATCGTGCTTACGTGGTCATGATGGATCCTAATACAGGGGAAATATTAGCTATGGCCGGAAAACAGTATGTGAAGAACACTGAAACTGGCAAGTACGAGATGAGGGACGCTGCGTTAGGAACCTTTACATCTTCTTATGAAGTTGGATCGGTGGTTAAGGGTGCCACTGTTTTAACTGGCTACATGACAGGGAACTTGACTCCAGGTGAAGTGCTTGTCGATGAACCGATTAAAATTGGTAATGACCCACAAAAAAGCTCATGGTTCAATCGATCGGGAAGAATTCCGATGTCCGATTTGTTCGCCCTTGAGAAATCTTCGAACTCCTATATGTGGAAAATTGCGTTTAGAATTGCCGGAAGAGAATATATTCCGAACGAAACCATGATTAATAATCCACAGGCATTTGACGTTCTCCGAAATCATTATGCTCAATTTGGATTAGGTGTGCCAACAGGAATCGATCTGCCTGGTGAGTCTTCCGGACTGACAGGAACAGACACCACTCCAGGTTTCTTACTTGATTTAGCGATTGGACAGTTTGATACGTATACAACGATGCAATTAGCTCAGTATATCTCTACGATTGCTAATGATGGTTATCGGGTGGAACCACACATCATGAAAGAAATAAGAGAGCCAACCAATGATCTGGAAAGCCTGGGACCTATTCTGTTTGAAAAAGAGACGAATGTGCTGAATCGCATTGGAGCTACACAAGCTCAAATCGAGCACGTCCAAAAAGGTTTCTATCGTGTGTACCACTATCCGGATGGTACGGCGTATGATCAATTTAAGGATGCACCATATAATGCGGCAGGTAAATCGGGTACCGCTGAGACGTATGTGGATGGAGAGCTGAACTACAACACGACTCTTATCGGATACGCCCCATTTGATAACCCTGAAGTGGCTTATGCCACAATGGTTCCCGCTTCTCATATCCAAGCAAGCGGAGTAGCCGATCCTTACGTGAATAAATACATCTCTAAACGAGTGATGGATAAGTACTTTGAGTTGAAGAAGAAACGTGCAGAAGAAGTGAAGGACCCTACTTCAGTTAACAAGAAAGTAGAAAACGCTGAAGAGGCAGAAGAACAAATGCAAGAAGAAAGAGAACAGAATAACTAAGCAGACTTTAGCTGATTTCCACGAAATGAATTTCTGGAAATCAGCTTTTTTCTTATGGTGTTAAGTCTTTTTACTCAAGATCAAAAGAACATTATTAGAATGAAAGCGGGAATCCGGGTTAAATCTTATAAATATTTGATGTTTTATTAAGCGAACTACATAATTTGCAAATGTATGTCTAATACTATGTTTAATAAGGATTTGATGAGGTTCTTCAAGTACAGTGAAGGGTCTGAAGATGAAGAAAAATGTCGAATTTACAAAACCTTTACAAACGGTTAAAACCTCATTAACACTCATCTATTAATCTATTACTCGTAGGACAAAACAACCAAGTTTCTTAGGGGGAATTTAGGAATGAAAAGCTTTAAGTATCTGGCAATGTCAGCAATGATCGGATCAGCTCTTATATTAGGAGCATGTGGTGCTCAAGGTGGAGCAGAGAATGGTTCAGGAGAACAACTATCCGGCAGTGTGAAAATGGATGGTTCATCGACTGTAGCTCCAATCATGGAAGCTGTTAACGAAGAGTATGCAGCTACACAACCTGATGTAAAAGTATCGATCGGTGTATCCGGTTCTGGTGGTGGATTTGAAAAATTCATCGCAGGTGAAACGGATCTTTCAAACGCTTCCCGTCCAATTAAAGACGAAGAAAAGCAAAAGCTGGAAGAAGCTGGTATAGATTTCACTGAATTTGAAGTTGCTAAAGATGGTCTTACAATCGTTGTTAATAAAGAAAATGACTGGGCAAAAGATATGACAGTCGAGGATCTTCAAAAGCTTTGGGTTGAAGATGGAAAGACAAAGAAATGGTCTGATATCAATCCTGAATGGCCGGATGAAGAAGTGAAATTCTATTCTCCTGGTACTGACTCAGGAACATATGATTATTTCAACGAAGCAATTTTAGAAGAAAAAGATATGGTTAAACAAAACATTCAGCTTTCTGAAGATGATAACGTTCTTGTACAAGGTGTGACCGGTGATAAAAACGCGATCGGATTCTTCGGTTATGCTTATTACCTTGCAAATAAAGAAGAACTTAAAGCGGTTAAAATCGGCGGAGTCGAGCCGAATAACGAAACAATCGAGAGCGGGGAATACACTCCACTATCACGTCCATTGTTCGTATATGCTAAAAACTCTTCTGTTAAAGATAATGAAGCTGTATATGATTTCATGAAATTCACTCTGGAAAACTCTGCTGAAATGGCAGAAGCAGTAGGCTATGTAAGTCTTCCAGAAGATAAAATTAAAGAAGCTACTGAAAAATTAGAAGGTCTTAAATAAGTTTTAATCGTTGTTAAAGTCAAAATGAAGAGATGAGAAGCGATTACTTGCTTCTCATCTTGTCATGTGGATGAAAGGGGTTTGCAATTTATGGCTTCAAATTCAAAAGAATCATCATATTCTGTTGCAGAGATGATATCAAAAAATAGTGGGAAAAGCTTGAATCGTTCTGTTGAAAAGTCTATCCCATGGATCTTGTTTGCAATAGCCGGGGTCTCAGTATTAACAACTATAGGTATCGTATTTACTCTTATCTTTGAAACATTTACATTTTTTACAAGAGTATCCGTATTTGATTTCATAACAGGAACAGAATGGTTTCCATTTTCTAATCAGAATCCTAGTTACGGAATCCTTCCTTTAATCTCAGGAACATTGAAGATTACCGGAATAGCTGTAGTGGTAGCAGTACCGATAGGACTTGCTTCCGCCATTTATTTGAGTGAGTATGCAACAGATCGTTCAAGAAGATTCATCAAACCGATATTAGAGGTATTAGCAGGGATCCCAACAATCGTATTTGGATTCTTTGCTCTAACATTTGTTACTCCTGTATTGGAGTCATTTATACCTGAATTAAGTATATTTAATGCATTAAGCCCTGGAATTGTAGTTGGGATCATGATTATTCCCATGATTGCTTCCCTATCTGAAGACGCGATGTCGTCTGTTCCGAATTCCATACGTGAAGGTGCACAGGCATTAGGGGCAACTAAATTAGAAGTTGCACTTAAGGTTGTCTTACCCGCTGCTGTATCAGGCATTGTTGCATCGATTGTTCTTGCCATCTCCCGTGCAATTGGAGAGACCATGATTGTAACGGTCGCTGCAGGTGCTTCTCCAAACCTTTCTTGGAATGTTACTGATTCCATCCAAACGATGACATCGTATATCGTTCAGGTAAGTACAGGAGATGCAGGATATGGAACGACGATTTACTATAGTATTTATGCAGTAGGTTTCACACTATTCTTATTCACACTAGGTATGAACCTGCTTGCTCAATACATCTCTAAGCGATTCAGAGAGGAGTATTAATCATGAAGTATATCAATCAGGAAAATGTCTTAAAAAAGATGTCATCCAGACTAATGGTGAATAGCGTCTTTAAAGGGCTTTTCTTAATGGCGACTTTATTTGGCTTAGTCGTATTATCTGTATTATTATATCGGGTATTCACTCAAGGAATTGGATACTTGGATTTGCAATTTTTACAAAACGTAGGATCGAGGTTCCCTGAAAAAGCGGGAATTTATGCCGCCTTTATGGGAACGATATGGCTGATGTTCGTTGTAGTCATTGTTTCGTTCATATTGGCAGTGGGAACGGCCATTTATTTAGAAGAATATGCTAAACAAAACAAGATCAATAAATTTATCAAAGTAAATATTTCAAACCTTGCAGGTGTTCCATCCGTTGTATTTGGTCTCTTAGGTTTAACGATCTTTGCCCGGGCCTTTGCTCTTGGTCAAAGTGTACTGGCAGCCGGTTTGACGATGAGTTTGCTCATACTTCCTGTAATTATTGTTGCGGCACAGGAAGCGATCCGTTCGGTACCAAGAGAGCTAAGGGATGCTTCGTATGGGATGGGTGCTACAAAGTGGCAGACAATTACCAGAGTCGTATTACCAGCTGCAATACCCGGGATATTGACAGGAAGCATTTTAGCGTTTTCCCGTGCAATCGGAGAAACAGCGCCCCTCGTCGTTATCGGTGTACCAACGATATTACTATTTACACCAGGTTCCATCTTGGATACATTCACAGCACTTCCAATGCAAATTTATGATTGGACAAGACGACCACAAGCAGATTTCCATGATGTGGCAGCTGCGGGAATCATCATCCTGTTGGGCTTACTACTAATAATGAACTCGATTGCAGTGTTAATTCGTAATAAGTTTCAGAAGAGATATTAATAAGTTATTAATTGGTTTTTTATTGGATGAAGGAGGCTTTCGAAATGCAAACGATCAAATCAAAAGAAAGTAACATGGTTAATCATAAAGAAACAAAAGAAGCGGTATATCAAACGAAACAATTGAACTTATGGTATGGTACGAATCATGCGTTAAAGAATATCGACCTGGATATCATGGAAAATGAAGTTACGGCAATTATTGGACCTTCAGGGTGTGGTAAGTCAACGTATATCAAAACATTGAACCGAATGATCGAATTGATTCCAAGCGTAAAGACTTCTGGTGATATCATCTATCGCGATCGCAACATTTTTGACAGTAAATACCGCGTTGAGGAATTGCGTACAAAAGTAGGAATGGTATTCCAAAAACCAAATCCTTTTCCGAAGTCGATTTACGATAACATTGCATATGGACCACGCATTCACGGAATCAAAAACAAAAAAATGCTTGATGAAATTGTTGAAAAAAGCTTACGCGGTGCAGCGATTTGGGATGAAGTGAAAGATCGTCTGAATCAAAATGCATATGGACTATCAGGTGGACAGCAGCAGCGTATCTGTATAGCAAGATGTCTTGCTATTGAGCCGGATGTCATTCTAATGGATGAACCTACTTCTGCTCTTGATCCGATTTCTACATTAAAGATTGAAGAACTGGTTCAAGAGTTAAAAACAGAATACAGTATTATTATTGTTACTCATAATATGCAACAGGCTGCACGTATTTCTGATCGCACAGCCTTCTTCCTGAACGGGGAAGTAGTTGAATTTGACAAAACAGATAAAATCTTCTCTACTCCATCTGATAAGCGTACAGAAGACTATATCTCCGGTCGTTTCGGATAATTCACATGAGAAGAAGGATAAATGCCAATAGGTGTTTAATTCCTACTATTGAGAAGATAAAGTGTTGAAATAGGAAGGGGCATAAACATGGCAGTAAGAGGACAATTTGATGCGAATTTGAAAGAGTTGCAAACCAAACTAATGGATTTGGGGAATATTGCAAAGATTGCACTTGAGAGAAGTATTGTGGCATTGGAAGAGAAGGATGTTGATACGGCGCTTGCCATTATCGAAGGCGACCAAAAAGCCGATGATCTGGAAGAGGAAATCAATGATTTAGCTATTCTGACTATAGCTAAGCAACAACCAGTGGCAACTGATTTGAGAAGAATCATCGTTGCGATCAAAATTGCTTCAGACTTGGAAAGAATCGCAGATTTCGCTGTGAATGTAGCGAAATCAACGATCCGTATCGGTAATGAACCTCTGATTAAACCGATTCATCATATTAAAGAAATGCATGCCATCACATCTGATATGATTCAGCTTACATTAGAGTCATTTGTCGAAGAAGATGTGGCGAAAGCAAAGAGAATCGCTGATATGGATGATAAGGTGGATGACTTATATGGTGAAACGATTGTAGAGCTTCTGACTCTCAATAAAGAAAAACCTGAATTCACGGCTCAGATTACTCAGCTCTCATTCATCTGCCGTTATCTTGAAAGAGCCGCGGATCATTCTACAAACATTGCAGAAGGTGTATTCTATCTAGTGAAAGGTCGCCGTTACGACTTGAATGAATAGACACTACCAAAAAAAGCTGTCCTTTTTCGGACAGCTTTTC
This sequence comes from Rossellomorea sp. DUT-2, assembly GCF_052665285.1. Lineage (NCBI taxonomy): Bacteria > Bacillati > Bacillota > Bacilli > Caryophanales > Bacillaceae > Rossellomorea > Rossellomorea sp. DUT-2. The sequence continues at coordinate 609,180 of NZ_JBQPEO010000002.1, read as the reverse complement.
TTATGTTTTGTTACAGTTTCGAAATGAGTTGCTGAACTTCTGTTTTAGAAAGTGCGGATTGTTTTGCGATTTGTTCGACAGGTATACCTTGTTGATATAATGCAATGACTTGATTTTTCACGACCTCATGAATGGGTTTCCTGATTTGGGCCGTTCTTTTTAATATGGCGTCACCATCCAACATCAGCTCTTCTTCCAGTACTCGTATTCTCTTCTTCAACTGATAATGCTCCTGAAGAACATTCATTGATAATTCTTCCATGTCTTTTTCAATATCACGATACCGATCCCGTTGAAAAAACGAAATGACTAGTAATAGGATAGAGAAGCTTACTAATCCAATGAATAGTAAATCCACTATATCACCTCATGCAGTATTATTCTCCTTTAGTTATAGCATAGATAATGGCTTATCTCTATATGATGGAAGGATAAATTTGTGGAAAGAACCAATATTTTGTCGAATGTCATTGGGTAATTATGAAAGAATCTTGTCGTTCCGATAATGTAATCGCTTTAATATCATTTCAGCATAATAATTTGTAAAAAAAATGCATGATAAATCCCACTATCACCGCGTTTAACAAGATACGACAAAATGCGTTTATTGTAGGTTTTTGAATAGGGTGTTACGATGAATCTATAGATAATTGTCATAATTTTTAGATTGAATTTATATAATATTTGGTTACTCTTTAGGAGGAATTGTTTTGATCACAGAAATCATTCGGTTAAAAGAACAAGGAGTGTCATTCAGGAAAATTGCCAAAGAGCTGAATACGACCGTTGGGAAAGTTCAATATCAATGGGTGAAGTATCAGAAGGCTCAGGGGAATCCTACTGTAAATGTGGGTGCCCCTGTAGAAGTGATTGAGCCGGAAGTACCGAAAAAACGAGTAGGAAGAGCTTCCTTTGGAAGAAAGATGCCTAAGCCCCGTGCGAAAAACCCGCGTGCCACTGAATTATCGATCATGTTCTCTACGTCATCCAGAATCTATTGCTATTGGAATATTACACAAGAATGGATTCGCCATGTGAAAAGCCATTTTAAAATGAATGCTGACCCTCAATCTTTTGTCCTTCGTTTATATGATATTACATCGATTTCCTTTAACGGGCATAATCATCACGCATACTCAGATTCATATGTTCCGCATACAGAGAGTGATTGGTTTGTAAATGGTCTAAAGGAAAACAGAAGCTACTGTATGGAAATTGGATTACGCTTACCGTCCGGTGACTTTGTTGCATTCACACGCTCCAATGTACTACATACCCCAAGAACGTCCCATCATCAGGAGTATCATAGTATGAAAGAGTTATTTGAATATGAGCAAGGATTAATTAAAGAACCGAAATGGGTGGAGCATGTGAGCACCTATTCGTATTATGTAATGAATCAGGAGGAAAAGGCATGAAAGGACTTTCGGCAGTGATGATATATCCACAATTTAACGAAATGGCTTTTTCACAATGTAACGAACGAGAAGATCTACTGACATCCATCCTTCTCGAAAATAGTGCTTTGTTAGATCTTCTGCAGCGTAACGGAGCATCCGCAATACCTGTCGTGATGAACCCTACCCTCTTCTCCCTTTTTATGAGTGAAGAGTTTAAGGAGAAAGCCCACTCAATCATTCAATCCAATCTTCTACAAGCAGAGCCGCATGAAAAGAGTAAATGGCAGCTGATCTATTCTCAGTGGTCGACCCATGACATGAATTTCGTACAAGCCTATAAGAGTCTGGTGGTAGAAGGTAAAGCTACCGTTATTCCTACGACTGTAAGCTCATTTCCACTGACACATTACAGGACTCCGAGGGCGATTGAATCACAGGTGCGTATGAGTACGTTGTTGTATAAGCAGTATTTCCAAATGATTCCGAAGTTTTTCTGGTTACCGCGGGCAGCATATGTTCCTGGAATTGACTTATACCTTACTAAGCAAGGAATCGAATTCACCTTTATTTCCTCCTTCTCGTATGAACATAGTGAAAAAGAGAGGGATAGCGGTGTCATAAGAACACCAAGGGGGTTAAAATTAATACCGGTTTCAGAAGGAAGAATCGGAGCATTAGAAGAGAACGTCGATTCACTCTCCGTTGTTTTCATCGAGGATCATTCTAGCTACGATGAATGGATGAATGGAGAGAGCGCACACTCATTAGAGGAGAAGGTGGAATCTTCTACTGCTCTTTCCAGAGTAGGTTTTGGGTATCTTGGGATGGAGAAGCAGAGCCCGATTCTATCAGACCCGGCCATGAAGAATATCCGAATCATTCATCGTATGGAAGAGAAACTGGACGATCTGTATTCATCTGAAGAACAGACAGAGGTCGCACATCAACTAATGCGGGAATGGGTTGCGAGCATGGAAGGGACGAATATTGAGTCTGGCTTGACGACTATTCACTTTGACAGCTTACTTGATATGGTAACGGGGAGTAAGGTTGATGAACATTTATTCCTTCATCGTAAAAGGGTCGTTCCATTCCCATCTGATGAAATCCTTCAAAAGCTCTTTGCAGGCAATGTAGAAGAGAAAGCAGTGAAAAAGGATTCCGTTCTGGTCCTCTCGTGGGAATACCCGCCGAATATCGTGGGGGGACTCTCGAGGCATGTGTATGACCTGGCTAATAATCTTGTGAAAAAAGGGAAACAGGTGCACGTTCTTACGACTAAAGCAAATGATGCCCTGTCACTTGAGAAAATGGAAGGGGTTACGATTCACCGTGTGCATCCCCTGCATCCCTATGAAGAAGACTTCTTCACTTGGGTATTTGATTTAAATCAGGCGTTCATTCATTACGCTCATGATCTCTTAAAAGATGAAAGAATCACTCATATTCATGCCCATGATTGGATTGTGTCCACTTCAGCAATAAAACTGAAAGAGTACTATTCGATTCCTCTCATAACGACCATTCATGCAACGGAACATGGACGGAATCAGGGGATTTACACAGATTTGCAACACAAGATTCACCGGGAAGAGCAGCTTCTCATTCGTGCATCCGACCATCTTATTGTGTGCAGTGAGCATATGAAAGAGGAGATCAAGAGCCTATTTACTATCGAAGCACCAGTCGCTGTGATACCTAATGGGGTGGAATTGGAGAAACTCGATCAATCCTCTCCTTATAGCTTTGTACAGCCATCCACTCCTTATTTCTTTTCAATCGGACGGATGGTTCATGAGAAAGGGTTCGACACGATTATCAGGGTAGCCTCACAGTTAAAGAGAGAAGGATTCAACATCTCGTTTATCATAGCTGGAAAAGGCCCTATGTTAGAGCATTATCGTCAAATGGTAGCCCATGAAGACCTCGGTGATTGTGTGTCCTTCATCGGATACATTTCTGATAGGGAGCGGAATGATTATTTGAAAAATTGTTTAGCGGTTATTTTCCCTAGCCTTTATGAGCCATTCGGTATTGTTGCCCTGGAGGCGATGGCTTTCCGTAAAGGGGTGGTCGCATCCAATACAGGAGGACTTAAATCAATTGTTAAACATGAACAAACCGGCTTATTATTTGAGCCCAATCATGAACAAAGCCTTTATGGACAATTGGTCTCATTAATTGAAAATCCTTCAAAATCGGAGCAATTAGGGAATCTCGGTTTCAAAATGGCTCAATCCATGTTTAGTTGGGACCGGATCGCTGAACAAACCATCCACGTATACGATGATGTGCTTCTTCAATCAAAAGTAGAAGGCATAAAAAGATGAAGGCCGTGATATTGGCAGGTGGAGAAGGCAAGCGGTTAAGACCCTATACAATGTCGATTGCAAAGCCGATGGTTCCGATTCTGAATAAGCCAATTCTTGAATACAGCATCAACCTCCTCAGGTCATATGGAATTAAAGATATTCTCATCACCACCTGTTACAAAGGCGAGACGATTAAAGACTATTTCGGTGATGGGAAACGGTTCAATGTAAACATTACCTATCTGGAGGAAAAATCCCCCCTTGGAACAGCAGGAGGGGTCTTCCTCGCCAGGCACAGACTTCGTGAACCGTTCCTGGTGTTAAGTGGAGATGCATTCACGAATATTCCAATAGATAAAGTCATTGAATTCCATTATGAGAAAAGAGCGGTAATGACCGTGGTCTCAAAAGAAGTAGAGAATCCAAAAGAATATGGGATTTGTCATACAGACGAAAATCGTAAATTGGTTAATTTTATCGAAAAGCCGGAAGAGTGGGTAGGAAATGAGGTGAACACCGGGGTATATATGTTAGATCCAAGACTGCTTGATCGCTATGCTCACTTAGGAGCGAGGGATTTCGGTCAGGATTTCATTCCTCAACTGCTTACGAACAATGAGGAAGTCTATGTCTTCAAAACAAGTGCCTATTGGAGAGATATCGGAAACCCGGAAGAATATAAATGTGCACGTGATGATCTCATGAGGGGGCAATATTCTCCCCCCTCCTCTATAAAAGGCTCCCACCACTCTAAAGACTTTATAGAGCCTTTTATCACCAGACTTCAAGTATCGTGTCCAAATGGAAAAAAACCCATCGTCCTTGCTAAATTACTGGAAACCGTTCCGTCTTCCTCCAGTCAGAAAGAAATCGTTTTTGATCATAGAGATGGTGGCCGAACGAAAATCATCAGTGATTCAAAAAGAGGATTCATCATTTATTCCAAAGCTGACAGACGGAATCTGGCAAGGGAGCTTGCCAGATATTATGGAAAGAAAATAAAAATCTGGCAAAAGGTGTAGAGGCTAATGAAGGAGAATCCGAATGAAAAGTTCCATATTCAAGGAATAGCCTGGAACAGGAATAATGAATATGTACCCCTTAACTCAGAGAAACTAACCTCTCTTACCGGCATAAGTGTGAAAATTCACGAACATATTGAAGGGTGGGGAGAATCCTTTGCCTTCGAAATGGAAAATACCACAAAGGAAAGCAGACATTTTAAGGTTTTTTTTCTCATTGAATGGCTCGCTTGTAAAGAAGATGGAGTTGGGGTCTTATCATTATCTAAGGATACGTTCTGGAATTACAGTGGTAAACGTGTTGCCATCACGAATATTGTTTCCTGCGCGGGCTCTGTTAAGAAATCCATCTATCCCCTTAATTTAAAAGGTTTACAACTATGGAAAAAATCCCTGAGTAACGGAAGCCTTTACTACTATCCGATCACCAATGGCCTTAATATGATGGTCTATATGTTAGACTTCTCATTCAAGCCTTTTGAAGTGAAACAAGGCAAAGTGTATGCGATTGAAGGTGCTTTTGAAGAAGAGGTTTCAAATTTAAGTGATAGAATAAAAAACGGACTAGCATTTCCGAAAGAAAAATGATATTATAGAAAAGTCGTATGAATAGTAGAAGATGTATATGTTTGGAGGGAAACAATAATGCGTGTAAACATTACTTTGGCTTGCACAGAAACTGGTGAGCGTAACTATATTACAACTAAGAACAAGCGTAACAACCCAGACCGTTTAGAGCTAAAAAAATATTGCCCGAAATTAAAGCGTGTGACTCTTCACCGCGAAACGAAATAAGCAGCCGGATTTTATCCGCTGCTTTTTTTTATGCTCATATCTGTCTCAACATCGCATTTACATAGAGAATCCATTAAAATAATATCTGTATAGTAAGCATGGAGGGATATCTAATATGGGAAAAAAAGAACTGCGGAATCTTCAGCTTCAAAGATTGAAGTCGATCGATCATATATCGTATCAACAAAAGTGTTTCCAAATTGAAAAATTACTCTTTCAGTCTCCTGAGTGGAAAAACAGTACCACTATCGCGGTGACCATTTCAAAGCCTCCGGAAATCAATACGTGGAACATCATCAAACGGGGATGGGAGGAAGGAAAATCCGTAGTAGTCCCGAAATGTTTTCCAAAAAACCGTGATTTGGTCTTCTATGAGCTTCATGATTTCCATCAGCTCGAACCATCCTATTTTGATTTGTATGAACCAGACCCCGACAAGTCATCAGTTGTACATAATGACGCTATTGAAATGATGATCGTTCCTGGTTTGGCTTATACAGAAAATGGATACCGGCTGGGGTTTGGTGGGGGATATTATGACAGGTTACTCTCTAGCTATCCGGGACTGACAATGTCCCTTGCCTTTGTGGAGCAAATGGTCGACACATTGCCAATCGAATCTTTCGACATACCCGTTGGAACGATTTTGACGGAAAAGGGACGGATCGATTGTGGTTCTTGAGTATCTCATTCTTCTCCTTTTTATTTTCTCCATCGCCATAGCAGGGTGGAAAACCAATAATTTAAGTCTCTCAGGCGCTGTAATGGCCATAATGATGGGCCTCGCTATTGGCTATTCATATGGGTTTGAGGGGCTGTTTATTTTAGGCGTGTTCTTCTTATCATCAAGCATATGGTCACGTCTTTTTAAGAAAAGCAAGATAGGGATTGAGGAGCGCTTAGCGAAAACGTCCATCAGGGACTGGCAGCAAGTGTTGGCGAACGGAGGTCCTGCAGCCCTCTTTGCCATATTATTCAGTGTGACGGGAAACGAAGTCTGGACCCTGGCCTTCATTGCGTCAATCGCTGGGGCAAACGCTGATACATGGGCCTCAGAAATAGGTCCTCTCAGTCATAAAATGCCGTTTTCCATAAGAACGTTCAGGAGAGTTCCCAAAGGCACGTCGGGTGCAGTTTCCATCACCGGTACGGTAGCGGCTATATTTGGATCTGCCCTTATCTCAATGGCCTCATTGATCTTGTTGAACGTCGGGGATGTCTCTCTCTTCTTCCTCCTTCTCCTTTCCGGGTTTTTAGGAAACATCTTGGATACAGTACTTGGCGCGTTCATTCAGTTGGAGTACCGTTGTCCGGTCTGCGATCTTCGAACAGAGTCATCCGTTCATTGTGGACATCACACAGAAAAAACGAAAGGGCTTCCTCTCATGAATAATGAGACTGTGAATGCTATGTCGAGTCTTTTTGCAGGATTATTTATGCTCATATTCTATTGACGGTACCGAAAGAAAGTATTGTTTCCTTGTAATTTAGTGGAATAAGCTTCTCTATAATGATCCAAACTACTATCAGGAGGGATCATCATGAACGGATGGACAAAATGGTTAGTGCTGGGCGGTTTGGTTCTTTTTCTAATTCCGAATCGATATCGACTGTTAAATGTATTTCTAGGGAACTTTCTCATTAGAAAATTTGCTGTGAAAGCAGCCATGGGGATACCTGGTATTCGCTCTAAATTCATTCAAGGTGCATTCAGAGGATAACATTGAAAAAGACTGTAAGGGGGAAAATCCCCCTTACAGTCTTTTTTGTTTTACAGGTTAAGAAAAGGTTCGGTATAGTAGGGGTAGAATAGGATTTCTTAAAAAAAGAAAGTAGTGGATGATGTGGATTTACGTTATCATTATTTGTTTTGGAAGATAGCTTATCATCTCGTTGAAGATAAACACTATCGAATTCTTAATCTCTCTCCCAATCAGGATGAAATATGGCTGGAGAATACCGGTAAGAAAGAAGCGAACGTCATTCGACTGGTCCGGAAAGATCTGGATTGGGGAAACTGGGTCAAGCGGGATATGGAATTGACCTCCATGAATGGGGAGAAAATCAGAAAATCCCTTGGGAAAAGGCAACTTCAAATGAAGAATATCTATGTCTCCACTTATCCACCTGTAGATGCAGAGCCGGATTTATTCCAGGAACCCCTGAACAATCAAAGGACATCCGTTCAGCCACTTCTTCTTCATGGTGATCAAAGTGTCGAAACGCTTAGGAATGACCCTTTATTCAATAGCGGGGAATGGGACCTCCCCCCGGAAATATTGGATGCCAATGTAGAGTGGATAAAAAGCATGACCATGACTTCTTCTTCCAAACAGATACAAAAGGAAAGGCAGCTGTTTGAAAAAGGAAAGCCGTTCTTTACCTACTTCTTCATTGCAATCCAATTGATCATGTTCTTCATTCTTGAACTAAATGGTGGAAGCAAGGATCCACAAACACTGATTGAGTTCGGTGCTAAGTACAATCCCCTCATGATTGAAGGAGAGTGGTGGCGCCTTGTAACCCCGATCTTTCTGCATATAGGAATACTGCATTTACTTATGAACACGCTGGCCCTATTTTATCTGGGGATGGCAGTCGAGAAAATGTTCGGACGACTCAGATTCATCTTCATTTATATGATATCGGGAATCACGGGCTCTCTAGCCAGCTTTCTTTTCACATCCAATCTTTCTGCAGGGGCCAGTGGCGCGATCTTCGGCTGTTTCGGTGCACTGCTGTATTTCGGTGTATTATATCCGAAGATTTTCTTTAGAACGATCGGTACCAATATTATTGCGGTGATCCTGTTGAACTTAGTCCTGGGGTTTACACTCCCGGGAATTGATAATGCAGGTCATATAGGTGGATTGGTGGGAGGTTTTCTCGCAGCAGGAATGGTCAGCTTGCCGAATGCTCACCGCCCACTTCGTCAATTGTTATTTCTGACGGGAAGCATCCTACTTGTTGGGGTTCTTGTGTCGAGGGGGATAGGTGCAGATCCAACCTCTTGGGACGTTAACACTGTGAATGGCGTGGCTCAAGAAAAGATTTCCAATCAACAGTGGGAGGAAACGGAAAATATTCTTATCCCGGTGGTTGAAGAAGGCTCACCAAATGCACAGACATATTTCTACTTATCATATGCTGAAATCAAGATGAACAAATTAGCACAAGCGAAAGATCATTTGAGAGCTGCAATCCAGGAAAATGGTGAGTTTCATGAAGCTCACTACAATCTTGCGTTAATTCTGATCGACTCAGGTGACAGAAAGGAAGCTCTTGTTCATGCAAAAAAAGCCTATGAAATAAATAGGCAGGATGAAAAGTATGAAAAACTTTATAAAGAGTTACAGGAGAACACTTAAATGGAAATCTGTTGTTTAAGTAAAGAAGCTTCTCCATTTTTATCAATCAGTAACACGAGAACTTCCTTTCGATCTTTTTTCACTAATATAAGTGGGATGGAACTGTCTATCGACTCAATGACAGAGCCATCCTCTTTTTTAATTCCTAAATAATAGTTTTTATAAAGTCCTTCCCATAGGTTTCCTATAACACGTTCCCATTCTTGCGCGGTAAATCCTTCCAAAGGTTGATCTTCTAATTGAGGGAGTTGAGTTAATGGAAAGGATGTATAGTCTTCCATTGGGATTTTCATGGCTTCGACTGCCTTTTCCCATTGATAGTCCAGCTGTTGGGAAGTCACTTTGTCCAGAATGTTTTTCCATTCTTTTTCTGCATCTGTACCGGGTTGTCGGAAGGCATTTAATGGGCTGAAATTCGAATCAATCACATACAGTGTATCTTCAGACATTTTCTGTGCACTCGTAAAATCTGTTTCCGTTTCATGAATTTCAGAATAGTGGAAAGACACAGCTTCAAGGAGACTACTTTCTTTTCCCTTTATGGTTGATTCCTCAACAATTTGATCGGTGTCCTGTTCCCATTCGTTCATGAGCCCTTTTAGTCTTCCGTTCATAAATAAAAAGCCGACATCCTGACGTAAATAGGCAGGTGTATCAAGCTTTGAAGATACCTTCCAGTTCACCTCATAATGATCATTTTTCTTCTCGGGCTGAAGCATCAGAATGGTAGTGGCAGATTCATAGGAAACATGTTCATTTATCGGAAAAAAAATAATGCTTTCCTCGGTTTGGGGCTTGTAAACATATTGAATCCCAAGAGCAACAATGCACATGATGACAAGAAAGGGCATGGCTTCTTTTAGTCTTTGCTTCATTTCGTTCACTCCAGTAGTATGTCCATTTAGTAAATAGTATGAAGCGCATGATATCAATATGATAGGATGTATGTTTTCTAGTTGCTTTGTCTAGGATGGTAAAGATGGAAATTCATGTAAATGTATTGGGAGTGAAGGCTAATGACAAATCAAAAGAAAAAGCCTGTCTCTACTCAGATTGAAGAAAACACCAATTATCTAAGGGATACCTTAGCAGTAGACAAAAGCTTTGATGTCATTCAATTGGATTTGGAGTATGCTGAGAGAAAAATGGCGATGTTTTTAGTGGATGGCTTTGTTAAAGATGATATTATGCATTATCTGATGAAGCTTTTGTCAGGACTTAGTCCTGAACAATTAGAAGAAGACACGTTAGAAAAATTATTGAAGACGTACATTCCTTACATAGAGATCGAGCAAGTAGATGATCTGAACCAAGTCATCGATTTAGTATTGGCAGGTCCCACAGCCCTTGTGGTGGATGGTATTGACAAGGTCATTATGATTGATGCAAGAACGTATCCAGTCAGAGGACCGCAGGAACCAGATATAGAACGGGTGGTGAGGGGTTCCAGGGACGGGTATGTCGAGACGATTGTGTTCAATACAGCGTTGACAAGAAGGAGAGTTCGCGATCCTTCGCTTCGAATGGAATATATGCAAATTGGGAGAAGATCCAAAACAGATATAGTCGTCAGCTATATTGAAGACATTGCCGATCCAAATTTAGTCCATAAAATCAAAGATGCCCTATCGAAGATCGACACAGATGGTCTTCCCATGGGAGAGAAGACGCTGGAAGAGTTTATTGCCGGGCGCCACTGGAATCCATATCCCATGGTCCGTTATACGGAAAGGCCGGATACAGCAGCTGCGCACTTATATGAAGGACACGTCATTATTATGGTGGACGGCTCACCGAGTGTCTTGATTACACCGACAACTTTTTGGCATCACCTCCAGCATGCAGAAGAATATAGAAATAAGCCTTCAGTTGGAGCCTACTTACGCTTTGTCAGGTTTATCGCTGTGTGGAGTTCGATTTTCTTACTGCCGTTTTATTATCTATTTGCGATTCATCCTGAACTATTGCCGGAAGCAATGAGTTATGTGGGGCCAAATGATGTTGGGGAAGTACCGTTGTTCCTTCAATTTTTAATCATTGAAATCGGAATCGATATTCTAAGGATGGCAGCCATTCATACCCCTTCTTCGTTAGCTACGGCCCTTGGTCTCGTTGCTGCGTTAATGATTGGACAGGTGGCGGTGGAAGTTGGTCTCTTAATTAACGAAGTCATCCTTTACCTGGCCATTGCAGCAATCGGGACGTTTGCCACGCCAAGCTATGAGATGAGCTTAGCCAACCGGTTAGTCAGGATCTTCTTATTGATCTGCACTGCATTATTCGGAGTGTACGGATTTGTGGTGGGTATCCTGCTATGGATTATCATGCTTTCAAGAATGAATTCCTTTGATATTCCGTATATGTGGCCATTTATTCCGTTTAATTTAAGAGCATTCCGTGACGTATTCCTGCGTTCGCCTATGCCGTTGAAAAACAGACGACCGCGGTTCTTACACCCGAAAGATCCCGATCGTTAATATAAGTTGAAGAGATTTCCTTATTGAATATTCCATTAAGGAGGTCTTTTTTTGTTTGTTATTTAGATAGGCTCTGTTCATAATTTTTTCTTGTATCAGTGATTTGCGAACAAAATATTGACCGTTTCTTTCCGCTCCAGGCACTTGCTTTCCGCGGGGAGGAAGTCGAGCCTCCTCGGGCTTCGCCCTGTGGGGTCTCGACTTTTCCTCTATTTCCCGCAGGAGTCAAGTGCCTTCCGCTACAATCCACTCTGTGCTACTACATTCTAACTGTCTATAAATATTGAGAAGCAATCACAAAAATAGCTCATATTGTAAAAAGTTTGTTCATAAAAAGAAACTTCCTACAATACAAAAACACTACAAGGTGGGTTTTAACACCAAATGAAAACGAAGATATATATAATTTGGTGGAACATTGGAAGGCTATTTTCTCGATTGCTAATCATGCCCCAGGGTTTGGAAAGTCGTAACCAAATTCTTAGAAAGGCTGTTTTCATTATAATTGTTTCTCTCACTATTAAACTCTGTCATGAAAAACCTATTAAAGATGGTGAGGGGAACTGCGTAGACTCCTGCGGAAGTACGGGCGTGCCGAGACCCCGGAAGCGAAGCTGAGGAGGCTCGGCCGAACGTCCGCGGAAAGCGGAGCAGTTCCCCTCACCATCCAACACACTCTGGTTGACAAAGTCATAGCTCATCTTTGTAATATAACAACAACCTTCTTGAAAAGAACCTAGAAAGGATATTTGATAGCTGCGTATTGAGAAGATGGTGATTTTCACTTATACTTTAATGTGAATGATAGAAAGCAGGGTGTATGATATGAAAACGATTTATGATATCCAACAGTTATTAAAAAGTTATGGAACCATTATCTATGTTGGGCATCGTCTTTCTGACCTGCAACTAATGGAAGGCGAACTAATAGAACTTTATCAATCCCAGCTGATTGGAACGCGGGATTTTCAAACAGCTTTGTTTTTGTTGCGACATGAAATAGAAATTGAAAAAGAAAAACAGGACAGGTGATAAAGATGACAGAAAAATGGTTGGTTGGTGTAGATTTAGGAGGAACGACGACGAAAATCGCGTTCTTGAATAAGTACGGTGAGCTCTTACATAAATGGGAAATCCCTACTGATAAATCAGAGAACGGCAAAAATATTATTGTAGATATTGCTAAAGCGATTGATAAGAAGCTTGAAGACTTAGATCAATCAAAAGATAAACTGGTAGGAATCGGAATGGGTGCGCCGGGACCTGTCGATATGGCGAAAGGCATTATTTACGAAGCCGTTAATTTAGGATGGGACAAAAATACGCCATTAAAAGATTTACTTGAAATGGAATCAGGTTTATCAGCCGTTATTGATAATGATGCAAACTGCGCAGCACTGGGTGAAATGTGGAAAGGTGCAGGAGACGGAGGGAAGGATATCGTCTGTGTGACCCTTGGAACAGGTGTTGGTGGGGGAGTCATAACCAATGGAGATATCGTGCACGGAGTGAAAGGTGCAGGTGGTGAAATCGGGCATATTACCGTTGTTCCTGAAGGTGGGTTCCAGTGTAACTGTGGAAAGACCGGTTGTTTAGAAACGGTTGCTTCTGCTACTGGAGTCGTTCGTCTCGCAAATGAAAAACTGGATGCGACACCGAAAACGTCTGTTCTGCGAGGGATAAGAGAGTCCCATGGGACAGTCAGTGCAAAGGATATTTTTGATGCAGCAAGAGAGCATGATGAACTTGCCCTTGAAGTCATTGATCAATTAGCCTTCTATTTAGGGTTGTCCCTCGCGAATTTAGGGAATGCCCTGAATCCTGAAAAGATCGTCATCGGTGGAGGAGTTTCCAAAGCGGGTGAGATCTTATTAACCCCGGTCGTAAAATATTTCAAGCAATTCTCATTTCCTACCGTCCGTACTTCAACAAACCTGAGCATTGCTACACTTGGAAATGACGCCGGTGTTATCGGTGCAGCATGGTTGGTAAAGAATAAGATCTGATGAAATAAATTTGCATAATCAGTAGAGAAAGAGCTTTCCTGCAAAGGAGGGTTCTTTTTTCTGTGATTCTACTAAAGATCACGACTAGTCTTTATGACTCAGGGACGAAGGAACCGTTTTTAAAAAATATAGTTATTTTGAAACTTTCAACGGTTTCAATCGTCTAATAGGATGGGTAAGAGAATAAGACTTAAATAATTATTATACATGATTGATGTGAATTGAAGTTTGACGTTTTGTAAAAAAAGTATTAAGATAGGTCAAGGTTGCACGTCTGATATTACCTAATTTTACCATTACAAATATTACATGAATTTGTTACATACGAAGGAACCGTTTGTAGCAAGGAGGTTGATTAAATGAATTTGAAAAAGACACCAAAGGCTTCACTTATTATCATCGCTGCATTGCTCCTTTGGGTTAAAACGTACATTGTCTATAAAACTAGTTTTGATATAAAGATAGAAAATACACTCCAAGAACTTATACTCTTCATCAACCCACTAAGTTTCTTACTATTTATCTTCGGAGTAGGATTACTTCTTAAGAAGGATAAGTCTCGCACCCGCTATATTATCGCTGCAAGCTTCGTCCTTTCGTTTATCCTATATGGAAACGTTGTTTTCTATCGGTTCTTTGATGACTTTTTGACACTCCCCGTCCTGTTTCAAACCAGCAATTTCTCTGATTTAGGTACGAGTGCCAGCGCCATTATGAGCTGGAAGGATTTATTCTACTTTACAGATGTCATTGTGTTAATTCTGTTCATCAAGTTAAAGCCAACATGGTTCTCACTGCAAAACTATAGCAGAGCCAATCGACGTGCGTATTTCCTGGTTGCCACGGCCCTTGTTTTCTTTAACCTTGGCTTGGCAGAATCGGAACGACCACAGCTGCTGACAAGAACGTTCGATCGTGAAATGTTAGTAAAGAATATTGGAACGTATAATTACCATGTGTATGATATTTTCTTACAATCAAAGTCTTCCGCTCAAAGAGCCATGGCAGACGGCAGTGAACTAGCGGATATTGATAACTATGTTCGTGCAAGTTACATCGAACCTGATAAAGAAATGTTTGGTGTGGCAAAGGACAAGAACTTGATCATCGTATCACTTGAATCACTACAGAACTTTGTCATTAATAGCGAAATGAATGGTCAGGAAATTACACCTTTCCTGAATGACTTTATTGGAGAAAGCTATTACTTCGATAATTTCTACCATCAGACTCAGCAAGGGAAAACGTCTGATTCCGAGTTTTTACTCGATAATTCCCTTTACCCATTGAACCGTGGGGCGGTATTCTTCACTCATTCAGGAAATGAGTTTGAATCCATGACGGAAAAGCTTGGAGAAAATGGATACTATACAACCGCTATGCATGCAAATAATAAAAGCTTCTGGAATCGTGACATTATGTATGATTCCTTAGGATATGAACGTTTCTATTCTTTACCCGACTATGAGGTAACGGAAGAAAATTCTGTTAACTGGGGTATGAAGGATATTCCGTTCTTTGAGCAATCTGTTGAGCATATGAAAGAGATGCCTCAACCTTTCAGTACGAAGATGATCACACTGACGAACCATTATCCATTTACACTGGATGAAGAAGATAAGCTTATCGATCCTTATACATCCAATGACGGTACGGTCAATCGTTATTTCCAAACGGTCCGTTACATGGATGAAGCTGTAAAGAACTTCATTACAGACTTAAAGGAATCAGGTTTATATGAAAACTCTGTTATCGTGATGTACGGAGATCACTACGGCATTTCCGAAAATCATAATAAGGCCATGAGCCAATATCTTGGTAAAGAAGTTACACCAGTTGTAAGTACACAGCTTCAAGAGGTGCCTTTAATCATTCATGTTCCTGGACAGGATGGAAAAACCATTTCTAAAGTTTCCGGGCAAATTGACTTAAAACCAACGATTATGCATCTTTTAGGAATCGACACGAAGGAGGATATCCAGTTCGGTTCTGATATGTTCTCCAGTCAGAAAGAAGACCTGGCCATTCTGCGTGACGGTCGATTCATCACTAAGGACTATGTTTTTGCAGGTGAAAAGTGCTGGAATAAAGAATCCGAAGAAACAACGGATATGAAATACTGTGAGCCATACAAAGAGCGTGTAAATGAGGAACTGGAATACTCCGATAAGATCATTAACGGAGACCTTCTCCGCTTTTATGGTGAAAACGAAGACCATGATGAATAAGTAAAAAAGAGCTTGCGAAGAGATTCGCAAGCTTTTTTTGTCATGAATTATAGAACCATTCATACATGTAAGTAAGGACATATGTATAGGGAGGTTCCTTCATGAAAGTGAAAGTTCGTAATGGCGATTCTCTTTGGTACTATAGCCAGCTGTTTTATATTCCAATCCAATTAATTATTGATTCGAACCCTTCCGTTGATCCGAATGGATTG
Organism: Rossellomorea sp. DUT-2; assembly: GCF_052665285.1. Classification (NCBI taxonomy): domain Bacteria; kingdom Bacillati; phylum Bacillota; class Bacilli; order Caryophanales; family Bacillaceae; genus Rossellomorea; species Rossellomorea sp. DUT-2. The sequence goes on along the minus strand of NZ_JBQPEO010000002.1, from coordinate 593,360 downwards.
AAGATTGGGACAGAGATAGAACTCCCTGGATTCAGAAAAGAAAGTCATACCATAAATCAAGGAGATACCTTTTGGACGCTTGCCGAGAAGCGGAATATAGGAGTAGACGCTTTACTCCTACTGAACGAAGGAGTTAATCCTAACCATTTACAAATAGGGTCAAGCATTTTTCTACCAGCAAGAGTGGTATATCCAATAGTCAATGGGAAACAAGCCTATAGCTCAGAAACTTTCGAAGAAGATGTGAAAAAATTAAAAGAGGTTTATCCGTTCATCAAATTAAACTCGGTCGGCGAAAGTGTGCTTGGTAAAGACCTCATTGAAATGAGAGTTGGAACAGGAAAGAAAAAGGTTCACATAAATGCATCTTTTCATGCAAATGAATGGATAACCACCTCCATCCTAATGACGTTCATAAATGACTATTTATTATCGTTAACGAATGGAAATCTCATGAGAGGAATTCAAACCCTTCCTATATATGGGGAGGTGACGATATCGTTTGTACCTATGGTTAATCCGGATGGGGTAGATCTCGTCTTGAATGGACCGCCGAAAGACAAGCGAAAAGAATTAATCGAAATCAATCGGGGAAGTTCCGACTTTACTGGCTGGAAAGCTAATATAAGAGGAGTAGACCTGAATAACCAATTCCCAGCCAAATGGGAGGTAGAGAAAGAAAGAAAAGAAGAAAAAGCACCAGCTCCGAGAGATTTCCCAGGATATAAGCCTCTTTCAGAACCTGAAGCAGTCGCTATGGTAAAACTGGCCCGACAGGAAAAGTTCGACCGGCTGCTTGCCCTCCACACTCAAGGGAAGGAATTCTACTGGGGCTATGAGGGCTTGGAGCCGCCGGAAGCTTCTAGGCTTTCAGAAGATTTTAACAGAGTAAGCGGGTATGAATCTGTCAGGTATATAGATAGCTACGCGGGTTACAAGGATTGGTTCATTAAAGATTTCAAGAAAGCGGGGTTTACCATCGAGTTAGGAAAAGGAATAAATCCTCTGCCCCTCTCTCAATTCAACGAAATCTACCAAGACATGCTCGGAATCTTCCTTGTATCCATCTATCGATGGTACTAACAAAAGCGGAGGCGGCTCGCTCAGCCCCGACAAGCATAAGGCGAACCTGCCGGGAAGGCGTTCTTTGCCTTCTTGGCAGGTTTGCCTTATGACCTCGAGGGGCTAGCCGCCGGAGCTGGATGAAACAAAAGCGGAGGCGGCTCGTTCAGCCCCGACAAGACTGTATGAAATTCGACTTATCATAAAAAATGAATCGAAAAATCTTTTGACAGGTTCCATAAATAACTATTGTACAAAGTGAAAATCAGGAGTAAAATAAGTCATCATCCTATTTAAAGAATAACCGATCGTGGTGACCCAAATGGTGTGCGAGTGAACATCTGGTCATCACTTTTTTGAATTTTTGTAATGTTTTTTTAATAATTTTGAAACATTTTCTGCTTTGAAACGTACTAATTAGTATGAAAAGAATGGAGGGAGGGAGAAGGATTATGAATAAGAAAAAGGTAAATGTATTGCTGTTTTTTCTGTTAAGTATTCTGTGGCTGTCAGCTTGTCAAACTGAACAAACTCAAACTTCTCCCCCCGTGAAAGAGAAGACTAAAAACAAGGAAGTCGTTGCAGGAATTCTTGCTCAAGACAGTTTTGTAGAAAACATAGGCTGGCTTTCAGATTCAGAGATTCTATCCGTACAAAATGATGATGATCTATCCTCTTTATATATTTATAATCTCTATGATGGAAGCAATAAGAAAATCTATAGTATTCCTTCGTCATTTGTGAGTGCAAGCATCTCACCCGATAAGAAAAAAATACTCATACATTCTGCACCTGCCTCGTATTCAGCCCGGGTGACGATAATAGACAGGGCAGGAGAGGTGCTATTTCAGGAAAACATCCCATCCTACGAACTGACTCATTCTTGGAACCAGTTTGATGAAAATGCTTTGCTCATGACCAGCTTCAGCGAAGATTGGAGCTTTCAAGTCTTTCATATTGATGTAGAAGAGGGATCAATGGATTCTATTGAAGTAGAGCAGCCATTTGTTCAGTGGCAATCGAAATCCTCCATTCTTTTTCAAGATTGGAATAAGGAAGAAATCAGCGTTGCGGCTCCACTCATATCCCAGAATATTCAGGGTGGTGGGCAGGAAATGATTGTGGATACAAGCGTCCACTTCAATCAATTTAAGGATTCTCTTTTATCTATCTTTTCTCGGGAAGAAGAAGGTCCGTTTACGTATCAATTCATTACTGCAAATGGTGAGGTTCAGTCAGAATTTACAGTAGATCTGTTGAGCCGTTATTCTGATTGGTTAATTCCTCATTATGATATGATAGAAGGGAAGGGTCAGTTGATTACTTTCGTGGCAAATGAACCGGGTTCCTTTGATACTTACTCTGGGACATTCTCATTAGAAGAATGGGATACGGTTTCTGGAGGAGAAAATGTTCTCTTTGAGGATCTGCCATTAGAACCTATTCAGTGTTCACCAAATGGGGACTATTGTTTATATGGAAATCAACTTGAGAAAGTAATCGATTTGACGGACTCAACCATCATTCAACTACTGAAAGAAGAAGGAGCAGATCTATAATGGCAATCGTTGATGTAACAGTCATTCCAATTGGGACGGAATCACCAAGTGTAAGTTCCTATGTAGCGGATTTACATAGAATACTTAAAGAGTATGAGGGAAAAGGGGAAATCCGTTTTCAACTAACTCCGATGAATACCATCATCGAGGGGGATCTTCCCGTTTTGTTTCAGGTCATACAAGACATTCATGAATCACCTTTCCAACAGGGGATCAAACGTGTAGCAACAAATATTCGAATCGATGATCGCCGTGATAAGAAGTCGACAATGGAAGGGAAACTCTCTTCTGTACAGCGTCAACTAGAACAATAATCAACAAATAAGGGGTGGGTATCTTAAAGATACTCACCCCATTGTTTGCTGAACTATGCTTCCTCACTATCCACCAACACTTCGCTTTTGTCAGGATAGGTTTTTTCAATATGCTGTTCTCCCCATGCACAGAGCATATCTAAAGGTCCTTTTAACGACCATCCATACTCCGTTAATTCGTATTCTACTTTCGGGGGAACTTGATTGTAAATAATTCTATTGATGACTCCATCTGCTTCGAGCTCTCTCAGCTGCTGCGTCAGCATTTTCTGAGTGATTCCAGGCATTAGTTTCTTCAATTCACTGGTTCTTCGCTTGCTTTTGATCAAATGACAGAGAATCACAACTTTCCACTTGCCTCCGATGACTTCTAAGGAAGCCTCTACAGGGATATTATATTTTTTCATGAATAAACCTCCGTTCCTGAACCACTCTTTCCATATAGGATAGACCGCTATGTTGGCTATTATCCAGATCGTCTTAAACTTATTTCTATTATAACGTACCCATTTTAAAGGTCTATAGGGTACTTTTTAGTGCCTACATAACCTTCGGGTACCCTAATTAAAAGTAAAAAAGCCTTCCGTTATGAAACGGAAGGCTTTTTTATGATGATTCATTTGTTTAATTAATGCCCACCTGGGTAACCAGAGTGAAGGACAGTCATAATTGTAAACCAACCAAAAACGCCTAATGTTGCCAGTGAGAAAAGAATTCCCATAGCATTCTTGTTTTTGAAAGTGCTTACTACCGCAAACAAAGCTAATAATGTAACCAATGCTGTAATAATTACAAGACCCATTTATATGACCCCTTTCATTAAAATGCGTTTTACTACCTGATAACCATATGTACATAAATGCACTCATTAACATTTTATATTTTTTTCCTCTGTTTGTCGAGGTCAAAAATTTGACACTTCTATGGCGCTCTATCCACCATGTTTTTATGATGTGATAAGTTCTGCTACAATAATAGTATCACATTTGGAGGTGGAGACGTTGCAGTGGAAACAAATTCCGTTAGGACCCTTACAAACCAACTGCTATATTCTATGGAACACAAAAAATGAATGCCTGGTCGTGGATCCGGGTGGAGAAGGGGAGAAGCTGATTCAGTGGTTAGAGAATCATTCGTTAACTCCGTTAGCCATTCTCCTTACTCATGCTCATTTTGATCATATTGGAGCAGTTGATCAAGTACGTGACAATTATAGCATTCCGGTATATGTCCACGAGAAAGAAGCTAAGTGGTTACTGGATCCTGCATTAAACGGGTCACAATTGTTCATGATGGGTGACCTGATCCGACTTAAGCCTGCTGATTACATATTAACAAATGAAAAACATCTGACCATTGGTGATTTTCAGTTGCAGTTATTTGAAACGCCTGGTCATTCACCTGGTAGTATTTCTTATTATGTACAAGAAAGTGGAATTGTATTAGCAGGAGATACGTTATTTATGGGTAGTATCGGGCGTTCCGATTTGCCTGGAGGAAATCATAAAGAGCTGCTGGCAAGCATTCATGAAAAGTTGTTAACGTTACCTGAGACTACGACGGTTCTACCTGGTCACGGTCCGGAAACATCGATTGAAGGTGAGATGGATTCAAATCCATTTTTAAATGGGTTCTAAATTGCACAAAAAAATTCCCTTTAGCTTATGGCTAAAGGGAATTTTTTTTAGTGTCCTCCTGCACCCGGAGTCATCATAAAGGTCGTCCAATAAGTAAATCCAGCAAAGAACACTGTTAAGTAAGCACCGAAAATGTAAATATACATACGTTCGGACAGTTTTAAATAGCTAAGCATAATGAAGAATCCTGTTTGGCCTAAAAAGATTAATGATGTCGTGGTCATATCACCAAGATAGAACATTACAGCAAATATACCAGTCCAAAATCCAAGAACTCTAAACATACGATCCATATGTAACCCTCCTTTGCACCCTAAGTCCATCATTCAATATTATAAATGAATACTACCATAAAAGTAAATATCCGTTTGCTTTTAGTTTGTGACGATTACGTGATATCTACACGTGGAACAGTCATTTATCATATTTTCTTCTTGTTTAAATTCTTCCACAGAGTATAGAGTTTCAAACATACCTTTTAATAACGCGTTGTGTAAACCACATATGAACACGGGTTCCAGCTGAGCATTTTCATTAAAAGGGCAATGATCATAGTGGAACCTGATGGGGTCCGCATCACTGATTGACTCATCTAAAGTAAAGCCGATCGATTTGGCTATTTGTGATAAAACATGCACCTTTTCAGCTTGTGTTACTCCAACTAAGGATAGGTTACGGCTTTCAAGGTAGTGGTCCACCAAGCTTTTACCGTACTCATATCCTGTCTCCACCAAAACCCTGAACCCTTCTTCTCCGAGCTTTGCTAATGAGGCAATGGTGAGATCGCTAAGTAAACGGAAGTCACGAGGAGGAAAGGATAACTGGACGACTTCTTCAGAAGGAATATATCGTTTGCCTGGCCTGCCGCCTTTGCCGGTCTTGACATATTCTGATTGTAAGACTCGAATCTCTTCCAGTTTTGATAGGTGTAGACGGGCAACATTCGGGTGAATATGAAACTTTTCGGCGATGTCTTGAACTGAAAGCTCATGTTTTCTCTCACTAATGTACAAGTAAATGGAATACCGGGTCGGGTCTGACAGGACGCTTGTAACCTTCAGTGTCATATCCATTCAAGGAACACCTCAATTTTGTGGTTAATAACTCTATTATAAGCCTCAAGAAAAAGAATGGATATGAATGGAAAGCCTATTATAGCTTGATTCATTCATTGTTTATAAAAAGTTCACAATTTTCCAAGGGATATTACTATACAAAGGTTATACAACTAATGTACAATATGTTTAACGTATTATGAACATGCAAGCTCAAATTTAAGGAGGTCATGAAAGTGAATAACCTGACATTTTTTACTTATCCAAGCTGTACCTCTTGCCGAAAAGCCAAAAAATGGCTAACTGCCCATTCCGTTGATTTTGATGAAAGACATCTATTCAGAGAGACACCTACCCATAGAGAACTAATGGAGCTACTATCCCTGACCACCGATGGACTTGATGAAATATTGGCTACAAGAAGCCAAACCTTCAAAGACTTAGGCAAAGATGTGAACGATTTACCTCTATCAGAAGTGATTAAATTAATTATTGAAGAGCCAAAACTTCTTCGCAGACCTTTATTAACAGACGGTAAAAAGCTGGTGGTCGGATACAATCCAGAAGGATTACAAAGCCTTGCGAACAAGAACAGACCGTTGAAGAAAAGCAGCTGAATGCATAATGAAAAATAGGATGGATTGAAAACGGCAGGCACTTTTTGAAAAGTGCCTGCCGTTTTCAATGCTTGTCGCCTCTGAACAAGCCGCTTCCGCTTTTCTAATATCTAGCTCCGGCGGCTAGCCCCTCGAGGTCACAACTGAAAAGTCCCATAAGGCAAAAAACGCCTTTTGGGACTTCCCAGTTGTGCTTGTCGGGGCTAAGCAAGCCGCCTCCGCTTTTAATACTGGGCTAGCTGGATTCGAACCAACGCATGTCGCAGTCAAAGTGCGATGCCTTACCGCTTGGCTATAGCCCATTGTCGTCTTTACAAAATATAGTATGGTTGTATTTTGCCATTCTATTCATTTGTATTTTAAAAAAGTTCCTCCAGGATTTTTAAAAGGTTTTTGGAATACACTGACGATAATAACAAGGGTTTGGCTGATATTGATAATGGTAAGGGGAATAGGTGAAATGGGATTGTCGTTGAGATAAATGCCTTTCTGGTTCTAAGCAGCCAGGACCGATGTAAGTACTTGGCTTCACTTTTTCTGTCGTTTTGATCCACTCGGATTCATCCATACAATAATTGTAAGCCATGACGCTTGAAGGGGTGAATTTTAAGATGTCAGAGCCCAATATCACCTCAGGGGTAGATGCATTAAATATGGCTAAAAGGTGAGTTTGATCTTTCGTTGCTTCCTCATAATGCCACCAGCCTTGTGGAACATTTGCCACCTGTCCAGGTGAAATACGGAAATTCAAGACTTCCTTAGTATATGGATTGAGCATGGAAACAACAGCTCCACCAGAAATGCAATAAACTAGTTCAGCTGCGTTCTGATGGTAGTGTGGTTCCACGAAATTATGTTTACTTAAATAGATATCAAGCAGGGAAGAGTTATCCAACGTATTCAACTGATTTACCCCTAAGATATTTATTAGATTTTGATTGTCTTTTTTAAATAAGGGATTTTTATTAACATCAAAAAAGAATTGAGCTTCCGGAGAGGTGTAATCCATGTATTTACTCATGGGATATTGTCACCGCTTTCGATTTTATGATTTCTATTCTTTTTATGTATATGGGCGTGGGGTGATTGTGTGAATGACTGGGTTTGAATTTAGTCGTGGAAGAAATGATTTCAATTATCCTTAAGTATTTGGCGAGAAAAATTTAAAAGAAAAAGAAGGATATTGTAAATTAATGTCGTATATCTTAAGTTAGAAAAACAGAAAGGTGGTGCACATGTATATTTCACTCAGTAGAATCCCTATCGGAAGTGATGATTGGAGAAGCATTCAGCAGTGATGCGACAGATGTTCATGTCATACCCAGAACGAAAGATTACTTGATTCAGTTTAGAAAGCTCGGGGTATTAGTACCGTTCCAGACGATTGATCCGGATCAGGCAGAACGATTGATAGCCCATTTAAAGTTCATGGCTTCCATGGACATTGGAGAAAAACGAAAGCCGCAAAGTGGCTCCTTCAGTCTTACCGTTCGTAATACACCTCTATCTCTCAGAATATCTACCTTACCAACCACTCATTTAAAAGAAAGTCTCGTCATTCGAATACTCCCCCAAAAATATCAAATACCAATCGATAAAATGTCCCTGTATCCTTCATCTGCAAAAAAATTACTCGCACTACTGATGTATTCTCATGGTCTCATTTTATTCACAGGACCGACCGGCAGTGGGAAAACAACGACTTTGTATTCCCTTGTTCACCACTGTTCGGCAGCCTTGAATCGCAATGTGATCACACTGGAAGATCCCGTGGAGAAGATGTATGAGGATATGGTACAAATACAAGTGAATGAAAAAGCCGGGATAACGTATTCCACCGGCTTGAAAGCGATTTTACGACACGACCCGGATATTATCATGGTGGGGGAGATCCGCGATCGGGAAACGGCGGAGATTGCAATAAGGGCGAGCTTAACTGGTCACTCAGTCATATTAAAAGAACCATGCAGATATTTAAGGTTAAATATGTATATGTAACCTAGAAGTATCTTCGACTAAAGGCCGATTTAATGGATGAAGGGTATTGCTGAAAAATAGGAATTATTGGATGATTGCAATTATTATAAAAGGGTTTGAAAAAATTGGGTACACATTGATGGTTTATTATCGTATTTAAAAAACTAATTAAGGAGAAAAAAATTGAGAATACTAGATTGTTCATCAGTTGAAACAACTTTAAAATCTTTATCTGATTTATTTGGAACTAACGAAGAAACTCTGGTTATGTTTATTGATAGCAATAAGGACAGAATTAGCAATATAGATAAATTATGGAAATATAATAATATTTATATAGAAGACGTATTAAAATATTTTAATTTACGTAAAGATGATATTCTTCCTGATAAATTATTTATGTTCCACCTTACTTCTGGGATAGATGAAAGTAGTTTTCAACAAAATGGAATCTTAAATATAGAATCTATAATTAAAAATGATATTTTTTCTTCTTTTTTTGCTGATTCTGGTATTAGTATTCAATATGAGGAAGGGGCACCACCTTTAATTCATTTTATGGGAAAAAGCTTTAAGGATGAGATGCTTTTTCATCGTTTTAATTCAGATAAATGTATAAATGGTTTCTTGATTAAGGAAGATGCTGAAAATAATTCAAATGTAAGACATATAAGAGAATGTCCAGAATTCATATGGGATATTAGCAAAATTATTCATATGCCTGAATTAATTGAAAAATGGAAAGCAAGTGCTAAACCGATGAAACTGTCACTCCTTGTGAACTTTGAGGATATCAATTATTTTAATCCTTCGGAGTATGTACTAAAGGCAATCGAGTATGTTTTATTTAAAAAGACAGGATATTGGGATCCTGATAAAAATTTTATGGTTTTCTTAAATGAAGATGGTTTTGTTTCACCTGAAAATATAACGGAGATAAATGAACTTTAATATACTTAATGCCTTTATTATTTGTAATGTTTTTAACTTGTTTAGGCAAAGAGATATTTATATTATCCTTGGTTAAAATTTCAATAGAAAGGAGACAAAAATGGATTTAACTAGTTTATTAACGACGATTATCTCATCTACTGCTGCACTTGTGGCTATCATTGGTGGATTTCTTGTGAGTCGAGTCATCTCGATTTCCAGTGAGCATAGCGGAATAAAACGAAGGCTTCGTGAAATTAACAATGATATTGGTACTAAAAACGAGTTGATTGATGGGTTGGAAAAGTATCTGTTCGAAGATGATTTAAACGATTTTGTAATCGATGATGATAGTATCGAATTAATGATCCAAGGGAAAGAACTTGAGGATATTGTTCACGAAATAGAATATGATCGTTTGACGATTGATGAACTGAGGCCGTATTTTGAGCAATTGAAAGAGATCAAACAAGAAATGTTCGACAGTGTAGATGAAAAACACCCTGTGTCGACTTTTCAAGAATTTAATTTGCAGCATGGAGAGTTGAAATACCCTGACAGAATACTTTGGTACAAACGTATTTTTGAAGTCATCATAGATATCTTATCGGAACCTAAGTCACCGATAGATTATTTACAGAATTATGAACCAGCAAATTTTTATAAGAGGAATTTACAACCTACTAACAATTACGGAGACAAAGAAAAAGAACGGGACCAGCTGAAGGATGAAGTGAACATCTTGAAGATACAAAAAGAAGAACAAGAGAAGATTCTCGAAGGTTATGGAAGACCAAGGTATGTTATGAGTGGTTTGATAGTCCTTGGCTATGCGACAGTTGTAGGAATATGCTACCCGAGCACTCTGCTTCCATATCTGGAAAACACTTATGATGATGTCGCTACGAAATGGCTTGTTCTAATCTTATTTTTTAGCCTTCTGCTTGCAATATTCAGTTATCTGACCCATGCAATGATAAAACTCGGTAAAACTGGAGAGCGTTAAAAAATTCTACAGATATGTCTAACAAAAAATATAAATATTTTGAGTTCAAGTTCTCAATTTAAGGACAGGCCTGTTGAATAAGTGTGAAACCTCCCAATAGGGAGGTATAATGGAAGAAGAAAATAACAAAACACCTAGACATTTCTAGGTGTTTTGAGCATTTAAATTTAATAAAACTCAACCTCTCTAATCTCCAAACAATCAGGTTTCAACTGATTACTAACCCGGTCAACCACAATCTTTTTGGTGAACATCTGAAGCAACATTTTTTTCTCCAATGCATCAAGCTGATTCCAGTTTGACTTTAAGTCTAGGAGAATTTCTGAAAGGTCTTCAGTGTTCATTTTTTCCCCAGCTGGTTGAAGAGAAGATAGCTGCTTATTTACATCTTCCTCTTTAGTTTTTTCTTCTCCCATTCGAACAGAAAAATCTTCATCACTAATCATTTCGTTTACCCAAGCATATTGCCACTTTTTCTTCCGTTTATCAATTTCATTTAATTCTTTATTTAATAAGTCCATTCTATCTTGGCTATCATCAATCTCATCTTCATAAGTAATGTCTTCTACTATACCTGGATTAATTCTTAATGAGTCTAGATACTTAATGAACTGAGTTTCTATATAACGTTCTGCCATAGATCGTTGATTACATTCTCCAACAACTTTCCTGTTGCAGATATAGCCTCGAGAACGATATTCTTTATTTCCTCTTTTCGAATAACCATGTTTACCGGATAGAGGGGATCCACAGCGTGCACATTTTGCTACACCCGAAAAAATAAATTTACTTGTAGCTGCCCTTGGATGTGATGTACTTCTACTATCTTTAATCCTCTGAACATTCTCAAAAGTTTCTTTCGAAATGATAGGAGGATGAGTATTTTCCACTTCAAAATAATTTTCCTTGTTTACTCTAAAGTTATATCTCATAGTTCCAATGTATAGAGGGTTGGAAAGGATATAGTTCACTCTAAAACCACTCCAAATTGCATCGTTCCTTGTTCGGATATTTAACCGATTTAATTCTACAGCAATTTTAATTGTACTTTTCCCTTTAAGGTAGTAATCAAATATATCTTTTACAATAAGAGCTTCTTCTTTATTGATGGTAAGCGTCTTGTTTTCTTTATCTAAATCGTAACCATATGGAGATCGATTAATTACCCAGTTTCCCTCACGTGCTTTTTGTTCCATACCCATGCGAATTCTTTCCCCGGTGTTTTCTCGTTCCCATTGGGCTAATGCAGCCACTATGGTTATGAACATTCTACCCATTGCAGTGGTCGTATCATATACTTCGGTTGCTGATTTGAACTTGCAATCGTATTTATCGAATGTTTCTAAAATGTTATATAGATCCCGTACGGATCTAGTCAAACGATCCAGTCGATAAACTAAGACACAATCAATCAAGTTTTGCTCAATATGTTTTATCATTCTTTCCAGGTTTGGCCTGTTCGTATCTTTAGCACTGTAGCCATCATCGATATAGATTTCGAATATATCCCATCCCTGGGATACACAGTAAGCTTTTAAACGGTCTGTCTGTGCTCGAATAGAGTAGCCCTCGGATGCTTGTTCAGTGGTACTAACACGGACATATACTGCTGCTTTCATATAACCACTTCCTTTAAAACTAAAATACTTGTAAATTAAGAACAAAAAAATAGAGAGATTGGTAATTTAGTAAATGCTTCTTTGAATTTGATTCCTTCGAATAATTTGTTCTAATCGTTCTTCACATAGTTCTGGAGATACCAAGAACATATCAGACATTTTTTTAATCACATCTCGATCATTGATAGGAATGTATTTAATCATGTGATAGGGGATAGATGCATACTGAGTAAAATGATGTGCATCCCATTCCTGGAGCTCTCTAAACGAAGCAGGCATAATTGTTTGAACACCAGAGTGTCTAAGGATATGGCATAATTCATGGAAGAAAATCTCCCTGTGCTTTTCAATGGGTTCTCTACTATCAATTACGATGTCTTGATATCTACCGATTACATGGAAGCTGCTCGGGATAGGTTTCTTCTTTACATAAATGCCTAGGAACCTAGATATTCGTTCCTCACTAATTGAATCTGGATTTGTTATTCCGATCCTAGAATAGAACCGAGAAACCCAATCTTCTAACCCGGTGGTCCTGTATGATAATTGGTACATTTTGCTCACCTCGGTAATATTATACAAACATACGTTCGTATTTTCAACGATTTTAAACCCCTTCCAATATGGAAAGGGGTAATAAAGTAGTTTATTAGTCCTGTAAAATTAATTTTCTAAAAGGTTTTCTATTTTTTCTTTACACATCTGACATGAAAGTTCATTAACTTCTCTAAAATAAATTGCCTTCATCGCCTCTTTATCATCTTCATAAAAATCAGGATAAGGAATCCCGCATTCGGTCACTTTAGAGTTTTTAATAGCATGTTTTTTGTTAGAAACAGGTCCTTCAATTACGGGGAAAAGCAAATTAAAACCTCCGAAACAATAATATATAAATAATATTATCACGAAAATTTTCAATATTGGCTTAAAATAAAGAAAATGGTAGTTATTAATTAGAGGAAATTATTAGATTTGATGATAGATATTTCAAACTGATTATTATTCACTAATTTAATTCTGAAGATATTAGTGAAACAACGAAAATTTTCACCAAATTAGTAGAAATACCTCGAATACTCATAGGGCTTTTAACCCGAACTTTCTCAACCTCTAATTAAAAGGTATTAGGAAGAATCCCCCGAATTTGTTAGTTATACCAAAAAAGGAGGGTTCTCTATGAACTTGAAAAAAATTGCTTCCACTACTCTAGCTTTATCAATTTGTGTCGCACCTGCCATTGGATTAGCAAAGGTACAGCCAACAGACCTAGACCATCACGATCATGACCACGCTGCCCCATCAACTACTTACATCGATTCATTACCAAAGGCCAAGGAATATGCACCTGATAAAGGTCCTGCTAAAATCGAGAAGTCTACTAAAGTAGTAGAGTTAGATGAAAAAGGGAAAGTGAAAAAATCATCGACTACCAAAAGTACACTTTCAAAAGAAAAGCAATCTGTTCAAAAAGCAGCAGCTGCAGCCAATAGAACTGTAACAGTTCTTGCAGTAGCAGACGAAGAGTACCGTGCTACATATAGTGACTGGCAAAGCAGAGTGCAACAAATCGTCGAAAACGCAGATGATGCATTCATTAGAGATCACGGTATTGATTTCCAAGTACAAGCAGTAGGGAATTGGACTTCACAAGGTGGAAACAGCTCACAAATTTTAGCAGACCTAAGCAGGGATTGGTCAGGTTACAGTTACGACTTTGTAGTAGGTTTCTCAAAGGATGCTAACTTTGATGCTGGAGGAATTGCTTACGTTTATTCTTCAGATCCAGGAACGGCATTCAGCGTTAACTTAGACCAAGGAGTGACAAACACATCTAAAGCAGCTCAACATGAGTTCTCTCATAACTACGGGTTAGGTCATGATGCACAAGGAAGTGGAATTCGTTGTATTATGAACTATGATTATTCTTATTCTGTCGATTACTGGCATCCAGCACATAATACTCAGATACAGAATAATAAGGTTTGGTATGGTCAGTAATTAAAATTTAACCTCTCTCATTCTTGAGGGAGGTTTTTTGTATGTACTAGAATAAGTTATCCTATATTTTTACAGGTAATTATTAGATTAGTAGTTATTTTGTGCTATATTTAACGTATATCTGATTTAACACGGAGGAGTACATGAATCTTTTTAAATACCAAGGACAAGAAGAAGATCATTATACTCATATTTTAATGAGCATTCTCAGTTACAATAACTATCAAATCATAGAGCCTTTTTTGAAAAATCTACTGAAGGATGAATCCGATAACTTAAATTTTAATAACACTTTTGCCAAGGTAAGAAAGAAATTTTGTCCTCAAGACCCAAAATTACTAGAGTATGTAATTGGAATCGCACCATATAAAAACAGCTTTTCTTCCTCTGATTTAGAAGATAACTCAGGATCTATACCTGATGCATGGATTTGCGGTGAGAATTTTAATTTACTATTTGAATTTAAAATAAGAGGAATGTTGGATAAGGGGCAAATATCAGCACATAAGAAATTATTATCCAGCAAAGATACTGAAGTTCTCGAATACAACTGGAATGATGTTAAGGATAGTTTGCAAAAAATCGAGTTAAGTGACTCGGTGCTCTCCTATTTAGTCCAATCTTTTATTGAAGTAATCCCTAGCTTTAAATCAAAAAGGCGGTCCTCTGGTATGCCAAAACAAATTATTAGTCATATAAACAAGGAAAACGAGTTACATTTCATTATTACCGGAAGTAAATTATCAATGAATTATTCTGTAGATAAAGTTTATAACGGAAAATCAATCCAGTTGAACCAATTAGTAAATGGCATTCAAGAAGCACGTAGGTTTATCGCCTCATTTGTCTTAAGTAACTATAATGAGTTGCCGATAGAGTTTATTGGACAAGAAACAATTATTAATGACTACTGTGTTGTTCCGGGGAGAAGCAAGAAGAAAAATCAATGGAATCAGTGGAGAATAGGGGCTTTTCTAAACTAAGATACTGGAGGAGAATTATGAGAAAGGAATTGTATAAACCGATTATAGGTTATGAAGGACTATATGATATCTCCGAATCCGGAAAGGTGTATTCACACCGATCTAAAAGAACACTTAAAAGGTGTGGGGACGAATATGGATTTCATATCGTTAAATTATATAAAAATGGTAAGGCATCTAATCATAATGTATTTGAATTATGGAAAGCAGCCTTCCCAGGTGCGAATGACACTGAATTTAAAGGAACTAAAACAATAATATATAAGTGAACTACATTCAGGTTTATAAAAGGTCTACTGAAATCAAGTAGTCTTTTATCTTATATGATTTGACCTATATTTTTTACAGGTTAAAAGTAGATTAGTAGTGTTTTTGCTAAAATAACCTAGACTATCTAAATTTCCAATAAGAACTTTATACAACCTATTAATTATAATAAATTTTATATAAGGAGGATGAAATGAATCAGATGTGGGTTTTGGAAATAAATGAAGGTACAGTTACTATATTAAAAGAAATAGAAAAAATTGAAGGAAACGAAATTAATGTTGCATGCGAAAAACTTAATTCTCTGTGGAAAGAAATAAATTTTATGCAACCAATCACCGAGGAATTTAATGAATACATAAAGTGTGTAGAAGACGAAAAAGGGTCTACAAATAAAATTATAAGACAGTTAAATAATTATTTGAGTGCTTATAAAGGTTTTATTGATCGCTGGAGAACTTTTTTAAGTAGAAATAAGGAAAAAAGCTATGGGGAATTCTTTGATTTAGCTTTATCTGAAATATATGATAGGTGTTTTGAGTATAGGTTTATTTACAATTTAAGGAATTATGCCCAACATGCTGGTGAGCCTGTATCAAGTATTAGTAGATCATTTAAAGGAACGAAAATTATATTAAGCAAAGAACATTTTATTACTGAACATAATGGTATGCAACGATCATTTAAAAAAGAACTAGAAAGTATGACAGAAAAAGAGTTAGATGTAGATAATGCTATTAGAGTAGTCCATCAGGAATTGACTGAGCTACATGCGAAATTATTTAATAGACAATTAAATTCATTAGGTAATGATTATTTAATGGCAGCGGTAATAGTATTAAATTTTTATAAAAAATATAATAAAAATAAAGGTGAAATTGCATTAACTACTCGTAAAACTATTGAAAGTCTAAGGGAATTGCAAGAGGGTTCTTCACATAAGACTGTAAATTGGTCACGTATCCCCAACAAGCTTGCTGAGACGATCATAAAAGGGGTATATATAAAATATAAATTTAAAGGAAAGATTGTTGGCAATTCTTCAGGTTTCCCTTTTATGTATGAGCAAAAATTGGCAATTAAGATGCCTTGTTTTGAAACTGGCAGTAAATATGTTGAACACAACAACTTAACATGGGTTCAAGTTGGAGAAAGTACTGGAACAGCTTGGCAAGATGGGTACGATAGGTATTTCACTATTTATATGCCAGTAGGGTTATCGATGAAGGAGTACAATGATAAATTCGATTCATTTAAAAAGGAAATTGATGAGTTTTTTAATAGAAAATGAATTTAAATTGTACGATTATTAAACGAAGCTAATAAAATATTTATAATAAAAGGATATTTGACGATATTCTTTTTATAATGGACTCCATTCTGGACCATTAAAATGTGTGAATTATTCTTTATTCTACTAATAGAAAATATTCCTTAGCTCAGAGAAATATCTCTGAGCTTCTTTTGGTGCAATTATTTTAGTCCTCTTTATTCCTTTGTTTTGCCTGGAACACAACATACTCAAAATGCTTCTTAATTTCCTCTAGAATTGTAGCAACCTCACCGACAAAATTAAATTTTTATTGAGTATGTGATCCATAGAGCGAAGCAAATATAAAACATCTAGACCTCATAGAGTACGAGATGATCTATTTAGAAATTCTCTAATTTCATCGATAGAAATTCCTAGGTTACGAGCCTCAATAATGAGTTCAATCCATTCTTTGTCTAGTTTATTTTCACAAGTATTTTCAGTAGTCAACATTTTACCCTCCTAAAATATGTACTATTCTAGGTAACTCAGCCGTCATTGCTGTTTATAACCTTAGACCTGTAGCTTTGCGTCCCAATCTTTCGAAAAGCTTCCTGTTTTCAAAAATATAGAAAAATGTAAAATAATAGTACCACTACCGTTTACCGTAATAAATAAAATATAAAACAAAAAGTTCGACAACATTTTCAGTTTATGTCGCACTTCACGGGGGCTTCCGTTCTACCCCGGCTACCGTAATCATATGATATAAAAAATGGTCAACCAGAAATATCTGGCTGACCTTATAATACGAAAGGGGGATTTAATTGAATTCTACTGAAAAAAGCTCGGAGAATCTTCTCTGAGCATTTTTGTGTGGCTATTTTAGTCCTCTTTATTTCTTTGTTTTGCCTGGAACACAACATACTCAAAATGCTTCTTAATCTCCTCAATATCCTCAGAAGAAAGATCCTTCCACTTTTCAATATCAAAGAAACCAAATTGCTCTATGCCATACTCCTTAACGAGTTTGTTGACTTCCTCAAGAGTATCTTCTTTAGTTTTATTTTTCTGATCACGTCCAAGTAAGTAATCAACTGTAACCTCAAAAAAGTCAGCGATTTTATTTAATGTATCAAAATCAGGCTCACGATTCCCTTGCTCATACATAGCATAAGTAGTTCGGGCAATCCCCAATATTTTTGCGATATCTTCTTGGCGTAGCTTCTTATCTTTTCGAAGTTCAATTAGTTTATTTTTTAACATTGGAACTCCTCCAACCTATTTTTTCGTCCATATTCGTCTTATAACGTTAATTATAGCGTCGCATTTCGTGACAAAAAATAAAATACACAAAAAGTGTAATATTATATTGACACTACACAATATGTGACATATACTTAAATTACACATAACGTGACATCAAGGGGGGTGAGCACATTACAAGGCAATGGTTAATAGATATTAGAAAGAAAAAATCAATGACTCAACAAAGCGTTGCTGCCAAAGCAAAAATAGCTAGATCCACGTATGCAATGATTGAAAGTGGAGAAAGAAATGCATCTGTTCCGAATGCTAAAAAGATTTCGAAAGTACTTGATTTAGAATGGACGATTTTTTTTGAAGATGAATGTCACAATTCGTGTAATGTTAAGAAGGTGATCTAAATGAACCAACCATCAGATGAAACAATCAAAAAAATCCTAAGCTACTTCTTAAAAACATCAGTTCCAAGAATCATTGAAGAACGCAAACAAAAATCTGAAAAAGCAAGTTAACTTCATTTTATGAACTCAGCCCGAACATTGAAATCCATATATAGGTAAAGGAAGGAGCAACCCTTATGAAAGTCATGGAAGGGGAGGAGCTTGCTAGTGCGAGAAGGCGCAAAGGTATAACACAACACCAACTATCGTTAAAGCTTCCGATTTCAAGAGAAAGCATTGCAAAGTACGAAACGGGGAGACAGCGTTTCCCTAGAGATTTAAGAGCTCTAACAGCTGAAGCAATCGACGATGAAGAATACTATTTCGTTAGATGGAACGAATCAGCTGGGGATGTATCTATACCCTATCTAAACGGAGAGTTCATTGAACATCATCCAACAGCTATGATGCTTCTGGTCAAAAAGGAATCACTTGAAGCTCTAGAACATCTCGAAAAAGCATGTTGGTACAAACCAGTAAGATCTCAAAGCGATACAGAGCGAGAGGAAATGAAAAAGGTTGCGTTTGAAGTATTAGATGCTGCAGCCAGTATGATCAACCTTGTCGCTCTAATATCTAAAGAATATCAATTCTCGATGATACAGATTTTCAAACAATGGAGATTAACCCTAAAAGCACGGAGGTTACAAAAGTGATCACTCAAACATTTAAAAATGAAGATTTACGTAAGGCAGTGCAACATCAAAGATGCTCCTGGAATTCGATTCAGGCAATTGAGGAAAGAATGGAAGAAGGAAAATACAAAGAAGCCATGTTATCAGCGGTAGATCTACTTAACTCGATTAAAGAGCTTGATAGATTGGCAGAGAAGAAAGTAAAGCACGATGAATTACATCATATTACTCAAACATTTGTGAACGTCATGATGAATCGAAGCTAGAAAGGGGTGAAGGACTTGAAAATTAAAGCAGGTGAATGGTTAAAGCTTTCCTCATTTGAAAAAACACTTTTACTTAGAAACAAAACAAAAAAAGCAGGAAGCTAAGGCTGGCACCAAAGCTTACTGCATCTCACTATTTTATGCGCAAAAAGAATTATATAACGTGAATGAATGTGAAAGCAACTTTCGTGCATTACCAATATTAGGAGGTGAAACAAATGCTTGAACATCCGGTTATCACGAGAATAGAGAAAGATGAGTATACCCAAAGCAATATGTGTATGGAAGGAAGAGGCACTATGAAGGCAACTGGAATCGTGAGAAAGATTGATGAATTGGGTAGAGTGGTTATTCCAAAGGAGATTAGAAAAACACAGGGATTGAATAGTGGCACCCCACTAGAAATGTTTCTGGATCATGGAGGTATTGTCTTCAGACCTTATCAAACGGATGTTACAAAAAACAATACGCTCACATGGCTTGAGAATGCTTTGTCAGACGCAACGAACCAAGAAGATAGGGAATCCATTTCAGCAGCAATTTCATACGTAAGACAAGCATAGAGGTGATGACTTGAATTATCTAAAGGAACTCAAAGCTTTTAAGGATTGGTTGCTACTGAACGATCTTAATACCAGCGCAATTGCGTTATGGCACACACTGATGGCTATAAACAATATGGCTGGCTGGAAAGAACGATTCAATGCGCCCAACTCCACAGTAGAGAAATTAACTGGCCTTTCTAAACAAGGGCTGGTTAATGCTCGAATAAAGCTTATCGAAAATGAATTGATTGAGTACGAAAAAGGAAAGAAAGGGAAGGCTCCCATCTATAAGGTAAAGTCATTGGTCAACTCAGTTGATCAATCGCTATACCAATCCGATACCCAATCCGGATACCAATATGGATACCAATCCGATGACCAACAGTTGACCATACCTAAACATAAACAAAACAAAACGAAACTAAAAGAAGATGTAGTAGATGATGCACCTGCATCGCTCAATCCGTTTCAGTTTTACGAGCAAGAAGGGTTTGGGATTTTAGGAGGTTATATACCGCAAAAAATTGTGTCTTGGTGTGATGATCTCTGTGAGGAATTGGTAATGGAGGCCATGAAGATTGCTGTAGAGCAAGGGACTAAGAAATGGGGATATGTTGAAGCCATTCTTAAGAATTGGTCTCAGAAGGGGATTAGAACTTTGGAGCAGTCTCGAGCAGAGCAACAGCAATTTAAGGAGCAGAGGACAAAGCGAACACCTGTGAGGTCTTCCGGAAAAGTCAGACCCATTCGTACTGAGAGATTACCAGATTGGTTTGAGGAGAATAAGAATTCTACACAGAATCAACGCAGCGAGCCTAGTGACTATGACTTTGAGAAAGAAAAGGCAAAGCTTGAAGCAGAGCTTTTAGCATTTAAAAGGGGGTAATGTAATGGGTGTATTATTTGATTCTATTAAATTTAGTCAGGAAACGAAGTCACAGGGGATGATCAGTGAGCTCCTTACGTTAGGTGTTACTGAAACGAAGAGTGGGACAAGCATTTATAACCTGAATTATTATGATTTAAGGCAAGAATTAGCCATCGCAAAATTTAGAAACAGGAATGTTGAGAGTTCTGAGAATGGGTGGTTTTGAGTAATGAAGATGATTCAATTTACGGTCTATGGAACTCCTGTAGCCCAAGGGAGACCTCGGTTTAGCTCTCAAGGAGGATTTGCCAGGGCATATGATCCTAAGAAATCTAAGGACTTTAAGAAGTATGTAAAGCTGGTTGCTGCTGAGCATCGACCGAAGAAACTGTTTGAAGGACCACTTCAGTTGTTTATCAGGGTATATAAGCCAACGTTAAAGAACTTCAGCAAAAAGAAGTTAGCTGCAGCTGAGAGTGGTGAATTAAGACCAGTGACAAAACCTGATGTAGACAACTACGTGAAAGGAATCAAAGACGCTTGTAACCAGATCCTCTGGAAGGATGATAGCCAGGTAGTGGAGTTATTAGCTAGTAAGTGGTTCAGCGAAAAGCCTCGGATTTAGATTATGGTGGTACCCATTGATCAATAAAAAAACAGGAGAAACGACTATGAGCATCGTTTCTCCTGTTAATAGAATTAGAAGTTCTAAGATTTCTAAGTAATGATTAGTTTAGGAACGTGTTCATTTCTTTTAAATCTATTTTAAGTTGAATTGCATCTTCAACCAGTCTTATGAAGTCTATGGAAGTTCCAACTCTTTTTGAATCTACTAGTATATCTTGAAGCTTTTCTTCTGATAAAACAATTAATGAGTTCAATAAAATCACCTTTCTTACGATTGCCGAAATAACTACTAGGATAATTTTACCTTTATTTACAGAATAATGGAATAGTTAAAATGATTTTTGATGAAAAAAGTGACAAATTCACAACATCTTCTGCTCGATTTCAGAGAAATGAACAAGTTTAATGTTAGAGTATCCCTGGGCTATTTCAATGTATTCACTATCATAAATCCAATAAACTGTATACTCTTCATTTTCGTATATGACTTTATCACCTAAGTTGAATTTCATGTATTTACCCCACTTAATTATTTATGGGTATATTTTACCATTTGGTGAGATGTTGTTAATTCGTTATTTTGGCTCAAATAGCCTAGTTAATCCAGCTAATACATTGAAATACTTCCATTTTTAATGGAATATATTATTTTATGCATTTTTGTAGAAATGGAATTAACAGATTGTATTTATTAATCATTTCGAGGATGAATCTTCTCACCTATGACTTTAATTTCCTTATCTATTTTTTCTCTCGCTTTAGGAGAGTTGCAAGATTTAAACTCTTTAAATAGTAATCCTAATCTCTTTATAGCTAATAGTATCTCGCATTCTTTCAATTAAAATCACCCCATACCATTATAATTGGAAGAGGTTTAGATAGTAAATTTATAACAATAGATAATTTATTTAGAATTAAATGAAAAAAGCCAGGATTTCTCCCGGCCAGCCAGCTTAATTATAACATCGGAGGGGTCTTAGTGAGACTATCAGACTTGGAAATTAACCCTAGTACTTTAAAACTAGAAATTGATATAATGGATAAAGAAGGAAGCTTTGCGGTTGTGGTGTGTGATGGGAAGGCAAAGGTTGCTGAGTTACCTCCTCACGGGGAAACGAATATTGTTACGCATCAGGGGAAAGTAAAACGTATTAGGTGGAATGAGGGGGAAGAGTTTTGAAGTGGTTTGGTTTGTCAGATGGTTTTTGGGGGGCGTTGATTAGTGGGCTTCTCACTGGTGGAACAGCAATATTTATTATGTTACTGCAAAATAGCCAACTTAAGAAGGAAAGAAAAAGGTCTGAACTAATCCCTACTATAAAATTAGCAAAACAACTAGAGTATATTAGGACGGATATACTAAATGCGTTACAATTATATCTAAAGGTTATTACTCCTTTGGGTTATACTGGTACTCCTGATAATGAACGAGATCTTGTTTATAATGATATTTTAAAAAAGTTGAAGATACTTAATACTTTGGTTAACGAATATCATGCTAAGGATATTGATTTGGATAATATTATTAATTATGTCCTTTTAAAAGAAGTGTTAAATAAATTGAATAATGATCTAAAAAATCCAGAAATATATTATGGTCCTACAAGTGTTCAAGAGATAATAAATAATATAAAGCAAATAGAAGAGGTTTTTGAAAAGTTTTCAGAATATCTGAAAAAGCATAGAAAAAAAATATAATGTTCTACTAGCCAACTGGAGGACACTAATCTAGCACATTACAAATGTGTTTTGATTGGTGTCCTTTTTATTTTGAGAAGGTGATTGATGTGTAAATGAAAAGGTATTGGTTTATACAATTAATTTTGTGGTCAACCAGTATCTCTTAGGCAAACGAACTGGGACAATTTATCCAATACCAAGAAGAAAGTGAATGCAGCATTTATTTAAAGAAGCAGTAAAGATTTCGGAAAGGGATGAGCAATATGGTTCATGAGAAGGAAGCTAAAGAGAGAAGAAAATTGACAGTTAAAAAGTTGAAACAATTGCGTCCATTGATTACTTGGTACAAGAATAAAGAAGTTGCCGAGTCTCATGGGGTCAAGCAATCATTATTCAACGAAGGACAGAATGCGAACAAAAGGAAGAGCAAGGAATTAACATATCACCAATTTAGGGCAATTATGGACGACCTGCAGGAAGGTGAGAGAAAGATTATTGAAATGAAGTATTTGGATGTACAATCCAAAAGTGATTTATTCATAATGGAAGAGCTTCACCTCAAGAAAGACATCTATTATTCTACTAAAAACGACGCTCTGGAGGCGCTGGCTGTTAACTTTGATTTGGACTAATAGAGAAGTAACCTAGAGAAACCGGACAAATTACCGATAATTTACCGAGAAAATGCCGACAAAATGGGGGATAAATTGGGGACCTTTTTTGTCTTTTAAAAAAAGTACGCTTGTCTTAGGAAGAAATTCTTGGGAAAAGCGTCTAACCCCATATCGTTGACGTGCTCGGGTGTATCGAATGACTAAGAAGGTTGCCAGCTGAACAAGGGGAGCAACTGGAGTCTAGCTGTATTGCGCACGATAGCTACGGGGGAGCAAAGTGAAATTCTTTGCAAAAGCTTTTGAGTGTGTCCAGTAATGTAATGGATCTCAATTGTGACTGACTTTAATCCTAGCTATTCCTCTTGGGTGATTGAAGCAAGTCAGATATTTAATTAAATGACTGCATATAGTTCCGTGGCTCTCTGCGTCCTCCTTTCAAAAATAAAATTGTAGAGTAAGTTGCGTTGTTGATTCTGTCGTTCATTACTCACATAATAACGGATTAATCTTCTTCCCAATGAATGTCACGGCACTATATGGAGTCATTTATTTTTTTATGTTCCAAAGGAGGACTGAAATGATGTGGTTAAAACATGAATTTAGTCGAGCCCATTAGAGACAAAGAGCTCATTCAAGACATCAAGGACTATTTAAAACAGAAAAACAGGCGAAACTATATCCTGTTCTTATTAGGAATCAATACCGGGATGGCCATTGCTGATCTTCTTAAGCTTAAAGTGAGAGATGTAGAAGGATGGCACATTGTTTATAAGAGGCAAAAGACATTAAAGAAGAGACGGCCAGCCCAGAGAATTAAATTATCCAATGCGGTAAAGAAAGAACTAAGGGAATACACGAAGGATAAGCCTAAGGATGAATTCCTTTTTAAGAGCAGAAATGGAAAAAACAAACCGATCACAAGAGCAATGGCTTATGTGATTTTAAGAGAAGCAGCTGAAGAGTTTGGACTAGAAGCCATCGGGACGCATTCAATGCGTAAAACCTGGGGCTATTTTTATTACAAAAAATTCAACGATGTTGCAGACCTGCAAGGACAAATGGGACATGCGGATCCAAGTTATACATTACGCTATATTGGCATAAGCCAGGATGAAAAAGACAAGCGTAGAAGCAACTTGGTGCTATAGTTCTTTTTTTTATGACTTCTTTAATTGTCTTCATTTTACCTATATCAAGCTCATAGAGGGAAAATGACTTAAACGTTAGTATGACTGGAATAAATAGCGCTACGCCAATTTAACAGTCTATATAACGAAGATAATTCAACTGTTGTAAATCATCCTAAAAATAAGCTCAAAAGCAGTACAAAAACATAAAAAAGTGAGTGATATATGGTGTTCCTGAATTAAGCCTTTTGGTATAGTGATATTACACTATATAGAAAGGTTGTTATTTTATTGGAAGTTTCAAAACAGTGTAATGAGGTTGGTGAAGAAAGGTCAGGGAACTCCAGGCTCTCAAAAGAAGACATTTTACTCTTTATAGCTCCATTGACTGCACTTAGTTATGCACTGACATATTTATTTAAAGTTTCCTACTTAGCTTATTATAAGGTTCCTAGTATGTGGATTGATTTGAGTATAACTAGAATAACATCAACATTATTAAAGATTTCACCTATTCTTTTTTTGGGAGCAATTTGCTCATTAATATTCTTTAAGACTGCAAAAAAAATAGGTGAACAAAATAATAAAAATGTGAAAAAGGGAAAATATTTACGGAAGCTTGCATTTATATCATCATTAATAGTTACGTTACTTAGTGGTTATATGGTATTTGGAATGTATAAAATATATGGTGTGTATATGCTACTTAGCAGTTCTACAGGAGCGCTTGTTCCAATCATTGCATTGTTCCTATATAAGTTTTATAGGGAAGGGAGATATTATCTGTCAGTTGTTATTCTCTGGTTAACCTTATGTGCAGTAACTGCTTCATATGGTTTCGGATCAGCAGGAATGACTGAAAAATACTTTACTTTCAATAAAGATAAGCAGAATTATATTGTGATTGATTCATATAATGAATACTTAATTGTAGCTCCTTATAACAAAAATTATTTTTACTCCAAAGTATCTTTAGTAGAAATGAAAGAAGTTGGTTCTCTGACTTACAAAAAGGTAGGAAGGTTAAAAAGAAAGGCAGCAAATTAAATTATATATGGGTTTAAATACTTGTCAGCATCCAATAAAAAGGGTGCTTTTTATTTTGGAGAGGTATTTACTGTGAATAAAGAACAAATTATCAAACTAATAAACGAGAATGAACTTATAAAGTTTTATAACTGTAGGAAGTGGAGGAATTTACGAAAGAAAGCATTAGAGCGTGATAACAATGAATGTCAGAGATGCAAACGTAAGGGAAAAGTTACACTAACTTCTCTACAGGTTCATCACAAGAAAGAAGTTAAGACACATCCACAACTCGCTTTATCAATGGAGAACCTAGAAACACTTTGCATTCATTGTCACAACGATGAACATGATCGCCTAGAGATAAATAAGAAGAAATCATTCTTCATCAATGAAGAAAGGTGGTGACTAAAACACCCCCGGTCAAATAATTTGCCGAATTATTTGGGAACCCGTACAACGGGGGAGGGTGACGATTAAATATATTTTTCGGCTGTCCTTATGCTAAATTACATTTATTGGAAAATAAATGGAAGGGAGGGAGGATGTTTGGCGAGAAAAACGAGTGCAGCGCAAAGGAAAAGAATTGAAGCAGATCTAACCAAGCAACTTAAGGATAAGGAAATCAAAGGTACTCATTATGAAGATTTGGTACAAGACTATCTTGCTATGTGGGATTTGAAAAATAAGCTCATTGAAGATATCGAAGAGTTGGGAGTCAAAGTTCTGTCCTCACAAGGCTACAAATCGAATCCAGCTATTAATGACCTAAATAAAACCAATGGTCAAATGCTGAAAATCTTATCCGAGTTAGGTTTGAAAGCTGCACCAGATGATGATGGTGATAACGGTGAATGGTAAAGTGAAATACAATAAGCACATTGATTTCTATTTTGATCAAGTTGAAAAAGGTAAGATCATTGTTTCAAAAGAAGTACAGCAACTAATCGAATACCTAAAAAAGAAACTGGAAGATGAGAAAGACCGGATCCACATTGACCATGATGAAATTGAGGAAGCGATCAGTAGCATTGAAAAGTATTTCCCTTTTAAATTGTTAGTATGGCAAAAATTCGTTACTGCTTTTGTGGTGGGACTCACTTATAAAGAAGATGGCTCATTGGTATTTAATGAGTTTTTTTTAATGATGGGTCGAGGTGCCGGGAAAAACGGATTCATTGCAGCGCTTGCTTTTTATCTGATCTCCAAACAAAAAATCCGCAAGTACGATGTGGCCATCGTTGCTACAAGCCAGGAGCAAGCAAAGACCTCATTTATGGATGTGTGGGAAGCACTAGATAACCATTGGCGAAAATTAGAGAAGCTCTTTAAACGAACGTTGAAGTCCATCGGTTTTTATAAAACAAAGTCTAAGCTTCAGTATTTTACAAACAATGCGAAAACAAAGGATGGTCTTAGACCAGGAGCCATCATATTTGATGAAGTCCATGCCTATGAAGATGAAGAAAATATAAAAGTATTCACTTCCGCCTTGGGGAAGGTCCCTCGGCCACGACGGTTTTACATTACTACTGATGGGAATATTCGTGGCGGTTTCTTAGATCAAATGAAAGAAGAAGCCAAAATGGTCCTCACTGGAGAAATAAAAAACAGTCGATTATTCCCCTTCATCTGTAAACTTGATGATTCGGAAGAAGTTCATGACTTCTCAATGTGGGAGAAAGCAAATCCATCCATTAACTCCTTTCCGCACTTGAAGCTGGAGATGGAAACGGAGTACAAGAATATCGAGCATCGTAAGTCAGCAAAACTTGAATTTATGACAAAGCGAATGAATATCCCATCACAGGACACCTACGACCTTGTAGCATCTTGGGAAAAGATAGAGGCTGCTACTAAGCATCAGTTCCCAGAATTCAAACATGCTGCTTGTATTGGGGCGATTGATTATTCTGATACTCAAGACTTTGCTGTGGTAGGATTGTTTTTTAAACAGGGTAAGAAGCGTTTCTTTAAACAACATACGTTCATCAATCATAAATCCTTACTAATGAATAACTTCAAAGTTGACATTGAGTTAGCCATTGAGGAAGGACTTGTCACTATCATCAAAGAAGAAACGAACAAGCCGGAATATTTGGTGAAGTGGTTTGCTGAACAAGCCCAGTTCCATGACATAAAGTTTATTACGGCAGATATGTACCGAATCAATTACTTAAGGGAAGAGTTTGAAAATGCGGGCTTTGATAAGTTGGTCATTGCCAGGAGCGGAAGCAAAACTCATACACAACTAGAGCCAATAGTAGAAGACCTATTTGCGTATGAAAATGTGGTGTTCGCTGAAGACGATCTGATGATGCGTTGGTTTACGAACAATGTCTATATTAAGAGGGATAGCAAAGGGAACATCACTTATGAAAAAATCGAGCCACGTCTCAGAAAGACGGATGGCTTTTTTGCATTTCTACATGCCTTGCAACATGATGCAGAGCTGGAGGAAATGCTTCCGTTAACGGAAGAAAATATTAAAAAAATCTTTAAATCCTTCTCTTATTAAAAGGAGGTGAATAAATGGGGATATTCGATTGGTTTAATTCCATTTTCCAAGGCAAGGATTATGTAGCGTTAGATGCTCAGTTCTCAGAGTTAGTAGTAAAAGCTCATTATAAGCGATTAGCCATTGATACTTGTACTGACCTAATTGCGAACGCCTTGACAAGATGTGACTTTACTACATTTGAGAACGGGAAGGAATTGCGTGGGGAAGTACATTATCAATTAAATGTAGCTCCAAATCAAAATCAGAATGCTACAGAGTTTTTTCATAGCCTTGTTACTCATCTGATAAACGAAAATGAATGTTTAGTTGTCCAGTTAGACAAGCAACTTCTAATTGCTGATTCATTTGACAGACAAACATATGCGGTAAAACCTAACCTTTATAAAAATGTAATAATCGATGATTTTAAGTTTGATAAGTACTTTTATGAAGAAGATGTCTTTTATTTTAAACTCAATGACAGAAATATCATGAAAGTAATTGATAGTTTGTACGAAGACTATGGAAAGTTATTAGCCTCCGGAATTAGCTATTACAAAAGAAAAAACAATAAGCGTTATCTGATTGAGGGAGACTTTCTAAAGTCACTAACAGATGATACGCAAAAAGCCGTTAATGCGATGTTTGAAAATCAGCTTTCTGATTGGTTTAACCCAGACAAAGAAGGTGCAGCCTTCCAACTTTCAAAAGAGTACAAGATGGAGGATATGAGTGACGGTCAAAAGAGCACTGGGAATGTTGGGACGAGCCGAGACATTCGTGAATTGGTCAATGATGTGGTTGATTTTGTGGCAATGGGGCTACATGTACCACGGGGGATCATCAAAGGTGATGTAGCGGACATCGAAAAACAAGTAGACAGTTTCTTGATGTTTTGTATTCTCCCCCTAGTGAAACTGATAGAAGCTGAGTTTAATAGAAAGATGTATAAGAAAGAAAGTTATTTAAAGCGCACCTATTTAAAAATTGATGCTTCCAGGATTAAAGTGGTGGATCTTGTTCAATTAGCGAGTGCTGTAGATAAACTATTTGCAGTTGGTGGACTATGTATCGATGACATCTTGGAGCTACTTGGTAAAGAACCATTGAATACAGAATGGTCTCGAAAAAGATATGTCACTAAAAATTATCAAGATGCCGAGAACTTGGAAGGAGGTGAGACAGAATGAGAGTAGTGAACAAACGATTTAAGAACGAGAAATACAACAACGCACCTACAATTGGTAAAGTGTTCAAAGCCGAAGATGTAAATGAAAATACTCATAAGTTAACGATTTATGGTGATATCGGTGAGTCCTGGTGGGGGGATTACGTTACGGCAAATGAAGTAGAGGCCATACTCAAAAATATCTCTGCTAGTCACATTGACGTTCATATCAATAGTTATGGTGGAGATGTATTTGATGGAATCGCCATCTACAACCAGTTGAAAAATCACAAAGCTACAATTACCACTCATATTGACGGTATTGCAGCAAGCGCAGCGTCCATTATCGCAATGGCCGGTGACGAAGTAGTAATGAATATAGGATCAATGCTGATGATTCATGAAGGATCTACAATGGCATGGGGGAACAAAGGAGATGTTCGGAAAACCTTAACCGCATTGGAAGGCATCGATAAATCGATTGCTGATATTTACATGACAAAGTTTGCTGGTGATCGCGCAGACATCGATAGGATGATCACAAATGAAACATGGTTTACATCTAGCGAAGCGGTTGATGCAGGACTTGCCGATAAGGTGAATGAAACGAAGTCAATTGAATCGGATCCTGAAGAGGTCAAGAATTCTATTCTAAATAGAATTCGAAATCAAAAACCAGAGCCTCAGCAACAACCTACACAAACAATATTAAACAGATTCAAACGCCAGGCATAGGCGTTTTTTATTTTGAATAAAACTGGAGGTTTACCCATTATGAAGGTAGAAAACAAACCGAAATTATTACCATTAAACATTCAATACTTTGCAG
The DNA here is from genome assembly GCF_052665285.1 of Rossellomorea sp. DUT-2. Taxonomy (NCBI): domain Bacteria; kingdom Bacillati; phylum Bacillota; class Bacilli; order Caryophanales; family Bacillaceae; genus Rossellomorea; species Rossellomorea sp. DUT-2. Next base: position 563,493 of record NZ_JBQPEO010000002.1, on the reverse strand, counting down.
GTATCAAAAACCCGGACGAGCCGGTCATCAAAAATAAAGAAGAACAAATCAAAGCGATGCAAGAAGCCTTTGAATCAACTGATCCGGCAGTAGTCGCGGCAAACATCGTTTCAAACATTGAGAACAATATGGTTCATATTCAAGACATGATGAGCCAAGTTACGAAAGAAGCAAAGCAAGCGAGTGCTGAACAGTGGGATGAGCAAGTTCTTGCTTCCCGTGGAGTACGAGTATTAACCACTGAAGAGAAGAAATTTTATAATGCTGCCATTGAAGCTCAGTCATTTGATGAAGTAATCAAGTTAATGCCTCCTACCGTTTTCGAGCGAGTATTTGAAGACCTAGAGAAAGAGCATCCCCTGCTATCCTTAGTGAACTTCCAGCGTACAGGGGCAACGACGGCATGGGTACTTCGTAAACCAGGCGCACCGGTTGCTTTCTGGGGAGATGTTACATCGGCCATTCAAGAAATGTTGAATGAAGGTTTCCGTACTGTGGAGCAAGGGATGTTCAAACTCAGCGGATTCTTGGTTGTCTCAAAAGCAATGTTTGAACTTGGACCTAAGTGGCTTGATCGTTACGTACGTTTGTTCATGGCTGAGGTAGTAGCGGACGAATTAGAGGATGTCATTGTGAATGGTGACGGAAATAAAAAGCCTATTGGTATGACTCGCGATTTAGAAGGAGCCATCACAAACGGGCAGTACCCATTAAAAACTCCTGTCGCATTGACAGATTTCACTCCAAAAACAATTGGTAAGGAAATCTTGGCTCCGACAACAAAAAACGGAACACGTCGTTATACAGGGGTATCTCTGATCGTTAACCCAATGGATTACGCAACCCGGTTCTTCCCATTAGGAGCGAAGCAAAAAGATGATGGAACTTGGACATATGATAATTTCTCTGTTCCGGGCTTAACCATTGTCCAATCACCGGCGGTTAAACTAGGTCAAATGATTTCAGGTAAACCGAAAGACTACTTCATGGGTGTAGGGTCAGAACAAAAGCTTGAAACGACCGATGTTCTTCGTATGATTGAAGATCAGCGTTTATACCTCATTCGTCAATTAGCAAATGGTCGTCCACTGGATCCCGATTCATTCACTGTTTTTGATATCAGCCAAATCGGAGAAGAAGTACCAACGGTTTAAAATTTTACTAATTGAAGGGAGATTTCAACATGCCGTATAAAGTGATTAATACTTACAATGACACTGAACATAATGTTCTTTATAAAAAAGGGGATATCTATCCAAAAGAGGGATATGAAGAAAACCCAGAGCGGATTAAGTCCTTGCAGAGTATCCATCCAACATACAAGCGTTCATTTATTGTTGCGGAAACGATTGATGGTGACCAAGAGGACCATAAAGGGGATGGCCAAGGGGAACCGGATGAAGTCCTCGTCGAAATCCAGTCACTAACCAAGGAACAATTGGAAGAGGAAACGACAATCCCCCAATTAAAAGCTTACCTGGACAGCGAGGAGCTTGAATACAAATCTTCTGCCAAAAAGGATGACCTTATTACTCTCATCTTAAAATCTAGAGAGTAGGGATGGAAAATGGATGAAGTGGCAAAAGCATCCATCCTCGTTGAGCTAAAAGACAATCTCGACATTACCTGGGATGATGAAAGTACAAACCGTAAATTAGAAAAGTTCATCACACGATCAGAGGCGTACCTTCAAGGATTATCAGGTACGTCTCTTGATTTTGTTTCGAATATAGAAGCAAGAGACTTGCTACTTGAGCGCTGTCGATATCTATATAACAACGTAGCAGATGAATTTGAACCTAATTTTGAAACAGAGTTAGGCAGGTTTATCTTGAACGAGGCAGTCCGAAAGGCGAGTGAGTCAAATGAGACCACATCGTGAAACATTTAATGACGGCATGATGCAATATGGGTATACCAAAACGACTCGGTCCGAAAGCGGGAAAGATATGGGAAAGGTTTTTTCTCCTGAAGGAAAGCTCGCTTTTAAAGAGCTGAGTTGTCGTGATCGGGATTATGAACTAGCCGGTGCTTTGGATTCCAGGTTGGATCGTAAGATTAAGACCCTTTCCCCTCCGTTATTTAGGAAACAGTCGAATTCCAATTTGAAAGTGGCCATCGAATCAGTAGAATACGATGTGATTGAAGTAGATAGCGACCCAAGCAGGCGCTATCTCTTTTTCTATCTTCAACGGGTAGGTGTGAAGCATGAATGAGCGATCCAAAGAGTTAATCAAAGAACAAAATAGAACGATCCCTCAAGTGCTGGCGGATCACTTTGAACTTCCGGTGTTCCAGGACAATATCAATAATGATGAGGTCCCACCTGACCATAATTACTTTTTGGTCGTGTACGGAGATATCAGCCGGTCTGAAAATCAAAAGGCTACAGGTAGGCATTTGTCACAAGATATATACGTGGTCTACCTTTCAGAGAACAATGATGAAGTAGATGAGAACTGTATTGATATCATTACACTTCTTGAAGAAGTAAAAGCCATATCGTTTCAAAGGACCACAAAGGAACGGGTCCAGAAAGCAGAAACTTCTGAGTATGTGGACAGGGTTACATTAATCTTTTCGAGGATGATTAAGTATGAGCGTTCGGTTTCAATTTGATTATAGAGAAGTAAATACTCTCCTTGAAAAATTCAAACGGTTACCCGGTAACGTAGAAAAAACAATAAATAGCGTTTTGCACTCCTTTGGTGTTAAAGAGGTTGTCAAACACATTACTCAAGATATGCCCATGTCTAGAGGAGACAAGCGTCACGCTAAATTAAGCGATTGGTCTAAAAGTGAGAATGGTAATCTTGAATTCACGATAAAAGCAAAGGGTGGAGCTGCTAATAAACCAGGAAGCTTCGGTTATCTTGTTTTCCCAAACGAAGGACGGGGACCTTCCAATCCTCTGGAACAGAGGTTTATGGAAAGTGGATTATATAAATCTACGTCCCCGGTATTAAAAGAGTTAAATGAACGCGTGGAAGAACGAATAAGGAAGGAGTTGGAATGAAATGACAACGATTATCGAAGAATTCGATTCTATGAGAATTACGAATTCAAGCATCCAATTTATTGAAAGTGGAACACAGCAGGCTGGCGAAAAATTCGGGTCTCTTGGATCTATTGAGGGTGAGACAACATTAAAAGAAGTCATTAAACGTAGCGAAGGCGTTGAAGTTAAAAAGAAGACAAAGCCGGAGAAAATGGATTTGACCGTTTCCGCACATATAAAGGTTAAGGTCATTAGGGGATTATTCGGAATTAATTCTACGGGGTTAAAACCGGGCGTTTATCAATATGGGCAAGATTCCAATGGGAAAGAATTTGTCTTCACGGCAGATGTCATTGATGAATTTGAGGACGTGACAAAGCTGGTAGCCTTCCCAAAATGCGTAAGTACCACTGGCTTTAAGTTTACGATTGAGAACGGGGCAGACGAAGTCGCCTTAATGGAAATTCAATTAACTGCTTACCCAGATGAGTTTAGACAAATTATGTACGATGCATTTGTTTCAGAATTGGAAGATCCGACAATTGCTACTCAGTGGCATACTCAATTTAATCGTGAATTGGTGGAGACAACTCCAACAGTTTAATAGATAAGAGGGCAGGGAATACCTGCTCTTTTTTATTTGTCATGGAGGCGAAAAAATGGGAATCAAAGTATCAACTATCACTCTAAAAGAATTAGAAATGACCCAACTTGAAAATGGAGAATTTGAGGGACGATATGTTAACCCCAAAAAATATCCTGCATTTTTAACACATAGATCTCTTGCTAAAGGGAGGAATGAAGGTATTACGAAATCTTCCCTAATTAGTGAACTAATTAAAATGAATAGTTTACGAGGAGAAGATGGAGAAATTGATACTGAAAATTTATCTTCTGAACAAGCAGAACATATCGATACCGATAAGTATCTACCAGTAATATACCTTGGAATTATTGGAGCAAACAAAAGTCTAGATCTTAGCTATGAGGATTTCTTAGATCAATATCCGGGAGATTTGGAACAGATTATGCAGGATTACATTGCCTTAATCATTCCTTACTTACAACAAGATTCTAATCAATTCAAAGCAGGTCTGGTTAATAGCACCAAAAAAAAGTAGGGAAGGGCGAAAAGACGCCCAAACCTCCAACACTAAATATTGAATGTGTCGAAGACTTATATACGCTCTATGTGCTTGTTTATGAAATTGACCCCGGAACGTTTTGGGATTTTCCAATTGCAGACGTGGATCGAATATTTGAAAACAAACAAGCCTGGGACCACTGGGTGAATAATCCTAAGTATTAATAAATGGTGGTGAGGGCATGGCAAAACAGCCAGAAACAAAAGTGAAATTCAGTATTTTTAATAAAGAATTCAATGAAGGCATTAGTGAAATAAACAAAAAGTCTACAACTCTCCGAAAAGAGTTTAAACTCCAAGAAGAACAACTCAAAGAAAATGGCTCTGCAACAGATATTCTACAAAATAAAATAAAACGCCTATCTGGTGAACAAGATCTTACAAAGCAAAAGATTAAGGCAACTGCTGAACAATTAGCGAAAGCAAAAAGCTATTATGGAGAGAATTCTAACGAGGCGAACAAGTTATCTAATAAGCTATTAGATCTTCAAATAAGTGAACAGAAAATGTCTAATGCCATTAAACAAGCTAAATCTGATATTCATAAGCAAAGTCAAGAAATGGTATCAGCTGTTAAAGATGCCAAAAGCTTATCTAGTGCTCTTGATGAGGTATCAGATAAAGCGAAAGATGCGGGAGGAAATCTTTCTGCAGGCGTCTCTCTCCCTCTTGGAGGAATTGGAGTCGCAGCTGGTAAAACGGCTGTTGACATAGACGGAGCGGTAAGACTCATGATCGGAGCTCTTGGTAAGACAGGGGAAGAAGCAAAATTGTTAGAATCCGATTTAAGAGCTGTGTGGAGCGAAGGATTTGGGGAGAACCCTGAAGAAGCTGCACGAGCTATGATGATGGTTAAACAAAACATACAGGGCATTAATGAAGGTAAACCTCTTCAAGAAGTGACGAAAGATGCACTAACATTGGCAAAAGTAACGGAAGCGGATGTAAGTGAAGTCACTCGTGGTGTAAACCAATTAATGCACAATTTCGGTTTGACCTCAAAAGAAGCGATGGACCTGTTCGCAAAAGGACAGGCTGAAGGCTTAAATTTTTCACAAGAAATGTTCGATAACATTTCAGAGTATGCGCCCTTATTTAAACAGATGGGCTTTTCAGCAAGTGAGTACTTTACTGTTCTAGCGAATGGGAGCCAAAATGGGGCTTACAACCTTGATTATATCAATGACGTTATGAAGGAATTTGATATTCGAATGCGTGATGGTTCTAAGACAACTGCCGACGCATTCAAATCAATGTCTCAAAATTCGCAGAATATGTTCCAGAAGTTCAAGGACGGTAAAGTCACCACTCAAGAATTGTTTAATACGGTCCTTCCAGAATTAGAAAAAATGGATGATCAAGTATTGGCCAATCAAATCGGAGTAGGGTTATTTGGAACAAAGTTTGAGAATCTCGGAACAAAGACAGTGTATGCATTAAACGATGTTAATACGTCTTTAGATAATACTAAAGGTGCTATAGATCAATTAGGTAGTACTCAAGTAGAGTCACTGGGTACTCAACTACAAAGTGCCATGAGATCAATTGGACAAGCGCTGGAACCGATAGGAGTAATCTTGGTTGGTATGCTGTTATCATTGAAGCCATACCTCGAACAGTTCTCAGCATGGTTTCAAACACTAGCGCCTTCTATTCAACAAGTGATTGTGGTTTTGGGTATATTGATCACCTTATTGGGCCCGCTCATAACCATTTTCGGATTCTTCGTTCAGGGACTCATGCCGTTAATCCCTATCCTTACGACGGTATGGGGATGGCTAAGTAAACTCGGTCCTTTATTCAATATTTTAAGGATGGCAATGCTTGCGATCACTGGACCAGTAGGAATTGTGATAGCAGTTATAGCAGCACTAGTAACGGCAATTGTGATCTTGTGGAAAAAGAATGAATCCTTCCGTAATTTTTTCATCAATTTATGGAACAATCTTTCCCTGGTTTTTAAACTACTCATTACACAAATGCAGTCAGTTGCCATTTCAATTTTCACCTTCTTGGTAAGATTCTTCCGAAAATGGGGAGTTACCGTTCTTTCTGTAATCACAGGTCCTATCGGTGCCCTAGTTATTTATGTTATTCAAAATTTTGAAGATATCCGAGCGAAAGCAGTATCAATTTTTAACAGAGTACATTCAGCCATAACAAACCCGATTCAATCAGCGAAAGATAAAGTCTTAGGGATCATATCGGTTATTAAAAGTGCCTTCAGTAATATGAAGATAACCATCCCTAAACCGAAGCTTCCAAAGGTGGACATTAGTAAGGGAATTAAGACCATTGCGGGGATCGATATTCCTTATCCTAAATTTAATGTCACTTGGCATAAAACAGGAGGAGTTTTCACCAAACCGGTTGTAGCAGGGAATGCAGGGTTTGGAGATGTTGAGGAAGGCATCGTTCCTTTTGAAGGACCTCATGCCATGAAGATTGCAAAATTAATAGCTGAAGCTCAAAACAAAATTGCAGAAGCGTCAAACCAAGTAGTAGATAAAGTGATTAGTAACTTGATTTCAGTCAATGTTGAAGCAGGTGACGTCATCATGGATGGTCGAGCAGTAGGTAAAATTGTTTGGAAACCAGTGAAACAGGAGATCGATAGCAATGAGCAACGTCCGTAAGGTAGGTGACTGGATTGAAAAGTGAGCATAATTTCGTCATTGAATACGAAGATGGATCTATCGCGGATATGGATGAGTTAGGATTGTGGGTTGAATCCTTTCATATCTACTCTCCAAACGTGGAGCGAAAATATTCCCAAATCCAGGGGCGAGATGGAGCGGTTCAGACTTCAAGCAGATTAACCACAAGAAAAATAGACATCTCTTTTCAGGTTGAAACGGAGAGCCCTGAAGAATTAGATACCTTAAAGCACACCATATTCCACACCTTCTATCGAAAAAAACAATTCAAAATCATTCGGGATTTGATCCCAACTAAGTTTCTATTTGCTGTACAAGAAGGAGAATATGATTTTGATAACATTACAGAGAGTGATGCGGACTTTTCCATCACTCTCACGATGTTGGACCCATTCATCTATGGACAAAAACGGACAGCGGTTATAGAGAACCCCACTGCCCCGTTTGTACTAAGAAACTACGGAATGGAGGAAACCCCTCCAGACTTTACAATAGAATTATCAGGTCCAACAACTCTCCTAGATATCATAGGAGATGAGGATTACATGAGAATTGGCCGACCGGCTACTGTTGACGATGTCACCTTCAAAGAATATGAAAATGTATTCAATGAAGACGGCTTCATTTTAACCGATTGGACAACTGCTTTATTTACACCCGACGGAGGAACTAAATCCGGAACTATGGGGGTTGATAGCGGAAACTTTATAGCAACTAGTTTTGGCTCAGGTACCAATTGGCATGGCCCCACTTTGGCGAAATCACTAAATGGAAGTGTGGTCATCCCAGACTTCAAAGTGAGAGCGTACTTTAATGTAGGGTCAAATCCAAGTCAAAGAGCTAGAACAGAAGTCTATTTATTAGACACTGCTTCAAATGTTATAGGGAAAGTGGCAGCCGTTCTTCGAAAGTCCTCCGGGGAAGTTGATGTAGAAATCGCACTCCGTAACGGATCAAATGTTCATTATGTTGTATCGATGGATTGGACCTATAAAGAGTTCTTTGGATATATGGACATTATCAAGAAGGGAAAGGAATTTACATTCTATATAGCGCAGCAGGGCTATAGAGCAGACGGTAGTGTTTATACAAGACACAAACCCAAATTCACTTTTGAGGATGATAACAGTGAGTTCCAAAAAAGTTTAGCAGCTATCGGGATGCATATTGGAACTCATAGTAATTACCCCACACCGTCTAAAGCTAACATACGAAAAATTGAAGTTGAAAAGATTAATAGCCAACCAGAAGGTATCCCTTTCATTGGAACAACAGGAGACATTTTCGAGTTTTTCAATGGAGAATCCAAAATATATAAGAATGGCGATCTATTCTTCGGTAAGGACTTTGGAGCGCGATTTTTCCACCTGAGACCAGGAGAGAATGTCTTTCTTGCAAATCCACCTGAAGTCATACGTGAAATACGTGCGGAATGGAGGGATAAAGGTACATGAGTTCAAGAAACTTAATACACATTCTTCACCACCAAAGGGACGAAATTATTGGGTGGATTGATGAAGTTTACACAGATAGTCACCATCAGCATTTGGGGTTTGATGAAAAAGAACAATATGACTTTGAGGTATCGGCTTTTGCCAGAGATGTTGAAAAAATCCAAAGTCGTAGTAGATTCATTATTCCAGGTGAAGATAAAGGAATCTATCATGAATTTATATTGTGGGAATCAAGAGACGACACAGAGAAAAATATAAAAGAGTTTCGCACCTACCCATCGTATAAAGACATGAATAATTTAAAGTCTATCCCTGCTCAAGTATTAGAAGGGCAAACCATTAGGAGTGCAGCAAATTACGTTCTTGAAGGTTTAATCTGGGAAATTGGGACTGTTGAATATAGCGGTATCCGGAAATGGGTAATTGAAAAACAATTAGATGGATTTGATGCCTTGGTAGCTCTTTCTTCGCTATTCGATTGCGAGCTACGTTTTCGGATTGAGATAAATGGAAACAAGGTAACGGGCCGTTATGTAGATTTCTTGAAAAGGCAGGGAGAAGACCAAGGGAACGAGATTGAATTTCATAAAGATCTGATTGGGATCAGAAGAACCGTTAATAACGATAAGCTTGTGACGGCCCTACTTTGTATAGGACCAGAACAAGATAATGGGGAAAGGTTAACGGTTACAGTCAAAGATGAGGCAGCCTTTCAAAATTGGAATTGGAGAGGTCAACATCTGATTCAAACGTATGAACCTCAATCTATTAATGAAGATACGACTGAAGAGGAACTAATACAGCTAGGTGAGACGGAGTTAAAGAAACGAATCAGTGCAGCTGTCCAATATGAAGTTTCCGCAGAATCTTTACAAAGGTGGCGTCTAGGAGACACCGCCAGAATAAAGGATGAACGTTTTAACCCTCCGATGTATTTAGAATCGAGGGTTATTTCTATCTTCAGATCAATCTTTGATGATTCTCAAAAAGACTTTACTTTAGGTGAGGTAATAGAGCATAAAATAGAGGACATATTCCGTGTCTGGAAAGACCTTCAGGCTCTATATGGAACAAAGGTTATCAAATCACCATATCCTCCAAGAGGGAGAAGTAATATCATTTGGATTCAAACTGGTGGAAGTGTTGAAATTGCTCACACATGGAATCCTGAAATAAATAAGTGGGTACCGACCGGTGGGAGCTTATACACATGGGTCATGTATGCGGATAACCAACATGGTGCGGGAATATCATCTTCTCCAGTAGGTAAATCCTATGTGGGATTTGCCTACAATAAAACAGAAGAGACTCCTTCTATGAATCCAATTGAATATGAATGGATGTTGCTAAAAGGAGACCAAGGTGTTCCGGGACTGCCGGGCGAAGAGGGGCAACCGACATATACATGGATTAAGTATGCTGATGATGCTAGTGGAAATGGTATTAGTGACAATCCCACTGGCAAAAAGTATGTTGGTCTATCTCCTAATCAATCGACAGAAACAGAGAGTAATGACCCACTTCACTATAAATGGGTTCTAGTCAAAGGTGAGAAGGGGGATAAAGGTGATATTGGACCTCAAGGACCTACTGGACTGCAAGGCATACAGGGACCTAAGGGAGACCAAGGGATTAAAGGAGCCACGGGAGCTGACGGTAGAACGTCTTACACTCACATAGCTTATGCGAATAATTCCACGGGTACAAGTGGATTCTCAGTAAGTGATTCTAATGGTAAATCATATATTGGTATGTACACTGACTTCTCATCAACCGATAGCTTGAATCCTTCAATCTATAAATGGTCCTTAATTAAAGGAGCTGACGGATCACAAGGCATTCAAGGACCACCAGGCTCAAATGGACAGACCCCTTACTTTCATACAGCTTGGGCGAATAATTCTACTGGAACAAGTGAATTTTCTACCACAAGTGCTTTAGGTAAAACCTATATCGGCACCTATACAGATTTCACTTCTGCCGATTCTGAGGACCCGTCAAAGTATTCATGGGTACAAATTAAGGGAGATAAAGGTGATACCGGAGCGCCAGGACCTACTGGTCCAACAGGGCCTGGAGGATCTCAGGGGGAACCAGGCTTCAAATTGAATTGGGTAACTTCAGCGTATGGAAAAGTCGATGCTCAAGGTAGGATTTATAAAGAAGGTGGAACATCCTGGTATGAAGGTGCTTATTCAATTGAAAGTTATGTTGGTGGGTGTTTCTTAAGCTTTAAACCTGCCCAGACAAATAATTCAATTATGTTTGGGATCGATTCCTCAGCGGATACAGCAAACTATTACTATTACAACATGGATCATATGTTTTATCTAAAAAATGGTGGGACATTTGAGACCAGATATAATGGTGGAAATTCCATTGATCACGGATCTTACTCGGCAGGAGACAGTTTCGTCATTATTTATGATGGAGAAACCGTTAAGTATTATCATAATGGAAACCTTAAAAGAACTATAAGTAAGAGTCCAGATATTAGTTTCTCAGCGATGTTTTCTGGTTCCTCAAGTAAATCAAGTTATCAGATATATGACATATTCTTTTCTCCTTCTGGTTCAAGAGGTCCTAATGTGGTGGATGAACATACCACGTTTGGTGTTGATTGGTTAGAAGCAAATATGATCAAATCTTTGAATGGTTTAAACATAAATAATCAGTTCAAGGTTGATGGTTCTGGTAATGTATCATTTTCAGGACACCTAAACGGAGCAACAGGAAGCTTCTCAGGAAAGCTAAACTCCACTCAAATGGAGGTTGGTCCATTAAACAATGAGTCAGGGTCCCCAACTATTTTTGGACTTCAATATAACAATACTGCTGATGGTGGAAATACTTTCTACACGGACGGTATTATGGCTTTTGAAGGATGGGCTGGAGGGTTAACAATATATCATCGTAAAGACGGTGGAGGAGCAGATTATTTAACAAGATTTAATGTAAGTGCTAGGTCAATGGATTTAAAAGGTGGGCCATTTTCTTCTGACAGTATAAGTTCTAGAGGAAATATTGAGGCGTCAGAAAGGGTTGTATCGGGGAGTGACATCTACTTTAATAACAATGCTTTAATTGCTTCAGGAAGTGGTACAAACACTGACCACTTATGGCATGATGATGGGGCAAACGCTTGGCATTTTGTTTCCGATTCGAGTTATAAAGCTCCAGGCAATTCAAAACTATACGCAGGATCTTTAGTTTTCCCTAATGGTGTCGAGATAGATCCATCTAGTGGACATGCAAGATGGAAAGCCGGTAATGGAAACTATATTTATCAAAACGGATCGTCAACTGGTGATAGAAGAGGTTCAATGTATTTTTACTTTGACGACATCATTGGTGTTGAGATCTATAAGAAATTTGAAGATTATGGCCACATGGCTTTTGTGCTTGGCGAAACAACCATCCAAGGCTTAAACGGTTCAACACCTGCAGCACAGATACGAAATAGAGCTAACACTGCATACGCACGTATTGATGCATCAGATTTTAGGACTGTATCAGATGAGCGATTGAAAGAGAACATAATTGAGTTCGAGAAAAATGAGATTCTTCAAGAGTTTTTAAACATCACACCGAAACAATATAGTCTCATCACAGATGAAACACATACAATGAGGATTGGATTATCTGCCCAAGAAGCTCCAGAAGAGGTCAGAAGTGATTTTGGCGATGAGTTAGGTATTGACTTATATGCCATGAATACTTACCTCTGGAAAGTCTTACAGGAAGCCATAAAAGAAATCAATATGTTGAAACAGGGGTGGCATAGCCACATGAATTAGAAAGGAAGTTCTTATGGAACAAAAAACATTTACACTAGAGGAAAAGGTGATTCTACAGCTGCAAGCCAAGATTGGTCAACTAGAAGGTGATTTAGCTTTTTCAAGAGCTGAATTACAAGAATTTCATCAGAAGAATGCTGCCTTATCCCAAGAGGTTGCTAAGTATCAAGGGAGAACGAATTTTAAAGAAAATAAAGAACAAGTTTAAAGTCTTTTCATAAGTCTTTTTTATTTTTCAAATCGTGGTTTCTTTGATGAATTGACAGATTTAATAATGATGGTGGTTTGTAAAGTTGAATAAAGCAATCCTAAGAAAGTCAATATTATTCCACTTACAATGAAACGTTTTCTATTTAGTTCTTGACCTAAATGGGTGAAATAAAAGTGAACGAGTGTACAGAACATCATTAATAGTAATGAAGGTAATGTTTTCTTCATGTGGCTTTCTCCTTTGTTGAATTGATATAAATTTAGATTTCCCAATGACCTTGTAAGTATTCAATGGATGGCAGGAGGTGATCCCACTCATGACAAATAGAGAAGGGAGCAGTAGAAATGTCAAACACGGCGGAGGTACAGTATGAAATGAACCACTATGAAAAAGACATTGTTGAAATGAAGAGCGACATTAAAATACTTGAAAAAGAAGTCAGCGACCTTAAAAGCACAACTACAAGGCATGAGGAACAGATCACCACACTCAACAAAACACTTAACAAAATTGATGAAAATACAACTTGGATCAAAAGGAAAATTACTGGCGCGATTATTACGGCAATTAGCTCTGGAGTTATAGGAGGAGCAATTGCTATTTTTTATGGGTTTATTCAGAAATAGAGAGGGGATTTTTAAATGAAAAAAGACATTTTTACATTGCTAGGGGGCTTTCTTACCTCAGTCTTTTTATTTTTAGGAACAATAGGAGTCAGCTTTGATTGGTTCACGCAGACGAGCATTGATGCGTTTGTGTTCATGGCAGCTGCAGCAGGGTCATTAGTGCTAAACCTTTATGCAGTCTGGAAAAACACTCATGTGTGCAATCGAATAAAAAAGAATGTACTCAAGAAGCAGGAATTGATTAAGAAATAAGAGCTACCAATGAGGTGGCTTTTTTAATTTGAAAGGAGAGATATACATGATTTATGTAGTATTAAGAGACGCAGGGCATGGGTTATGGGATACACCTGGCAAGCGTACACCTTACATTAATTCATTAGGAAGAGCAATTCGCGAAAATGAGTTCAATGAACCTACAGCTCACTACTTTGAAGATGAACTGAAAAGGCACGGGGTCATTGTCCATGATATTTCTCCAGGAACAAATGACACTCCACTTACAAAAAGAACAAATGAGGCCAATCGATTGCTCAATCACTACATTCGTAAATACGGAGCATCCAACGTAAGAGTGGTATTAGTAAGCTTTCACTTTAATGCCTTTGATGGTTCTTTTTATGGTTCAAACCCAAGTGGTATTTCCGTTCATATTCAACCTGAGAGTAATCATGCAAGAAAGTTAGCTGAATGCGTAGGTAAATACCTTCGCAAAGGTACTAAGCAGGTATGGAGGGGAATTGTTGAGCAGAATCTTCATATCACTAGAGAATTTCAAGGTGTAGGAATTTTGACTGAGAACGGGTTCATGGATCATCCAGAAGAAGCCGATCTTATGCTGAACAAAGATTATCAAAAGGAAGTGGCTAGTGAGACAGCTCAAGGAGTACTAGAATACTTTGGACTAAAATACAAACCACTAAGGGATCCAGTAGCGGAACCACAACAAAAGGAGGAAGAAGAGATGATTAAAATGGCGGTAGTAGTATATTCAGATGCAGATTTAAGCGTGGGGTATGATTTGGCAAATGAAAAGAAGTGCGGACTCTATAACCGAAAGGCTTTAGCAAACGAAGAGATGAAAATTAACGAACTCATGGTGGTTGGTGGTCCGACTGAAGGACTGGAGAAGAAAACGAATCGTGTGATTCCTCTGTCTGGTAAAGATCGATGGGATACTCGTAAGAAAGTTATTCATTATTTAGGAAAGTAATGTGAATAAAGGAGAAGTACTTAGTGGATAATAAAATTACACCATCAAGAAATAGCATGGCTCATAAGTTAAGCCCTCTTCTAATGGAGAGGGCAATTTTGTCCTCTTGGTTATTATCCTCATCCCACTCAAATTTTCACTAACTACTCCAGCCTTCCTATAACCATATGATTCAAATGTACTTTCCCTGAATCTACCAGTATGGTAGAATTATATAGTATTTTCCATTTTAAGGAGGTATCGTATGAAAAAAGTATCGTTTGTATTATTTTCTATTATTTTAGTGATTAGTAGTATCGTTGTTTATCCGTTTTCTAGTGAAGCAGCAAGTGATTACACAAGACTTTCTGGAAGCACTAGGTTAGACACAGCTATTGAAGTTTCAAAAGAAGGGTGGCCAAATGGACTTACATCTTCTGAAAAAGCGGTTGTGTTAGCAAGAGCTGACAATCCGGCTGATGCATTAGCTTCAGCGAGTTTAGCTGGAGTGAAGGATGCTTCCATTCTACTTACATATCCAACAAAATTAGATCAATCTGTAGTAGACGAATTAAAACGTTTAGGTACTAAAAAGGTTTATTTGCTTGGTGGAGCTGCTGCTATCTCTGCTAATGTAGAAAACTCTCTAAGATCAAAGGGATATGATGTACAACGTGTAGCAGGTAAAAGTAGATTCGAAACTGCTTCTGAGATAAATAAAGTGGCAGGGACTTCGAAAGGTACCAAAGCAATTCTTGCTAATGGATACACTGTTGCCGATGCCCTATCTGCTTCCGCAGCATCCTCTATTAATCAAGTTCCTATTTACCTAACAGAAAAAAATCAACTTAGTGTGAATTTACCTTCTTCTATTAAACAAGTAGATGTATATGGAGGAGTAGGTGTTATTTCAACTAATGTTGAAAAAGAATTAAAGGCAAAAGGGATTTCAGTAAAACGAATTTCAGGAATCAATCGTTACGCAACAAGCGTAGCTGCAGCAGAAAATTTGAACATTAATTCAGATAACATAATTTTAGTTCGTGGAACGTCTTCATCTTCTACAAAACAAGATTATCCTGATGCAGTTGCTGCTTCTGGTTTAGCTAATAAAATGAATGCAAGAATACTCTTGATTCACCCAGAACATTCAGCCAGTGAAACAAAACAATATTTAAGCGATAAAACTCTTAATACATATGTATTAGGAGGAGAAAATGCGATTTCAACCAATGCCCTAAATGAATTAGGCTATGATTCTCCAGGGAGACTATTGGTGCATTTCATTGATGTAGGACAAGGTGATAGTATCTTCATTGAAATGCCTAATGGTAAGACGATGCTTGTTGATGGAGGTAAGAAATCAGCAGGTGATGAGGTTTTAAGTCACCTAAAGTCACAAGGAGTTAATAAGATTGATGTAATGGTCGCGACTCATCCAGATGCTGATCACATCGGAGGATTAATTGATGTTCTTAATGAGTTTCCAGTAGGTAAAGTAATCGATAGTGGAAAACCGCATACTTCAGAGACTTATCTAGAATATTTATCATTAATTGATCAGAAGAATATTCCCTTTAAGGTTGCAGCAGAAGGCGACTTTATTGAATTAGATCAGGCTGTAAACGTAGAAGTGCTGAATAGCGGTGCTAATAATACAGATAACAACGATGCTAGTGTCGTACTTATGGTATCTCATGAAGAAGTTGATTACTTGTTAACCGGAGATGCGGGAGTAGACGTAGAAGAACGTTTAATTCAAGAATATGACTTAGATGCCGAAGTACTGAAAGTAGGTCATCACGGCTCTTACACAAGCACATCACAAGCCTTTGTTGAAGCAGTAGACCCTATTTTTGGGATTCTATCTTACGGTGAAGGGAATCAGTACGGTCACCCCCACAGTGAAGTTTACAATAGATTAATGGACTATGGTGTAGATTTAATCTCTACAGTTAATGGTACAATAGAAATGTCTGACGATGGGGATTATATTTATATTGGCCAACAACCTACCAATCCCAATCCAGAGCCAACGCCAGAGCCGACTCCAGAACCAACTGCTGATGTTTCACTAACAGGCGTTAATCTGAGCACAGAGGTTGTAACAGTGAAAAATAATGGTAGCAATGACACTAACATGACAGGATGGACTTTAGTAAGTGCTGAAGGTAATCAAACCTTTAATTTTCCAGCAAACTTCATCCTTAAATCAGGGAGCTCAGTGCATATTACTTCTGGAGCGAATGCAATTAACAATCCTCCTACCTATTTA
The DNA here is from genome assembly GCF_052665285.1 of Rossellomorea sp. DUT-2. NCBI lineage: Bacteria > Bacillati > Bacillota > Bacilli > Caryophanales > Bacillaceae > Rossellomorea > Rossellomorea sp. DUT-2. Next base: position 547,142 of record NZ_JBQPEO010000002.1, on the reverse strand, counting down.
AAATGGACTGGAGCTTATATCTGGAATAATGCGGGAGATACTGCTAAACTATACAATTCTCAAGGAGAGTTAGTAAGTGAATATTAAAAAATACACATTGGATCAAATAGAAGGAAATAAAGCAACACTCCTTTTGAGATCAAATGAATCAGAGGAATTAATCGTTGATAAGGATATAGTACTTCCTGCAGAGGAAGGGGATATTCTTGAGGTTACTTTTTCAGAGACTAACGAAATACTGTCAACTAAGGTGTTAGCTAAGGAAACTTCAGCTGCTAAGCAAAAAGCTAATGATTTACTACAAAAACTTATCAATAAGAGTAAATAAACAAGAGCCCAACTCAATTGAGTTGGGCTCTTTACATTTCATGTATATGTTCTCCAAGTTAAAACTCAACAACGATCCTCAATAGAAGCCTTAGTCAAGCAAACTGTCACTAAAAAAAGAATACCTCTTTACGATTTCTTCAAAGGTTCCTTCATCAACTATTGGAAGGTTCTCATTGTCTGGGCAATCAAAGTGTAAAATGCTGTTGGCATAATTTAGAGCGACTTGATCTTGTGGTTGATAATATTCCTTACAGTGCACACATCTAATTTTATTCTTCAATATACTTCCTCCTTTACTTTGTTAATAAAATATTCAAGGAAGTGATACTATTTTCCTGCGCAAATTACAAATATATATGTAAAATTTACTATTTTATGTGTAGGAGCATTAAAAAGAACATCACACAAAGTGATGTTCAGGTTTTAATCTTATTCTGAAGCAATAGGAGAAGGTTGTTTTTCCCAATTAGTTGGACCCTCGTTTGGTTCAATGAATTTTCTCCAATACTCACCAGTTTGTTTATCATAAAGAATGATATTTTGTTCGTTCACTGGAACTAGTTCATATCTAGGTTCGTCTTTTGCAACAGAATCTTTCTGTAATGAATTCGAAATTAGCCAGGAACCTAACAGGATACAAACTCCTAAAAAACAAATAGATAAATACATTAGATTCTTACTCATGGTTGCCCTCCAAGATAAATAAATGTGATGTGAAAAAATGCACTTTAGTAAGAATAATTATTTCTAAACTGCTAATTTTTCTAAATCTTACATGAATTTTTTAAGTATTACAATAATTATTCCCGTAAGAATAATTATTCTTTTAGGAATATTTATACAATTCAAGAAACTAATGGATTATAATCGCTTTAGAGACTATTTAGGCCTAAATACCTCTATGTAAGTTCATTTTTGATTAAATTTACGCAGTTTTATTTCATATATGAAGTAAAGTAACTTTTTATCTTTTTATTAGAATTTGAGCGAATATAATACTATCAGTGAAAGGATGTTCAGTTTGAAATCATCGAAAATATTATTATCACTAGGTCTTGCATTATCACTTTCAAGTTTCTCTCTAAGCTCGGTAAGTGCACAAAAAAACCCGGATCTAAAAATTTCTGATCAGCCCAACGCTTGTCCGGAAGTAGGTTCATATACTACTTCTTATAGAAGTAAAACTACTTCAAGTAAAACAGATTTCACACACTATGCATATAATGGTAGTTCTAGTAATGACTCAGTCAGTCATTCAGTTGCAATTTCCCATCAGGCAACAGTATCACTAGGTGGAAAGGCATCTTTTGATGCTTTGGTAGCAGGTGCTGAAATTACTGCAAACGTGGGGTATGGATATAATAATACCAAAACAATAACTAAGACTTGGTCAATTCCAAAAGGAAGTTGGAAGTTAACTGCTGGAAGTAAATGGGTTAAGTCTACTGGGACTCGTTACTACATCTCCCCACCATGTAACCTAACTAATGGACAAACAACCACTGCAAACTATACTTATGCAACATGGAGTTCTAAAACTGAGCAATAAGAAAATAAATTTAGAAAACTCGATGAAGAAGTACATTCATTGGGTTTTCTTTTTAAAGGAAATGATCATTTTAGGGTCGGCTTATTTAAGAACTAAATTAAATACATATATAAATCTTTAAAATAACGGGGGAAATACACAAATGCTAAATTACACTAAAATGTTTGTGGTTATTCTTATGGTCATGTTTTCCTTACTAGGATGTTCAACTATAGAAAAATCTTCATCTTCTGATAACCAAACAAAAAAAGAAACGACAGCGACAGCCACAAATCAAGATAAAGCAGTAAGTCAACAAGAAGCACAGCCAAAACAGGATTTAGCACAAGCTCATCTGGATAACAGATACACATTAGAAAAAAAACTATTACCACCAAAATTTATTATCACAAATTTTGAGATTGCTTATGATGCTTCAAAAAAAGAAGTGAAATATCTAGTAGATTATTTAATGGATTTAGATATTTATGAGAGTATGACTAAAGGGAATCAAGAAATGTATTTTTCATTAGAATACCCTGAGAATGTGCATACAATTTATGAAACACCTTTCTCTACATTAGTAAAATCAGAAGAACCGATGAATAATAAAATGAATTACCAGGTCATAATTAAACAAAAAGTTGAATCAGATATAAGTCCACAAGAGGTAAATGATATTACGAATAATTTAGAGAAGTATAATTTACATATTGCAGACAAAGATAAAGACACAATAGCGATATTTGATGACATCATTGGTTTTATGGATTATGAACCTGGAGTTTCAAAATCTGAGCACATTGATGACACGAATTAATAAATGTTAATTAATTTCTAAGATCAATAAAAGGTCTTGAGTGGTTGATGTATTCCAGCAAACACAGTATTACCCCTTTTGATAATGAAGGGGTTTTTTTATTGTATGGTCCTACTATTATTACTGGTCATTTGGTCATTTCAACGATGCATACGAGAGATGCAAAAGGGGCGATTTATCGTTTAATGGAATTAGGAGTTGAGTGGCATGACATTGAACAGACGCTGCTGGCAGTTTCAGCCCAGAGATTACTAAGGTTAGTCTGTCCGGTTTGCAAAGCAGAGTGTGGTGGGAAGTGCCATCGGGTAAAGACTCTGAACATGGCATCTGTATATGAAATTGTAACCGGAAGTGCTTTGAAAGAAGTATTAAAGGAGGCGAAGGGGGAGTCTGTCCAGTATCAGTATCATACACTCCAGACTTTGATCAATAAGGGGGTGGCACTAGGATTTGTTTCAGAACTTGAATATAGGAAATGGGTACATGAAGAAAAGCGATGATCAAGGAAAGTTTCTTAAAAGACTTGGAGACCTTCTCCAAAAGGGGTATAGCTTTTCGGAAGCCATCGATTTTCTCTTGCTCCCTAAAGAAAAGAATACGATTAAATTAAAAAAGAGAATGATTGGATCCTTGCAAAAAGGAGAGTCCGTCTCTACGGTCATCAACAAACAGTTGAATATCCCGAGTCACGTCAGTGCACAGATTTATTTCGCTGAGCATCATGGTCAAATGGGCCACACTCTATCAGAGGCGGGAAAATATCTGATAAAAAGAAGGAAAAACCAGCAGAAAATACAACAAGTCATTCAGTATCCATTAATGCTCATCATCGTCTCGATATTTATGATGGTCTTACTTCGAAAAGTGCTATTTCCAAGATTTCAGTCTCTGTATACTTCTATTGGATATGAACCTTCAGCGAATCTAAATTACCTCATACTCTTCATCGAAAGCTTCCCAATGATTTTCAGTAGCTTTTTACTATCACTCATTATCTGCACCATATTATTCTTCCTGTTCAAAAAAAGAATTTCACCTATTAAAATATCAGTCACCCTATGCAAAATTCCTTATCTTTCAAATTATTTAAGGCTTAGTCACTCACACTTTTTTGCGAGGGAACTAAGCTTCCTTCTCACAAGCGGGGTATCCATCACAGAGTCCCTCCTCATCATTGAAAGTCAATCCTTCCGACCAACCCTACAATTCATTTCAAAAAAATTGATCAAAGGATTAAAAGAAGGGAAACCATTTCATGAATGTTTCTCCTCGCTTCCGTTTTTTCAAAAAGAGTTATCTTTTGTGGTGCATCACGGGCAATCCAATGGACGATTAGCAGAAGAGCTGCGACTTTATAGCGAGATATGCTTTCAAGAATTAGAGGAGAATACCAATGCACTGCTTAAATATATTCAGCCCATGATTTTCACTTTTGTAGGTCTATTCATCATGGCGATTTACTTCTCCATTATGATGCCGTTATTTCAGATGATGCAGGGGATTTAGAAAGATATCTGAAAATGGCCAATACCTGCAATTCCTTGAGACCACAGCTAATAAAATACAATCCCTTGTGCACTACAATCACACCAATAACAAATATCCAAAACCCAAGGAGGAACACCATGCTCATAAACCAAAAAGGCTTCACCCTGATCGAAATGATGATTGTTCTATTAGTGATATCTGTATTGCTTTTTATTACGATACCCAACGTCACTAATCAAAGCAATTCAATTAATTCCAAAGGCTGCGAAGCATTTGTCCACATGGTGGAAGGCCAGGTTGAGGCCTACAAAATGGAAGGGAATGCGCTTCCGGTCACAATAGATACCCTCGTCACAGACGGGTATTTAAATGAGGATTATAAAGCCTGCCCCGACGGAAGTGCCATCACCATTGATGTCGAAGGGAAGGTATCCTCTAATTAATGACGTAAGATATGGGGAAGCAGGGTATACACTTATTGAGATGCTTGTCGTCTTATTGATTTTCACGACCCTTATGTCTTGGGTCAGCTTTTCCATCCTTCCTATGAAAGAAATGAATGAAAAGGACTTATTTCTTTCACAGCTCCAATCAGACCTCTACCAGATCCAAAGCTACAGCATTAGTCATCAAATTCCCATCACCGTGACCTTTTACCCTGGAACAAATAAATACGTTGCGAAAACCGCTACTAGACAAACGATTGTCTCAAGAGAGATATCATCTTCCATTCAGATTACATCAATAAACAGCTTATCAGACATCACATTCTATCCGGATGGAAATACAAATCGATTCGGCAAGCTGAACTTTAAAATGGGAGATACCATGATTCAGCTCATGTTTCAAATTGGGCAAGGGAGGTTCTATGTACAGGAGTATTAAAGGTTTCTCACTTCCGGAAACCCTTATTGCCTTCAGTTGCATCCTTTTGATAGCAGGCGTATTTATACCTTTTCTGATTCAACATGCTTCTCAACTTCAACGACTTCAGTATGAAGTGGAGGCTTTGAGATTTCTTGAAGAAGGGATGGAGAAGGCAATCGTCACTCACGAGTATGTGAATCATTCAAGAATGTATAAAGGTGTCAGATATGAACTCGATTGGAAAGGGGGAGTCAATGAAGAAGCGTGTGTCCACTATCATAAAAGAGGTGCGGATCCCCATGAAGTTTGTATCTCAAAGGCTGAATAACAAGGGGTTTACATTAATCGAGGCTCTGTTAAGCTTTACAGTATTTTGCATGATTTCACTATGCATTCCACTCATTATGAAGGGCTTCTCTTCGATAAAAAATGATATGATTCCTCCACATTATTATGAATGGAATCTATTCAATGAAAGTTTGAGAAATGAACTTTGGAGAGGGGAAAGTGTAGTAATCACGCCTGATAAGATTTCGTTTCTGGTGAGTGGTGAATCCATTTCGTATGAAAAGTATAATCAATCCATTCGAAGGAGGGTAAATAATCAAGGGCATGAAGTGGTTCTACAGTCAGTGGATTCATTTAGCTTTGCATCTATTATTCAGGGAGTGCATATGGATTTGGAGTTTGTGGGTGGAGAAAAAGTCGAGGGGGAGTTCTTTTACTTTTCAACCCAACAAGGAGAAGGAATGCCTTAACAATAAGGGGTTTATATTGCCATACACTTTATTCCTTCTGATGATTGTTTTATCTGTAGGGTTCGCTGCAAAGGATCTTTTTATTAGTAAATATCTATACTTAACAAATATGAAAAACATTTATGAAAGAAACGTGAGTGTATCCCATGCTATCCTGTTGGAGATGGATAGTGGGATGCTTACTTCCAAACAATTGAAAGGGAATTATGGTGAAATCGTGACCCACAGCGAAATGGTCAACCCGGATGAAATACGACTGGAAGTGACATTCAAACGGGATGAGAAGCTTTTTCTTCCAACGACGGTTGTGTATAATAGGGAAACAAAACACATAATAAGTTGGGAGTAGAATATGAAACCGATTTTCTTTATTGGATTTATGGGGGTAGGAAAAACGACGATTGGGAAGCATCTTGGGGAACTACTGAATCTACCGGTCATTGATATGGACAGTTACATTGAACACAAAGAGAAAAAGTCTATTAAAGAGATCTTTAATCAGCAGGGAGAACAACATTTCAGGGATCTGGAAAACAAAGTGCTCCTTGATTTAGCCTACAAGCAAGCGATTATCACTACGGGTGGCGGAGTGATTGAAAGGGAAGAGAACCGGGAGTTCTTACGACAACAGGATTTCGTATTCCACCTGACTTGTCCTTTTGCTTCATTATGGTCCCGTTTAGAAGGCGATGAAAATCGTCCACTCGTTCAAAATAACTCCAAGGAACGTTTATCGGGTTTATTCAACCTCCGCTTCCCGCTCTATGAGAGTGGAAGCTCCATAACGATTCATACAGACAATAAAACGATAGAAGAGGTCATTGAAGAAATACTGCTTCATCTAAATGGGCAAGCTGAATAAATTACCTATAGCCGGGCATACTGATAAAAGCAGGAGGTGGTGCTTTTATGTCAGTGAATGATTATGTTAAATTCATAACACAAACATTTGTCCAACATTATGAAAAATCACCTCATGAACGTAAAAGTATAAAGAAGCAACGGAAGAATGAGAGAGAACCATTCTTATTTCGCTGGTTCGGGATCATCCCATATGCTTTCATGATCATGTTTAAGAAAAATAAATAGGGAACGGCTGCCTTTAGGCAGTCTTTTTTTTTGGAGTGAAACGGAGTAAGTGTGTGATTTACTCACTCCGTTTACCGGTTAACTTGAATGCTGTAAATAAAAAATCCCGCCATTGATGATATCGATGGAAATCTTGGGCTCATACTGCTCTTTCAATGCTTGTTGTTCCATAAAATAGGATTCGGGCTTTTCCTCTTGATCTCCATAAAAGTGATTCAACAATTGTAAATCTTCCTCCCACGTCTTTCGTGCCTGCTCAGCCCATTCAACAGGTTCTTTTTTGATTTCTTCATACAGGAACGTTTGAATGCGGTTCACTCCGCTTTTCGGTTTAATGATCGGTGTCAATGTGAACGAGAAATCAGGAATCTTAGGTGTCAGGTTTCTGGACATCAATGACGAATGAAAGTTTTCCTGAATGACTCCATTGATCAGGTTCAATCCCATGCTTCGAATGCTGTCTTTCTTTCGGTTGGATTGATACGAAATTTTGATATTCAGTCCAAGCCATGGATGAAGAGGGGTTTGCTGACCACTCGGTGTTAGCCGGTTTTCGTATAACCGGATATATCCTGCTAAATTTCGTGTTGAATGGAAGATTTGGTGTAACCGCGGAGAACCAAAGTGAATAGGTTCTCCTTTTAAGTCTTCAGGTGCTTTATCCGGATTCGTTATAAGGGATAGTGTCATTGGATTTGGAATACCTCCCGTTTTCTCAAGGTAGTGCCAGTAGAACGGACGGTTCATCAGCTCCTTATCCAAATCAATCGTTAGCTGGACGGTCATATGACCGTCTCCGTTCGCAACCAGGTCACATCCATTAGCCACGAAGTATCTCTCAAGAAATTGATGAATTTCGTGCTGCTGCATTTGATTTCTCCTCCTTTAATTGTTCGGCAAATTGAATCATACTCGTTAAATTCTCCATTTTAATCTTCATTTCCCCTTCCGTTCTGGATGAAGAAAGAATATCGGTTACATGCTCTTCGAAGTCGCGGAAATCCAGACGGGTCAGGATTTCATCCAATTCTCCGATCACCCGTTCAAAGAGATTGATTTTTTCATAAAGAAGCTTCAATATATGTTCTTCAACCGTGTCTCTGGTAGCAAAATTGTAAATATGAACATCCTCTGTCTGTCCAAGACGGTGGACACGACCGATTCGCTGCTCTAACCTCATGGGATTCCATGGCAGGTCAAAGTTGATCACGTGATGGCAGAATTGGAGGTTGATTCCTTCCCCTCCTGCCTCAGTAGCAATTAACACCTGTGCATGCTTTTGAAAGAGTTCACGCATCCAATCCTTTTTCCCCCGTTTAAATCCACCTCGAAACGGTACGGAGCTTATTCCATGTTGTTTTAAGAACCATTGCAGATAGAGCTGTGTTGCCCGGTACTCTGTAAATATAATCACTTTGTCATTGATCGATTGGACGATTTCAAGTGCTTTCTGAGCCTTGGAGTTCATTGTCACGTTTTCTACTTTTTTCATAAGAGTGCCAATTGTATTCTCAAAACCTGCTGTCGGGTTTTCTTTCTTCTCCAGCATGTTTTTAAGAGTATAAAACACTGCTTCACGAGAGCTGCATGCTTCTCTTTGAAGCGTTAAAAGAGAGAAGGAGCTTGAATTAGCCCAGTCATCATAGTTCCCCCTGAGCAAATCGATGCTGTTATATAAATCCCTTTCAGCCTCGTTAAAATCGATTAAGACCGTCTTTACGTGCCGTTTTGTCCATTCTATACCCGTATCGCTGCGTCTGTTACGGATCATCACTTTGTTAATGAGACTTTTTAAATGTTCATCCTCTTGAAGAGTACGGTCCCCTTTTTTATATCTTTCGGAAAACCCGGATTCATTTCCGAGATGTCCCGGCTTAAGGAGAGAAACCAGATGAAAAATCTCTTCGACACGATTTTGAATAGGTGTCGCTGTCAGCAGTAAGCAGAATTTCTTTTTTAGGTTTTGGACAAATTCATAGTTTTTTGTTTTATGATTTTTTAGTTTGTGAGCTTCATCGATAATCACCAAATCATAGTCCTGTTCATACACCTTTTCCCGATGAGGGCTACGCTTAGCGGTATCCATGGATGATACGACAATATCGCACTGATCCCATACGTAACTTTTTCGTTGCGGAACAGCCGGAATGAAAAACTTACTGTTCAATTCATAGGACCATTGAGAGACCAGGGATGCAGGAACCAATATTAATACTTTCTTCACTAATCCTCTAATCATGTATTCTTTCAATATCAATCCGGCTTCAATGGTTTTACCTAATCCGACCTCATCTGCAAGGATCGCTTTCCCGTTCATCGTTTCGACAACCTGCTTTGCTGCTTCCAACTGATGGGGGAGCGGAGTGACATTAGCCAAATGTTTTGGTGCTTGTAGGCCTTCAAAGTTCGGAATTGCAAGATGATGTTCAAATTCGATGGCCAGCTTATATAGCTCCCAATTTCCCCATGGGCCATCGTTATCAATTAAATTCTCGAGACCCTCGCCCCATTCTTCATCAAATAAAACCTCAACATTCATCTGAAAAACATCTCCTTAATTCTAATAAAAATGATTGCTCAATCCTCGTATTTAATGGTAGGATGAAAATAGATTTTCTAATGTTTAAAAAACTCGAAAATCCGAACATTCACATTTACAACATTTCTTCTGTATATTTCTAGTATGACCAAATGTTTCAAGGAATATTGGCGAATGATAACAAGGGGAGAGACTGTGCATACAGCGCCGAAGGAGCAAGCACATTTAAGTGTGAATCTCTCAGGCAAAAAGACTCTTGTTGGACGCAACTCTGGAGAGTGTTTCCGGTACCCGGGAACCACCAAAGGGGAAAGCCGTTCTTCGGTAAACTTTCAGGTGCAAGGACAGAGAAAACTTCTTTATGAAAAGGGGTTTTTCTGTCCTTTTTTCATGGGATAAAACTTGGTTAAGGATTATGCATGTAAGGAAGATAAAGGGGGAAAAGTCATGTCAGAGTTAAAACAAACACCTTTATACGAAGTGTACAAAGAGTATGGAGGAAAAACCATCGACTTCGGTGGCTGGGCTTTACCAGTGCAATTCTCAAGTATTAAAGAAGAACATGAAGCGGTACGAACCCGGGCTGGACTATTCGACGTTTCTCATATGGGAGAAATTGAAGTGAAGGGTGAAGGGGCTCTTGACTACTTACAAAGAATGATGACAAATGATGTCTCCAAAGTAAAAGATGGAGGAGCTCAGTATACGGCTATGTGCTACGAAAACGGTGGGACGGTCGATGACTTATTAGTTTATAAAATAAAAGATAATGATTATTTGCTCGTGGTTAATGCGGCAAATATAGATAAAGATTTTCAGTGGCTGAAAAAACATGAAGTCGATGGAGTTGAAATTAACAACATCTCTGAACAAATGGCGCAATTGGCACTTCAAGGTCCACTTGCTGAACAGGTTTTACAAAAGCTTACAAACGAACATTCACTAAGCGATATCGGATTTTTTAAATTCCAGACCGAAGTGAACATAGATGGTAGACATGCACTTGTTTCACGTACCGGTTATACAGGGGAAGACGGATTTGAGATTTACTGTGATGCAGGTGATGCGGCTGCAATCTGGAAAGCCATCCTGGATGCAGGAAAGGAACATGGGGTGCTTCCATGCGGACTGGGTTCTCGTGATACATTGCGTTTTGAAGCGAACCTTGCCCTTTACGGACAAGAATTATCTCAATCGATCACGCCGATCGAAGCAGGTATTGGATTCGCCGTAAAAGTGAATAAAGAGGTTCCATTTAATGGTCAGGAAGTCCTGAAACAACAAAAGGATGAAGGCGCTCCAAGAAAAATCGTCGGGATTGAAATGATCGATCGCGGAATTCCCCGTCATGGGTATAAGGTGTATGCCGGTGAAGAAGAGATAGGGGAAGTCACAACCGGTACGCAATCACCGACATTAAAGAAAAATGTAGGATTAGCATTACTCCATAAAGAGTTTACTTCTTTAGATACAGAAGTACTGGTTGAGATCAGAGGGAAAAAGTTAAAAGCGAAAGTAGTAGCGACACCATTCTATAAAAGACCAAAGAAATAGGGGAGGAATGACGGTCATGAAGCATCGTTATTTACCGATGACAGAGCAGGATCAAAGGGAAATGTTAGACAGCATAGGAGTAGACAGCGTTAATGATCTATTTGAAGATATTCCTGAGCAGGTTCGTTTCAAAGGGGATTACAAAATCAAAGAAGCGAAGTCAGAAACGGAATTGGTAAAAGAATTGACCAAAATGGCAGCGAAGAATGCTGACCTGAAAAGTCATACATCCTTTTTAGGGGCAGGAGTATATGACCACTACATGCCGATCATCGTGGATCATGTATTATCACGCTCTGAATTTTATACAGCATATACACCTTATCAGCCGGAAATCTCTCAAGGAGAACTTCAAGCCATTTTTGAATTTCAAACGATGATATGTGAGCTGACCGGCATGGATGTAGCCAACTCTTCCATGTACGATGGAGGGACGGCTCTTGCAGAAGCAGCTATGCTGAGTGCAGGGCAGACCCGCAGGAAAAAGGTACTGGTTTCAAGTACGGTGCATCCCGAATCACGTGATGTCCTGCGATCTTATGCAAAAGGTCAGTATATAGAAGTGGTGGAAATCCCGCATGATAACGGTGTTACGGATGTGGAAGAACTTAAGAAATTAATGAGTAATGAAATTGCCGCGGTAGTCGTTCAATATCCCAACTTCTTCGGCAGGGTAGAAGAACTAAAAGCCATTGAAGAAGTAGCTCATGCCCAAAAAGCGATGTTCGTTGTGTCTTCAAACCCTCTTGCATTAGGGGCACTTACTCCTCCTGGACAATTAGGAGCGGATATCGTCATTGGTGATGCACAGCCATTCGGTATCCCAAGTGCCTTTGGTGGACCGCACTGTGGATACTTCGCTGTGAATAAAAAGCTTATGCGTAAAGTTCCGGGCCGTCTTGTTGGTCAAACCGTTGATGAAGATGGAATCAGAGGATTTGTTCTGACTCTTCAAGCACGTGAGCAGCATATCCGTCGAGATAAAGCAACGTCGAATATTTGTTCAAACCAGGCATTAAATGCACTCGCGGCATCTGTAGCCATGACGGCACTTGGAAAACAGGGCGTCAAAGAGATGGCACTTCAAAATATCCAAAAAGCACATTATGCAAAAGAAGCCTTTAAAGCAAAAGGATTCTCCATTGCATTTGAAGGACCATCATTCAATGAGTTTATCGTAAAGGTAAATAGGCCGGTCAAAGAAATCAATCAAAAGCTCCTGGGTAAAGAAATGATTGGTGGTTATGATTTAGGATTAATGGATGACAGCTTATCACAGCACATGCTGATCGCTGTTACTGAACTTCGCAGCAAAGAAGAAATCGACGCATTCGTAGCAGAATTGGGGGATTGTCATGAATAAGCAAGATCAACCTCTTATTTTTGAATTATCTAAAGAAGGCCGTGTCGGCTATAGCTTACCTGAGATGGATGTACCACAGGTAGAACTGTCAGATCTCATTCCATCTGATTATATCCGTACGGAAGAACCGCATCTTCCAGAGGTTTCTGAACTGGATATCATGCGTCATTATACGGCATTATCAAAACGTAATCATGGTGTGGATTCCGGTTTCTATCCATTAGGGTCTTGTACGATGAAGTACAATCCGAAGGTGAATGAAAACGTGGCACGCTTGAATGGATTCGCTCACATCAATCCTCTCCAGGAAGCGGAAAGCGTTCAAGGTGCCCTTGAACTGATGTATGATCTTCAGGAGCATTTGAAAGAAATCACAGGCATGGATGAAGTCACCCTTCAACCTGCTGCCGGTGCTCATGGAGAGTGGACGGGTCTTATGATGATCCGTGCTTACCATGAAGCAAATGGAGACACACATCGTACGAAGGTCATCGTACCGGATTCAGCTCATGGAACGAACCCTGCCAGTGCGACTGTAGCAGGTTTCGAAACGGTAACGGTGAAATCAAACGAAAATGGTTTAGTTGATTTGGAGGATCTGAAGCGTGTAGTTGGAGATGATACAGCAGCCTTGATGCTGACCAACCCGAACACTCTTGGATTATTTGAAGAAAACATTCTGGAAATGGCTGCAATCATTCATGAAGCAGGCGGCAAGTTGTATTATGATGGTGCCAATTTAAATGCCGTTTTATCAAAAGCCAGACCAGGGGATATGGGATTTGATGTCGTGCATTTAAATCTTCATAAGACCTTTACTGGCCCTCACGGAGGCGGTGGTCCAGGGAGCGGTCCTGTGGGAGTGAAGGAAGACCTGATTAAATACCTTCCAAAACCGATCCTGGTGAAAAACGGCGACCAATTCGAATTTGATTACAACCGTCCTGATTCCATTGGCCGTGTAAAACCTTACTATGGAAACTTTGGAATCAACGTTCGTGCGTATACCTATATCAGAACGATGGGTCCGGATGGCTTGAGAGCCGTGACGGAAAATGCCGTACTGAATGCAAATTACATGATGCGCCGCCTGGCTCCTCACTTTGACCTTCCATTCGATCGTCATTGTAAACATGAATTCGTGATCAGTGGAAAACGCCAGAAGAAGCTTGGTGTCCGAACATTGGATATTGCGAAGCGACTACTCGACTTCGGATATCATCCGCCAACCATCTACTTCCCACTAAACGTGGAAGAGTGCATGATGATCGAACCGACGGAGACAGAATCGAAAGAAACACTGGATTCCTTCATTGATGCCATGATCCAGATTGCCAAAGAAGCAGAAGATACGCCGGAAATCGTCCAGGAAGCACCGCACACAACAATTGTGAAGCGGATGGATGAAACACTCGCAGCAAGAAAACCGGTACTGCGTTATACAAAAGAAAGCTAAAGAAAATAAAATTGAAATTCCCCGCAGTAATTCGCTGCGGGGATTTTTGTTGGGGGACGGACCTTATGGTCGTTCACTCAGCAGAATAGGTGCGGGATGGGGTCGTGATGGTCGGCAATCCAGCTGAAATGAGCAGGAATCCAGCCGATTTGGTCGATAATCCAGCCGAAATGAGCAAAAATCCAGCCGTTTCAACCAAAAATCCAGCCGAATCCCATATAATTCCATTTATTGATCGGATTATGCACAATACCAATACAAATAGAACCATCACTCCAACCCACTACTTACACCGATTAAAAAAAAGGATCGCCCCAAAGGCAATCCTTTCACATTATTTTTTATGTTTTACTTTGCCTGTCCACTTTTTAAAGCCGCCCTGCAATTGGTGAAGATCCCGGTACCCTTTGCGGTGAAGCATTTGAGCTGCTCGTCCGCTGCGGAGTCCGCTTTGGCAATAAAGGTAAACGGGTTGATCGGCACGGATTTCCTTTTGTCTCATTTTAATTTGAGAGAGGGGGATGTTTCGTGCGCCTAGTACGTGACCGTTATCAAATTCATTCGCTTCACGAACATCTATCAACTGAGCTTTACGATATCCTGCTCGAAATTCTTCTTCAGTCAATGTATTCACAATCCTCTTTTGATAGAAGAACGTAAAGAGTGAATAAACAATGATTCCACCAAGTACGACTAAAAGAATATATAATCCTTCCATCATTCATGCTCCTTTCTACAAATGCGCTAACTTCTATTATATTCATGAAAGCTCCGAGAATCAAAACAAATTTATTATTTTACAGCAAACACTTTCCAATCTGTTTTTCTTTGTTTTTTCTTTTGGATTTGATAGACTAGTAACGGACTTAAATGAAGTTGGTTTTTTACATAACATAATATCAAAGAGAAGACGCAAATGAGGTATGATGCATGAAAAAAGAAACATGGAGATTCATTGACTCAGGGAATTGTTCCCCTTCTTATAATATGGCCCTTGATGAGGCGCTATTGGATTGGCATAGCGAGGGAAAGATTCCTCCCACGATCAGGTTTTATGGCTGGGATCCCGCGACTCTCTCGATCGGTTACTTCCAAAAGGTAGAAAAGGAAATCAATCTTGATGCAGTGAAAGAGCACAGTCTTGGCTTTGTCAGAAGACCGACGGGAGGCAGAGGGGTTCTGCATGAACATGAATTGACTTACAGCGTCATTGTTTCTGAAGAGCACCCGGAAATGCCTAAAACCGTTACGGAAGCATACCGGGTGATTTCGGAAGGGATCTTAAAAGGATTTCAAGGACTTGGACTCGAAGCCTATTTTGCCGTTCCGAAAACAGCAGAAGAGCGGGAAGGGTTAAAGAATCCACGTTCGGCCGTTTGTTTTGATGCACCGAGCTGGTATGAGCTGGTGGTAGAAGGAAGAAAAGTAGCGGGAAGTGCCCAGACGCGCCAAAAAGGTGTCATCCTTCAACACGGTTCCATTCTATTGGATCTTGACGAGGATAAGCTGTTCAGCCTGTTTAACTATCCATCTGACCGGGTGAAAGAACGTATGCAGCGGGCATTTAAAAACAAGGCTGTCGCGATGAACGAAATCAGTTCGGAATCGGTCACTATGGATATGGCGAAGGAAGCATTCAAAAAAGGTTTCGAAGAAGGATTGAATATTCACCTGGAGCCATACGAACTTTCTGAAGAGGAAACACAATATGTTGTGGACCTTGCCAAATCCCGGTACGAATCAGATGACTGGAATTTCAAACGATAAAAAATTTTTTGTAGAAAAAAAGCGATGCTTGTCGCTTTTTTCCTGTTTTACCAACTATTACGCGACTTGGATTTATATCAAGTTCTAAATTAATAGAAATGGTCGGAGTATTATATGATTTTCTATTAATTCCTTCTGTTTTCTAATTTTATTGGCATATTATCCGTTTGACAAACAAATGACCTATTGACCTGAAACACAATATGTGGTGTGTCGAATAATTTTTTACACACTATATGTTGTGTTTATTTATTGCTTTTCCAATTGAGCTATGATATCGTATTATTTGATATTACACATCAAAGTTAACAACAAACAAATGAAAGATTTGAGATAGAAGGAGTTGTCTTTATGACTGTTGCGTCGAAAAACACAATGAAATTAAACATCGAAAGATTAAATCAGGATATTGGATTGTTTCCTCAAGTACATCCCATAACCCCGGATATGAGAACTACACATAAGGGTGTATCCCGTCTTGTTATGATTGACCGCTATTCTTTCAAAGACACGGAAAAGATCACTCTTTCAGAAGGTGATTTCGTGGTCCTCACCATCAAAGAAGATCCTAAATTCCCTGCAAGAGGATTAGGGTACATCACAAGCATCGATTGGGAAACGAAGAAAGCAGATGTTTGGATCGAAGAAGAGTACAGAAGTGCCATCGACAAACCTGAAGAAATGGAAACGGGTGTCGTCTCAAGAACACTTGATGTTATTGAAAAACCTCTCGAAGTCTACTACGAACAAATTGCGAAGCGTAACGCAACAGGCTTGGCAGAAGTGGAAGAAACTCCTGAAAAGAGACAAGTTTGGTTTGAAAAGTTCTACCATGAATTGGTGAACCTGCATTTTGTTCCTGCTGGTCGGGTGCTTTATGGAGCGGGTGCCGGAACAGACGTTACGTACTTCAACTGTTACGTGATGCCTTTCGTACAGGATTCACGTGAAGGGATTTCAGAACATCGCAAGCAGGTGATGGAGATCATGAGCCGTGGCGGTGGTGTCGGAACGAACGGATCGACTCTTCGCCCGCGAAATACTCTGGCTAAAGGTGTGAACGGTAAATCCTCCGGTTCGGTTTCCTGGCTGGATGACATCGCTAAATTGACTCATTTGGTTGAGCAGGGCGGATCAAGACGTGGAGCACAAATGATCATGCTTTCAGATTGGCATCCCGATATTATCGAATTCATCATCTCTAAAATGCAAAACCCGCGTATTCTGCGTTATCTCCTTGAAAATACAGAAGATGAAACGATTAAAAAAGCAGCTCAGGATAAGTTGAAATTCACACCTCTGACAGAACAAGAGGAAGCGATGTATCAAGGAATCCTAAATTATAGACAAATCCCTGGATACGGTGGGTTTGATGCGAAAATCCTTAAGAATGCAGAAGAAAAGCTCCGTACAGGTGGAACATACAGCGTCCATAATTCAGAGTTCCTGACAGGTGCGAATATCTCGGTTTGCCTGACAAGCGACTTTATGGATGCCGTGGAAAACGATCGTGAATATGAACTTCGCTTCCCGGATGTAGAAAGCTATAATGAAGAGCAGATGAAATACTATAATGAAGAATGGCACAACGTAGGGGATGTCCGTGAGTGGGAAAAGCTCGGCTACAAAGTGCGTACATACCGTAAGATCAAGGCGAAAGAGCTTTGGAATCTTATCAATGTGTGTGCAACCTACTCTGCGGAGCCGGGTATCTTCTTTATTGATAACGCGAATGATATGACGAATGCGAAAGCATACGGTCAAAAGGTAGTTGCTACGAACCCATGCGGTGAACAGCCTCTTGCTCCATATTCCGTGTGTAACCTGGCAGCCGTCAACCTTGCTCAGTTTGCCAATAAAGAGACGAAAACCGTTGATTTCGATAAATTGAAGCGTACCGTTGAAGTGGGTGTTCGCATGCAGGACAACGTCATCGACGCGACTCCTTACTTCCTGGATGAAAACAAAAAGCAGGCCCTTGGTGAGCGACGTGTTGGCCTTGGTGTAATGGGTCTTGCAGATTTGTTGATCTACTGTGAGAAAGAATACGGTTCTGAAGAAGGCAATCAGCTTGTGGATGAAGTGTTTGAAGTCATCGCCACAACCGCTTATCGTGCTTCGGTTGAATTATCGAAGGAAAAAGGAAGCTTCCCATTCCTGACTGGAAGCACCGATGAAGAAACGAAAGCTTTACGAAAAGCATTTGTGGAAACGGGCTTTATGAAGAAAATGCCTAACGATGTCCGAACAGATATTGAACAGTATGGGATCCGGAATTCCCATCTGTTAACTGTTGCTCCTACAGGTTCAACAGGTACGATGGTTGGGGTATCTACCGGGCTTGAACCTTATTTCTCTTTCACGTACTACAGAAGCGGGCGTCTTGGTAAGTTCATTGAAGTGAAAGCGGATATTGTAGAGGATTACTTGAAGAGAAATCCGGATGCAGATGCTGACAATCTTCCAGAATGGTTTGTTTCTTCCATGAGCTTGGCTCCACAAGCACATGCCGATGTCCAATGTGTGATTCAGAATTGGATCGACAGCTCTATTTCGAAAACGGTTAATGCTCCTCGTGGTTATACGGTTGATCAAGTTGAAAAAGTGTATGAGCGACTTTATAAAGGTGGAGCAAAAGGTGGAACCGTGTACGTGGACGGAAGCCGTGATTCACAAGTTCTTACACTCAAAGCAGAAGAAAACAGCTTTGATGACGAGGACGAACAGGAACAAAAAGACATTCCTACATCGAAAAAACCGATCGTGTTACTTGATACGATTCAGGACGTGCGTTCAACAGACGTGTCCATCGGTTCTGAAGTTGGGAATACGTGTCCAGTCTGCCGTAAAGGGACGGTAAAAGATATGGGTGGCTGCAATACTTGTACAAACTGCGGCGCTCAGCTGAAATGCGGACTATAATATATGAAGAAAGGTAGGAGGGGACTGGTTCCCCTCCTATTTTTTTAGTCTAAAATCCTTCTTTGTGAATTAAAGATGTAGTAAGAGACATTGAAGGAGTGGGGCCTTTGGACATCGATGGAGTTTTTTCAGGTGGAGGCATAAAGGGGCTCGCGTTGATAGGGGCATATCAAGCATTAGAGGAAAAGGGCTACAAATTTAAGAGGCTCGCAGGAACAAGTGCCGGAGCGGTGATTGCAGCATTTATAGCCGCCGGTTATTCGAGCAGGGAGCTCTTGAAAATCATGGATGATATAGATTTTAATAAATTGCTGGACTCAAACGCGATCATCTCTCTCCCTATAATAAAATGGCTTCGGGTTTACAATCGTTTAGGTTTATATAAGGGAGTGGCGCTTGAAAGCTGGGTGGAAGAAAAGCTGAAAGCGAGGGGAATTTATACGTTCGCCGATTTACCGCCCCATTCACTCCGGGTCATCGCTTCGGATTTATCGAATGGCAGATTGTTGGTTCTCCCGGATGATCTTGAGAAGTACGGCATAGCGAAAGAAACCTTTCCCGTTGCCAGGGCGATACGAATGAGTGCGAGTCTTCCTTACTTCTTTGAACCTGTAAAGCTGCGATCTTTAGAAGGAATAAGTTTCATGGTGGATGGTGGGGTGCTAAGTAACTTTCCTATGTGGCTGTTTGATCGGGAAAATGTGAAAAAGGTAAGGCCGGTCATCGGGGTGAAGTTAAGTCACGATCTAGTCGGAAAGCCAAAAAAACAGATCAAAAATGCGATTGATATGTATGAAGCCCTCTTTACTACGATGAAAGATGCACATGATTCAAGATACATTTCCAGAAAACTTGAAAAAAACATCATTTTTATTCCTACTGAAGGTGTGCTCACGACCGAATTCGGATTAACACCCGAAAAAAGAGCAGAGCTCTTTCAATACGGGAAATCAAAAGCGGAAGCATTCCTTCAAAAATGGCCATTTTAATAAAACAATCGAGCTCCTAAAACGAGGCTCGATTGTTTTTCTTATTCTTTTTTCCTTCAATTACAGTAAGGTTGGCATTGGATTTCTTTCGTATCGAACGTTTCTTTGAGGCGTTTGATACTTGAGGCTTACTTGGAGACTTTTTCTTATGCCGCCTCTTTGATTGTTTGGCTGCTTTAAGAAACGCTCTCTGTTCATTACTATTACCAGCCCGCCTTCCGCTGAACCATCTTCGGTAAATGAAGTAGATGATTCCGATCACAGCTGCTGTAACAAGTAATTGTTTGACTAGCCCTAAAGGATTTCCGAATAGGGAGGTTCCCAACCCAACAATAGCTAACAATATTAATGTGATAACAAAGATATTACGAGCGTTCAACAAAGCCACCTCCTTACAATTCAATCCATTATACATATCTATACTATTATTCTAGACAATTTCCTTGTTATTTAACCATATTAGTTATCGATTTTCTGTGAATTTTTGCTGGGGCTATTTTCTGAAACTTGAAAAGATATTATCTATTTTACTAAAAAATGAATCAAAGGACTAGAGATAGGTTTTATCATCCATATTTCCTCATCAACCACAGATGAAAAATAAGTAAAAACATGCAAATGTTTAAGTCAATGGGACATACTACGAATGGAGGTGTTTCAGATGGCTGAACAAAAGGGACAGCATGAAAAGATTCAGGATGGCACAGAAGAAAGTAAGGAAAATCCACACTTAGAGCAGAATCAGGGTGAAAAACCACTATCGTTCATGGCAATGGTTGTGGTGACGGGCTTTATCGGTGGGATGTTATGGAGTTCAATTGCCTACATTTGTTACTTTTTTTCCTTTACGAAAATCGAGCCGAATATTATCTTTGAGCCGTGGGCGGTTGGTGACTGGGTGGACAAATGGATCGGCATCGTTCTTTCCATTGTGGCTTATGGAGTGATTTCTATAGGTGTGGCCCTCATTTATTATGGTTTATTACGAAAATTCAAGTCTATGTGGGTAGGAGTTGCCTACGGAGTAGCGTTATACTTAGCTTTCTTTTTACTGCTCAATCCGCTTTTCCCAAGCATTAAATCCTTTACATCCATTGATTATCACACTTTGATTACAACCTTCTGTCTGTATATTCTGTATGGCGTATTTATCGGCTATTCGATTTCTTATGAAGAAAATGAATTGAGACATCAGAATGAGAAAGAAAAATCAGGGGAAGTATCCCATTAACAAATCCTCATTATCAGACAATTATGTAGGTATAGGTATAAGGTTTGTGTTAGAATGTTCATGATGAACATTCTATTTTTTTAGGGGTTTACATATGATGAAAATCTTGCTTTTAAATGGTCCTAACTTAAATAGGCTCGGGAAACGTGAACCCGATATTTATGGACATGTCACCCTGCCACAACTTGAGGGGAAGCTTTCGAAACAAGCAGAAGGTGAAGGATTTCAACTCTTTTCAGCTCAATCGAACCATGAAGGGGAACTGATTGATTACATACACAGGGCAGAGGATGAAGGGTATGGGGGAATCATCCTGAATCCCGGTGCTTTCACGCATTACAGCTATGCGATAAGAGATGCAGTGGCTTCGGTATCAGTACCGGTAGTGGAAGTGCATATATCTAATATCCATGCCCGTGAAGCGTTCAGACATCAATCTGTCGTGGCAGCTGAAACGGTTGGCCAGATCGTCGGTTTTGGACTGTTTGGTTACGAACTGGCTTTACAAGCGATCATAAAGAACATTAAGGGAGTGGAATTGAATGAAGATTGAACGATTAAGAGAGACTTTTTCAGAAAACGAACTTGACGGGATTTTACTTACAAGTACCTACAACCGTCGGTACATGACAAACTTTACCGGTTCATCAGGTGTTGTTCTGATTTCTAAAGAGAAAGCATTATTCATAACAGATTTTCGCTACATCGAGCAAGCAACCGAGCAGGCTGCCGATTTTGAAATCGTCCAGCATACTGGACCGATACATGATGAAGTAGCCAAACAAGTGAAAAACCTGGGGATCAAGAAACTGGGCTTTGAGAAGAACTACATGACATTCAGTGCGTATGACAGCTATCGTGAAGTGTTGGAAGCAGAACTTGTACCGGTATCAGGGCTGGTGGAAAAGTTACGCTTGATTAAGACACCTGAAGAGCTTAAGATAATTAAGGATGCGGCGGATATTGCCGATGCAGCATTTAAGCATATATTAGATTTTATTAAACCGGGTGTGACAGAGTTAGAAGTTTCCAATGAATTAGAATTCTTCATGAGAAAAGCGGGAGCGACATCTTCATCTTTTGATATCATCGTTGCTTCAGGTAATCGTTCTGCACTTCCTCATGGGGTTGCCAGTGATAAAGTCATTGAAAAAGGTGATTTTGTAACGTTGGATTATGGTGCATACTATAAAGGATATTGCTCCGATATGACACGTACATTATCTGTAGGAGAACCAAGTGAGAAATTGAAAGAGATCTATGACGTCGTTCTACAATCACAGCTTCTGGCTATGGAAAAAATCAAGCCTGGTATGACAGGTAAAGATGCGGATGCTATTGCACGTAGTTACATAACAGAAAAAGGTTATGGAGAGTATTTCGGACATTCTCTGGGACACGGAATCGGCCTTGAAGTCCATGAAGGACCAGGATTGTCCTCCCGTTCCGATGTGGTACTGGAGCCTGGAATGATCGTAACGGTTGAACCTGGCGTCTATGTTCCAGGTGTTGGCGGTGTTCGTATTGAAGATGATACACTCATAACAGAAGATTCCAATGAAACACTGACACATTCTACAAAAGATCTAATCATTCTGCCATTGTAGTCCGAAAGACAGTTCTACTAGACAATAGGAGGAAATAAAAATGATTTCAGTAAATGATTTTCGTACAGGTTTGACGGTTGAAGTCGATAACGGGATTTGGCGAGTAATCGATTTCCAACACGTTAAACCAGGTAAAGGGGCAGCATTTGTTCGCTCCAAACTTCGTAACCTGCGCACAGGTGCCATTCAGGAAAAAACGTTCCGTGCAGGGGAAAAAGTAGGAAAAGCCCAAATCGATAACCGTAAAATGCAATATCTGTATGCTAATGGTGACATGCATGTATTCATGGATAATGAGAGCTACGATCAAATCGAACTTCCGGCTGCTTCCATAGAATATGAATTGAAATACCTGAAAGAAAACATGGAAGTGTCTATCATGATGTACGGTGGAGAGACTCTTGGAGTCGAGCTTCCTAACTCAGTTGAGTTGAAAGTGACTGAAACAGAACCGGGCATCAAAGGCGATACAGCTTCCGGTGGTTCAAAGCCTGCTACTGTGGAAACAGGATTAGTGGTTAACGTACCGTTCTTCGTCAACGAAGGAGACACATTGATCATTAACACAACGGACGGATCTTACGTATCACGTGGATAATTGAATGTGAAAAGCCTGAGCGAGATTATTCTCGTTCAGGCTTTTTTTTATATTAAATCTCCCAATCCCCACCCCAAATCTTCCAACTCTACTGTCATAATCTCATTCCACTAGAATACATTGTATTATCGGGAAGCATGTACGAAGGTTCATTTCATGTTCATACATTCCGAAGTGGAACAAGATTAGGAGGTACCTATATGCAAGAAGTTCTAGCCTTACTACCCAGCACTATTTCTGACAAAGTCCTGACCCTTCCACAAGATCTTATTGACCGAATTGAAGAAATCAGGGTTCGTACCAACCGTGTGTTGGAGGTCACGGCCAGGGGGAAGCCATATTTTCTTTCTTATACTGTTACCGAGGAAGATAGCGAGCAGCTCATTAACAAACTGTCCAGGCATTCATTTTATACATTGGAAGAAGAACTGAAGAGAGGATATATTACGATTGAAGGCGGACATCGAGTCGGTCTTGCCGGCAAGGTCATTCTAGAGGGGGGTGTCGTGAAAGGAATTCGGAATTTGTCTTCCTTTAACATCAGGATTGCGAGACAAAAGCTTGGCATAGCTCAATCAATTTTTCCATATGTTTATGATAGTGGCTGGAAGCATACGATGATTATCGGCTCGCCTCAGACAGGGAAAACGACATTGCTAAGAGATCTTGCACGTATGATCTCGACCGGCGTCCCGGAGAAAAAGATCCCTCCTTTTAAAGTTGGGATTGTCGATGAACGGTCCGAAATTGCCGGGTGTGTAAATGGAATCCCTCAGCTGATGTTCGGACCCAGGGTGGACGTGCTGGATGCATGTCCGAAGGCTGAAGGGATGATGATGCTGATCCGCTCCATGAGTCCCGACGTCCTGATTGTGGATGAGATTGGCCGCGTGGAAGATGGTCAAGCTATCCAGGAAGCCGTTAATGCCGGTATTACCCTTGTGATGACGACTCATGGATCTACATTTGCGGAAGTAGCGAAGAGACCGGTGATCAAAGACATTGTGAATCTTCAAACCATTGAGCGGTTTGTTGAACTAAGGAGAGGGGATGAGCCAGGTAAGGTTCATGAAGTGTGGAATGAACACGGTCAATCTCTTCTGCAAAAAGTGAGTGTGACATAAATGATTAAACTAATCGGTGCTGTTTTCATCCTGCTTTCTACTTCCTGGGCTGGTTTCGAAGCGTCTAAATATTTAACGGAAAGGCCGAGGCAGCTTCGGTTGTTGAAGGTGGCCCTCCAGTCATTGGAAGCAGAAATCACTTACAGCCATACCCCTTTGCATGAAGCAACGAGAAAGATATCCAAGCAGTTGCAAAAACCTGTTTCATGGTTCTTTGAAACGTTCTCAAAGAAATTAACGGAGCAGGAGATTTCAGTGAAGAAAGCGTGGGAAGAAAGCCTGAATGATATATGGAAATTAACGGCTTTTAAAACAGGTGAATACGAAATCCTGAAACAATTTGGAGAAAACCTGGGCAAACACGACATGATGACCCAGCAGAAACATATACAGTTAGCGTTAAAACATCTGGAAAGAGAAGAATCAGAGGCGATAGAAAAGCAGAGAAAATATGAAAAGATGACGAAGAGCTTGGGGTTTTTGTCAGGTTTATTATTGATTATTCTATTACTCTAACGATGCTTCATAGGTCAATGCTTTTATACATGCCAATCGCTTGCGAGAAGTTTAGAAACCAGGAGGGAAATGAATATGGGAATTGATGTGGATATTATTTTCAAGATCGCAGGGGTGGGGATTGTAGTGGCCTTTTTGCATACGATTTTAGATCAGGTCGGGAAGAAGGAATATGCACAGTGGGTTACCCTCTTTGGGTTCATCTATATTCTGTTTATGGTAGCCTCGATTGTCGATGATCTGTTCCAGAAGATTAAATCGGTCTTCTTATATCAAGGTTAGGGGGCGTCCGCGATTGAAATCATTCAAATTGTTGGTATAGCACTGGTTGCGACCTTTCTGGCTTTGATCGTGAAAGAGCAGAAACCAAATTTTGCTTTTTTGCTTATTGTGTTTGTAGGATGTTCGATTTTTTTATTTCTGATCGATCAAATTTACTCCATCATTCATATGATTGAGAAGCTTGCTGCGAATGCAAATGTGAATATGGTGTATGTAGAAACCATTCTCAAAATTATCGGCATCGCCTACATAGCGGAATTCGCTTCTCACATTACAAAGGATGCCGGACAAGGAGCACTTGCGGCGAAAGTGGAGCTTGCAGGGAAGATCTTGATATTAGCAATGGCGGTACCTATTCTAACGGTGATTATCGAAACGATTATCAACATGATCCCAACTGGATAAGCGAAACGTTAAGAGGTGGAAAAAATTGTTGCAAATATATCGAATACTCGTCATAGCACTCGTAATCTTTTTCGTAGGAGCCTCCAGTGGACAAGCTGAAGAAGGGGAAGAACAGAATCCTCCCGATTCGACGATTCAACAGCAAATGATCGATCAGCAGTTAGATCAATTAGGAATCGAAGAATTAAAAGGATTCTGGAATAGTATCGTGGATCAATACGGTGGCTATCTTCCTGAAAGTCAAAAGGGCAGTTTGGTTGATTTTATCAAAGGAGAAAAAGAGTTTTCCTTTAAAGCATGGTTTAGTGGAATCTTCAAATTCGCCTTCCAGGAGCTTGTGATGAATGGGAAGCTATTAGGAACGCTGATTATGCTCACTATTTTCAGTATGTTTCTTCAATCCCTGCAGAATGCATTCGAAGGAGGGAGTGTCAGCAAGGTTGCATACAGCATTGTGTTCATGGTGTTGATCATCATCGCCCTAAATAGTTTTCACGTGGCGATTGACTACACCCGGGATGCCATCTCCACCATGATTCACTTCATCATTGCCCTCATACCTCTGTTGTTAGCCCTTATTGCGGCTTCCGGGGGAATTGTATCTGCAGCATTTTTCCATCCTGTGATTATCTTTTTAATGAACACAAGCGGTTTGTTGATCCAAAATGTCGTGCTGCCCCTGCTGTTTCTGGCGGCGCTATTAAGTATCGTAAGTACGCTTTCGGCTCATTATAAAGTGACGCAGCTGGCACAGTTATTGCGCACATGGAGTATCGGGTTATTAGGAGCCTTCATGACCGTATTCCTTGGTGTTATATCCGTGCAGGGAGCCACGGCAGCGGTGACAGATGGGATTACCATTCGAACAGCGAAATTTGTAACAGGAAATTTTGTACCTGTGATCGGCAGAATGTTCACGGATGCGACGGACACAGTGATCAGCGCTTCCGTTCTATTAAAGAATACAGTGGGAATCGCTGGTGTCGCCATTGTTCTGATCATTGCAGCTTTTCCAGCAATCAAGATCCTCATGATTGCGTTTATTTATAAATTAGCCGCAGCTCTCTTGCAACCCCTCGGTGGCGGACCGGTGATAGAATGTCTCGATATCATTGCCAAAAGTGTGATTTATGTCTTTGCGGCCCTTGCCATTGTATCCTTTATGTTCTTTTTAAGTCTTACCGTCATCATTGCAGCAGGAAATATCACGATGATGATGAGATAAAGAGGAAGGAGTATCGTCATGTCATTTCTCACCGATTGGATTACAAATATAATAATCTTTGTTCTCTTAGCCACCGTCATTGACATGCTTCTTCCCAGTTCCAACATGCAAAAATATGCGAAAATCGTGACTGGCTTATTGTTGATCACCATTATCCTTACCCCTTTGTTTAAATTAATGTCAACTGATTTTGATACGGTGATGGAGTCAATTGATATAAATGGAGATTCCCGGAATAATTCAGTAGAAAATTTAATAGAAATGAAGAAAAAAGAAATACAAGCCTCACAACGTGCATATATTTTAGAACAGATGGCTGTCCAAATGAAACAACAAGCTGAAAAGGAGATGATGGATGAACACGGTAAGGTCATTGAGAAGGTTGTAGTAAAAGCAGATGATTTGGAGAATGTCCCGGATAGTATCACAGAAGTGACAGTGGTAGTGAAAGACAAACAAGAAAACACTACGATTGAAACCGTTCAAAACGTGGAGATCGATACGGGAGCTGAGCCGAGAAAGAAAACCCCTGAAGAAAATACGTCCCCAATGGCCTCCTTACTTGCCGAGCAATGGAATCTTACACCAGACAAAATAATCATTACAGTTGAAGGGGGGACTGGGGAAGCCAATGAACTTTAATAAAAGTCCGCTTAACGCATTGAAGGAATGGTTGTCAAAAGAAAATTCGAATTCACCGCCAAAGGATAAAAAAGGGAATAAGTTTCAATACTTTCTCATTGTGCTGTTAGTAGGTGTCGCCTTTATGCTGATCAGTGATCTTTGGAGCAGGGATGGCAGCTTGGAGGTCTCGAAATCAGTAGACGAAGGAGTACCTGAAGAGGTCGCGACATTCGGCTCCGGCCATAAGGAATCGGATGGCTCCATGAGAGGGTACGAAGATCAATACGAAAACCAATTGAAAGAAGCACTTGATCAAATTGTCGGGGTCAGCGAAGTACATGTTGTGGTCAATGTAGAGGCAACAGAGTCAAAAGTATATGAAAAGAATGAATCCACACAGTCACAAACAACCTCAGAAGAAGATAAACAAGGTGGAAAACGATCGATAGAGGATAAATCGCGAGATGAAGAAATGGTCATCGTCAGGGATGGAGAGAAAGAGGTTCCCATTGTGAAAGAAACTAAAAAACCTAAAGTCAGCGGTGTCCTTGTTGTAGCAAAAGGGGCCGATAATATACAAATCAAAAAATGGATCATAGAAGCTGTTACCCGCGGATTAGACGTACCAAGTCACAGGGTATCGGTTCTGCCCAAAAAATAAGGGGGAAATGATAGATGTTACTTAAAAAACAAACGGTTTGGTTATTAACGATGTTAAGTCTTGTGATCGTGCTTTCAGTGTATTACATTACTTCTCCTACACAGCAAGTGACAGATATGGCATATGAAGAAAAGGACGGAAAAGAGCAAGCGAAAGAAGATGGGAAGGAAACCATGTCTGACATGGAAGTCGTGACAGACGCAGCTGGAAATGAAATGTTCGAAGCTTTAAGAATTGAAGTATTGGATCAACGCGAACAGCTTCGTGAAGAACTGGAAGCGAAAGTGGCGAACGCTGATGTATCAGCAGAGGAAAAAAGCGCTGCCTATGAAGAAATGGAGAACTTAAGAGAGTTGGCCATGACAGAATCAGTATTGGAAACCATGATTAAAACAATGGGTTATGAAGATGCGTTAGTCAGAGCTAACGGTGAAAATATCCGCATTACAGTGAAATCCGACAAAGAGCACTCAACAGCCGATGCTAATGAAATCATCCGCCTCGTGATGAGTGAAGTTGGTCAGATGAAACCGGTAGCAGTAGAATTCCAACCAACAAATTAACATGTACACCATTGCCGCCGAAGGGGAACCTTCAGGCGGCCATTTTTTGTTTGCAAGCAGGTAATGCTTTGACTTGCATCACACCTAAACTTCCTCTGAAAACAAAAAAATTCTTCTATTATTTTATTTTTTTCCTAAAAAGGTCTAGAATAGAGAATAGGGTTGTATGCGCTTTACAGAATGGTAGGAATCGCATATTGAATTTATACGAGGTATTATCGTATGATATTAGTAGCTAGTCATAATTTTTTAAACTATAAGAGGGGTGTCAACCGTGTTAAAAATTCAAGAAATCCGTGAAATAATCAAACTCGTAGATCATTCTAGTGTTGATGAGTTTACATACGAGCATGATGGTTCGAAAATTAAACTTAAAAAGAATAATGGTGTAACAGTTTCCGGGCAACCACAAGTCGTTCAGGCAGTAGAGGAAGTAAAACCTGCAGCTCAAGCAGTACAGCAGGCTCCAGCGCCTGTACAGGAAGCAGCTCCTTCCGTAAATACAGAAGAAAAAGAAGCTCCACAAGCAAAAGCAGAAGATTCAAACTTACATAAAATCACGTCTCCTATGGTAGGGACGTTCTATCAGTCTTCTTCCCCGGAATCAGGTCCATACGTGAAAGTTGGAGATAAAGTCGATGAAAGCTCTGTCGTATGCATCGTAGAAGCGATGAAATTATTTAATGAAATCGAAGCGGAAGTAAAAGGTGAAATTACTGAAATCTTAGTAAAAGACGGTCAATTGGTTGAATATGGACAGCCGTTATTCTTGGTCAAACCTGAATAAGGAGCGAAAATAGATATGATAAAAAAAGTATTAATCGCCAATCGAGGAGAAATTGCGGTACGTATTATTCGTGCATGCCGAGATTTAGGCATCGAAAGTGTAGCCGTATATTCTGAAGCAGATAGAGAAGCACTCCATGTTCAATTAGCGGATGAAGCTTATTGCATCGGACCTACTGCATCGAAAGACAGCTACCTGAATTTCACAAACATCATTAGCGTGGCAAAATTGACAGACTGTGACGCCATTCACCCGGGTTACGGATTTCTAGCTGAGAACTCTGATTTTGCAGATCTGTGCCGCGATTGTAACATCATCTTCATTGGTCCTTCACCAGAAGCGATCTCGAAGATGGGTACGAAAGACGTGGCACGTGAAACCATGAGAGAAGCAGGCGTTCCCATCGTACCAGGCTCAAAAGGTATCGTGAAGGACGCAGAAGATGCTGTACAGCTTGCAGAATCCATGGGGTATCCTGTCATCATCAAAGCCACAGCCGGTGGTGGAGGAAAAGGGATCCGTGTTGCGAAAAGTGAGGAAGAGCTTGTTAAAGGGGTAACAATCACTCAGCAAGAAGCCATGACTGCATTCGGTAACCCTGGTGTTTACATTGAAAAGTATATTGAAGACTTCAGACATGTGGAAATCCAGGTGCTGGCTGATAATTTCGGGAACGTGATCCATCTTGGGGAACGTGACTGTACGATTCAGCGCCGCCTTCAAAAACTGATCGAGGAAACGCCATCACCCGCTTTAACAGAAGAAATTCGTGTTAAAATGGGGGAAGCAGCAGTAAAAGCAGCCCAAGCGGTTGATTATACTGGTGCCGGCACGGTAGAATTTATATATGACTACGTAAATCAATCATTCTACTTTATGGAAATGAATACCCGTATTCAGGTAGAGCACCCTGTAACAGAACAGGTAACAGGAGTCGATTTGATTAAAGAACAAATTCTCGTAGCGTCAGGAGAAAAACTTTCTCTTACACAGGAAGAAGTAACGTTCACTGGTTGGGCCATTGAATGTCGTATCAATGCAGAGAATCCTGAGAAGAATTTCATGCCTTCAGCGGGGCGGATTGAAATGTATCTTCCACCAGGCGGCATAGGCGTAAGAATCGATTCAGCCGCATATCCTGGTTATATGATCCCTCCATACTACGATAGTATGATTGCCAAAGTCATCACCTATGGAGCGACTCGTGAAGAAGCGATCTCGAGAATGAAACGTGCCTTGAGTGAATTTGTGGTTGAGGGAGTACACACAACGATCCCGTTCCATTTGAAACTATTAGATCATGAAACCTTTGTTGGTGGGGAATTTAATACGAAATTCTTAGAGAAGTACGAAGTAATGAAATCCTAGTGTGAATTCAGGAGGTGCCTTAAAATGGCGGAAAATCAAAACCTTTTACAAATGTCTCACGGTAAAGACGGCCTTGGGAAGATTGAAATCGCACCTGAAGTAATTGAAGTGATTGCAGGAATCGCTGCTTCAGAAGTAGAAGGCGTATCACAAATGCGTGGTAACTTCGCGACAGGTGTCGTCGAGCGTCTCGGAAAGAAAAACCACGGTAAAGGTGTCAAAGTGGAGCTTGCAGAGGAAGGAATCATCGTGGATGTATACTGCATCATGAAATTCGGTGTAGCCATCCCGACAGTGGCTCAAAAGATCCAGGATAACATCCGTCAAGCCCTGCTTAACATGACTGCATTAGAAGCAGATGAAGTAAATGTTCATATCGTAGGCATTCAATTCGAGAATCAGAAATTTGAAGCTGAAATTGAAGACGAAATGTAAGAGAGGGACGGTCCTTAAGGGGGCCGTTCTTTTTTGTATATAGGTTTGTTTCTGAATGGGTGTTTTTTGTAAAACGGCTGGATTATTCATCAAAACGGCTGGAATTATTGAAATTTCCGCCGGATTCTTCTAATGAGGAGGCCGCACTCCCGCCTCCTTGTCCCTCGAGGTCATAAGCTAAATGGTCCAAGAAGGCAAAGAACGCCTTCCCGGCCCATTCATCTTATGCTTGTCGCCTCTTTCAAAGCCCCTCCGCTTTTCTTGTCAGAATATTGATTTTTTTACATAGACGTGCGTATTACCCTTAGTTTGTGCTATTATCAAAGGTATGAAAATTGATGGAGTAAAAGGAGTAAATATAAGATGAAGAGAAGAGTTGCTCGTGAAAAGGCCTTACAAGCGTTATTTCAAATAGATATGAGTGGGATTGAGCCCGATGTTGCGTTAACCAATGTGCTGGAGGAAGATCAAAAGATGGATGCCTATCTTCAACAGCTTGTTCTCGGGTTCATCGAGAATCAGGAACGTATCGATGGACACATTCGTGAAAACCTGGAGAAATGGTCCTTTGACCGCCTGGCAAAGGTAGATCGTAACATCTTGCGTTTAGGAGTCTATGAACTGCTGTTTGTGGAAGACGTCCCTAATAATGTAGTCATTAACGAAGCAGTTGAAATTGCAAAGATCTTTGGAGATGATCAATCAAGCAAGTTTATCAATGGTGTTCTTTCAAAGGTAAGTCAATCTTAACAATGTTAGGGGTCGAGTGGAATGTCAGCTTCTATAATTGATGGAAAACTCATTGCAGGTCATTATCGTGAACGATTAAACAGTCAGATCGAGGAGCTTAAGGAAAAGGATGTCACTCCAGGGTTGGCTGTCATCCTGGTAGGAGATAACCATGCTTCTCATTCATATGTCAAAATGAAGAGAAAAGCGTGCAGTAATCTGGGCATTCATTCAGAGCTTTATCAATATGAGTCCAGTTTAACTCAAGATGAACTGCTGAATAAAATTGAAGACTTAAATGAACAGAGCCATATTCATGGCATTCTTGTTCAACTGCCTCTCCCTGAGCATATTAATCCAATAACCGTTATTGAAACGATTTCCCCATCTAAAGATGTGGACGGATTTCATCCCGTTTCCATTGGGAAAATGGTGACCAATCAAGATACCTTCTATTCTTGTACACCACTTGGAATCATGAAGATGCTTGAATATGAAAATATTTCAGTAGAAGGTAAACACGTCGTGATTTTAGGAAGAAGTAACATTGTCGGAAAACCGGCAGGTCACTTATTCCTCAATCGTAATGCGACGGTTACGTATTGCCATTCGAAAACGAAGGATATGTCTTTCTACACAAAGCAGGCAGATATTATCGTATCTGCGGTAGGGAAAGCCAATCTAATCGGCGCAGAGGATATTAAACCGGGAGCCGTAGTCATTGACGTCGGAATGAATCGTGATGAAAACGGTGCACTTTGTGGGGATGTGAATTTTTCAGAAGTGAAGGAAAAAGCCGGAAAAATCACACCTGTTCCTGGTGGTGTCGGCCCTATGACGATTACGATGCTACTGTATAATACAGTGAAATCTGCTGAATGGGCTCTTGCCAATCGCCAAAACGGTTAAAAAATAGTACACTATAGGTAACATAAAACGGAAAGGGACAGCTCATCGCTGGTCCCTTTCCGTATTCCTACATACAAAAGCCTTAACAAATTGCAGGAAACAAAGGAGTCACTTGAGCATGGAACTCGATCAATCACGTTATTTAACGGTACAAGCTCTGACAAAATACATAAAGCGTAAATTCGATAGAGATCCCCACCTGTCCAATCTATTCGTACGGGGGGAAATTTCTAATTTCAAAAGACATTCAAGCGGCCATATGTACTTTACCCTGAAAGACGAAAAAGCCCGTATCTTGTCTGTCATGTTTTCAAGTAATAATCAATCCATGAAATTCAGACCTGAAAATGGAATGAATGTGTTGATTCGGGGAGACGTCTCTGTCTATGAATCAGGTGGGCAATATCAGATCTATGTAAAAGAAATGCAGCCTGATGGAATCGGTGAGCTGTATTTGGCTTATGAGCAGTTGAAAGAGAAACTTGAGAAAGCAGGCTATTTCGATCAAGGCCGGAAACGTGTGATTCCTAAGTTTCCGAAACGAATCGCCGTTGTGACATCTCCAACAGGTGCTGCAATCAGAGATATCATTACAACCATCAAAAGAAGATATCCAATTGGGGAAATCCTTATTTTCCCTGCCTTGGTTCAAGGGGAACAAGCCGCAGGATCGATTGCCGGGGCAATGCAAAAGGTAAATGATCTGGGGGATATAGATGTATTGATTATTGGCCGGGGCGGTGGTTCGATTGAAGAGTTGTGGGCGTTTAACGAAGAGATCGTGGCCCAAGCCATCGTTGAGTCAAAAATCCCCGTCATTTCTGCTGTCGGCCATGAGACAGACTTTACGATTGCCGACTTTGTAGCCGACTTAAGAGCACCTACACCAACAGCAGCGGGAGAATTAGCGGTTCCACACGTGGACGATTTGCTGGAAAGAATTATGAATCGTAAATTACGACTGATCAAATCGTTCAAGACGAAGCTTCAAAGTGAGCGCAGCCGCTTAAATAGTTTAATGAAATCCTACGCTTTAAGAAACCCGCGTAATCTATATCAACAGAAAATTGAAACCGTCGATCGGCTGACCGACCAGCTGCAAAAAAATATAAGCCTTCATGTGAGGCAAAATCACGATCAATTAACCCGTCTTCACTCACGACTTCAACGTGTACATCCTTCACAACTCATCACCATTCAACACGAGAGAGTCTTATTTATGAAGACGCGGGTAGAAAAGCAATTTAAACAGGTGCTGAAAGAAAAGAATAATCGTTTCGGTTCTTCTCTGTCTACCTTGCATGCCCTGAGCCCTTTAAAGGTCATGGACAGGGGATACAGCCTGGTTTATCAGGATGAAGGTACATTGATCAAATCATCCAAGCAAGTCAAAGTCGGCGACCATCTGGAGATAAATGTAAGGGATGGTAAAATACATTGCGAAGTTGAATCCGTTGAGGAGCGTGAAAATAATGGCGAAGTCTAAAGAAGAACTATCATTTGAAACAGCTATGGAACAATTGGAAGAGATTGTGGAGAAACTGGAAGAGGGAGAAGTTCCATTGGAGAAAGCGTTAGAGTTTTATCAAAAAGGAATGGATCTTTCGAAATACTGTCATGATACGTTGCAAAAAGCAGAAAACCAATTAACAAAGATGATGACAGATGAAGGGGAAAAAGCCTTCGACCTGGATGAGGGGGAATAAAGGGTGAATCCTCACGTTGATCTGAAAGAATTTCAACAACAGCATGGAGAATTGATCACCAATCATATGGTCGAGACAATAGACAGCCTTGCTATGCCCCCGACTTTGAAGGGAGCTATGATCTATTCATTGCAAGCAGGTGGAAAGAGAATTCGTCCCATCCTCCTTTTAGCAACAATTAAAGCCTTTAACAAGGACCCTTTACTCGGGTTAAACACTGCGTCTGCCCTCGAAATGATTCATACCTATTCCTTGATTCATGACGACCTTCCTGCCATGGATGATGACGATTTGAGAAGAGGGAAGCCGACCAATCATAAAATATTTGGGGAAGCGATGGCGATTTTGGCCGGTGACGGTTTACTGACCTTTAGTTTTCAACTGATTGCAGAGGACAATGATCTTACAAGTGACATGAAGATAAGGCTCATCGGTCTTTTAGCGAAGTGCGCAGGACCTCAAGGTATGGTTGGCGGACAAGTTGCGGATATCGAAGGGGAAAATAAGCAGCTGTCAGTGACAGAACTTGAAGGCATCCATGAGCATAAAACAGGTAAGTTATTGATATTTAGTGTACTGGCAGGCGGAATTGTTTCTGAGGCGTCGGAGGAAGAACTGGAATTACTTGAAAAATTTGCTTATCATATTGGACTCGCCTTTCAAATCCAGGATGACATCTTGGATATTGAAGGCTCGGAAGAAATGATTGGAAAGCCTGTAGGGAGCGACGAATCAAAACTTAAGAGTACCTATCCAAGCCTCCTGACGATGGCTGGAGCTAAGGAAAAGCTTCACTACCACTTGAACGAAGCGTTAGCATCACTGAAACAAATGCCCATTGATACCCGACTTCTTACCGAAATTGCCCAATTAATCGTTGCCCGGAATCATTAAAACCATTCTATGTTTGAGCAAATTATTTAATATATGTTATAATGTAAGTAGAATAAATTTTGGGGTGGTGCAGTATTCTAGTCAGTCCACCAATCCTGAAGGTGGGCCTAAAAATCCACTAAAGGGCACATCGATGAAGTTCCTGGAATTGGCTTGAGGCGCCCAGCCTTGGGTCATATCTGGGAGTAAGGCTTGAGGGCGATCCACAATGGCATGTGGGCGTTGACCCGCGAGCCGCGGAGGCTTTGTTTCTTATGCTGGCATTAAGCATATGCAATAAGAACAAAGTATGAACCTGCGATGTGATGATTCACTAGCAGCGTAGCCTGCCTTGAGTGAAGAGTGAGGGGATTATGGTTACAAGGTACACATCAGTTGGCCATTGATATGTGCTTTTTCGCCCATATGAAATCCTCTTTGCAAAAGAGGCTAAGGATTGCGTTAAGGACTGTTGAGGAAAACTCCTAGACTGTTCATATTCGGACATATAAAGAGGATTATAGTGCGGACTAAGTGGTAATCCAGTCTAGCTTGTGGTGACGCAGCTAAGTCGGGTTTAATGGGAAACCGCCGGTATGGCAACATCCGGTATCTGATTGGGAAAACCTACTGGACCTAAGCTGCAATTTTTACTCTTTATATGACCCCCCAATTACATATAAACAAACTATTTACACAGTAGAAACGGTGTGTTTAAACGATAATGAATGAAACAATGAAAAACTCAATAAAGTGGAGTGTCAGCATTGCCGTTATCACATTTGTGTTAGCGGCTATTTTTTCAGTTACATCCAATATGGTTTTAAATGGAGTCGCATGGTATACAGGACTGGTTGTTGTGTTCATCATCGTCTTTATCGGTATCTTCTTTGATATGCTGGGGATTGCTGCAACGGCTGCTGATGAAACCCCTTTTCATGCCATGGCGGCCAAAAAAGTGTACGGTGCACGTTATTCAATTAAAATCGTCCGGAACGCAGACCGTTTCGCAAGCTTCTGTAACGACGTAATCGGCGATATTTCAGGGATTATAAGTGGTACTGCGTCAGCGATTGTCATTATACAATTAGCCGTATCTTTTCAGCTTGAAGGCGGCTCTTTGAGAGAATATATTGTAAGTGTAACATTGACAAGTATCATAGCTTCCTTGACCGTTGGAGGCAAAGCGCTTGGAAAAACGTTTGCTATCACCTATTCTAAGGATATAATATTTAGAGTTGGTAAAGTTCTACAATTTTTTGAAGATCGATTTCACATCGTAGTGATTAAAGATAAAAAAGACAAAAAAGATAAAAACAAGAAAAAACGTTACAAGCGTGCGAAACAAAATATTTAGTGATGAAAGTGAGTGGACCCCATGGATTTATTATCAATAAAGGAGCCTTCTTTTCTTAAAAATATGTCGAATGAACAATTAGAAGAGCTCAGTCAAGAGATTCGCCATTTCTTAATAAAGAATCTATCTAAGACTGGCGGTCATATTGGTCCAAACTTAGGGGTGGTCGAATTAACAGTTGCCCTTCATAAGCATTTCTCAAGTCCAAAAGATAAAATCCTTTGGGATGTTGGTCATCAGTCGTATGTACATAAGATCTT
Source organism: Rossellomorea sp. DUT-2 (assembly GCF_052665285.1). NCBI lineage: Bacteria > Bacillati > Bacillota > Bacilli > Caryophanales > Bacillaceae > Rossellomorea > Rossellomorea sp. DUT-2. Next base: position 510,412 of record NZ_JBQPEO010000002.1, on the reverse strand, counting down.
GACTGGCCGTGCTTGTCAGTTTGATACGTTGCGACAATACAAAGGGTTATGTGGTTTCCCTAAACGCAATGAAAGCGATCATGATGTATGGGAAACGGGGCATAGCTCTACTTCACTATCCGCAGCCATGGGTATGGCAATCGCAAGGGATGTCAAAAAAGAAGATTCGTTCATCATCCCTGTGATCGGAGATGGTGCCTTAACGGGGGGAATGGCACTCGAGGCACTTAACCACATTGGTCATGAAAAGAAAGATATGATCGTCGTCTTAAATGATAATGAAATGTCCATTGCCCCAAATGTTGGAGCCCTTCACAGTGTTCTTGGCCGACTGCGCACTGCCGGGAAGTACAACTGGGTGAAGGATGAAATGGAATATATTCTTAAACGGATCCCTGCTGTCGGTGGCAAATTAGCAAGTACGGCTGAGCGGGTGAAAGATAGCTTAAAGTATTTATTTGTTTCAGGTATGTTCTTTGAAGAATTAGGATTTACCTATCTTGGGCCCATCGATGGACATGATTATAATGACCTATCTGAAAACATCCAGTATGCGAAGAAAACAAAAGGCCCTGTCCTTTTACACGTCATAACGAAAAAAGGAAAAGGATTTCATCCTGCTGAATCAGACAAGCAGGGCACATGGCATGGTACAGGTCCATACAAGATTGACACAGGAGACCTGATTAAACCTATAAATGCACCACCTTCCTGGAGCGGGCTTGTAAGTGAGACCGTCAGAAAAATTGCCCGTGGGGATGAACGAATTGTCGCCATCACTCCAGCCATGCCGGTAGGGTCCAAACTGCTTGGATTTGCTGAAGAATTCCCCGATCGAATGTTTGATGTAGGGATTGCCGAGCAGCATGCCACCACGGTGGCAGCGGGTCTTGCTACTCAGGATATGAAGCCATTCCTGGCCATTTATTCAACATTCCTGCAAAGAGCGTATGATCAAGTGGTTCACGATATTTGCCGACAAAACTTAAATGTCTTCATCGGGATTGACCGTGCAGGATTAGTCGGTGCCGATGGTGAAACGCATCAAGGGGTATTTGATATTGCCTTTTTAAGGCATTTACCTAATATGGTGATCATGATGCCGAAGGACGAAAATGAAGGTCAACACCTAGTTAATACGGCTCTTCAGTATAATGATGGTCCAATTGCGTTACGCTATCCCCGTGGAAACGGATATGGAGTGCCTATGGATTCAGAGCTGAAAACCATTTCGATCGGAACGTGGGAAGTATTGAAGCAAGGTACAGATGCTGCCATTTTGACATTTGGTACCACGATCCCAATGGCGATGGAAGCGGCTGATGAGCTTGAGAAGCAAGGTCTTTCCGTTCGGGTCGTGAATGCGAGATTCATTAAACCAATGGACGAAACGATGCTAAAGAGTATCCTTGGAGAAGAAATGCCTATTTTAACGATAGAAGAGGCGGTTCTTCAAGGAGGATTCGGAAGCGGTGTTCTTGAGTTTGCGCAAGAACAGGGTTACCATAACGCCGTGATTGACCGCATAGGAATTCCTGATTACTTCATCGAGCATGGAAGCGTGAAGGAATTGCTGAACGAAATCGGCATGACCAAAGAAAATGTCGTAGATCGTATTTTAACCATAACACCAAAAAAACAAAAAAGGGCTTAATGATGAAAGTAAAAAAACAACGTGTAGACGTACTTCTTGTAGAACGAGGATTAATTGAAACGAGAGAAAAAGCTAAAAGGGCTGTCATGGCGGGACTTGTCTATTCCAATGAAATGAGATTGGACAAGGCCGGGGAAAAAGTAAGTGAAGATATTCCCCTTACGGTAAAGGGGAAAGTGATCCCTTATGTGAGCCGTGGCGGCTTGAAGCTTGAGAAAGCACTGCAGGTCTTTGATGTGGATGTGGCCGATAAAGTGATGATTGATATCGGGGCGTCCACTGGAGGGTTTACGGATTGTGCACTGCAAAACGGGGCTAAGATGTCGTATGCCCTGGATGTAGGATACAACCAACTAGCCTGGAAGCTTAGACAGGATGAGCGGGTCGTGGTAATGGAAAGGACCAACTTCCGTTATGTTACTCCGGCTGATTTGCAAAGAGAAATGCCAAGCTTTGCATCTATCGATGTATCCTTTATTTCCCTTTCCTTGATATTACCTGTCCTGAAAACATTATTGGTGCCTGGTGGGGACTGCGTCGCTTTAATCAAGCCCCAGTTTGAAGCAGGGAAGGACCAGGTTGGGAAGAAAGGAATTGTAAGAGATCCTGCCGTGCACAAAATGGTCATCGAGAAAATCATGACGTTATCGATTAAAGAAGGCTACCATATCGCCGGCTTATCCTATTCTCCTATCACAGGTGGAGATGGGAATATTGAATTTCTCATTCATTTGAAATGGTCGGGGCAAGAGGGTGAAGGAGAATCGCTTCTCACCACCACACCGGATGAAGTGATTGAGGAAGCGCATCATCAATTAAAGGCGAAAACGCAGCAGTAAAATAGGGCCACTCTTCTTCGGAGGGTGGCTTTTTTCATGTGGTAAGGGCTTTTAATGAATGTTGACAATGGGTTAGAATGATATGATAGTCGATAAAATAGTGGGCAAAGTCGATAATAAATCCTGAACTTCACTATTCGAAGCATCTAAGAGTTCGCCATAGCCTTGTCTGGCCAGCCCAAGTCGCCTCCGCTTTTCTTTTTGTCCAGCTCCGCGGCTAGGCCATCGAGGTCATAAATCAAGCAACCCAAAAAGGCAAAGACCGCCTTTCCGGATTACTCGACTTATGCTTGTCGCCCCAGAACGAGCCCCTTCCGCTTTTCTTTTTTATTGTACTTCCTTACAAAATAGGCTAACATAAGCGTAGAGGTATATTTATACAGGTTTTAATCAAATGTAAGAGGTGTATGTTCTATGATGAACAAAGGGCAAAGACATATAAAAATCAGAGAAATCATTACGAATAGAGATGTGGAAACACAGGATGAGCTAGTGGAAAGTCTTAAAAATGCTGGCTTTAATGTGACCCAGGCTACCGTGTCGAGGGATATTAAAGAATTGCATTTGGTAAAAGTACCGTTAATGGATGGCAGATACAAATATAGTTTGCCTGCTGATCAGCGTTTTAATCCTCTGCAAAAACTTAAGCGTACCCTGACCGATGCGTTTGTTAAAGTGGACCAGGCAGGACATATGCTGGTCATGAAGACTCTACCTGGTAATGCCAATGCTATCGGTGCTTTAATTGATAACTTGGACTGGGAAGAGATTCTGGGGACGATTTGTGGGGATGACACATGTTTGATCATCTGCCGCACTGAAGAAGAGACAAAGATTGTTTCAGAACGGTTTTTAGATATGCTATAAAGGGCAGGATCAATTCTAAATTAAATTAATGTGCTGCTGTTTGCAGCCCTTCATACAAAATCCAATAGGAAGCTTTTCTTTTAAATTATTTGAGGGAGAAGTTCCTTTTTATTTGAGGTGAATGTTTTGCTACAAGAACTATCGATCAAAAATTTCGCCATAATTGAATCCCTCTCTCTTTCCTTTGAAGAAGGCCTTACCGTTCTATCGGGGGAGACTGGAGCTGGGAAGTCGATTATCATAGATGCCATTCACTTATTGGTTGGTGGAAGAGGATCCTCGGAATACGTTCGGCATGGGGAGAAAAAGGCTGAAATTGAAGGGTTATTTATTCTTGATAATGAAACGCATCCTTGCATTGGGAAAGCGGCGAGCTTCGGGATAGAGATCGAAGAAGGCATGATCATCCTCAGAAGAGATATCTCGAGTACAGGAAAGAGTGTTTGCAGAATCAATGGTAAGCTCGTGACGATTGCGATCATGAGGGAAATCGGTGCTTCACTTATTGATATTCATGGACAGCATGAGCATCAAGAGCTGATGAATGAAAGCCTTCATCTTTCCCTATTGGATCAATTCGGAGGGGATGAGATTGCTTCTGGTCTCTCGAGTTACGGAGAAGTATACAAAGAGTACCTTTCCATTTATAAGCAGTTAAACAGGCTTAATGAGAACGAGCAGGAGATGGCGCATCGATTGGATCTCATTCAGTTTCAGCTGAAAGAAATTCATGATGCGGATCTGCAATTAAACGAAGATGATGAGCTTATGGAAGAGAAACGGAAGCTTATGAACTTTGAAAAGCTTTTTGAAGCGCTACAGACTTCTTATGACAGCATTCAAGGCGAGAGAAAAGGGCTGGACTGGACAGGCCTTGCCATGAGTCATCTCGAGACAGCTGCAGAAGTGGATTCACAATATGATAAGACTCTGGAATCTGTTTCGAATGCTTTTTATATGCTTGAAGATGCTGCTCAACAAGTAAGAGGAGAGTTAGATCAACTTGAATTTGAACCGAACCGTTTGGATCTTATCGAGACGAGACTGAACGAGATTAACGGTTTAAAGAGAAAATATGGATCCTCTGTAGAAGAAATTCTCGCATATAGTTCAAAGATTGAAGAAGAAATTGAAACCATCGTGAACAAAGATTCTCATGTCGAACATTTACAAAGTAAATTACAATCACTAGAGAAAGACTTATCATTAGAGGCGAGAAATCTGTCGCAATCGAGAAAACAGTGGGCGAAAAAATTAACCACAAGTATTCATGAGCAGTTAAAGCAACTGTACATGGATAAAACGAAATTTGACGTTCGTTTTGTAAAAAGTGGGGAAAATGAATCGTTTTCCTTCCATCATTTTAAAAAGGATGGTTGGGATACTGTGGAGTTTTACATATCCACTAATCCGGGTGAGCCTTTAAAGCCGCTGTCCAAAGTGGCTTCAGGTGGAGAGCTTTCCCGCATTATGTTAGCTTTGAAGACCATCTTTTCCAAGCACCAGGGAATTACCTCCATCATTTTTGATGAGGTGGATACGGGAGTGAGTGGAAGAGTGGCACAAGCGATTGCTGAAAAAATTTATCAAGTGGCCATTCACTCCCAGGTGATGTGTATATCTCATTTGCCACAAGTAGCTGCGATGGCGGATTGTCACTTGTTTATTTCGAAAAAACTTTCAGGCGGCAGAACGAGCACAATGGTTAAACGTCTTCAAGAGAAGGAAAAGATCAAAGAAATCTCCAGAATGATTTCAGGAGTGGAAATTACAGATTTAACATTGGAACATGCAAAGGAATTGTTGCAGTTAGCAGGTTCCATTAAAGAAACATGAAAAGCTATCCAATTCGGGTAGCTTTTTTTCATGATTACCAGTTATAAATGTGGCTTTTAAAGGCAAAATTAAGACTGTAGCCAATAGTTAATGTGTGTGTGGATTAGAAGCGAGGAGAGTGAATATATTGAGTTTAGATTGGTTAAGAAAATGTATAGGTGGAATTCTCCTTGTTTCGCTTTGTCTTATTGGTTTTTACAAACCGGTTCAACAATTTATCAATACTCCGAACTCTGTAAGGGTAATGGAAGGGGATCAAGTTGCTCTCCCTAAGGCTGCATCCGTTACGACGATGGGTTCGTCCGATAATCAACATGTTCAATTGAAAGAAGGGGAAGGTCAGCTCTCAATCCAAGGGAGTTCTGTAGGCAAGGATGAAGTGGTATTTGAGTTAGCTGGATTACCCATTAAAAAAGTAGATGTAGAAGTACTGAAAGATTTCAAGGTGATCCCGGGTGGTCAATCCATCGGGGTGAAATTAAATACAGTCGGGGTGTTAGTCGTAGGTCATCATCTGGTTGAAACAGATGCAGGTAAGATGTCTCCCGGCGAAAAAGCCGGAATTCAGGTAGGGGATATGATTACAGAAATAAACGGAACGAAAATTGAGGAACTTGCGGATGTTGCTCCTTTTGTTCAGAAAGCTGGAGAAGAATCCCGATCTTTAGACGTTGTAATCAAACGTGAACAGAAGACCGTAAAAACTCAATTACTACCGTTAAAAGAAAAAGGGGAAAAGAACTATAAATTAGGGTTATATATTCGTGATTCTGCAGCTGGAATTGGTACGATGACATTCTTTGACCCGAAGTCAAAGAAGTATGGGGCGCTGGGCCATGTCATTTCTGATATGGATACAAAAAAACCGATTGTCGTTGAAAACGGAGAGATCGTTCATTCAGAAGTAACGTCCATTCAAAAAGGGACCGATGGAAAACCAGGTGAAAAATTAGCCCGTTTTTCTTCTGATCGCAACGTCATTGGAAACATTACCAGGAACAGTCCATTCGGGATTTTTGGTGAATTAAATCAATCCATCGATAACGACCTAATGGATAAACCAATGCCCATCGCTCTTTCTCATCAAGTGAAAGAAGGACCTGCCCAGATATTGACTGTGGTAGATGGAAAAGATGTGGAAATGTACGATATTGAAATTGTAAGCACCATTCCACAGAAATATCCGGCAACAAAAGGAATGGTTTTGAAAGTAACAGATCCCAAGCTATTGGATAAAACCGGTGGAATTGTCCAAGGCATGAGTGGAAGTCCCATTATTCAAAACGGTAAAGTCATCGGAGCCGTCACGCATGTGTTTGTAAATGATCCTACAAGCGGCTATGGCGTTCACATTGAATGGATGCTGAGTGAAGCGGGAATCGATATTTACAAGAAAGATCATGACCGAGCAAGCTAAAGTGGAAAACCCTTACTAAAGTCCCGATCGTGGGTGCTTATAAGGGTTCTTTTTTATTCTGACAATTGGTTTTGTGAAATCAAACTGATTCAAGAAGAAGGACATTAGGAAATAAGGGAGGTTTGCCAAAAGCACGGTAATCTTGTTAAAATAAAGATTATTCGACAAACCATTGAGTAAATATCGAATAGGGTCGAAATATAAAGAAATCTTTAGAAAATCAAAGAAAATATAATATTTTTCAAGTTTTTTTCAAAAATAAAAGGAATTTAGGTTGCATTGTCGAAAAAGTAATTTAGAATAAAATTACAGAGAAGAATTAATTAGGATTGAGGAGGAAACCTGTAGTGAAATCGATTAAAGTATGTGTTGTGGACGATAACCGTGAACTTACGTCATTATTGGAAGACTACATTGCTTCACAAAATGATATGGAAGTAGTAGGAATTGCTCATAATGGCCAAGATTGTTTAGATTTGTTAGAAGAAGTGGAGCCTGATGTCCTGGTATTGGATATTATTATGCCTCATTTGGACGGGCTGGCTGTGCTCGAACGACTTCGTGAAAAGAAGAGCATTCCTAATGTCATCATGCTGACAGCTTTCGGTCAAGAAGATGTTACGAAGAAAGCCGTCGACCTTGGAGCTTCTTACTTTATCCTAAAGCCATTTGATATGGAAAATCTAGTGAGTCACATTAGACAAGTAAGCGGTAAATCAAACTCAATCATCAAAAAACCTTCCTCATCCAGAATGCATACAGAACAGAAACCAAGAAATTTAGATGCAAGTATTACAAGTATCATCCACGAAATTGGCGTTCCGGCACATATTAAAGGTTACCTATATTTAAGAGAAGCGATTTCTATGGTTTATAACGATATTGAATTACTTGGTTCAATTACAAAAGTTCTCTACCCTGATATTGCAAAAAAATACAACACTACAGCTTCAAGAGTAGAACGCGCCATCCGTCATGCAATTGAAGTAGCTTGGAGCAGAGGGAATATAGATTCCATTTCTTCTCTTTTCGGATATACAGTGAGTATGTCAAAAGCAAAGCCGACAAACTCAGAGTTCATCGCGATGGTTGCTGATAAGCTTCGTTTAGAGCACATGGCTTCATGAAAGAGTAAGGACTAGAGCCATCATTTTTTTAGCCCAATAGTATGATTGTAAAACCCTATGAGCCCAGGTGGATTCGTGGGGTTTTTTGGTTTATCCTTTTTCTCATTAGCAACCGTCTCTTTTTCAGGATGTTTTTTATAAAGGTTTCATCCTTTGAGGAGATTAAAAATAAGTATATAATGGGAGTAGACAACCATTCATAAGGATGGATAAAGAATGTGCATACATGAATAGATTTTCTTAAGAAAAGGGAGTGCACTCATGACGCTAATCTTTGCACACCGTGGCTCAGCCGGGACTCACCCGGAAAATACGATGGAATCATTTTATGAAGCTGAAAGAGTAGGGGCGGACGGTATTGAATTAGATGTTCAGCTAACAAAAGATGGAGAAATCGTCGTCATTCATGATGAAACGGTTGATCGCACAACCAATGGGAAAGGGTTTGTCAAAGACTATACGTTTAAGGAAATTCAAAAGCTGCAGGCGAATTTTAAATTTAAAAGTAAGTTGTTTAAAAAAAATCGTGTCCCCTCATTGAGGGAGGTATTTCAGTGGTTAAAGGGCAATGATATGCTTTGTAATATTGAATTGAAAAACAGCATTATGGACTATCAGGGCTTGGAAGAAAAAGTGATCGGATTGATTAGGGAGTTTGGGTTTGAGGATCGAATCATCATTTCTTCCTTTAATCACTATTCGATCGTGGCCTGTTACCGATTGGAGCCTGCAGTTGAAATTGCTCCATTGTACTCATCGGGTCTATATATGCCCTGGATTTATGCCAAGTCCATCAGGGCGAAAGCGATACATCCCAATTTAAAGGCTGCCCCCGATGAGATCATTATAGAAGCCATGAAAAACGGGATAGCTGTCAGGCCCTATACGGTAAATAAGATAGATCTGATGGAGAGACTTCTCAGTATTGACTGTTCAGGGATTGTGACGGACTTTCCTGATCGAGCATTGAAGTTAAGAAATCATAAAAAAAGCTAGCGTAGAAAATTACGCTAGCTTTTTTTCGTGAATCGGGACTGTACTTTATTGCGCTTTCGATCACGGTGCAGAACAAATCCCGCAATAAAACCGAGACCGCAAATAAAGAATAGCAAACCGATCACGAATTGCAGCCATAAATAAGGAATGGGTGACTGCAGAATACCAAATAACATATCTCTCATCAATTTAATCCCCAGTGCAGCAAGTGCGCCAGGAATCAACATTATAATAAGGGCAATTAGTCGGACCATGAGGTGCATAACTCCTTTTTTCGCTTCCATACTAAAATTCTACCTCCAACTAGAAAATTGTCAAGTTTGGAAAAGTAGTGTAACATTATGGTTGTGAAAAAAATTGCAGGTATTGATAGTCGGGGTGAAAAATGTTGCAAGAGGTTCTAATTGTCGGTGGGGGTAAAGGTGGAACAGCGATTTTAAAAATCCTCCACGAAGCTTCCGTCATGAAAGTGATTGCAGTTGTAGACCTAAATGAAAACGCTTCAGGTATAGTGTTGGCTAATGAGCTGGGGATACCAGTTGGTACTGATTGGCGACAATTCCTGAATGATACTGTTGATATCGTCATTGAAGTGACCGGTGAACAAAAAGTGTTTGAAGATATAAGAGATATGCGGGGGAAGAATACAGTCATTATTCCAGGCAGTGTTGCCTTTCTTATCTCAAAGCTTCTCGAAGATAAGGAAGATCTCATTCATCAATTAACAAGTGAGTCGTTTAAAAGAGATCTTATTTTTAACTCGACTGATGATGGTATGGTCGGGATTGATGATCAAGGGAATGTGATGCTCTATAATAAAAGCGCAGAGCGGATGATTGGGAAGGATCAGGAGGACGTTATCGGGATGCATATCTCTGACGTGATTCCTGAGAGTAAATTAACCACCACGATGGAAACACGGCGTACCGAAACCAATCAAGAAGTGGTGTTGGATAATGGGCTGAAGATCATCTCCAATCGTATTCCGATGATTACCGATAATGATGAGATCATCGGTGCTTTTTCCGTGTTTAAAGACATCACGGAGGTCGTGAATCTTGCCGAGGAAATAACGAACCTCAAAGAAATCCAGACCATGCTTGAGGCTATCATTCATTCCAGCGATGACGCCATTTCTGTAGTCGATGAAGAGGGGAAAGGAATATTAATAAACCCTGCCTATACACGAATCACAGGGCTCACCCAAGAAGAAGTAATCGGAAAACCGGCGACTGCAGATATTTCCGAAGGAGAGAGTATTCACTTAAAAGTCCTTCAAACAAGGAGGGCCATCAGGGGAACAAGAATGCGGGTTGGTCCGAAACGGAAAGAAGTGATCGTTAACGTAGCTCCTATCATTGTGAACAATAAGCTCAAAGGGAGTGTCGGTGTCATCCATGATATGTCTGAGATTCAGTCACTCACCCAGGAGTTGGATCGTGCGAGAAGAATCATTCGGACCCTAGAAGCAAAATATATGTTTGAAGACATCATAGGGGACTCAGAGGAAATGATGATTGCCGTAGAACAAGCGAAATTGGGGGCGAAAACGCCTGCCACTGTTCTTCTTCGGGGTGAATCCGGTACGGGAAAGGAATTATTTGCACACGCGATACATAATGCGAGTGATCGAAAGTTCAACAAATTCCTGCGGGTCAATTGTGCTGCATTATCGGAGAATCTATTGGAAAGTGAATTATTTGGATATGAAGAAGGTGCCTTTTCTGGAGCGAAGCGAGGAGGCAAACGAGGATTATTTGAAGAAGCCAATAATGGCAGCATATTCCTGGATGAAATTGGGGAGTTGAGTGCCAACACTCAAGCCAAATTACTGAGGGTCCTGCAGGAGAGCGAAATTGTTCGGGTTGGGGGGACAAAATCCATCCAGATTAATGTCCGGGTCATTGCGGCGACGAATGTGAATTTGGAAAAAGGAATCGCTGACGGTTCTTTCAGAGAAGATCTTTACTACCGGCTCAACCGAATGCCCATTCAAATACCTCCTCTGAGACATCGTAAATCAGATATTCCGCTCATTTCTGAAACCCTGATAACCAAGATCAACCAGGATTACGGCAGAAATGTTGAAGGAGTTACAGAGGAAGCGATGAACAAGTTAATGACTTACCATTGGCCCGGGAATGTCAGAGAGCTTGAGAATGTATTGGGTCGAGCGATTATCTTTATGAATTACAACGAAGTAAAGATTGCCGGCAAGCATTTACCTCAACTTGAGAATACATCAAAGAGCCATCTTAAAGAGGTTGCGACCGATCCATCAGGAAGTATCAAAGATTTGGCCACTCAAGTAGAACAATATGAAAGAAATATAATTCAGAAGGTTTTAGAGCAGAATAATGGTAACAAAACGGCAGCAGCCAAAGCATTAAATGTTTCAGTGCGGAATTTGTATTACAAAATTGAAAAATATAACATTGAAATAATTAGCATGAAATAATTTGCGTGGTATGAAGAAAATTGCATGGTTAAAAATTTGGAAATGAAGCGTTTTCAACGCTTTGAAAGTTGGCACGGTTCTTGCATATAGTTTAATGGGAACATAATAACAGAAAAAAGGGGTTGAAACGACATACATGAATCTACAATCTTTGGTGGAAAAAGCAACCCAGATAGAAAATTCCACTGTGGCGGTCGCAGCTGCAGAAGATAAAGAAGTCCTTGGGGCTGTCGCAATGGCAGTTGAAAAAAATATGGCCGAATTTTTATTGTTTGGTGATAAAGAAGAAATTCTCTCTCTTTTAGAAGAGGTCGCGCCACAGCTTCGGTCAAACGGCAACATTAAAATCAAGCATGCTTTTTCTCCACAGAAAGCAGCGGAACTTGCTGTGAAGGCTGTAAAGGAAAACGAAGCAAGTGCTTTAATGAAAGGAAATGTTCCTACTGCTGTCATTTTAAAGGCAGTGTTAAATAAAGAGTGGGGACTCCGTACAGGTAATGTATTATCACATGTTGCAGCTTTTGAGGTGGCTGGGTTCGATAGATTGACATTTATTACCGATGCAGCTATGAACATTGCACCTGATTTGCAGCAAAAAGCGCAAATTATTGAAAATGCCGTTGGTATTGCCCGATCAATCGGTGTCATCCATCCGAAAGTTGCCCCGATAGCCGCGGTTGAAGTAGTAAATCCGGCCATGCAGGCAACAGTGGATGCCGCTTCCCTTACGATGATGAATCAAAGAGGCCAGATCCGTAATTGTGCCGTCGACGGACCGTTAGCCCTTGATAATGCAGTATCTCATCATGCTGCTGAACATAAAGGGATTGAAAGTGAAGTCGCAGGACAAGCTGATATTCTGCTTGTACCGAATATCGAAACGGGTAATGCTCTTTACAAGTCCCTGATCTACTTTGCAAAGGCGAAAGTTGGGGCTGTGATTGCAGGAGCAAAAGCACCCATTGTGTTAACATCCAGAGCAGACAGTGCAGAAAGCAAGTTATATTCATTGGCACTGGCTATATGCTCTGCTTCAAATAAATAAGAAACATTAAACATAATTAGACTTTAGGGGGAAATAAAAATGAAAATTTTCAGCTATATGGAAAAATATGATTATGAGCAATTGGTATTCTGTCAAGATGAATCATCAGGGTTAAAAGCGATCATCGCCATTCATGATACTACTCTTGGACCTGCACTTGGAGGAACCCGTATGTGGACATACGAATCTGAAGAAGCAGCGATTGAAGATGCTCTGCGTCTTGCAAAAGGAATGACGTACAAGAATGCAGCTGCCGGGCTTAACTTAGGTGGAGGGAAAACGGTTATCATCGGTGATCCACGCAAAGATAAGAATGAAGAAATGTTCCGTGCGTTTGGTCGCTACATCCAAGGATTAAACGGTCGTTATATTACTGCAGAAGATGTTGGTACTACCGTTGCTGATATGGACTTGATCCATGAAGAAACAGATTATGTAACAGGTATCTCACCAGCCTTTGGTTCTTCAGGTAACCCTTCTCCTGTTACGGCTTATGGAGTATACCGTGGAATTAAAGCTGCAGCGAAAGAAGCCTTTGGAACAGATTCACTGGAAGGGAAAACAATCGCTGTTCAAGGAATCGGTAATGTTGCGTACAATATGTGCCGCCATCTTCACGAAGAAGGAGCAAATCTGATCGTTACAGATATCAATAAAGAAGCTGTTCAACGTGCTGTAGACGAATTCGGAGCAAAAGCTGTTGATATCAACGAAATTTATGGAGTTGAATGTGACATCTTTGCCCCATGTGCATTAGGAGCGATCATCAACGACGAAACCATTCCACAGCTAAAAGCAAAAGTCATTGCAGGGGCTGCGAATAACCAATTAAAAGAAACTCGTCATGGTGACGCGATCCATGAAATGGGTATCGTTTATGCACCTGACTATGTCATCAATGCAGGTGGAGTCATCAACGTGGCGGATGAATTATACGGCTACAATAGTGAAAGAGCGATGAAAAAAGTGGAGCAAGTGTACAACAACGTTGAGCGGGTTATTGAAATCGCTAAACGTGATAATGTTCCAACTTACGTAGCTGCTGATCGTATGGCGGAAGAAAGAATCGAGAAAATGCGACGTTCAAGAAGCCAGTTCTTACAAAACGGTCAACATATTTTAAGCAGACGTGGATAATTAGAAGAAAAAACGCTTTACTTCTAACGAAAGTAGAGCGTTTCTTCCCTGTTAATGCGAACATCGAACAGATTAAGGGGTTATCTATCATAGGGGAAAAATTCTACGTACAAACATTACAATAATAGCTACCCAAATGGAGGTAACAACAGTGCAAGAGAACAAACATCGAATATTAGTCATTAACCCTGGATCGACATCAACCAAGATTGGTGTCTTTGATGATGATCGATCTATCTTTGAAAAGACGATTCGTCACGATACAGAAAAGATTAATGAATTTCCAACTATTATTGATCAGTATGAATTCAGAAAAGATACCATTCTTCAGACGTTAGATGAAGAAGGGATCAACATTTCAAAACTAAGTGCTGTTTGTGGCCGTGGGGGCCTTCTTAGACCGATAGAAGGTGGCACTTACTTAGTGAATGATGAAATGCTCAAGGATCTTAAAGAAGGGTTCTCAGGTCAGCATGCTTCAAACCTTGGCGGGATTTTAGCATTTGAAATTGCCTCTGGACTGAACATTCCATCTTATATTGTCGACCCTGTTGTGGTGGACGAGCTACAATCACTTGCCCGGGTTTCAGGATTTTCACTCATTGAAAGAAAGAGTATTTTCCATGCGTTAAATCAGAAGGCGGTAGCAAGAAGAGTCGCAAAGGAACTCGGAAAGAAATATGAGGACCTGAACCTGATCATCACTCATATGGGTGGTGGAATTACCGTCGGTGCCCACCGAAATGGGAAAGTCGTGGATGTGAATAATGGTTTACATGGCGATGGTCCATTTAGTCCTGAAAGAGCAGGCACTGTTCCAGCGGGTGATTTAGTTGACCTATGCTTCTCAGGTGATTATTATCGTGATGAAATCATGAAAAAACTCGTTGGTCAAGGTGGCTTAGTCGGTTATCTTGGAACAAACGATGCGGTAAAAGTAGAGAAGATGATCGAAAATGGCGATGAAAATGCCAAAGCCGTGTACGATGCGATGGCGTATCAAATTGCAAAAGAGATAGGCTCAGCAAGTGCCGTCCTTAATGGGAAAGTAGACGCCATTGTGTTGACGGGTGGTCTTGCTTACGGTAAAGAGTTTGTAAAAGCGATAAGCAATCGAATCAATTGGATAGCGGATGTCGTGATTCAACCAGGAGAAAATGAACTGCAAGCTCTTGCGGAAGGGGCATTAAGGGTCTTACGAAGTGAAGAAGACTATAAGGTGTACCCTGGAAATGTAAAAGAAAAAGCAAGAGTATAAGAGCAAGGAGGACTCAAGATTGGCAGAAGAATATGATTTAGTCATTCTAGGGGGAGGCACAGGTGGCTATGTAGCCGCCATTCGTGCTTCTCAACTTGGATTAAAAACAGCAATCGTTGAAAAGGGAAAACTGGGGGGAACATGCTTACACAAAGGATGTATACCTAGTAAAGCTCTTCTTCGCAGTGCTGAAGTATATGCTACAGCTAAACACAGTGAAGACTTTGGTGTGAAAATCAATGGAGTAGAGTTAGATTTCTCAAAAGTTCAATCCAGGAAAGACGGGATCGTTGAACAGCTTCACAAAGGCGTTCAACACTTGATGAAACAAGGTAAGATCGATGTCTTTGAAGGACTTGGACGTATTTTAGGACCTTCTATTTTCTCCCCGATGCCAGGGACGATTTCGGTTGAAATGAACAACGGGGAAGATAATGCAATGCTGATCCCTAAGAATGTGATCGTTGCAACAGGTTCCAGACCTCGTTCATTACCGGGACTTGATATTGATGGAGAATACGTATTATCTTCAGATGAAGCGCTTTCACTTGAAACTCTTCCAAAGTCGATCATCATCGTTGGAGGAGGGGTCATCGGTATTGAGTGGGCTTCCATGCTGTCTGACTTTGATGTTGAGGTAACCGTTGTGGAATACGCTGATAAAATCGTACCCACCGAAGACCATGAAATTTCCAAAGAAATGCAGCGCTTGATGAAGAAAAAAGGCGTCAAAATCGTGACAAGTGCAAAGGTGCTTTCTGAATCCTTAGAAAAAGGGGACGGGGAGGTCACCATTAAAGCTGAGCATAAAGGAGAAGAAAAATCCTTTACAGCAGAGAAGATCCTTGTATCTGTCGGCAGACAAGCGAACGTTGAAGGCATTGGCATAGAAAACACAGATATAAAAGTGGAAAAAGGCTTTATTGAAGTGAATGATTTCTTCCAAACAAAGGAATCTCATATTTACGCAATCGGTGATGTCATCGGTGGCCTTCAATTAGCTCATGTTGCATCTCACGAAGGAATTACAGCCGTGGAACATATGGCGAATGAGAAGCCTCATCCAATTGACTATTCCTTGATTTCAAAATGCATCTACAGTAATCCTGAAATTGCAAGCGTTGGGATCACGGAGCAGGAAGCGAAAGAAAAAGGATATAACCTGAAGACCGGGAAATTCAGTTTCAGAGCCATCGGGAAAGCACTTGTTTATGGTGAATCGGATGGATTCGTCAAGATCATTGCAGACAAAGATACCGATGATATTCTGGGCGTGCACATGATTGGTCCGCATGTTACAGACATGATTTCAGAAGCGGGACTTGCAAAAGTATTGGACGCAACCCCATGGGAAATCGCACACACCATCCACCCTCATCCTTCCCTATCAGAAGCGATCGGAGAAGCAGCACTTGCTGTAGATGGAAAAGCGATTCATTCATAGAAAAGCGAAGCCGACTGTTCTGTCCCGACAAGCACAATGGGGAAATGCCAAAAGGCGTATTTTGCCTTATGGCATTTATCCATTGTGACCTCGAGGGACAAGGAGGCGCAGCTGGACAAATAGAAAAGCCAAGATGGCTTCTTGGCCGTCTTTAACAAAAAATATAATAAGGTAGAGATCTTCTCTACCTTTTCAACCATTAGATTGTCTAGGAGGTAAATAAAATGGCAGAGAATCGTCATGAAGAGTTAGGCCTTTCCAATGAGAAAGTATTAGAAATGTATGAAACCATGTTGCTTGCCAGAAAAATCGATGAGCGCATGTGGTTACTGAACCGTTCGGGTAAAATCCCATTCGTTATTTCATGTCAAGGTCAAGAAGCGGCTCAAGTTGGTGCTGCATTTGCATTAGATCGTGAAAAGGATTATGTACTTCCGTACTATCGTGACATGGGTGTTGTATTAACATTCGGGATGACGGCCCGAGAATTGATGCTATCAGGTTTTGCAAAAGCAGAAGATCCAAACTCAGGTGGGCGTCAAATGCCTGGTCACTTTGGTCAAAAGAAAAATAATATCGTAACGGGTTCTTCTCCTGTAACCACTCAAGTGCCACATGCCGTTGGTATCGCTCTTGCCGGCAAAATGGAGAAGAAGGACGTTGTGACGTTTGTGACGTTCGGTGAAGGATCTTCCAATCAGGGAGATTTCCATGAAGGCGCAAACTTTGCAGGTGTACATAAACTTCCTGTCATTTTTATGTGTGAAAACAATAAGTATGCGATTTCGGTTCCGATTGAAAAACAATTAGCTTGTGAGAATGTGTCCGATCGTGCCATTGGATATGGAATGCCTGGAATCACAGTTGATGGAAATGACCCAATCGAAGTATATAAAGCAGTCAAAGAAGCAGCGGATCGAGGTCGTCGTGGGGAAGGTCCAACCCTTGTTGAAACAGTTTCTTATCGTTTAACGCCTCACTCCTCTGATGATGACGATCGAAGCTATCGCTCTCCTGACGAAGTGGCAAAAGCGAAAACAAACGATCCAATCATCACGTTTGGTGCCTATCTGAAAGAGACAGGCGTTATGAACGATGACATTGAGAAAGAAATCAATGATCGCATTATGAAGCTCGTGAACGAAGCAACGGATTATGCAGAAAACGCTCCATATGCTGAAGCAGAATCAGCGATGAAGTATGTTTATGCAGAAGAGAAGTAAGGGGGAATTCAATCATGCCAGTAATTTCATACATTGATGCCGTAACAATGGCCATTAGAGAAGAAATGGAACGTGATGAGAAAGTATTCGTTCTTGGAGAAGACGTAGGGAAAAAAGGTGGAGTATTCAAAGCGACTCATGGATTGTATGATCAATTTGGAGAAGAACGTGTCATCGATACACCACTTGCAGAATCAGCTATTGCCGGAGTCGGAATCGGAGCTGCTATGTATGGTATGAGGCCGATTGCAGAAATGCAGTTCGCTGATTTTATCATGCCTGCTGTGAACCAAATCATTTCTGAAGCCTCACGTATTCGTTATCGCTCGAATAATGATTGGAGCTGTCCGATGGTTATTCGTGCTCCTTACGGTGGTGGAGTACATGGAGCACTTTATCACTCACAATCCGTTGAGGCCGTTTTCGCTAACCAGCCAGGATTGAAAATCGTAATGCCTTCTACTCCATATGATGTAAAAGGCTTGCTGAAAGCGGCGATCCGTGACGAAGATCCAGTATTATTCTTCGAACACAAACGTGCTTACCGTCTCATTAAAGGAGAAGTACCTGAGGATGATTACACTCTTCCAATCGGAAAAGCAGACGTGAAGCGTGAAGGGGAAGACATCACAGTTATCACATACGGCTTGTGTGTTCACTTTGCTCTTCAAGCAGCAGAAAAGCTTGCGCAAGATGGAATTGAAGCGCACATCCTGGATTTACGTACAATCTATCCATTAGATAAAGAAGCGATCATTGAAGCAGCTTCCAAAACAGGTAAAGTTCTGCTCGTGACAGAGGACAATAAAGAAGGAAGCATCATGGGTGAGGTTTCTGCGATTATCGCTGAAAATTGTTTATTTGAGCTTGATGCTCCAATCAAACGCCTTGCTGGTCCCGACGTTCCTTCAATGCCATATGCACCAACAATGGAAAAATACTTTATGATTAACCCGGACAAAGTTGAAAAAGCAATGCGTGAACTTGCAGAATTTTAATCAGAGTAAATACCAATTAAACTCAACACAGTAAGGAGGGTTCCTCATTGGGTATTGAAAATATGAAAATGCCTCAGCTAGGGGAAAGTGTTACAGAAGGTACAATAAGTAAATGGTTGGTTTCACCTGGTGATACCGTCAATAAATATGATCCGATTGCGGAAGTTCAAACGGATAAAGTAAATGCAGAGGTGCCATCATCTTTTACGGGTACCATCAAAGATTTAATTGCTGACGAAGGAGACACTCTTGAAGTCGGGGAAATCATTTGTTCGATTGAAGTGGAAGGTGAAGGTTCTGCACCTGCTGAAGAAACTCCGAAAGAAGAGCCTAAGACAGAGGCGGATGAAACACCTCAATCAGCACCTAAAACGAAGGCTCCAAGTAAAGATAGCGGGAATAAAGCAAGGTATTCTCCGGCAGTATTAAAGCTATCTCAAGAGCACGATATTGACCTGAATCAAGTGGAAGGCACTGGAAACGGCGGCCGTATCACTCGTAAAGATCTTAAGAAAGTCATTGAGTCAGGTAATATTCCAAAAGCAGGAGATGCTCCGGCACCTAAGGCTGAAGCTCCGGCTCCTCAGCTAGCGCCTGTGAAAGAGCAAGCCGTTCAACAACCGGCCAAGCAATCGGCACCTGCAACAAACGTTCCTGTTGTACCTGGGGATATTGAAATCCCGGTTTCGGGAATTCGTAAAGCCATCGCATCCAATATGGTTCGCAGCAAGCATGAAGCTCCTCACGCATGGACAATGATGGAAGTGGATGTTACAAACCTTGTTGATTACAGAAACTCACTTAAAACGGAATTCAAACAGCGTGAAGGTTTTAATCTGACATTCTTCGCATTCTTTGTGAAAGCTGTTGCGCAAGCCCTTAAAGAGTATCCGCAAATCAACTCTATGTGGGCAGGGGACAAGATTGTTCAGAAGAAGGACATCAACCTTTCCATCGCAGTGGCCACAGATGATGCACTATATGTGCCTGTGATTAAAAATGCAGACGAAAAGACGATCAAAGGAATTGCAAGAGAAATTACTGAGCTTGCCGGAAAAGTCCGCAGCGGTAAATTAACTTCTCAAGATATGCAGGGAGGCACATTTACGGTTAACAATACCGGGTCATTTGGTTCAGTACAATCGATGGGGATCATCAATTATCCTCAAGCAGCGATCCTTCAAGTGGAATCGATTGTGAAGCGTCCAGTGGTCATGAATAACGGAATGATCGCAGTTCGTGATATGGTGAACCTGTGTATGTCACTTGATCACCGTGTACTTGACGGATTGGTATGCGGAAGATTCTTGCAGCGGGTGAAAGAAATTTTAGAAAACACATCAAAAGAAAACACATCTGTATATTAATAGTGACAAGGACTTACCCTGGGTGGTTAGTCCTTGTTTTTTTCTGCTTCTGGATAGAAAGAATTACAAAAACTGAATGGCAGGCCCAAATATTCGGGGAATAAAGGAGAATTATAACTGGAAGAATATCCCGGGTGATAAATTCTTTACTGTTTATAGGTAGTTTTCCGAGAGCTTTCAAGATAAAATTCCCTCCTATGTCTTCTCTCTCATTTATTTCTTACTTAATCTGAAAAAGTAGGGATACTCCATCCTTTTACCCTAAATGATGTACGTTGTTATCCAATATATTCCTGTAGTTATATAATCTGTGCGACTATATGCATACATGAAATAAGCGGGAGGGTGACTTTTCTATTAATTACTGAATATTCAGATTTAATCCGACATAAACTTACAACATTTTACATTAATATTGGTTATCTTTGGTTTAACAACTACTTTTTACCAAGTAGTGAATCAGGGAGGTGTCGGGTTTACCGAAGGAATCAAAAATTACTGGGAGGGAATTAGATGACAAGTAGAAAGCGTAAGGCAAGATGGTTATCCATTGTACTCACCTTAGTAATGTTTGTCCCATTACTGTTTCCATTCAATGCAGGGGCAACGAATACCTCACAATCAGCTCTGGCTAAAGAAAAACCATCCACTTCAGCAAGCGAAAGCGCAAAGGTAAGTCCACAATCAAAGATCACATCGAAACTACATGATCAATTCAAGAAAGATAAGCACGTCACATACTTAGTGAAGTTCAAGGAGCAGCTTGATACGGAGGCTGTAGCTAAGAAGGCTGCTGAAAATGCGAAAAAGCAGAAGCTGTCTGCTAACAGCAAAAAATTACTGAAACGAAATATGGTCGTTTCCGAGCTTCGTGCCACGGCCCTTGAATCTCAAGCAGAAGTAAAAGAATACTTAACGAAACAGAAGAAGTCCGGTGCAGTAAAAGAAATAAAAGACTTCTATGTTGTAAACGGAATGGCCGTTACTTCCACAAAAGAAGTAATGGATAAAATTTCAACATTTGCGGAAGTTGAGAAAATCTTGCCGAATGAAACACGTCAACTCATTCAACCGGCAAAAGCTGAAGCTTCAGCCAGCGTTGCAGAAAAAGAAGTCCAAAACAGTCCGGCATCCATTGAATGGAATATTGACAGGGTTGGTGCACCGGCGGTTTGGGATATGGGAATTGATGGAGCAGGAACCGTTGTAGCCTCGATTGATACAGGTGTTCAATGGAATCATCCGGCTTTACAGGAAAAGTACAGAGGGTATGACCCTCAAAATCCTGATGCCCCTGATCATGAATTTAGTTGGTTTGATGCAACAGCCGGGCAAAGTGCGCCTTATGATGATCAAGGCCACGGTACGCATGTTACAGGAACAATGGTTGGTGCAGAACCTGACGGCAGCAATCAGATCGGCGTCGCTCCGGGAGCAAAGTGGATTGCTGTTAAAGCATTCACGGCTAATGGAGGAACAGATGTTGATTTATTAGAAGCGGGAGAATGGATTCTTGCTCCAAAGGATGCTGAGGGCAACCCGCATCCGGAAATGGCTCCAGATGTTGTCAATAACTCATGGGGTGGCGGTGCCGGTCTTGACGAGTGGTACCGGGATATGGTGAACGCCTGGAGAGCGGCCGAAATATTCCCAGAGTTTTCTGCAGGTAATACAACACTATTTAATCCTGGTGGCCCGGGTTCAATTGCTACTCCTGCAAATTACCCTGAGTCATTTGCAACGGGAGCCACTGATATTAATGACAACCTAGGAAGTTTCTCACTACAAGGTCCTTCTCCTTACGAGGAAGTTAAACCTGAAATATCCGCACCAGGAGTGAATATTCGATCTTCAGTACCAGGAAGTAACTATGAAGGTGGATGGAATGGTACATCAATGGCGGGTCCTCACGTTTCTGCAGTTGCAGCACTGTTGAGACAAGTGGATGCAAGTTTGACGGTTGACGAAATGGAAGAGATCTTAATGTCAACTGCTGTTCCATTGACTGACGGTACCTTCCCTGAAACGCCTAATAATGGATATGGTCATGGATTGGTTAACGCCTTCGATGCCGTTTCATCCGTTATGAGCGGAATTGGAAAGGTTGAAGGGCAAGTTTCAAAAGAAGGCGATGACACTGAAGCTCCAGTAATCAGTCATGAAGCCCCAGGTGAAGCATTCGAAGGAATGGATTTGCCACTACAAGCAGATGCAAGTGATAATGTGAGCGTAACGAATGTTTCATTACATTATCAGAATCAGGATGGTGCTTGGGAATCTGTTGAAGCAACAAGATCTTCAGGTGACTATACATCAGGAACTTATGAGGCAACCATTCCTGGAGAAGCACTGACAGGAGAAAGTGTTACTTATAAATGGGTGGCAATGGACTTTGGCGGAAATGAAGTAGAAACGGATGTTTATTCCGTCACTCTTCTTCCGGGAATCACAGTTGGATATGAGCAGGACTTTGAGACTTCTCCAAGTGGCTGGAATTCTTATGGTCCAGGAAACAGCTGGGAGTGGGGTGTACCTGTCAATGGTCCAGGTGCCGCTACTTCAGGAGAAAAGGTATATGCAACAAGTCTGGATGGTACGTATGACAACAGTGCCAACATGTCGCTGCAAATGCCTCCGATTGATTTACCAGAAGGCAGTAGCTTCTTGCAATTCAAGCAGTGGCATGAACTTGAAAGAAACTATGATTACGGTCATGTGTTTGTATCCACTGATGGTGAGACGTGGACACAGGCGCTACGTGTAAATGGCAATACGGATGGCTGGATCGACGGAGAAGTGGATCTAAGTCAATATGCCGGTCAGCGCGTCTACATCGCATTTAATGTTACAACAGATGGAAGTGTCGTGAAACAAGGCTGGTATATCGATGACGTTAAGCTAAGTGGAGAATCGATTCTTCCAGCTAAAAAGATGAACCTTGGATTGAAATCGAAGGATGAGAAGTCATCATCCGTTTCAAAGAAACCGAGCGTAAATCCGACTAAAATCAAAATGGCTAAACAAGTAAGCAAAGAAACTCCTGTTGAAGGAAACGTACCAGGGCCAGTGCTTCTTCCATTGCAAGCAGAAGTAAGTGTACTGGAAACAGGACGTTCGGTATATACGAACCCTGCCAATGGTTCGTACCAAATGACTCATTCAGCCGGTGAGTTTACGCTACAAGCTTCAACCTATGGTTTCAGATCAGAAACACAAAGTGTAACGATTGAAGCAGATCAAACATCCAACGCCAATTTTACACTTGAAGAAATTCCTCAAGGAAATATTACGGGAACCGTAACAAATGAAGTTTCTGGAGAACCGGTTGAAGGGGCTACCGTCTTCTTACTTGAAGATGCTGTTGTGGAGCCGGTGGAAACGAATGAAAATGGTGAATATGAACTGGAGGCATATGAAGGTGAGTACACCCTTAAAGTAGTTGCACCTTACTACTATAGTAAGGAAATGACTGTAACGGTTGAAGGTGGAGAAGTCTCAAATGCCGATGTTTCATTAGAGCCTTTCATCGGGTATCCTGGTGAAATTGGTTACGATGATGGGACAGCTGAAAACGCCCGTGCATTCTATGATGCAGGTAATGGCTGGGCTGTGAAAATGTCTCTTGAAGAAGGCAATGAAACAGCATTGGTTACAGGTGGGTTATTCCGCTTCTGGGATACAGAATGGCCAGTGCCAGGTGGAACAGAATTCCAAGTTGCCGTTTATGATGCATCTGGTCCAGACGGTGCTCCTGGTAAGAAAGTGGCCGGTCCGTTTGATGGGACTGCTTTACGTAACGGAGAATGGACACATGTAGATCTAAGCCAGCATGGCATCATGGTGGACGGTGACTTCTACATGGTTTACATTCAATCAGCTCCAAATCCGAATGCACCAGGACTTGGAACAGACGAAGACGGGGAATATGCAGCGAGAAGCTGGCAATACGTTGGAGGTGCATGGTCACAAGCACCAGAAGATGAAGGGAACTATATGATTCGTGCAACAGTGAATTATGAAGTCACTGCACCAGTCATCACATCACCGAAAGATGGATCTTTCACTAATCAGGATTCGGTTACGGTTGAAGGGACTTCTGCCCCGACCACAACGGTTCACCTCTTTAATGGTGACGACGAAGTGGCAACTGCAGAAACGACTGAAGATGGTACCTTCTCTGCCGATGTTTCCTTACATGATGGAGAGAATTCAATTACAGCGAAAGCAGCAACCGAACAAGGGATGACAGGACCATCCGAGCCTGTGACCATCACCCTTGATCAAGTGAAGCCTGAACTTGCTATCACGTCTCCTAAAGAAGGCATGAAAACGAATCGTGAAGCCATCACCGTAGAAGGAACGATTGTCGATGAAAACCTCGCCTGGGTAAAAGTAAACGGCGAGAAAGCTTCTGTAAGTGATGGGAAGTTCAGTCATAGACTGCTTCTGAATGAAGGAGAAAATGTCATCCAGGTAGTAGCGAAAGATAAAGCTGGAAACAAAAAGAAACAAAGAGTGACTGTCTTTGCTAAATTTGGTGACATCGCTGTTGAAAATCTTCTTCCTGCTGAAGATAAAGAGCTGAAGAATGGTGAATCGGTTAAAATCGAATTTGACAGTGAGCCTGGTTTAGATGCTACATTTGTCATCCAAATGCCACTGACAAATGCCGGATCCCAAGTAACAAACGCAAATGAGCTTCCAATGATGGAAACATCAGAAGGTCACTACGTCGGTTACTATACAGCCACTTCAAATGTAAAAGCACCTGGAGCACTTATTGAAGTGAAAATTTCCGATGATTATGGAAATGTCACTACAAAACGTGCAGAAGGTAAGTTGTATATCAATACAAAAAAATAAACCCTAAAGGAAGAAGAGTCGCCCCCGTCGACTCTTCTTTCTTTGTGGCTCTTTTTGCAAAGATTGTTGCTTTCTAGCATAGAATTTGCAAGGGCTCTGTCAACCAGGTTTATGCTGGATGGTGAGGGGAACTGCTCCGCTTGCAGCTAGCTAGCGTTCGGCCGAGCCTCCTCAGCTTCGCTTCCGGGGTCTCGGCACGACCAAAATCCGCCGGAGTATGCGCAGTTCCCCTCACCATCTTTAACAGAATTTTCATGACAGAGCTTCAACGTGTGCAAGAAGAAATGTAACAAGAAAAAATAATCCTTCTTTCTAAAAAAGGAAAATCAATCTCTACTTACCTTAAATGAGCTTGTTTGCTAAATTCTTGTTTTAATTGTTTCCATTAAGGATACATGCTCAGACAGTTGATTGGAGCGGAAGGAAGCTCGACTCCTGCGGGAATAGCTGGACAGGTGAGACCCCGGAGGCGTAGCCGAGGAGGCTCACCGCCAGCCCCGCGGAAAGCGAGCATCCTGGAGCGGAAATCAACTATTACTTTCTTCTCTACAATAGCAACAAACTATACGAAAAGAGCCTTCTTTTTTGATTCATTTACCAGAGAGATTGAAGAAATACGTTTTTTTTTATATACTAAAATAGTATTAGTATAAACATTTCGAATTTTCAATGAGCACTCATGCTGGTTTAGTAAGAGTGAAAATGTAAACGATTACAATCATGCAAGTCGAAAGAGGGGTATTATGAAGCTTAGTGATATGAAAGAACAATCATTCAGTCGACGAACACTTACAGAATGGCAAGAAGCAGCTGAAAAAGCATTAAAGGGAAAAGGGATTCGTTCCTTACATACAAAAACCTATGAAAATATTGAACTTAAACCGTTATACACGAAGGATGATTTACCTGGGGTAGATAGGGTGAAAGCTTATATCCCTAATGTTGAAGGGAAGTTGGAGCAGGCTCCAAAATGGTTCATCGCTCAACCGGTCAAAAGGGGATCCTGGGAAGAACTCACTTCATCAATGAAGGATGCATTATCCCGGGGACAGAACTGTGTTTCATTTGAAGTAGGTGACTTAGACATAACAGAAGGCTTCGATCAATTCATAAAAGAAGTCGTTGAGTTAGAGACCCCTGTCTTTTCCATTGAAAAAAAGACAGCTTTCTCTATAGAGCGAATGATGAAAATTTCTGAACTGAAGGAAATCAAAGGTGTGATGGGCTTTGATCCGATAAATGAAAATCGGGAGCATGTGTTTGAAGATTGGTTGGAGGTTGTAAAAGAAGTAGATGAGCATCTGCCTAATTTGAAGACCATCATCATTAATTCTGCCCTCTATCATAATAGTGGAGCAAGTGCCACGCAGGAATTGGCATACGGACTGAGTGAAGGGATCGCTTATATTGAAACACTTCAAGAAAAGGGATGGACCATTGAAAAAATTGCCGGGAAGATGCATTTTCACTTTTCAGTAGGAAGCCATTTCTTCATGGAAATAGCCAAAATCAGAGCCTTTAAGAAATTGTGGCAAGAGGTATTATCCTCTTATGGACTT
This sequence comes from Rossellomorea sp. DUT-2, assembly GCF_052665285.1. Taxonomy (NCBI): domain Bacteria; kingdom Bacillati; phylum Bacillota; class Bacilli; order Caryophanales; family Bacillaceae; genus Rossellomorea; species Rossellomorea sp. DUT-2. The sequence goes on along the minus strand of NZ_JBQPEO010000002.1, from coordinate 484,324 downwards.
TCGGAACAAGCGATTGCGAATTCTGTTAGCTGCAGTGGAGAAACGTCTCAATTGAACAAATCCACACTGGATCCGTATGTCAATATGCTTCGCGGGGGTGGAGAAGCGTTTTCTGCGGTTCTTGCAGGAGTCGATTATCTTCTTGTTGCACCGTTCAATGAAGTGAGTGGGGAAGCGAACGCATTTTCTGAGAGAATTTCCCGGAATACTCAACTGATCCTCGGCGAAGAGGCTCATCTGGATAAAGTGGTGGACCCTGGAGGCGGTTCTTATTATGTGGAATGGTTATCAGAAGAGGTAGGGAAGAGTGCATGGAAGGAATTTCAGGACGTTGATGGGGATGGGGGAATTCTTGCCTGTCTGAAGAATGGTTCCATTCATGAAAAAATAAATAGAGTGAGAGAGTCCCGCATCCATGATTTAGCCACAAGAAAGAACTCGATGATCGGGACGAATATCTATGCGAATCTTGAGGAACCATTTCAAGCTCCATCATCAAATGTGGGTGAGCGTTTGTCACTTCCTTTTGAAAGATTAAGAGAAAGGGCATGTAAGCTGGCAAGGAAACCGGTGGCAGGCTTAATAGGTTTAGGGAAGTTGAAAAACCATAAGCCCCGGGCTGATTTTGTGAAAGGATTTTTAGCAACGGGGGGCATTCATTCGAATCAAAGTAAAGAATGCTTCTCTAAGGAAGATGTACTTCAATATGTGGAAGAAACCCGTTATCCATACTATGTCGTTTGTGGAACAGAGGAAGAATATCAAGGCAAACTGCCCATGCTGATTGAGTCCATTCATCATATTGATTCGACCATTGTGATTGACCTGGCAGGGAAAATACCTGATGAGCATGAGTGGGTTCGCTTCGGACTGAATGGATCCATTTACAATAAGCAAAATATACTTAAAAAAGTAGATGGGCTATTAACCATCTGGGAGGAGGGAACTGACAATGACAAAGCCTGATTGGCAAGAAATCAACCCTTATTCAAAAGAAGCGGGAACGAATGATGTTTCTCTAACAGGCAGCACCTATGAGACGAATGAGAAGATTGTCATTAAATCTCTTTATTCAGAACAGGACTCAAAGGATATATCCCATGGAGAAGACCTTCCAGGCTTGGCTCCTTTTACAAGGGGACCGTATCCGACGATGTATGTGAATCGTCCTTGGACGGTAAGGCAATATGCAGGATTTTCAACAGCAGAAGAAAGCAATGCGTTTTATAGAAGAAACTTAAGTATGGGTCAAAAAGGCTTGTCAGTCGCTTTTGATTTAGCTACTCATCGTGGCTATGATTCAGATCATCCCCGGGTGGTAGGAGATGTAGGGAAAGCGGGGGTGGCCATTGATTCGATTCTGGATATGAAAATTCTGTTTGATGGAATACCTCTTGATCAAATGTCTGTTTCCATGACGATGAACGGAGCGGTGCTGCCCATCCTTGCATTTTATATCGTCACGGCAGAAGAACAGGGCGTTTCGCAGGAGAAACTGTCCGGTACGATTCAAAATGATATTTTAAAAGAATATATGGTGCGGAACACCTATATTTATCCTCCCGAAACATCCATGAAGATTATTGCTGATATTTTTGAGTATACGTCCAAACATATGCCGAAGTTTAATAGCATCAGTATTTCCGGATACCATATGCAAGAAGCGGGAGCGCCTGCCGATATAGAGCTTGCTTATACGCTGGCAGATGGTCTTGAGTATGTGCGTACCGGATTGCAGGCAGGGATCGATATCGACTCCTTTGCACCAAGACTTTCATTCTTCTGGGCGATTGGCATGAATTATTTCATGGAAGTGGCCAAAATGAGGGCGGCACGGAGAATCTGGGCGAAAATGATGAAAACATTCAGTCCTGATAATCCGAAATCGTTGGCGCTCAGAACCCACTCCCAGACATCAGGTTGGAGCTTAACCGAGCAGGATCCGTATAATAATGTCATTCGCACATTGCTTGAGGCCCACGCGGCTGCTATGGGTCATACGCAATCCCTTCATACCAACGCATTGGACGAAGCGATTGCCCTGCCGACAGACTTCTCTGCGCGGATCGCACGTAATACACAGCTTTACCTTCAAGAGGAAACCGGTATTACGAAAGTGATTGATCCATGGGCCGGTTCACATTATGTTGAATCCTTGACCGATCAGTTGATGGAGAAGGCCTGGGAGCATATCGAAGAAATCGAAGAGCTTGGCGGGATGACCAAGGCGATTGAAACCGGGTTGCCGAAAATGCGGATTGAGGAAGCGGCTGCGAGAAGACAGGCAATGATTGATTCGGGGGATGAAGCGATTGTCGGGGTAAATAAGTATCGCCTGGACAAGGAAGACCCGATTGAAACGCTGGACATTGATAATACAGTTGTAAGACAAAAACAAATAGCGCGTATTCAAATCCTTAAAGAAGAACGAAATGAAGATAGAGTAATCGAAACGCTCGAGGCATTAACGCTGGTAGCAGAAACAGGAGAAGGAAATCTTCTTGAAAAAGCGGTAGAGGCAGCGAGAGCACGGGCGACACTGGGAGAAATATCTGATGCCATTGAAAAAGTATCAGGACGACATAAAGCAACGATCAGGAGTATAAGTGGGGTGTACAGCTCGAATTTTTCAAATGAACAAGAAATCAACGTCGTGAAAGAGATGACAGAAGAATTTTTAGAAAACGAAGGAAGAAGACCTCGGATCCTTATAGCGAAGATGGGACAGGACGGGCATGACAGAGGTGCTAAAGTGATTAGCACGGCGTTTGCAGACCTTGGGTTTGATGTGGATATCGGACCACTGTTCCAAACGCCTGAAGAAACGGCGTTGCAAGCAGTTGAAAATGACGTGCATGTCATCGGTGTAAGTTCATTAGCCGCAGGACATAAAACACTACTGCCTCAACTGGTAGGGGAGCTAAAGAAATTAGGCAGAGAAGACATTCTCGTTGTCATTGGTGGAGTGATTCCGGCTAAGGATTATGACTTCCTATTGAATAACGGAGCTTCTGCCGTTTTTGGACCAGGGACGATCATACCCGTTGCTGCCCAAAAAGTCATCAAAGAAATTTATGAAGTGCTGGGCTATGAGGAAGTGACTGAATAATGGCAGAGCATGATTCAGGGCGAAAAAAGCGGTTTGTGAAGAAGAAAAAGGATTCTGTATCGATTACCGAATTAAAGGACGGGGTCTTAAATGGAGACCGTAGCTACTTGGCGAAGGCCATCACGCTGATTGAAAGCAATGCAGAGCAGCATTATGCCATGGGTCAGGAACTGTTGCAGGAGCTCCTGCCCTATACGGGTAAAAGCTTCCGAATCGGCATTACAGGTGTGCCGGGAGCAGGTAAAAGTACATTTATAGAATCGTTCGGGGAGATGTTATGTGAGCAGGGCCTCCGAGTTGCCGTCCTTGCGATTGATCCCAGCTCTTCCATTTCCGGGGGCAGTATTCTGGGGGATAAAACAAGGATGGAACAATTAGCGAAAAACCCCCGTGCTTTTGTAAGACCTTCCCCCACTGCAGGAACACTTGGTGGAGTACACCGGAAAACCAATGAAACGCTCCTCTTATGCGAAGCGGCAGGATATGATCTGATGATCATTGAAACCGTTGGAGTGGGTCAAAGCGAAGTGATGGTGAGGCAAATGGTGGATTTCTTCCTCCTGCTCGTCATCACAGGAGCCGGGGACGAGCTTCAAGGAATGAAAAAGGGGATCATGGAGCTTGCCGATGCCTTACTTGTCAACAAAGCGGATGGTGAGAATAAACCTCTGGCTGAGAAAACAAGAAGAGAGCTGAACCAGATCCTGCACTTTTTGATTCCCGCTACCAAAGGATGGAGCTCAAAGGCTTATACCTGTTCTGCCTTGAAGAATGAGGGATTAAATGAACTGTGGAATGTTATTCAACAGTTCGAGAAGCAAACAAAAGAACAGGGAGTCTTTGAAGAAAGACGACTTCTCCAAAAGCAGGAATGGTTTCATACGATGTTGAAAGAAAGGGTTCTCTCAGACTTCTTTTTTCATCAAAGCATAAAGTCTGTCCTTCCTCATATGGAAAAGCGTGTGAAAGAAGGAGACTTTACGACTTCTCAGGCAGTAGAAGAATTGCTAAAGCGATATAAGGATGCAATTCATTGACATGTTTAGTTAATTTTAATTGAAACATAGGGATTGAAATTGTTATGATAGGGGTACATCAAAATTCCTGTTTTTATGGAGAATGATTAAGTCAACGATTAAAAGGAGAGTTCAAGCATGGATATAGATTTCAATTTATTTATGAATGATGTTGTTCGCCAGGCTCGTCAAGAAATCGAACAAGCCGGTTATACTCAGTTAACAACCGAAGAAGAAGTAGATCAAGCTTTCACTAAAGAAGGTACGACACTCGTGATGATCAACTCCGTTTGTGGTTGCGCCGGAGGAATCGCACGTCCAGCAGCAGCTCATTCCGTTCATTATGATAAACGACCAGATCAATTGGTAACGGTTTTCGCCGGCCAAGATAAAGAAGCCACTGCGAAAGCGCGAAGCTACTTTACCGGCTACCCGCCATCTTCACCGTCATTTGCTCTATTAAAAGACGGAAAGCTATTGACGATGGTAGAACGACATGAAATTGAAGGTCACGACCCAATGTCGGTTGTGAACAAAATTCAATCTTACTTCGATCAGTATTGTGAAGAAGTATAAGTAAGATGAAAATAGCCCGTCAGGTTTCTCACAGGTAGAGTGAGGAGCTTGACGGGTTTTTTATGTTGGTTGGAAGCTGGGAGTTGGGATGTTCCTTTTTTTACCAAAATGCGCAATTCCTTATTAAAATGACGCAAATAATGGAAAAACGACGCAATAAATTAAATAATGACGCAATTCCCTCCCAAAATGACGCAATTAAGGATTATGAAGGGGGATTTGATCCTTAAATTGCCGAGAAGCTTTATCCATATCCAAAATCTCCATTAAAATGATCCTTCTTTACCGGATTCATACTCAATTCCTCTCAATTATTAGTGAAACTTACCTCAATTGTGACAGCCAGAAGTTTCGACGACGCTCAATTCAACTATTAATGCATATAATTCGAATAATATTCATCCTTCTCTATTTACTCTACCTTATAAAAACTTAATAAAAACCACTTTAATTTTCAGAAAATATAAACATTTATCTATAATTATAAAAACTATTGAATAAATATTTATCTCTGCTACAATACGAATATAGTAATTAATATACATTATATATTATATTTATACATTAAAATCGAGGAGGAATTACAATGAAAAAGATATTATCCCTTATATTATTAATGATCCTATCTACTAGTCTTGCAGCTTGCGGAGCAGGAGAAGAGAAGGCGGCTTCGGGTGAATCAAAGAAACTGATCATGGGGACGTCAGCTGATTATAAACCTTTTGAATATGTCGACACGGCCAACAGTAATGAAATCATCGGATACGATATTGACCTTGCCAATATGCTCGCAGATGAAATGGGGTACGAAATCGAAATCAAGGATATGGAATTCAGCGGATTGATCTCAGCCCTCAAAACCGGCCAGGTGGATTTTGTGCTTTCTGCCATGACGCCAACTCCGGAGCGACAAAAGAACGTTGACTTCAGTGAAGTCTACTACACGGCGAAGGATATGATCATCTCGACAAAAGAAAGCGGAATTCAAAGTGAAAAGGATCTTGATGGGAAAACAGTAGGAGTGCAGCTTGGTTCCATCCAGCAGGATGCAGCAGAAGAACTTTCAAAGTCGATTCAATTAGAAGTGGAGACCCGTGACCGTATTCCTGAACTTATCCAGGATTTGCAAAATGGACGTTTTGACGCCATCATCATCGAAAATACGGTAGCAAACGGCTATCTGGACAAGAACGACGAGCTTCAAGGAAATACGATGAATGTAAATGAAGAGGAGGCCGGTTCTGCAGTCGCTCTTCCAAAGGACAGCGAGCTGACAAGTGAATTCAATGACGCATTGAAGAAGCTCAAAGACGCGGGAGAATTGGATAAACTCGCTGAAAAGTGGTTTGACGGAGAACAGTAGATTGATTAAGGGCTAACCCATCATCGGTTAGCCCTTCCTATTTAACAGTACGATTGGAGGAGAATATAATGCCACTTGATTTTCAACAACTGATCCCTTCGATTCCTTTTATTTTGGAAGGATTGAAGGTCACTCTTAAAATTGTCGGGTTAGCAGGAATACTTGGATTCCTTTTCGGTATTCTGCTTGCTCTTTGTAAAATAAGTTCGATCAAACCTTTAACATTACTTGCAGATATTTATACATCGGTATTTCGGGGGACTCCTTTAGTTCTACAATTAATGATCATCTTTTATGGTTCCCCTCAGCTGTTTGGAACTCAGATTGAACCGTATACAGCAGCCATCCTTTCTTTTTCCCTTAATTCAGCTGCCTATATTTCCGAGATCATCCGTGCAGGAATCAATGCAGTGGATAAAGGTCAAAAGGAAGCGGCCATGGCCCTTGGGGTTCCATATCGTTTGATGATGAAAGACGTGATTCTGCCTCAGGCCATTAAAAACATCCTGCCTGCCTTAATGAACGAATTTATCACCCTTACGAAGGAATCTGCCATCGTCACTGTTATCGGGGCCGCCGATGTGATGAGACGTTCGTATATGGTAGGTAGTGATTTGTATTCCTTTTTCGAACCACTACTATTTGCGGGACTGATCTATTATGTGCTTGTCATGGTTCTGACCTTATTAGGGAAAGCGCTGGAAGGGAGACTACGTGGAAATGATTAAAGCAGAAAAGATTACAAAGTCGTTTGGAAAGCTTCAGGTATTAAAAGGTATCGATTTTTCCGTGGAAAAAGGGGAGGTTGTCGCATTGATCGGTCCTTCCGGTTCCGGGAAATCCACTCTTCTCCGCTGCCTGAATTATTTAGAGGAGCCAACCTCAGGATCGATATACTTTGAAGAAGCTGTTGTGAAAAGCAAAACTATAAGCAAAATGAGACAAGATATAGGCATGGTATTTCAGCATTTTCATCTTTTTCCTCATATGACAGCGTTGGAAAACGTGATCTACGCTCCAGTGAAAGTGAAGGGGCTGAACAAAACAGAAGCTAGAAAATTAGGGACGGACCTCCTGACAAAAGTCGGTTTGAAAGAAAAATGTGATGAATACCCAAACCGTTTATCAGGAGGCCAAAAGCAGCGTGTGGCGATCGCAAGGGCACTTGCCATGGAACCGAAAGTGATGCTTTTTGACGAACCGACATCTGCACTGGATCCGGAAATGGTCAAAGAGGTGCTGGAAGTCATGAAATCACTCGCTCATTCAGGGATGACGATGATCATTGTCACCCATGAAATGGGCTTTGCCAGAGAGGTGGCAGACAGAGTCTTATTCATGGATGATGGAAGGATTGTCGAAGAAGGAGAGCCTCTTCCGTTTTTCTCGAACCCGCAAAGCGATCGGGGAAAAGAATTCTTAGAAAAAATACTTTAGACGATGGAAGGATTAGCGAACCGTTTCGTTAATCCTCCTTTTTATGTTCAAGGGGAATTATGGTATTCTAAAGTAGCTAAAAAAAGAAAGAGTTAGGAGAAAAGTGAATGTTTCGAATCGGGTATCGAACACTTAAGACTGGGATCGGCACAGCGGTTGCGATCAGTATTGCACAGTGGTTTCAGCTGGATAACTTTGTATCAGCCGGGATTTTGACGATACTGTGCATTCAGAATACGAAGAAGAAATCGGTTAACGCGTCATGGAGCCGTTTCCTGGCCTGTGTGATCGCCATGGTGATTTCGGCTGCGTTCTTTGAGTTCATTGCCTATCATCCTGCCGTAATCGGCTTGTTATTACTCGTGTTCATTCCGATTACGGTAGCCCTGAATATCAAAGAAGGAATCGTCACCAGTTCCGTTATCATTTTACATATTTATTCGGCAGGTAACGTGACCCCCGGCCTTTTTCAAAATGAATTAGGAATCATTGTGATTGGGATCGGGATCGCTCTTATTATGAATTTGTATATGCCAAGTGTTGATAAAGAGATGATCGAATATCAAGAAAAGATTGAATCCAATTTCTATAAAATCTTTTGTGAAATGATCAACTACCTGCGAACAAACGATAGCCAATGGGATGGAAAAGAAATCACTGAAACAGAACAATTACTTAAAGAAGCGAAGACCATAGCATTCAAAGATGTTGAAAATCACTTTTTACGACATGAGAACTTATATTATTTGTATTTTAAAATGAGGGAAAAACAGTTCGAAATCCTACAGCGTATTTTACCTATTGCGACATCGATCTCATTGACGGTAGAACAGGGACATCGGATTGCAGAATTTCTGGATGAGCTCAGTGATCACATACATCCGGGAAACACGGCCTTGTTTTATTTGAAAAAATTGTATGATATGAAAGTGGAGTTTGAACAGATGGATTTACCGAAGACGAGGGAAGAATTTGAAACCCGCGCCGCTCTCTATCAATTTGTTCAAGAGATGGAGCAGTATCTTCTTCTGAAAAGTTCGTTTAAAGGAATAAAGAAGGATGAAAATGATCAAAAAGAAGTAAACTACACCTAAAACACGAAAAAAGGTGATAGGATGCGTATACTTCTTGCCATTATCTTGTTCGCTTCTCCCATATGGCCTCTTGGAAGGAATCCACTGCCCGGGGATCCGTTTATTATCGTGAACAAGGAAAGTAACCAATTAGCTTACATGGATGACGGGAAGATTCAGCGCACATTCCCGGTAGGAACAGGGAAAACGACGACCCTCACCCCTGAAGGACTCTTTAATGTAACAGTCAAAGCCAAGAACCCTTATTATCGCAAGAAGAATATCCCCGGTGGAGATCCGCGTAATCCATTGGGTTCGAGATGGATCGGGTTTGACGCGTTGGGGACAGATGGAAGGATCTATGGAATCCATGGAACGAATCAACCTTCAAGCATAGGCAAATATATCTCAAATGGATGCATCCGAATGCACAACAAACATGTCGAATATCTGTTTGATCAGGTGCCGGTCGGAACAAAGGTTCTAGTCGTCAAATCGAACAAAAGCTTCTATCAGCTGGGAAAAGATTACGGTGCGATAAAATAAAAAGGATCTGCTAATCGACCCGGTCGAAAAGCAGATCCTTTATTTTTCTATTATAATAAGAAAGTCAGTCCCGCCATGATCGTCGATGCAACCATCGCAAACAACATGACAAATACAATTATTTTTTGTAATTTTTTATTACCCATTGTATCTCTCCATTCTTCATCTCACCTTAAAGAGGCGATTTTCAACTCTATTTTAACGTGAATAGTGAGAGAAAACAACCATTGGCATAAAAGAAAACGCTTTAATTATTCGCGGGATTAGGAGGGGATTCGACAACATTTATCGAATACTATACGGGTGGAGCATGTAAACAACAGGGGGATGATAGGGATGAAAAAGGTAGACCATATCGGTATAGCAGTATCATCAATAGACAATGTTCTTCCATTTTACGAAGATACTCTTGGGCTTTCACTCGTCAAGATCGAAGAAGTGGGAAGTCAAGGTGTGAAAGTAGCATTTATTGATGGTGGAAATATTAAGCTTGAATTACTTGAACCATTACATAAGGAAAGTCCGATTGCCACGTTCATCGAAAAAAAGGGAGAAGGCATTCACCATATCGCCTTTGGTGTTGAAGGAATTGAAGAACGAATCAAGGAACTGCAAGTGAGTGGAGTCCGAATGATCAACGAAACGCCAAAACCTGGGGCTGGCGGAGCTGCTGTTGCCTTCATGCATCCAAAGTCAGCGCACGGTGTACTATATGAACTATGTGATAAATCAAACATCAAAGGGGAGTAACATAATGGATATCTATGAAAAAATTAATGAATTGTATGATCGCAGAAGAGAAGTAGAATTAGGCGGCGGAGATAAAAAAATAGATAAGCAGCACGAAAAAGGAAAACTGACGGCGAGAGAACGAATTGATATTTTAGTGGATCCGGGCAGCTTTGTTGAACTGAATCCATTCATTGAGCATCGCTGTTCAGACTTTGGACTGGATGGGGTTCAGGGCCCTGGAGATGGAGTCGTTACAGGTTATGGAAAAGTAAATGGAAAACCCATCTACTTATTTTCTCAGGATTTCACCGTATTTGGCGGCGCATTGGGGGAAATGCATGCAAAGAAGATTTCAAATGTCATGGATCTGGCAGTCAAAAATGGTGCGCCTTTCATTGGTTTAAATGATTCTGGTGGTGCAAGAATTCAAGAAGGAGTCGTTTCTTTAGATGGATACGGACATATCTTCTATCGAAACTCCATTTATTCTGGAGTGATTCCACAAATCTCCGTGATCATGGGACCTTGCGCAGGGGGAGCGGTTTATTCACCGGCCATCACGGATTTTGTGTTCATGGTAGACGATACGAGTCAAATGTTCATCACAGGACCTAAAGTAATTGAAACAGTCACGGGTGAGAAGATCAGCTCAGAAGATTTAGGCGGTGCGAAGGTCCATAACTCCATCAGCGGAAATGCTCATTTCAGAGGGAAAACAGAAGAAGAGGTGCTTCTCGAGGTTCGAAGGCTATTAGCGTATTTACCCCAAAATAATGAGGAGAAGCCTCCTCGTCTGGAAGTGGATGGAGAAGATGACTATCGTGGGAACTTAACGGACCTGATTCCATTCGATGCTATCCGTCCGTACGACGTCCGTACGGTCATCAATGAAATTGTGGATGAAGACAGCTTTATGGAGGTTCAGAAAGAATTTGCGAAAAATATCGTCGTAGGTTTGGCCCGGATCAAAGGAGAGGTCGTAGGACTTGTCTGTAATCAGCCGAAATTCATGGCAGGAGGACTCGACATTGATTCCTCTGACAAAGCAGCCCGTTTTATCCGTTTCTGTGATTCCTTCAATATTCCGTTGATCACCTTTGAAGATGTAACAGGCTTCTTTCCTGGAATCAAGCAGGAGCATGGCGGTATCATCCGTCACGGTGCGAAAATCCTCTATGCCTATTCAGAAGCGACGGTTCCAAAAATGACGGTGATTTTACGAAAAGCCTATGGAGGTGCCTATGTTGCCCTAAACAGTAAGTCCATCGGGGCTGATTTAGTTTTTGCATGGCCTAATGCAGAAATTGCCGTCATGGGTCCACAGGGAGCAGCGAATATTATTTTTGCAAGGGAAATTGCAGGCAGTGAGAATCCTGAACAGCTCCGGGAGCAAAAGATTGAAGAGTACCGTGAGAAATTCGCTAATCCATATGTGGCAGCGTCCCGTGGTATGGTGGATGACGTCATTGATCCTCGTGAAACCCGGATCAAATTGATTCAAGGATTGGAAATGATGAGAAATAAACGGGAAGAGAGACCAAAGAAAAAGCACGGAAATATTCCATTGTAGAAGCGATACCATTTGTTGAACCCGCCTATTCACGCTATACTATAGAAGTGAATACATAATTGTGGAGGTCGACTAAATGATTAATCATGAACGTTTACTAAATGAATTCCTGGAATTGGTTCAAATCGATTCTGAAACGAAAGAAGAAGCGGAAATCGCGAAAGTACTAAAGCAAAAATTCTCTGACTTGGGTGTAGAGGTATTTGAAGATGACACGATGGGCGAAACGGGCCACGGTGCCGGAAACCTGATCTGTACGCTGAAAGGAAACAAAGAAGGCGTGGATACCATCTACTTCACTTCCCATATGGATACAGTTGTTCCTGCGAAAGGGGTTAAGCCAACCCTTAAAGATGATGGCTATATTTACTCTGACGGCACGACCATTCTTGGAGCCGATGATAAAGCGGGTCTTGCAACGATGCTTGAATCTGTACGCGTACTTAAAGAGAACAATATTTCGCATGGTGATATCCAGTTCATCATTACAGTAGGGGAAGAATCAGGATTAGTCGGAGCGAAAGCACTGGATTCAACTCTTGTAAAAGCGAAATACGGTTTCGCCCTAGATAGTGATGGGAAAGTCGGAAATATCATCGTGGCCGCTCCTACACAAGCGAAAGTGAGAGCGACGATATATGGGAAAACAGCACATGCCGGGGTAGCTCCTGAAAAAGGCGTTTCTGCCATCACGATTGCGGCTAAAGCGATTTCCAAAATGCCACTCGGCCGCATCGACGAAGAAACGACTGCAAACATCGGACGCTTTGAAGGTGGAAAAGCAACGAACATCGTATGTGAACAAGCGGATATCCTTGCAGAAGCACGTTCACTCGTCCCTGAAAAAATGGAAGCTCAAGTAGAAAAGATGAAAGCTGCATTCCAATCCGTAGCAGAAGAAATGGGTGGAAAAGCGGAAGTTGAAGTACAGGTGATGTATCCAGGCTTCAAATTCAAAGACGGTGACGAAGTAGTCGAAGTGGCAAAACGCGCCGCGAAGAAAATCGGTCGTCCAAGCGAGCTTTTGACAAGCGGAGGCGGAAGTGACGCCAACGTCATCGCAGGTTTCGGAGTGCCGACGGTCAATTTGGCAGTAGGATACGAGGAAATCCATACGAAGAGCGAAAGAATGCCCGTTGAAGAACTGAACAAGCTCTCAGAAATGGTTGTAGCAATCATTCAAGAGGTAGCTGGGGAATAGAAAAGCGGAGGCGGCTTGCTCAGGCCCGACAAGCATAAGATGAATCTGGCGGAAAAGCGTTTTTTGCCTTTTTGCCAGATTTAACTTATGACCTCGAGGGCCTAGCCGCCGGAGCTGGACAAAAAGAAAAGCGGAGCTGGACAGCTCATCGATACATTCAAATGTCCGCGTTCAAAGGTTCCCCCTTTGAACGCGGACATTTTCTTCTTTTACCTAACCTTTCTAAAATATGGTACATTAATAGTATACATATCAGAAGTTTAAGAGGGGACGTTATACAATGCCGAAAGTAGTTGTTTTTCATGCTGGAAAAGAAGAATATGCTCTACCGATTGAGAACGTAGTGTCGATTGAAAAAGTGGAAGAAGTGAGAGCCATTCCTCATCTGCCTTCATTTGTCCATGGACTTGTAAAGGTAAGGGGAGAGCTGATCCCTGTCCTGGATTTAGCAAATATCCTTTATAACACGAATGCAGATGCAGAAACAGGAATGTTTCTTCTCGTCGTTCACACAGAAACAATGCAGATCGGTTTGGTCGTAAAGGAAGCGAAAGAAATTCTCGAAGTACCGAATGACTCCTTTACAAACGTAGGTTTACTTGCGTATTCAAAAACAAACTATTTCTCAGGAATCATCAATCTTGAAGACTCGCTCATCACCCAGATTGACCCCGATGTTTTAATAAAGAGTTTAGAAGGTATTAGAGAGATAAAGGATTACGTGAACGAGCAAAAAACCCATCAAAATTAGACAAAGAAAGCCGCGATTTAAATGAACTCACATTATCCAAAAAACGGACGAGTGATCCTTCATGTGGATATGAATAGCTTTTATGCCTCTGTTGAGATGGCTTTTGACCCTACATTGAGGGGCAAGCCATTAGCTATTGCCGGGAATCCCCAAGAGAGACGAGGCATTATCGTAACATGCAGCTACGAAGCGAGAAGCTTCGGAGTAAAAACGACAATGCCTCTTTGGGAAGCCAAAAAACTGTGCCCCGAGCTCATTATCATGACACCTAACTTTGACCGTTACCGCGCAGCCTCCAAAGGAATATTTGATATCCTCAGACAATATTCAGAATTAGTGGAGCCCGTCTCGATTGATGAGGGATATCTGGATATCACGGACTCCTTTGAAAAAGGAACTCCGTTACAAATTGCGTCAGACATTCAATCCCAAATTAAAGGTCAACTCGATCTCCCCTGCAGCATCGGGGTTGCCCCTAACAAATTCCTGGCGAAAACCGCCTCAGATATGAAAAAACCCATGGGAATCACCGTATTAAGAAAGCGTGATATCCCTGAAAAGCTTTGGCCCCTTCCTGTCATCCAAATGCACGGCATTGGACAGAAGACCGCCGAAAAGCTCAATTCGTTCGGTATTCATACCTGCCATGACCTCGCTCATGCAAATGATATACAGCTGAAGTCAGTGCTTGGAATCAATGGTCTACGTCTCAAAGAACGCGTCAACGGGATCGATAGGCGAAGCGTGGACCCTGATTCGATCTATGATTATAAAAGCGTTGGAAACTCCACTACTTTACCAAAGGATACAACGAACCAACACGAGCTGTTAATGGTTGTAGAGAAACTATGTGCAAAAGTGTCGTCACGCCTGCTGCAGAAAGACGTTCTGGGGATGACCATCCAGCTCATGATCAGGGATAAATTCAGAAAAACCATTACTAGAAGCAAGAAGCTGGAAAATCCGATATATAAAAAAGAAGATTTATTTCATTATGCGAAAGACTTATTGTTGAAGCACTGGGATGGAGATCCCGTAAGACTTTTGGGGGTCACCGCCCAGGATATAGTGGAAAAGAGTGAAGCAACCGAACAACTGGACCTATTCTCTTATAAAAAGGCTGCAGAAAAGGAACCGCTTTATAATGTATTATCACAGCTTCAGGAAAAGTTCGGGAAAGATTCCATCTCCCAAGGAATAAAAGGGAAGAACAAGAAGAAGACCTTTGACTCTAAACAGGACACAAGCTTCAACAAAGACTTTCTGAGGGAATGACCCAGGATGAAAGAGGACACCTTAAGGTAGATAGCGAACACTTCAAACGGATTATTTGCATCACCACACTATTCTTGTTAGATTGAAATAGAGTGCGAAATACAGATATTGAAAAACGAATCAACAGGAGTTTTCTACATAATGTTGATAGTTTTAAAAAGGTGAAAACCAGTATTCTATAAATGAAAGGATGTTAATTCATGTCTCAAGAAATTGGTGTTATCGGTTTAGCCGTAATGGGTAAAAACTTAGCTTGGAATATTGAGAGCAGAGGGTATTCTGTTTCTGTATATAATCGTTCCCGTGAAAAAACGGATGAAATGATAAGTGAATCTAAAGGAAAGAATGTCGTTCCTACATATACGATTGAAGAATTCGTTAATTCCCTGGAAAAGCCTAGAAAAATCCTCTTGATGGTGAAAGCAGGAAATCCAACTGATGCAACCATTGAACAATTAAAGCCGTTCCTGGAAAAAGGGGACATTCTGATTGACGGAGGAAATACGTTCTTCGAAGATACGCGCCGCCGCAATCACGAACTAAGCGAATTAGGTATTCACTTTATCGGAACGGGTGTCTCCGGTGGAGAAGAAGGTGCTCTTACTGGTCCTTCCATCATGCCTGGTGGACAGAAGGAAGCGTACGACCTAGTCGCTCCTATCCTGAAAGACATTGCAGCTAAAGTCGATGGAGACCCTTGTACGACGTATATAGGTCCTGATGGCGCGGGTCACTATGTGAAAATGGTGCACAACGGCATCGAGTACGGAGATATGCAGCTGATCGCAGAATCCTACTTCCTGATGAAAAATGTCCTGGGCTTAAGCGCCGAGGAACTGCATGAAGTGTTTGCCGACTGGAATAAAGGCGAGCTTGATAGTTATCTCATCGAAATCACAGCAGATATCTTCACGAAGAAAGATGAGGAGACAGGAAAACCGATGGTCGATGTCATCCTGGATAAAGCAGGGCAAAAGGGTACAGGAAAATGGACAAGCCAGAGTTCATTAGACCTCGGTGTTTCCTTACCGATCATCACTGAGTCTGTCTTTGCCCGTTTCATCTCAGCCATTAAAGATGAACGTGTGAAAGCAAGCAAAATGCTGAAAGGACCAGACACGAAACCATTCCAAGGCGATAAAAAAGCGTTGGTTGAATCAATCCGTAAAGCTCTTTACATGAGCAAGATTTGTTCGTATGCTCAAGGATTCGCACAAATGCGCTCTGCATCTGATGAGTACAAATGGGATCTTCAATACGGGGATATCGCAATGATCTTCCGCGGAGGATGCATCATCCGTGCTCAATTCCTGCAAAAGATCAAAGAAGCTTACGACCGTGAATCAAATCTTTCAAACCTTCTATTAGATCCTTATTTCAAAGAGATCGTAGAAAGTTACCAATATGCACTTCGCGAAGTCATCAGCGTAGCCGTCCAAAATGGTGTACCGGTACCCGGCTTCTCTGCCGCACTGTCTTACTACGATAGCTACCGTACAGAAACCCTTCCTGCAAACCTGATCCAGGCTCAGCGTGATTACTTCGGTGCCCATACGTATGAGCGCGTCGACAAAGAAGGTACTTTCCATACTGAGTGGATGAAATAATCAGTTGAGTATAACCCCTTTCCTATTAGGAGAGGGGTTTTTATTTTTGAAAGATATATAAAACATTCTATCGTATGAGAGAGGTGGGATATGATACCATAATATTACATAAGAAAAGCAGGCCATTCATGTGGGTGAAATCAAAAGGGAACTACTTAACACATAATGAATGAAAGAGATATATATTTGAAATTTCAACGATATGTTACAGAACATGAGGGGGAATAGAGTTCTGGACCCTCTCATTTTTCAGGTTATCAAGGAGTGATTTTCAGTGCCTACCATTGAAATAAGAAGACCACGAATAGAAGAGCAGGAAGAACTGAATCAATTTTTTTCTACAGTCATAAAGCATACCTTTGCCATAGAAGGTCTAGCGGAGCTGTTTGATGACATCGAAAGTGAAATAGAGAGCAAGAAACAATACTTAAAAAATGACTTGGACACTAGTGGGACGAACCGATACTTTCTAATCGCTTCAGAAAAGAACGATGACATCATCGGCACCATTGAATACGGTCCTGCCAGTGAACTGATTCGCACCTGTACTGACGGGGCATTGAATGAGATATATGAAGTCGGAACGGTGTTTGTGCATCCCGATCATCAAGGGCGTGGTGTAGGGACATTACTATTAAATGTCATGTTCCTTACTTTTCTAAACAAAGGAATCCAGGAATTCTGTCTGGATAGTGGTTATGGCGTTGCCCAAAAGATATGGATGAAAAAATTTGGGCAGCCTGATTATTGGCTGAAGGATTATTGGGGTAACGGGTCTGATCATATGATATGGAAGAAATCGATGAAAGATGTTTCCATCAACTTCAGGTCGTGAGTTTGCTGGAGCCGGAACATATTTAATAGAACGATGGGGGATATGATGAAACCACAAATGATCAACATACAAAAGCGCATGAAAGAGTATGGAGTAACGGGATTAAGCATGGCAGTCATTGAGGGGGGCAGCATCAGCAGTACAGAATGCTTGGGGTTACTCGAAGCAGAAAC
Organism: Rossellomorea sp. DUT-2; assembly: GCF_052665285.1. Taxonomy (NCBI): domain Bacteria; kingdom Bacillati; phylum Bacillota; class Bacilli; order Caryophanales; family Bacillaceae; genus Rossellomorea; species Rossellomorea sp. DUT-2. The sequence continues at coordinate 467,060 of NZ_JBQPEO010000002.1, read as the reverse complement.
GGATAAACGGGTGGAATGTGATTCGATTTTCAGTGCCTGTTCAATCAGTAAATTTCTAACCTCCATGTTGGTTATGATCCTGACGGAACAAGGTATTCTGGATGTAGATGAGGATGTAAATAAAATGCTAACTTCATGGAAGGTCCCTCTACATGGATATAATGGAAACGTTACCTTAAGAAATCTACTTAGTCACCAATCGGGGGTTGTCGATCCTGAAGGTAGCTTCATTGAACTCGATCCGAAATTCGGAACGCCGACGATGGTTGATTTGTTACAAGGCAAAACCGCTTATTGTAAGGTCCCTATTGAATTGAAATATGAGCCTGAAAGCGACTTTCATTATTCTGATGCAGGCTTTTGTATCATTCAACTGTTGATTGAAGACGTAACAGGGAAACCTTTTTCGGAAGTCATGAGGGAACGTCTTTTTCAGCCATTACATATGAAAAATAGTACATTTAGTCCTCAATTTCAAAACGTCTCTTGCGGTCATACGAGTGATGGAAAAGTAGTGGAAGGCAAATATCCAATTTATCCGTATCCTGCTGGTTCTGGACTGTGGACAACCCCAACAGACCTATCCCTTGTAGTGGTTGAACTCGTGCATGCGTTAAAAGGGAAAAGCAAACTCAAAATTTCGTCCAGTAAAGCAGCTGAAATGATCCATCCACAAGGTGGTAAGGCGTGGACCGGACTAGGGGTCTTCCTGGATCAAAACGATAAGGGTATGGAGATATCATCGCTTGGATGGGGCGTAGGTTTTCAATGTATGATGGTGGCCTATCCTCACTTGGAAAGGGGATTGGTCGTCATGACCAATACAGACTTGGGTGTTCATCAATTAAAAGGGATCATTGGGGACGTGTATAGGGCTTATAATTTATAAATGAGTGACTATAGCAGGAGGATTTACAAAGGAAACATAAAGAAACTAAATATCTAAGATAAAAGAAAATCTGGAGAACGAGTTTTCACTTCGAATTGGAGGTCCATTCATGTCAAGGCTAGTAATCGTGACAGTCGGTAAAACCCATAGCGGAAAATCAACCTTTGCCAGGAGCCTGGAAGAACAATTGCCGAATTCCGTTGTGATCGATCAGGATAACCATGCAGAATTCATCAACACCTTTTATAGGGATCTGCTTCCAATGGAAGGCCCTAATACGCTCAAGTATGCCGTCAGTCGAACCATTGTCGACTACGCCATGAATGAGACTTCATTACACCTCATTCTCTGTAATTCGAATCTGAGCCGCAGTGGACGGTTGAAGTTATTGGAGCATTTCAATCAGAAGGGGTTAACCACGATCCTCGTCCATTTGGATATCCCAGAACGGGTACTTCAAGCCAGAGTGGCAAACAGTGAGCGTAGTACAGGCATCTTCAGGAGCGCCACTACTTTTGAAGAAGTGCTAAAACGTCAACAGACTGATGGTTACTTCAAAGATGTAGCCTCACCTGGCGAAGGAGAAGCTGATTATTTATATGTCATCAGACATTCCGATGACTTGGAAAGTGTCATTGGGAAGATAATAAACGTTTCTCATAGTAGAAGATAGGTGCATTTTTAACAAATCAAAAAAACGACTCCCTAGTATACTAGAGAGTCGTTTTCGAGTATCACCCGATCAATTCATCAAACAACAACACACGTGCAGGTGATGCGTCGGTGTTTTCAATCTTTAGTGGAGCGGCAACCATGAAGTATTGTCCGGCTTCAATGTCTTTCAGTTGAAGTCCCTCCATGATGATGACGCCGCTTCCCATTAAGCTGCGGTGAGTAGGGTGTCCTTCCTGGGCTCTTTCGATACCAAGTGCATCGATTCCAACCCCTGAGATTTTTTTGTCTGCAAGGTACGCCGCTGCATCTTCTGCTACATAGATGAATTCAAAGTTGAATTCGGTATCCCATGAATTTTTTGTTTTAAAGAGGATGAAATCATTCTCTTCAATTTCTAATCCTTCGATATCTTTGAGGCTGATTTTCTCATCTGCTTTTGTTAGGTCGAATACTTTAACGGGACGAACGAGCTGCTCGATATCGATCGTTTCGATTGTTTCACCGTCGTTGATCATGTGAAGGGGAGCATCTACATGTGTTCCTGTATGAACATCCATTGAGATGCGGGACTCTGTTACATGACCAGTCGTTTTTGTATCGATCGTAGGTTGTTTTTCCGGTTTGTTCTTATAAACCGGCATTCCGTTAAAGATTGGGGCTGTTACATCATAAATTTTCATTATTTCCACACCTTCCTTAGCATTGGTCTACGTCTAGATTCGCAATTGGCCACCAGTAGAAGCTATCTTTAGCCAGCAGGTTGTCGGCTGCTTTCGGACCCATTGATCCTGCTTCGTAGTTCGGGAATTCTCCGTCACGTGTATGTTCCCATACTTCAGAAATCTTATCGACGAATGCCCAGGATAACTTCACTTCATCCCAATGAGTGAAGTTGGTTGCATCCCCGCGCAGGCAATCGAATAAAAGTTTTTCGTATGCTTCCGGCGTGTTCATCCCGTCTATACTGGTATTGGCAAAGTTTAGTTTCACAGGAGTCGTTTCAATGTTTTGTCCGGATTTTTTCACGTTTAAGTGCAGAGTGATTCCTTCTTCAGGCTGAATGTGAATCACCAATAAATTCGGTGCCAGTGGCTTGTCCGGATTGTAATACAGATTCATTGGGATATCTTTGAATTGGATGACAATTTTCGTTGACTTTGTTTCCATTCTCTTTCCTGTGCGGATGTAGAACGGAACGCCTGCCCAACGGAAGTTATCGATCATCAGTTTCCCGGCAACATACGTTTCGGTATTGGAGTGATCATCCACGTTCTCTGCTTCGCGATAACCTGGCAGATTCTGATTACCGGATGTTCCAGGACCATATTGACCCCGCACGAAATAATCTTTCACTTCATCATGTTCAAACGGACGCAGGGATCGTAATACACGGACTTTTTCACTGCGGATTTCGTCTGTCGTCAATTTGATTGGAGGCTCCATGGCAAGTAACGCAACCATTTGAAGCAGATGGTTTTGAACCATATCGCGAAGAGCCCCACTTTTTTCGTAATAGCGTCCACGATCTTCGACACCAAGCTCTTCAGAGGAAGTGACCTGGATATTGGAGATGTAACGGTTGTTCCATAGGGGTTCAAACATCGCATTGGCGAAGCGGATGACTTCGATGTTTTGAACCATTTCTTTTCCAAGATAGTGGTCGATACGATAAATTTGATCCTCAGAGAACGATTCGCGGATTTGGCTGTTCAGTTTTTCGGCTGAAGGCAGGTCGTGACCGAATGGTTTTTCGATGACCAGTCGTTGGAAACCGTTTGTATCGGTTACACCTTGATTCTTCAGCTGCTCTGTAATCGTTCCGAAGAATTCAGGAGCCATCGCCAGGTAGAAAATACGATTTCCTTCTAATTCATATGTTTCATCCAGCTCATCAGAAAGGTGCTTCAACGCTTTATACGAGTCACTGTTTGAAACATCATTCGGCTGATAGTAGAAATGAGAGACGAACTCATCTATGTTTTCGTTGCTGCCTAATGCTTTATGTACCGATGTTTTGACGTGTTCCTGGAACTCTTCATTCGACCATTCACGGCGTGCTACCCCTACAACGGCAAAACGCTTCGAAATTTTCCCTTTACGGAATAAATGATAAAGAGACGGATACAGCTTTCTTTTGGCTAAATCACCAGTGGCTCCAAAAATCGTAATGAGAGATGATGGTGTAGTTGAATTATTCAATGTCATGACCTCACTTTATCTTGTTGCTAGCTTGTTTAATGTATGTCTTCTTATTTAATATCCTATACAATTACTTAATTTTAAAGACTTATGGTTCAATTAGCAAATTATATGCTGATGACTTTTTTTATTATGCTTTTTTCGCAAAGATTGTTGTTTTTTAACAAAAAGTCTGCTTTCGCTCTGTCAATCAGTATGTGATGGATGGTGAGGGGAACTGCTTCGCTTTCCGCGGACGTTCGGCCGAGCCTCCTCAGCTTCGCTTCCGGGGTCTCGGCACGCCCGTACTTCCGCAGGAGTCTACGCAGTTCCCCTCACCATCGTTAAGAGATTTTCATGACAGAGCTAAAAGGTGTTAGAAGAAAATCTAATAAAACAAAGTTAGTCTTTCTTAAAAAGAAAATGACCTCTACTCACCTTTAATGAGGTTGTTTGCTAAAATTCTTGTATTTATTCATTTTTTTTAAGGATACATGCTCAGAAAGTTGATTCTCGCTGCAGGATGCTCGACTCCTGCGGGAATAGCTGGACAGGTGAGACCCCGGAGGTGCAGCCGAGGAGGCTCACCGCCAGCCCCGCGGAAAGCGAGCATCCTGTAGCGGAAATCAACTTCTACTTTCTTCTCTAAGGTAGCAACAAACTTTATGAAAAGAGCCATTTTCAAAAACATGAAAACGTTTTATGCAGAATCTCTACGTCATTATATTGGCTTTAATTCACGTTCTTATTACTCATTTATGTTTCAGGGGGAGATAATGCGGGATGAACGATGGGAGAGAAAGGTAAATAATCGTTGGATGTGCTAAAATAGTGGCAGTATGGCTCATCATAGGAGTGAATAAGTTGGAATTATTATTTTTAGGAACCGGGGCAGGAGTACCCGCTAAACTTCGAAATGTAACCAGTGTTGCTTTGAAATTATTAGAAGAACGCGGTGCGGTTTGGCTTTTTGATTGTGGGGAAGCAACGCAGCATCAAATTTTACATACTAGCTTGAAACCGAGAAGAATTGAGAAGATTTTCATTACCCACTTACACGGGGATCATATATACGGGCTGCCGGGATTATTAGGCAGCCGCTCCTTTCAAGGTGGAGAGTCCCAGCTTACGGTATATGGACCCAAGGGAATCAAAGAGTATATCCACGTGTCTCTATCAGTCAGCCGGACACATCTTCTATATCCCCTTGAAGTGATCGAGATCGAAGAAGGGACCGTCTTTGAAGATGAAGGGTTTATTGTTGAAGCAAGGGGGCTGGATCATGCTCTTCCTACCTTCGGATACCGTGTGGTGGAAAAGGATAAACCGGGTGTCCTTCAAGTTGATCAATTACAGAAAAGAGGTATTCAACCTGGGCCCGTCTACAAAAAATTAAAATTAGGTGAAGCTGTTCAGCTGGAGGACGGCACTGAACTCAATGGAGAGGATTTTCTTGGACCTTCGATTCCAGGACGGGTTGTGACGGTCCTTGGAGACACCAGGGTTTGTCCAAGTGCTGTCGATTTAGGAAGGTCAGCAGATGTACTCATTCATGAAGCGACCTTCAATCGGGATCAGGCGGAAATGGCCCGTGAATATTTCCATTCGACGACAAAGCAAGCAGGAGAGACCGCTTTACAAGCGGGGGCTAAATTGCTGTTTTTAACCCATATTTCTTCCCGATATGCAAAAGAGTCATGGGAAGAGTTGGAGAGGGAAGCAAGGGAAGCCTTTCCAGAATCCTATATCGCAAAAGATTTCATGGAGTACGTAATACCTGTAAAGAAGTGAGGGGAAGCAAATGAAGACGATTTATTTGGTGCGCCATGCGAAAGCCGAAGGGCAGCCTTTTCATTCGCCTTTAACGGAGGTAGGGAAACAGCAAGCGGTCGAATTGGCAGCATTTCTGGAAAACCGGTCGATTGAGGCAATCTATTCGAGTCCTTTTGTAAGAGCCATAGAGACTATAGCACCCTTTGCCAAACAGACCCCATTACCGATTCAAGAAGACGATCGATTGGGAGAAAGAGTATTAAGTGATTAAGTGATCGGGAGCTTCCTGATTGGATGGAAAAGTTAAAGAAGAGCTTTGATGACTTTTCACTTGTTTTACCTGGTGGAGAATCGAATCAGCAGGCAATGGAGAGAGCAAGGTCTTTTATAGAAAACGTATTAGAAAAAGAAGAAGATCATGTGGTGTGTGTGAGTCATGGAAACTTAACGACGCTGCTTTTGAGATTGTTCGATGAGAAGTACGGATATGATGAGCTGTTTGCACTTTCCAATCCTGATGTATATGTAGTAAAAGTCGAAGAAGACGAGGCAACTGTTCAACGGATCTGGGAGTAAGTTCATAAAGGAAAAGGGGAGTACGAATGAAGGAAATCACATTTGACCATATTTATTATCCAGGGCATGAAATAGGAGAGAATGATCTCTATAAACATATTCATTTTCCAGAAATGTTAACAAGGTATGATAGTAACTTTCTTGAGTTCAAAAAACATCCAACCCTGGCTGAATTTAAAGAGGCTGCTCACTTTTTAAGAGAATTTCATCAATCAAAAGGGCAAAAGCATGTGAAATTTTATTTTCCCCGGGATACAAAACCAACAGAGGAGTTTATGGATTACTTTAAACGTGAAGGGTATGAATCAGGATTTAATGAACTATACAGTATAGAACCTGGTCAATTTCCTTCTATAGAAGACCATCCTGATATTGAAGTGAAAGTGGTTACCGACAGGGAATTGGATGCGTACCTGGCATTTCAATATAGGGAGGATCTTGAATACGGTGAAGCCTTTGCTAATCAAAAGGTCGACATGCATAAGAGGAATTTTCAAAACCCCCGTTTTTTGCAGCTCCTCGCTTTCTATAAGGGGACCCCGGCTGGATCCGTGGATGTGATCATTGAAGACGGGACGGCAGAAATCGATGGACTGATGGTTCAGGAATCGTTTCAAAAGAAGGGTATCGGCAGCAGGCTGCAACAGTTCGTCATGAGACGGTTTCCCGAAAAAACCGTGATTCTGGTAGCGGATGGAGAGGATACACCGAGATTGATGTATCAAAAACAAAACTATCGTTGTTTAGGGTTCAGGTATGAAGTCCAAAAAGTATATGAATAAAATAAGAGAGCTGCACGCCCGTTGGCATGCAGCTCTCTTATTATGTCTGAAAAAACATTCCTTACCAGGCGCGATCATACTGCTTAGGCGCTTCGATCTCTACACCAAGCTCTTTAGCTGCCGTCCTTGGCCAGTATGGATCACGAAGTAATTCACGAGCGAGTAAGACGAGGTCGGCTCGGTCGTTTTGCAGGATTTCTTCTGCCTGAATGCCTGTCGTAATCAGCCCGACTGCACCTGTAGCGATCTTCGCTTCTTTTTTAATGCTTTCAGCAAGCTTCACCTGATAACCAGGGAACACCGGGATTCGCGCGGGTACGACGGCACCGGAGCTTACGTCGATTAAGTCGACTCCTTGTTCCTTCATCCATTGGGCGAACACCACATAGTCTTCAACGTCCAATCCTTCTTTGTTATAATCTTTGGCAGAAACACGAACAAGGAGAGGTCCGTCCCATACTTGTTGAATTCCGTCGATGACTTCACGAAGGAAGCGGTAACGGTTCTCAGCAGATCCGCCGTATTCGTCTGTACGTTTATTGGAAAGCGGGGACAGGAACTCGTTGATGAGATATCCATGTGCCCCGTGAATTTCAATCACATCAAAGCCTGCTTTCTTCGCTCTTTCGGCTCCTTTGATGAAGGCAGTGATGGTCTCTTTAATATCATTCGCCGTCATTTCAACAGGCGTTTTCATCTCATCGTTGAACGGGATCGCAGATGGGGCAAGAATATCTCCTTCGAGTACGGCCTTTCTTCCTGCATGAGCAAGCTGAATACCTGTCTTCGCACCCTGTTCTTTGATTAATCCCACTAACTCTCTTAACCCCTCAATATGCCCGTCATCCCAAATCCCTAAATCTTGAGGGGAGATTCTTCCTTGGGGCGTGACAGCTGTAGCTTCCTGAATGATGAGCCCAACGCCACCCACTGCACGGCTTGTATAATGAGTACGATGCCAGTTCTCGACTTTTCCATCTTCGTTATGAGAAGAATACATGCACATAGGTGCCATTACAATTCGATTTTTCAGTTCTACATCTTTAAGCATATATGGTTGAAATAGCTTTGCGTTCATTTCTGATCACCTTCCATGACGTGGTATTTATTTCGGGTTTCTAAATAGTACTACACATGAATTATAACAACACCTTTTTTGTTAGAAAAGAAATGTGCTTTACTTTCTTTTCTGCTTCAGTTCCTTATACGAATAAACCGTTCCACGCCATTCGATTCCGCCTCGTTTAAAGGTTAAAAACGTAGCTCGTCCAATGGAATAGATAAATAACAGGGCTGTTACAGGTAATGCAAGAAAAAGAAGAGGAGACTCATTCGTCATCTGCTTTATGACTTTGAAATAAGTGATGCCAATGAATAAAATGATCAACAGACTCACGATTCGAATAGGGGGTGACGCTGAAAAAATCGTGATGAAAGGGAGTACCGTAGAGCAGAAGATTCCAAACATGGCAAACACAACGAGCAGCATGGAATAATGCAGGCCGGCAAATGTATTTTTTTCCAATCCGTTGAAGGCTTCTTTCAAGGATCGATACCATTCCACTTCCAGATGCTGAAGGGCCGTGAGGAAGAATTGTTTTTTATGGTGTTTCTTTACCTGAATCCCCAGCTGCAGATCATCATCGGGCATATGCTTAATGGCTTCGTGGGTACCGATTTCCTCATAAGCCGGTCGGGTGATGAGGTTGAAGGCTCCAATACCCATACCTGTCTTAGAGGAGGGATCGTTCGCTTTCCAGGGTCTTTTATAAAAAGAGAAACCAAATAAGAAAAAAGCCACAAAGCTCTTTAGCCAAAAGGATCCCGATCGAATATTAGGAGCCAGTGTAACGTGGTCCAGTTTCTGTGAATGAAGAAAGGACACCGCTCTGGATAAGATGGTGGGGTCCTTAAAGATGATGTCGGCATCGGTGAAAAGGATCAGGTCTCCTTTTGCCATGTGATACCCTTTGTACAATGCCTGATTTTTTCCCAGCCATCCCTGTTCCAGTGAGTCGATATGAAGGACGCTGATTCGTTTATCCAATTCGGCCAAAGCTTCAAGCTTTTCAGGAGTACCATCTGTTGAACGATCATTGACTACGATCCACTCAATTTGGTGATAGTCCTGTTTCAGCTGCGACAGGATGCTGTCTGCTATCGTTTCTTCTTCGTTTCTCGCCGGTACGATGACAGACAGGAGCGGCCCTTGAACTGTATAGGAGAAGTCTTGAATGGAAGAGAGCTCTGATAAGCCCCTGCACACATCAATGGTAAGAACTAGCCAGACCGCAAGTACAGCGTAAAGTAGAATGAGTAGGGAAATCATTGTGCCGACCTTCTTTTTTGCTTTGATTGTATCAGTGGAAATTGAAATTTGCGAATGATGATGGGTTTTCACCTTATTTTTTCAAAGATTGTTTTTTTAATTCCTTCCCAAGAACTTCAGAACGATTTTTCGCAGATGAGACACATTGGAAAAAGGCATCTCTAACCTGGTAATCTTCCAATGTGGTGATTCCCGCCTCTGTCGTTCCACCTGGACTGGTCACGTTTCTCCTTAATTCCCGGGCTTCCAAACCGGATTCTTCCAGCATCGCACTTGCCCCTGCAATCGTTTGGGTAACGAGGCTTTTAGCGAGTTCCTCCTGCAGGCCTAATTCTACCGCCGCATTCTTAAGTAATTCAGCTACATAATAAATATAAGCAGGTCCGCTGCCTGATAGAGCCGTTATAAGGTCTAATTGTTCTTCCGCTACTTCCACTGCTGTTCCTACGGATTGGAATAGTGCTGTCGTCCATTCTTTTTGGGAGTCAGAGAGGTAGCGGTTAAACGATACTGCCGTAGCTGATTTTCCCATGGCCGCACTGGTATTGGGCATGGCTCTTGCAATGGCTCCGTTAAAGGAAAGTTTGTCGCTAATATGTTCCATGGTGATCCCTGCTAATACAGAAATGACCACCGTATCCCTTGAAAGGTGGGTCCTGATAGAATCTGCTGCCTCATGAAAGTCTTTTGGTTTCATGGCCAGAATGACGACGTCGTATGGTGAATCATGTTCTACATGACGCACACCGAATTCGTGCACGATTTCGTTTAATCGCTCTTGGTTGGCCCGATTGGTAACATGCACTTTTTCATTCATCAGGACCCCGGCTTTCAGTGCTCCACTCATTAAAGCGTAAGCCATCGACCCTGCTCCAATAAACAATGTCTTCATCCGTTCATTCCTCCTCCGTAATTTCCGAAAAAAAAGCAGACCCTCTCATCCATAAAGGACGAAAGGGTCTGCTTCCGTGGTACCACCTTGTTTTGTTCATTCCTTACTGGACGAAATGAACACACTTCACTTCCATGTAACGCTGGAAAAACGTTCTGCTTTAAGACGCTCAAAAGGCAGGTTCACAAATAGAGGGGATGACGGTGCCTTTCAGCCGGTGGGCACCGATCTCTAACATCATCTATTCATTACTAGTCTTTATCATCGCTTTTTCTTTTATCATTATGTAAGGTGACTTTTCAATGGTAAACGTATATTATAGGTGATTATCATAGAAAGGCAGCTTATCTGTCAAGTGATTATTTCAGTATATTCAATCATTTTAAAAATGACATTTGTTTGGAAAAAATGTACACTATTAAATGAAGGTTCATTCATTTTTTGTTAACATCAAAGAAATGAATTGGGGAGGGCATGTCGTTTTGGCTGCCTACCCTTTTATTATGAAGAATGTGGTGAATTTATGACAACTTTAGTGAATGATATGGCAAAAATTACTCTATCAACTCCTTTTGCCGTTGGAGATGTGAATGTGTATTTGGTGAAAGGGGACGCATTGACGTTGGTGGACGCAGGGCCCCTTACAGATGCAGCTTGGGCACAGTTGACCGAGCAATTATCCCTTTTGGGGTATACACCTCAAGATATTGAACAAATTGTTCTGACCCATCATCATCCCGATCACGCGGGGCTCCTTGATCGGTTTTCTTCCTCGGTCAAAATATATGGTCATCCCTATAACAAGTTTTGGCTGGATCGCAACGAATATTTTCATGAAGTGTATGATCGCTTCTTCCTTCAATTGGCGATAGAATCTGGTTTACCTCAAGAGTATCTTCGAGCAATCCATAAATTTAAGAGTCCTTTGAAATTTATGGGGAACCGAAAACTGGATATTGAAATAAAGGAAGGGGACGTCATACCCGGAATGGAAGACTGGTCGATCATTGAAACGTTAGGGCATGCTCAGAGTCACTTATCCTTTTACCGGGAGAGTGATGGTGTTCTGATAGCCGGAGATCATATACTCGCGAATATTTCCCCTAACCCACTCATTGAACCTCCTTTTGAAGGGGAGCCGGAACGTTCAAAGCCATTGCTTCAATACAATGAGTCTTTGAAAAAGTTATTGACTATTCCCATTTCACTTGCCTATACAGGTCATGGGGACAATATTACGGATGTTCATGGATTAATTCCCAGGAGATTAGGGAAACAGGATGAAAGAGCACGCGGTGTACTCGAAATGATCAAAGGTAACCGTCTGACCGTATTCGACATCTGTAAGACACTATTTCCTTTCGTCTATCAAAAGGAACTGGGCCTGACGCTATCTGAAACGATCGGACAATTGGATTATCTTGAATCACTTCACTACATAAAGAAAGAATCGCATGAAGGAATCTATTATTATTTTGCCTAGAAAGATGGGACGAGACATGAACAGTAGAATAAAAGGAAAAACCATTGTCATTACCGGTGCCTCTGGAGGAATCGGGGAACAAATGGCCATTAAAGTAGCAGAAAATGGCGGTAATCTCGCCTTGATTGCGCGTCGCGTCCATCTGCTTGAAGCCTTAAAAGAAAAGCTCATAACCGAATACCATTGTAAGGTGGAAGTGTACCCGTTAAATGTAACGGATTACGACGAAATCCCACGCACCTTCAACACCATCCTGAAGGACTTTGGAGCGATTCATGCCTTGATCAATAACGCAGGCTATGGAATATTTCAGGAAGCACATGAAACATCATTCCAGGATGTAAAGGGGATGATGGACGTGAATGTTCTTGGACTTATGGCATGTACGGGAGAAGTCCTTCCTTATATGCGTCAACAAGGTTCCGGTCATATCATCAACATTGCCTCTCAGGCAGGTAAGTTCGCTTCGCCAAAGTCGAGTGCGTACTCTGCCTCTAAACATGCTGTACTGGGATATACGAATAGTTTAAGGATGGAAGCGAAAAGGTACGGTGTGAGGGTGACTGCGGTGAATCCCGGGCCGATTGCCACAGACTTTTTCTCCATTGCCGATGAATCCGGGACATATGTGAAGAATGTAGAAAAGTTTATGCTGGATCCGGCACATGTCGCTCAAAAAGTCGTGGAAGCCCTTTTTACCAACAGGAGAGAAATCAATCTGCCTCGATGGATGAATATGGGGAGCGTCATCTATCAGTTATTCCCATCTTTTGTCGAAAAAGTAGGAAATAACCTTTTCTTCAAAAAATAGTGAAACCAAATCATGCTCTCATTCGTCTAATCTAATAAGGGGGGAGTCTATGAAGAAGTGTTTGACTGTTATGATCATTTGTTTCTGTTTTCTATTTACCGGTTGCGGGCCTGCAACATCTGTAAATTCATCACAAGAGGGCACAAATTTCATAGGCTTTGTTACCCAGCTTGAAGATAATCAAGTGCTTATTAATGATGTTTGGTTTTCCTTCAGTGATCAAACCGTCATGAAGACAGACAAGGATAAAAAACTGCAAAAAAAAGATATTGAAGTTGGGAAAAAAATAAATGTGACATTTGACGGTAAGCTCCAGGAGTCATTCCCGCGCAGAGCTTCTGCAGATCAATTGGTTTTTCTGACAGATCAACAAAGCAAAACCGAAGAAGGCGCCGTTAAATTAGTCATGAAAGACCCTCGATTTTCACAAGTCGTTATACAATCCATCGAAAAAAATCCCACTGGCCTATATTCATTACGATTCAAAGATCTCTCCATTAACAGAGATGTACACGTCATTGTGAATGTGGACAATGATCGGGTGATTGTGCCTATACATACCTCTACTAAATGACAAAGAAGGAAGCATTGGTTTATAAACCAATGCTTCCTTCTTTGTCATCTATTTCATAAAATTGAAATTTCCTGTCAATCATCTTCATGATCCACCGTCTATCCATATTTCCAGCTCACTTTGAGGTTATACCGGACAAAATGAGGGTATTCATCAGAGAGCGGAAAAAATAGTTGTTTTCTTTCATGAATGGCTAGAATGTTCGTTTCAGAGGAAAACTATGATTATTGTTGGGAAAAGGATGTGGATGTATGATAGGGATTCTTTTAGCCCTGATCCCCGCAGTAGCATGGGGAAGTCTTGTGTTTGTAAGTGTAAAACTTGGAGGGAATGCCTACAGTCAAACGGTTGGGATCACCATTGGATCATTATTGTTTGCGCTAGGCGTATTCTTCATCAAATCCCCGGAACTGACGTTATTTGTGTGGGGAATCGGCTTCATCTCCGGCGTCTTCTGGGCAGTCGGTCAAGTCAACCAATTAGCGAGTGTAAAGTTCATCGGAGTTGCGAAAACCGTCCCGATTTCAACGGGGATGCAGCTGATCGGAACGACTCTCTTTGGCGTTTTAGTGTTTAAGGAATGGAAAACGACAGAAACGATCCTCCTCGGTAGCGGAGCCGTTTTAGCTCTGATTATTGGTGTGGTGTTAACATCATTCACACAAAAATCCGAGGGAGATGAAAAGTCTCAACTAAAAAAGGGGCTACTCACTTTATTGCTATCCAGTTGCGGATACATAGCCTATGTCGTCATTTTAAGATGGTTTGATATTGACGGATGGGAAGCGATTTTGCCACAGGCGATTGGAATGTTTATCGGGGCGGTTGTCATTACGTTCAGGCATAAGCCCTTTACAAAATATACGGTGCGAAATATCTTAACCGGTCTGATGTGGGCATCGGGGAATTTAGGGTTACTGCTTGCGCTTCCACGCATCGGGGTGGCAACAAGCTTCTCCCTATCTCAAACAGGGATCGTCATTTCTACCCTTGGAGGTTTGTTTTTCTTGGGTGAAAAGAAATCCAGGAAGCAGATCCTTCTCGTCATTGCAGGGTGTGTTCTTATCATTATCGGCGGTGTTCTATTAGGCTTTACGAAAGATTAAGGAGGAATGGATATGTATTCAGATCTAACGGGGAAGGTTGTCGTTATAACCGGAGCTGCTACTGGAATAGGAAAGGCGATTGCCAAACGATTTGCCAGTGAAGGCTGTAAAGTGGTCATTAATTATTTCAAAGAAGAAGAAAATCCTGAAGAACTAGTAAGGAAAATCGAAAAAGCAGGGGGAACGGCCTCCATTATTCAAGGTGATGTGTCAAAAGAAGCAGACGTTCAGAGCTTTGTTAAATTGGCCCATGATACATATGGTCGCCTTGATATCTATGTTAACAACGCAGGAATCGAGAATGAGGTACCCTCTGAGAATCTTTCACTCGAGGATTGGCAGAGAGTCATCAACACAAATCTGACGGGGACGTTTCTAGGGTGCCGCGAAGCAGCGAAATACATGCTTGATCATAATATCAAAGGGTCGATCATCAACGTTTCTTCTGTTCATGAAATCATACCGTGGCCTCACTTTGCTCACTATGCTGCCAGTAAGGGTGGGGTGAAATTATTAATGGAAAGTCTTGCATTGGAATTCGCACCCGATGGGATCCGGGTCAACAATATTGCTCCCGGGGCCATTGATACTCCCATCAATGCCGAGAAATTTTCCGATCCCGAAAAGAAAAAGGGAGTGGAAAAGCTCATTCCAATGGGCTATATCGGAGAACCGGAGCAAGTCGCTTCCTGTGCAGCCTTTTTGGCTTCAGAGCAGGCAAGTTATGTCACAGGGACCACGCTCATCGCTGATGGGGGCATGACGAAATATCCAGGATTCCAAGCCGGGAGAGGCTGATGGGAAAAAGGCCAAAATCAATGTGTGATTTTGGCCTTTTCTGTTTTAGGCAGAGTAAATATTCTTAATCGACTATGGTGATAATCGGTGGCTTTTCTAAGAATTTCATGAAGTTCGGTACGTCGTCTCCAACCGCTTTCCATTCTTCTGAAGCAAACGCTTCTTTCATATCCGCTTTGTTTTCAAACTCGATCTCTGTTATTAAGTAGAGTGACAAATCCGTATTTTGATTGGATAAAACCCGCTGTACGTTTGCATTTCTTACATGTGGGACCTTTCCTGCAATCGGCATATGGGTGTTAAAATAATACTCCTCGAACCCCTCTTGATCCTTGGGCTTTCATACAACACAATCACTTTCGCCATATTACGCCTCCTCGTCCTGACTATTTCTGTTCATTTGAATTTTAGCAATTATAGGAAAAAGTGACTATGTATTTCATAACAAAAATATCGACAGTATTTGACTTAGGCGTGACCTTTGACTGCTTGTCGGGCCTGACCAAGCCGCCTCCGCTTTTCTTGTTATTCTCTCTATTTCCATTAATTTTAGTTGAAAGGGAACGTATATTCGTATAGAATCATAACTATACTATATAAGAACGTTTGTTCTATTTTAGGTAAAATGGAGGACGAATATATGACTGTCGATTACAGTGTGCTGCCACACCATAAGATTCTGTGCATCGATATGAAGAGCTTTTATGCTAGCTGTTCGGCTGTCATGCTGGGTCTCGATCCCCTTGAATGCCATTTGGCCGTAGTAGGGGATCGAGACCGCCAAGGAAGTATTGTGTTAGCGGCATCCCCCAGGCTGAAGCAGGACTTTGGGATCAAAACGGGCTCGCGGATGTTTGAAATCCCAAAGGACCCGCGCATCCGGCTTGTAGAACCAAAAATGGCTACGTATGTCAGGATCTCGACCGAGTTGACCCGGTTATTCCATCGCTATGTACCGAAAGATGCCATCCACACGTATAGTGTGGATGAAAGTTTTATTAAGATTGATGGAGCGACGAATCTTTGGGGGGATGCCACGACCATTGCCCGCAAAATCAAGGATGATATGGAAAGGGAGTTTCAACTTCCCTGCGCCATAGGGATCGGTCCCAATATGCTGTTGTCTAAGCTGTGCCTGGATCTTGAAGCAAAAAAAGAGGGGATTGCCGAATGGACCTATGAAGACGTTCCGGAAAAACTGTGGCCGTTATCACCTTTACGTGAAATGTGGGGGATTGGCGGACGGTTAGAAAAAACGCTCAATCGCATGGGCATTTTCTCTGTCGGGCAATTGGCGCAGTATGACCTGGAGAAGTTGGAGGCCAAGTTTGGCGTTATGGGCAATCAGCTCTATTACCACGCATGGGGAGTTGATCTATCTGAAATAGGAGCCCCCATCATGGATGGTCAAATCAGCTTTGGCAAGGGGCAGATCCTGCTGCGCGATTATAAGGAGAAAGAGGAAATCAAACGGGTCATTTTAGAAATGTGTGAAGAAGTCGCCAGGCGCGCCCGTACCCATCGAAAGGCAGGAAGGACGGTCAGCTTTGGTGTCGGTTACAGTCACGAAGAATTCGGTGGAGGGTTCCAACGGTCAAGGACGATAGAGGAACCCACCAATATCACCATGGACCTGTACCGGGTGTGCCTGGAATTATTCGAAGAGAACTACAATGGGAAAACCGTACGGAAAATCAACATCGCCCTTTCTAATATTGTCGAGGATGGGGCGCTGCAAGTTTCATTATTCGAACCTGACCGCTGGGAAAAACGGGAACTCGGGTATGTAGTGGATCGGATCCGAAACAAATATGGGTCAGCCGCCCTGCTCCGCGCCATATCCTATACAGAAGCGGGAACAGCAAGGCATCGTGCCCGCCTGGTGGGCGGACATAAATCGTAACAAACAAATATAGGAGGTGAGAGGATTGATCCGTGATCGGGGAAGAATCAAGTGGACATCCATGATGCTGCCGGAGCATGTGAAATTACTGAGGGATTGGGCCAAGGAAGATACGCACGAGAAGAGGGTCGAACTTGACGAGCAGGAACTGGACAGGATGAATGAAGTCGTCGCAGAGGCGATGGAGTTTGGTAGAATGGTATCGATTACTCACTATGTAAAGCACCGTCATCAATTATCGATTGGAACCATTCACCATGTCGACTCACTGGATGGGAAGCTGCACGTCGTAGACAGGTTCGAAGACGTACACTATATTCCACTTGCATGCATTGTGGACATCCGCTTTTTCGATTGACAGCCCAATGAAAAGAGAGACTTCACCAGAGTGAAGTCTCTCTTTTCATTCCATTTACTCTTCGTCCAATACTTTTTCTGCCCGCACACATGATTCGAATTTTCCTTTATGGGATGCGTCACAAAACGGCATATTTGTAGATAAACCACAGCGGCATAGAGTAAACACCTGTTTCGTTGGAAATACATTTCCGTCAGCATCAATCAGTTCCACGTCCCCGCTTACACGAAAAGAACCATTATCATTCACTTTAATTTGAGCTTTTGCCATGAAAAACCACCCTTTCTATAAAATACAAAAGAATCCCCCTTATCGATAGTAAATTGAAAACAGGAAAAATGCAATATTCTAAAGGAAACAAATGAAATGTGATAATATGGTGGAGTAAGGGAGGTCGTAGAATGAAGATTGAATTAACGAATGAAGCAACTCAAAGGATTCAAGGTAAAATAGATAATCAAACAGGATACCTGAAATTAAAGTATGATACAGAGGGGTGTGGCTGTGTCGTAAGTGGAATTCCTACTTTATGGTTTGTACATGAACCTGAAGAAGGGGAAGATATAACGATTGAAACCAACAGCTATCCGATCCTGGTAGAAAAATCTAAAATGGTGTTTCTTGATGAAGACCTGAAAATTGATTTTTCTTCCCAAAGTAACACGTTTCAATTAAAAAGCCCCGGGCAGATCATAAATGGAAGAATGAACTTTCTGATGTTTCCCGGGGAGTGAACATAAAAGCCTCAGATCTGAGTACATCCGGGATCCGAGGCTTTTTATAAATATAAAGCCATTAATGTATCGTGATGGATGTTGCAGCGGTAAATGGTTCTATAAATACTAATCTAGTTCATTCACCAACTCCTCAAACAATCGGGCCACTGAAACCCCTGTCTTCCACCCATCCATCCCGTCCTCTACAGACCAGCACGCAGATAAAACCGAATGACAGAACCCGTAACGAATCAACCGTTCATAAGAAAGGGAGAGTAGTGAGGCCATGGTTTTGATTCTGTATCGAAGCAGTTCTATTGGAATATCCCATTTACTCCATTCATTTAATGTAAACTGAATGCAGTCATATTCTCTCTCACCGATCAGCCCCTTGGGATCGATGGCCGTCCAACCCGAAGATTCCGAGTAGAGAATGTTCCCGTGATGGAGATCACCGTGTAGAAGAAAGAAATCGGTGGAAGTACTGAGCAACTCAGGAAAAAGTTTTTCAGCTTTTGAGACGAGGTCTGCAGGTATGGGTCCACTTCCTCCATTGTATCTTTCCCGCAGGCGCCCAATTCCTTTTGACCAGTACTGAACGGTAGGGTAGGGATGATGGCTGACGGGTTTATGCCATAAACGGTGAGCCACATGGGCAAACACCTGCAGGACCTCTTCTTCATCCTCAACGGAGTGAAGGGAGATTCCCGGTGTCAGGCGATCTAAAAGGATCCATCCCTCCTCCTTATTGAAATCGAGGACTTCCACCATGCCCCTTCCTTGAAAATCTTGAAGAGCATGAAACTCATTTGAGAAGTCGTTGTTCGGGTACCCGATCTTTAGGACCCCAGTCCGTTCTTGATCCATTCGGACAGGAACCACAAAATTGTAGCTTAGTGAAAAGGGCTCGTCATAGGTTAAGCGCAGCCTGTCTTCCAAAATCACCATGAGCTCTTCCACGTTTGAAATCCATCCTTCACCCGATTCCCCGTACATGGTTTGCATTTTTGACCTGAAATCAGTTGGAATCAAGAGACATCATCCTTTTCATTTAATACAAATTGATGAAGAAACTGTTGAATCACGTGTTCATATTCCTCAGGGTTGTCATTATACGATTGAGCATGAGTGCCCCGGAAATCGAGAAACAGCTCTTTGGGTCCCTGTTTTTTTTCAAATAAATCCTTCGTCATTTGAGGCAGGATAAAGTCATCATTTGTGCTGTGGATAAATAACACGGGTTTTCTGATGTTTTGAACAACCGATATTGGTGATAAATCCTTTAATGTGTACCCTTGTCGCAGCTTTAGTGTGCCGCCTACGAGGGGGAGGAGAAATTTAGCAGGCATCTTCACTTCTACGCTCATACGATAGGCGAGCTGTTCGCCAAAATCGGAAAAAGGGCAATCAGCAATATAAAAATCTGCCCGATCTTCCAAACCTCCTGCATATAATAGCAGAGTAGCTGCCCCCATGGACTCCCCGTGGATTCCGAAGAAAACATCCTCACCTTCCCGACGGATCAATTCATCCACAACGGCCTTTAAATCATACTTTTCAAAATATCCGTAACTTGTCGTCTTCCCGCCGGACTCCCCATGACGCCTGTGGTCATAAATCACGGCATTGAAACCCTGTTTGATGAAAAGGTTCATATACTTGATCGAATTCCATTTGTTTTCTGTCACCCCGTGGGAAAAGATCATGAATTTTTTTTGGGGGTAAGGCTTCACGAAAATCGCTTTAATGCCATATCCGTATTGTGAAGGGATCAGCACCTCTTCTTTAGGAAGGGAGTCATAATCCTCTTCTATCAGCCTGGTCGAACCTGTTTCACGTGACCGGATAAAGTCATCCCCTTTTTTCGGTAAATACATAAAACGATTCGTAATATAAATCCCAAGCAGACCTATGGACGAAAGGGTACCGCCAAGGATGGCTAGTTTTTTTCTCATCTTCATCACCTCTAAAGCAAAATCATTCATACTCATATTGTAGCAAAAGGAGGAAAAAAGAGGAATTTTTGAACAGGGGAATACAAAGAAAAAAGTGTCCCTTAAGAAGGGACACTTTCATGAATGGGTACTTACGATTTAGCATTTTGACCTTTAGTAGGATGAATGGCTTTTTCAAGTTCTTCCTTAGCCATCGGGTTAGAAACCGTATCTGAGTTAGGTTTGCCCTTTTGGCTGAAGCCTTTATCGCGTTTTTGACTCATGAACTCATCTCCTTCAAGTATTATCTACTTTAGAATGCTCGAAGGAGAAAGATGGTATTCATGATTGATTCAATTCATACAGACGGTAGTAACCGCTTTCGATGGGGCGACTGACATAGGGCTTCACCAGCTCGATGGCATGAGCCAGCTTCCCTAAATCAATACCTGTGGAGATTTCCATGTCTTCTAACATATACACAACATCTTCAGTCGCTACATTCCCTGTTGCACCAGGGGCGAAAGGGCAGCCTCCAAGTCCACCGGCAGAGGTGTCAAAGCGGTCAACTCCCGCTTGAAGCGACGCAAGGATATTAGCAAGTGCCATCTTACGGGTGTCA
This sequence comes from Rossellomorea sp. DUT-2, assembly GCF_052665285.1. Taxonomy (NCBI): domain Bacteria; kingdom Bacillati; phylum Bacillota; class Bacilli; order Caryophanales; family Bacillaceae; genus Rossellomorea; species Rossellomorea sp. DUT-2. The sequence continues at coordinate 446,661 of NZ_JBQPEO010000002.1, read as the reverse complement.
TGGAAATGCGCCGTCAGTAATGTGTGGGGCAATTCCTGTTTCAGTAACGCAAAGAGATGATAGGCTTCAGATGGATTAGCTCTTCCTATCGTATCGGCGACGCTCAATTCATCCACGCCCAATGAAACAAATTCCCGACAAAGAGAAAGGGTATCCTCTGGTAAGACCTTCCCTTCATATGGGCAGTAGAAAGCGGTGGAGATACAAGCTCTCACGAAGTAACCCCGCTCTTTTAACTCTGAAATCAGAGGGGCCAAGCCTTCAAGAGCTTCATCTGTCGTTTTATTAATGTTTTTCTGATTAAACGTATTGCTTACCCCTACAAATACGGCCACTGATCGACAGCCCGTATCATATACCCGCTCGATTCCCCTTTTATTGGGAGCGAGAACGATATCTCTTGAATCAATCGTCATGCAGGAGTCAACAATATCACTCGCATCCTTCATCTGGGGAACCCATTTGGGAGATACAAACGAAGTCAGCTCCATTTCCCTGACCCCCGATTGCTTCAGCCGAAGGATAAACTCTTTTTTTACATCAGTCGGAACAAAGTTCTTCTCATTTTGTAATCCGTCTCTCGGACCTACTTCAATAATCGTTGCTTTTTTCGGTAAATTCATAATTTCCCTCCCTCTTTCATTTTAAGAAAATTTCGACATATAAATCAATATAAAAATTTTTTGACGAATTTAGAGGAATTTAACCGCTTACATAGAATGAGTTAAAGTGGAACTGTTTTTAAAAGTAATGAATGGGCAAGCACATCAGTCAGAAGAGAAAGGGAGGAAGAAAGATGTCGAATGAAGTTGTCATTGTGAGTGCTGTACGCACAGCCATCGGAAGCTTTAACGGATCTTTAAAAGGTATTTCAGCTCCGGAGCTTGGGGCGATTGTCATTAAAGATGCCCTTGAAAAGGCTGGTTTAAGTGGTAGTGATGTTGATGAAGTGATCATGGGGAATGTGTTGCAGGCAGGGTTGGGTCAGAATCCCGCCCGTCAAGCATCCATCAAAGCGGGACTGCCTGAGCAGGTACCTGCCATGACGATTAATAAAGTGTGTGGATCAGGATTAAAAACGGTTCATCTCGCAACGCAGGCTATCCTTGCAGGAGACGCAGATATCATCGTTGCAGGTGGAATGGAAAATATGAGTCAGGCTCCATATTTACTAAAAGGAGCAAGAGAAGGATACAAAATGGGAGACCAGAAAGTAGTCGACAGCATGATTTCCGACGGCTTATGGTGTGCTTTTAACGATTATCATATGGGCGTAACGGCAGAAAATCTTTGCGACCGCTATTCCCTTACACGTGAAGAGCAGGACGAATTTGCGGCCTGGAGCCAGCAAAAGGCAGCTGCTGCGATTGAATCCGGCCGATTTGAAGATGAAATCGTTCCGGTACATATCCCCGTGCGAAAAGGGGAGCCTGTTGTATTCAACCAGGATGAATTTCCCCGTAAAGGGTCGACTGCCGAGAAACTTTCCGGCCTTCGCGCAGCCTTCAAAAAAGAGGGCTCTGTAACAGCTGGAAATGCATCGGGCATCAATGATGGAGCCGCTGCAGTGGTCGTCATGTCGAGGAAGAAAGCCGACGAATTGGGTATCACGCCTCTAGTGACGATCAAAGGAAACGCCAATGCCGGTGTTGATCCGAGCGTTATGGGAATAGGACCTGTTGCGGCCGTTAAAAAAGTATTGGAAAAAACAAAGCTGACGATTGAGGATATGGAATTAATTGAAGCAAATGAAGCATTTGCTGCCCAATCATTAGCAGTGGACAAAGAACTTCAATTCAAAAAGGATGCTCTTAACGTAAACGGCGGAGCCATTGCATTAGGTCACCCGATTGGAGCCAGCGGGACGCGGATTCTGGTGACCCTGATTCATGAAATGAAGAAAAGAGGCGTTCAAAACGGATTGGCTACCCTTTGTATCGGTGGCGGCCAGGGAGTAGCGACAGTCGTTGAACTTCATAAGTAAGGAATGGAAAAATCCAGACTCAAGGAGGGAATACAATGAAAGAAGTATACACTTCATATGACGAAGCGGTGGCAGACATCCACGATGGCGCCACTTTAATGGTTGGAGGATTCGGCCTGTGCGGGATCCCTGAAAAACTCATTCTTGCCCTTGTAGAAAAAGGTGTGAAAAACCTGACCGTCATCTCCAATAACTGTGGGGTAGACGACTGGGGCTTAGGTTTATTATTGAAAAATAAGCAGATTGATAAAATGATAGGCTCCTATGTCGGGGAAAACAAAGAATTTGAAAGACAGGTATTATCTGGTGAACTGGAAGTGGAATTGGTTCCTCAAGGTACGCTTGCAGAGAAGATCCGTGCCGGGGGAGCAGGGATACCTGCCTTCTATACGCCGGCAGGAGTCGGGACACCGGTAGCCGAAGGGAAAGAAACACGAACATTCAATGGAAAAGAATACTTGCTGGAAGAAGCCTATACGGCAGACTTTTCCCTTGTTCGAGCGTGGAAGGCCGATAAGATGGGGAATCTCATCTACAACAAAACGGCTCAAAACTTTAACCCGATGATTGCGGCTGCAGGAAAAGTGACGATTGCCGAAGTAGAAGAGCTTGTAGAAATCGGAGAGATCAATCCGAATGAAGTGCATACCCCGAGCATCTACGTGCAGCGACTGATTCAAGCAGACCAGGAAAAACGCATTGAAAGAAGAACAGTGAAGCAAGCATAGAAGGGAGAGTGGAACGGGATGGATCGTGCCAAAATGCGTGAAAGAATAGCAAGAAGAGCGGAAAAGGAAATAGAAGATGGTTTCTATGTCAACTTAGGAATCGGGATGCCTACACTGGTAGCCAATTATATAACAGAAAACAAACAGGTTGTCCTTCAATCTGAAAATGGATTACTTGGAATCGGCCCATATCCTGAGGAAGATGAAGTCGACGCAGATCTCATCAACGCCGGGAAAGAAACCGTTACGGCAATTCCAGGCTCCTCTTACTTTGATAGCTCGGAATCATTCGGGATGATTCGTGGAGGCCATATCAATATTGCCATCCTGGGTGGAATGGAAGTAGCCGAAAATGGTGACCTTGCCAACTGGATGATACCTGGGAAAATGATCAAAGGGATGGGTGGAGCAATGGATCTAGTCCATGGAGCCCAGCGCATCATCGTCATCATGGAGCACGTGAATAAAGCCGGTGAGAGCAAGATCCTGAAAGAATGCACATTGCCTTTGACAGGAAAAGGCGTCGTGCACCGGATCATCACCGATCGTGCCGTGATGGATGTGACGGAAGAAGGGTTACTGCTTCGTGAAGTAGCGAATGGCTTCTCCGTGGAAGATATCCAATCATCGACGGATGCGACATTGATTGTAGGAGAAGATGTGAAATTGGAAGCCTATTGATGGAGAGAGTCGGTTATAAGAGGCGTGTCCCTCTTTTGACCGGCTTTTTTTGAGCCTGATTTTTGACTAAAACCCAAAAAAGATTTATAACTATGACAGATAGGGGGAATCAGCGCATGTCCAAGAAAAAGAAACAAGAAGCAGAAATGACATTAAAGAATTCAATCAATCAGGATCTATTCGAGCAATTAAAGCAGAAGAAGAAAGAGCTTGAAAAAGTAGAGTCTGTGAAAAAGGAAGAAGAGCGCCTTAGAAAAGTAGAAGAGAAGAAGCAGCGGGAGAAGAATAAGAGCTTTGAAGAGCTGCTGAATGAAAGCAGTATGGATTGGAAGAGTTACAAGGATTGATGAGGGATGTAAAAGTAGTACCACATCAAGCAGAATGGAAAGAAAAATTCGAAACAGAAAAGCGTTCACTCGAAAGGATTCTCCCGGGTGCAACCATCCATCATATCGGCTCGACGTCGGTACCTGGATTGGCCGCTAAACCGATTATCGATATTCTTATAGAAGTCCCTGTCCTGGAGAGCATTGATGACCGGACAGAAGAATTCAGCCAACTGGATTTTGTCGGGAAAGGGGAGAATGGTATCCCGAACCGTCGCTACTTCTATAAGGGAGAAGGGAATGAGAGAGCTGTACATCTTCATGTTTTCCCTTATGGAATCGATCATGTGATCAGGCACTTAGCGTTTCGTGATTATTTAAGGGAATACAGCCTGGAAGCAAAGCGATATGGTGAACTGAAATCAAGGCTTGCAAAGAAATTCCCCCATGATATGGCAGGCTACATTCAAGGGAAAGACCCATTTGTGAAGGACTTGGAGAAAAAGGCGTTGAATTGGTATGAAAAAAATAAGCGGGAAGGGAATTAAGAACCCTGCCCCGCTTATTTTTAGTTCACTCAATCCCTATGTTGCTCATATCGTGATAATTTAGTTAAGTGTTTAAGCATATCCAGCTCCTCAGTAGATAAAGGACTCGCATTGACAGCATCAATATTCTCCTGAAGCTGCTGAACAGAACTTGCTCCCGGAACCACGGCTGCAACCGATTGGTGGGAAAGAGTAAATTGGAGGGCGAGCTCATTCATTTTGCGCTGGTTTCCCATTTTGCTATGAATGGACTCGATCGTTTCTTGAAGCTCTTGGTAAGAATAGTCCAGATACCCACTCTCTTTCATTTTGGCAGAAGCCTTGGAGAGCATTTTCTCAGAAAGAAGTCCTTTTGCCAAAGGTCCCCGGGCCACGATACTCACCTTATTCTCAGCCAATAGGTCCATCCATTCTTCCGGGCGACGATCCAGTAAGCTGTACTGCATCATCACGCTCTCGATGGAAGAACTCTTCAGGAATCGCTTAATGACATTCGGCCGAATGGAGGAGATTCCATAATGGCGAATCAAACCTTCACTCTTTAATTCTTCAAAAGCCTCGATCGTTTCATCAAAATGATCTTCAATCGTCCCGCCGTGAAGCTGATAAAGGTCGATATAGTCCACTTTCAGGCGGGATAGGCTATCCTTGACGGCAGACTTGATATAGGATTTGGAAGGATCCCAGCGCCAGCCATCTTCCACGTCATAAAAGCGATTTCCTACTTTTGTGGCAAGAATAATGTCATCTCGGACCTCGCGGATGGCTTTACCCACAATTTCTTCATTTTGACCAAAGTCATATAAATCAGCGGTATCAAGATAATTGATCCCATTCTCTAAAGCATGTTGTACAATTTCCTTGGCAGCACTCTCTTCGGTTCCAAGAGACATACAACCGAGTCCCATCTTTGATACAAATAAATCGGAGGTTCCTATTTGTCTTTTTTCCATTGTATCCGTCCTTTCGACATTAGCACTCTCTATTATATTAACGAAAGTAGGGACGAATAAACAAAAGATACGGCTGGTTTCAACGATTGGCTTCGATCCATTCCTTCACCGTGGCGTAGGTTTGATTATATTGCTTCAGCTTCTCCCTGATTTCCCATCCTTTACCTACCAGGATGATCCGGTCTTTTTCAGCAATCACCTTCAAGGGGTTTCACCTCGATCCTCGAATAGGATATGGTAAAATGTATGAGGACAAGGTCAATGACAGAACAAGGAGAGTTGAGCGGATGAAAAAATTTGAAGAAAAGACGATTAAAACGGATACCATCTATCAAGGGAAAATCATTGATCTTCAGGTCGATGAAGTAGAGCTTCCCAATGGAAAGACTTCCAAGAGAGAATTGATTAAGCATCCTGGGGCTGTTGCCGTTATTGCATTAACACCAGAGGGAAAACTTGTCATGGTAGAGCAATATCGCAAAGCGCTGGAGAAATCCATCATCGAAATTCCTGCAGGGAAGCTTGAGCCGGGGGAAGAGCCTGATATAACAGCCCTTCGTGAATTGGAAGAAGAAACGGGCTACGGTAGTGGGAACCTGGAGCATTTGATTTCGTTTTACACGTCTCCCGGATTTGCAGATGAGCTCGTTCACTTGTATATCGCTCACGATCTTTATCCCATTCATGAATCCAAAGAAACGGATGAAGATGAATTTGTAGAGTTGATTGAAGTAACAGTCGAGGAAGCGGCGCAGCTTATAAAAGAACAACGGATTTACGATGCAAAAACGGCTTATGCCGTTCAATATCTGCAACTGCAGAAGCTTACAAATTAAGAGAGAACAGGACAGCCAATAATGGCTGTCCTGTTCTCATGCGGAAATCAAATCTTAAATGAGGTCTCCTGGAATCAGAGAATAAACACACGTATTGCGTGCATCTTTCCCATTTTCATCAAGATGATCATGGCGAATGATGCCTTCAAGCGTAAATCCCAGTTTTTCAGGTACTCTTTTGGAACTTGCATTTCTCCCATCGCAGCGAATTTCCACCCGCTGGCAGGAAAGGTCGTTTAAGGCGAAGCGGGTTAACGCATTAACCGCTTCAACGATGTAACCCTTTTTGGTGTGTTTCGTGTGAAGCCAATATCCGATTTCCACTTTTGGCACATTCCAATCGATGCGGTGCAGCCCTGTAGAACCAATAAATTCATCTGTTTCTTTCAGATAAATATGAAGTCGAATGTCGGTCTTCTTTATGAATTCTGCATAGGAATCCCGTACTCCCGCTTCCACTTCTTCCAGGGAATGTTCGTTACGGGCGAAAGGAAGCCAGGGTATTAATTCATTTCTTGATTCAGAGATGGCAATAAAGACGTCAGATCCGTCTCCGGGCAGGCACGGTCTAATATATAGGCGCGGCGTTTCAATCCTATCGGGAAACTCGATTAAACTTGGAATTCTCATAATATTCCCCTCCACTTACTCCATAAGGTTTCTATGATTATACGGTTATCCCCATGGAAGTTCAATAGAATAGAAGAGAGAAGAATAAACGTGTCCCCCCCTACATATAGATTAGTAATCGATATCTAGGAGGAGCACTGTGATGCGCAAAAAAATATCAAATTCAAATCCACTCGTTCAACATGTACAAGCACATTCCTCAATCTATTTATTTATCATTACGCTGTTTCTAATGGGGATCATTTTTGGGGCAATCGTGGTCAATTCCTTGTCATTTGCCCAAAAAGAAGACCTGTATTTCTATTTAAGTAAGTTCTTCAGCGAAATGGAAGATGGCAGTATGACGTCAGCAGAAGAGCTATTCCGTCAGAGCTTCCTTCATAATGTAAAGTATCTCGGACTGATGTGGTTATTGGGAATCTCAATTATTGGACTCCCCCTCATCTTCGTTCTATTATTTATGAAGGGCGTAGTGGTTGGATTTTCAGTAGGTTTCCTTGTGAATCAAATGGGATGGAGCGGGTTTTTATTATCCTTTGTCAGCGTCTTACCGCAAAATATCATCATTATTCCGGCGTTTATTTTCATCGGAGCGATCAGCGCCAGTTTCTCCCTTACGCTGATTCGAAAGATTTTCATGAGGCAGACATCATCCATGCAATTTCAAATGATTCCATTCTTATCCAGATACGTGATATTCTTGGTGGTGGCTATAGGGATTGTCACGATTGCAGCAAGCATTGAAGCGTATCTTTCTCCTAACTTAATGGAAGCGGTTATTTCGAAAATAAAATAAAACGATTCTTATATAAGAATCGTTTTATTTGTTTAATTATAATAATTTTATTTTGCTTATTCCTCCCTTTTTGATATAATAGTAAGGACATTGACGAGGGAGGAGAGGACTATGGAAAGCCGTATTGAAAGAATCAAAAAACAACTTCATTCTGCCAGCTACAAGCTTACGCCTCAGCGCGAAGCAACGGTACGCGTGTTATTGGAACATGAAGAAGATCACCTCAGCGCCGAAGATGTATACCTCCTCGTTAAGGAAAAATCTCCGGAAATTGGACTGGCAACCGTATATCGTACGTTGGAATTGCTATCTGAACTGAAAATTGTGGATAAAATCAATTTTGGCGATGGTGTATCGCGTTATGATCTCAGGCAAGAAGGGGCAGCTCACTTTCATCATCATTTAGTATGCATTGAATGTGGAGCGGTCGATGAAATACAAGAAGATCTCTTAGAAGACGTGGAAGCGATTGTTGAACGTGATTGGAAATTTAAAATAAAAGATCACCGCCTTACCTTTCATGGTATTTGTTCCAGATGCCAGGATAAAGAAGAGGATCCAGAAGAATAAGATGATGCTGAAAAGCCTTAAAGATTCCTGTCGTTGTTTCTCATTTGAAACATCCCATACATACTCTTTAAGGCTTTTTTATATACATGGACAGAAATTTTCACCGTTTTAACTCCATAAGGTATAAAACAGATTAAAAACGTCATAGCTTGTATTAATAGACGTTAGTACCGATGAATATGGAGGACGACAAGATGATAAAAGGAATTCAAATGGTATGGCAGACCATTAAAGTGTTTATTTTATTTACTGGATCAACGATTTTGTTTTACTATGGTATTATGTGGATCAGTGAAGAATACGAAGGATATCACAGATATGATGAACCCGAGGGCGCAGCAGTCAAGGTGTATTCTTCTGTGACGGATGAAGAAAGCCATTGGTATGATCGGCTATTATTTTTTTATATGAACGGGGAGTAATGCAGTGTGGAAGACCATATTCAAGATTTCATGCACTTTTTAATAGTAGAAAAAGGACTGGCCAAAAATACGATAGAGTCGTACCAGCGTGACTTAAAGAATTATGCACTATACTTAGCGAAGGTGGAAGAAATATCGGAACTGAACGCCGTTTCGAGAATGAACATAGTCCAATTTCTCGGCCACTTAAAGAGTCAGGGGAAATCTTCAAAGACAGTTGCACGTCATGTTGCATCAATCCGATCCTTCCATCAATTTTTGTTAAGAGAGAAAGCGACGGAACAAGATCCAACTGTGCATATCGAGACACCGAAAACAGAGCGGACGCTTCCGAAGATATTAAGCATAGCTGAAGTGGAAGCTTTACTCGAAGCCCCTGAGGAATCTACACCACTGGGGATGAGAGATAAAGCGATGCTTGAAATCCTCTATGCGACAGGTATAAGGGTTAGTGAACTCATTCAACTAAAGCTGGATGATGTCCACTTGACCATGGGATTTGTCCGATGTATTGGAAAAGGGAATAAAGAACGGATTATCCCCATCGGACAAACGGCAATGAATGTTTTGGAGAAATACTTAGGGGATGCCCGGTTGAAATTAAGAAGCAAGAAGCATCGGGATGATCACCTGTTTTTAAATCATCATGGTAAAGGCCTGACAAGACAAGGTTTCTGGAAGAACTTAAAAGCTCTTGCAAAAAAAGCCAATATTGAAAAGGATCTGACTCCTCATACACTCAGGCACTCATTCGCAACCCATTTATTGGAGAATGGGGCAGACCTCCGGGCAGTACAGGAAATGCTCGGTCATGCAGATATTTCCACCACCCAAATCTATACACATGTAACGAAAACACGCTTAAAGGATGTATACTCACAATTTCATCCGCGGGCTTAAAAGTTGAAGAGAGTTGTCTTAAAGAAAATAGTATTCTTTAAGGGATCTCTCTTGTTTTTTTTGAAAGGAAAAAGTAGAATGTAGATGTCAGACTTCTGACGTTAAATCCTGTCGATTGCTATAATGCAGATAAGGGTAAGATACGATTAAAGATTAAAAATGTAACCGCTTTTTTAAATAAGGAAGTACATATAGGAGGTTTATTTTAATGAGTAACTATACATACAAAAGAGTTCATCTGATCGTCATGGACTCAGTGGGCATAGGTGAGGCGCCGGATGCTGACCTATTCAATGATATTGGATCGGATACGATTGGCCACATTGCTGAACATATGAATGGACTGAACATGCCCAATATTGGAAAGCTTGGACTTTCCAATATTAAAGAAGTGAAGGGAATTGAAAAAGCTGACAAGCCGTTAGCATACTTCACGAAAATGCAGGAAGCATCTGTAGGGAAAGATACGATGACTGGTCATTGGGAAATAATGGGTCTTAATATTGATAAACCGTTCAAAACATATCCAGACGGTTTCCCTGAAAAATTAATTCAGAAGCTTGAAGCTGAGACAGGCAGGGCTATTATTGGAAATAAGCCTGCAAGCGGAACTGAGATCATTGAAGAGTTAGGAAAAGAGCATATGGAAACAGGAGCTCTTATTGTCTATACTTCTGCAGATCCTGTCCTTCAAATTGCCGCTCATGAAGACATCATTCCAATTGAAGAGCAGTACAAAATTTGTGAAATCGCCCGTGAGATCACGAAAGAAGAGGAATATCTTGTTGGTCGTGTGATTGCTCGTCCATTCGTTGGCGAACCAGGCGAGTTCAAACGCACATCCAATCGTCACGACTATGCGTTAAAACCTTTTAACCGTACCGTCATGAATGAACTGAAGGATTCCGGGTTTGACGTGATCGCCATTGGTAAAATTTCAGATATTTTTAATGGAGAAGGAGTGACAGAATCAATCCGTACAAAGCATAATATGCACGGAATGGACGGACTCATTGAATCATTCGATCAAGACTTCACCGGCTTAAGCTTCCTGAATCTTGTCGATTTCGATGCTTTATTCGGACATCGTCGCGATCCAGAAGGATATGGAAAGGCGTTAGAAGAATTTGATGCACGGCTTCCTGAAGTGTTCGAGAAAATGACGGAAGATGATCTTCTTATCATTACAGCCGATCATGGGAACGATCCGACAGCTCCAGGAACAGACCATACAAGAGAATATGTTCCACTTCTCGTTTATTCAAAACGCTTTGACGGAGGGAAAGAATTGCCTGTCTCTGAAACATTCGCCGATATCGGCGCTACCGTGGCAGACAATTTTAATGTGACCATGCCGAAGTTTGGTCGAAGCTTCTTATCACAATTGAAATAGGTTTTCCTGGAAAAATATAGAAGTGGAGAGGGATGAAGGTGCGGGAACATCGGCCCATTTCCTCCTCTTTACGTTGAATGATAATAAAAGGAGTAATGAATATGAATTTCGAAAACATCCAAAATGCAGCAAACCATTTAAAAAATCAATACACAGGCCAACCGAAGATCGGACTCATCCTTGGTTCAGGGTTGGGTGTGTTAGCTGATGAAATCCAAAATTCAGTGAAAATACCTTATAAAGAAATCCCTGACTTTCCTGTTTCGACAGTGGCAGGACACGCAGGGCAGCTTGTGTTCGGTCAATTGGCGGGTCAGGAAGTCGTAGCCATGCAAGGACGCTTTCATTACTACGAAGGGTACGGATTTGATAAAGTGACATTTCCCGTCCGAGTTATGAAAGAACTAGGCGTCGAAGTCTTAATTGTGACAAATGCAGCCGGTGGAGTGAATGAAAGCTTTAAGGCTGGGGACTTGATGCTGATCACGGACCATATTAATAATATGGGTGGCAATCCACTAATTGGGGCAAATGATTCCCGCTTAGGACCAAGATTCCCGGATATGTCAGTAGCATATTGTAAAGAACTGCGTCAAAAAGCGAAAGAAATCGCAGAGAAGCTATCAATTGAAGTGCAAGAAGGTGTATATGTGGGGAATACAGGTCCTGTATACGAAACTCCAGCTGAAGTTCGTCTTGCCCGTACACTTGGAGGAGATGCAGTAGGAATGTCGACTGTACCTGAAGTAATCGTAGCCCGCCACGGAGGAATGAAAGTGCTTGGAATCTCATGCATTTCAAATATGGCTGCGGGTATCCTTGATCAACCTCTTTCCCATGATGAAGTGATTGAAACAACCGAAATGGTTCGTGCAAACTTCCTTGCATATGTAAAAGAAATCGTAAAATCAATCCAATAGTTGTACAATTCAAATCGAAAACAAAAGGGACTTTCCTTTGACAATACTAGAAGAGCGGGTGAATGCAATGAGAATGGTTGACTTAATAGAGAAGAAGCGTGAAGGCAGTGAACTCTCTACAGAAGAAATAAAATTTATCGTTGAAGGTTATACAGATGGAAGCATCCCTGATTATCAGGTAAGTGCCCTGACAATGGCCATCTTCTTCAAAGACATGAGCGATAGAGAAAGAGCAGATCTGACGATGGCAATGGTCGAATCAGGAGATCAAATCGATCTGTCTGCCATTGAAGGAATTAAAGTAGACAAGCACTCTACAGGTGGTGTGGGTGATACAACCACCCTTGTTCTGGGACCACTGGTTGCTTCTGTTGGAGTACCCGTAGCGAAGATGAGTGGACGAGGACTTGGACACACTGGAGGAACCATCGATAAGCTTGAATCCGTCGAAGGTTTCCATGTAGAAATTGAAAACGATGAATTCATCCGATTGGTGAACAAGAATAAGTTAGCCGTTATCGGACAAAGTGGTAATTTAACACCGGCTGATAAAAAGCTTTATTCATTACGTGATGTGACGGCAACGGTCAATAGCATTCCTCTGATCGCAAGTTCCATCATGAGTAAGAAAATAGCTGCTGGTGCGGATGCTATCGTACTTGACGTGAAGACGGGTGCCGGAGCTTTCATGAAAACACTGGACGATTCAAAAGACCTTGCCAAAGCAATGGTGAACATCGGAAACAACGTCGGCAGAAAAACAATGGCGGTCATTTCGGATATGAGTCAGCCACTGGGCTTCGCGATCGGAAATGCGCTTGAAGTGAAAGAAGCGATCGATACATTAAAAGGTGAAGGCCCAGAAGACTTAACAGAATTATGCTTAACTCTGGGAAGTCATATGGTTTATCTTGCTGAAAAAGCATCAACTTTGGAAGAAGCGAGAGAGCTATTACAGAAAGCGATTGAAGATGGATCGGCTCTTGAGAATTTCAAAGTATTCCTGGAATCACAAGGTGGAGACCCATCCGTTGTGGATGAACCATCAAAACTTCCACAGGCGCAATATAAGGTTGAGCTTGAAGCGAAAGAAGATGGTTATGTATCAGAAATTGTGGCCGATGCAGTAGGAACGGCGGCTATGTGGTTAGGAGCAGGCCGTGCAACAAAAGATTCCGTTATCGATTTAGCGGTTGGTCTTGAGTTGCGCAAGAAGATCGGTGATTCTGTCAAAACGGGAGATTCTCTTGTGACGATCTATAGTAATGATGAGAATATCGACAATGTAAAAGAGAAATTATACGAAAGCATTAAAGTAACATCTGAACATGTGAAAGCACCTACGTTGATTCATACTGAAATCACAGGTTGATTTTTTATTTTGATCGTGGCCTTTGCCAAGAGGATTATTTCTCTTTGGCAGAGGCTTTTTTTTATGATTTTGACGGGATATGCGGATACCGTATTATGGAAAAAACAGCAATTACAGGTGTGGAAGACGCAATTAACCTCCAAATTGACGCAATTCCATCCCAAACAGACGCAATAAATTGAATTTTGACGCAATGGCTTGTGAAAATGACGCAATGTACTTCAATAGCAGTCTCTCAAACTCAATAGAGCTGATTTTACCCGACAAAAATGCTGCATCTCAATGACCTTGATGAAAAACACCTCGTTTCATCCCCTTTTTGAAGGATCCCCTTTAAATTTAACCATCTTTCAACCATTTCTATCACTTACCATCTATCATTCATGGTCTAGCCTCACTTTTTTACCAATGTTTGTATAAAAATGATGCAGTTGGAAAAAATGGGTCTATGAGTATTGATTTAAAACGAGATTTGATTGGAGGACAGTTGGATGAAACGTTTTGCGTATATAGTGGTTACATTTGTTTTAGCAGCTTTTTTGTTTCCTTCAATGGGGTTTGCCCAGGAGAAGAAGTCGGAATTAGCCGAAGTAGCGAAATCAGCTGTTTTGATTGAGCGGGATACTGGAACAGTATTATATGAGAAAAATAGCCATGAAAAGCTGGCGCCAGCATCCATGACTAAGATTATGACAATGATGTTGATCATGGAAGCGCTTGATAAAGGTCAAATAAAGTGGGAAGACAGTGTTCGGGCGAGTGAATATGCCGCATCGATGGGTGGATCACAAATCTTCCTGGAGCCCGGTGAAAGCATGACGGTTGAAGAAATGCTTAAGGGGATTGCGATTGGTTCAGCCAATGATGCATCAGTAGCCATGGCGGAACATATATCAGGAAGTGAAGAAGCCTTTGTTGAAAAAATGAACAAAAAGGTAGAAGAGCTTGGGTTAAAAGACACTCGGTTCAAAAACCCGACAGGCTTACCGTCCAAAGATCATTATAGTTCGGCCCATGACATGTCCATGATGGCCAAGGAACTTCTAAAATATGAAGGAATCACCAAGTTCACAGGCAGCTATGAATCGTACTTGCGTGAAGATACGGATAAAAAATTCTGGTTGGTGAATACGAATAAATTGGTTCGTTTTTATGACGGCGTGGATGGACTGAAAACCGGATTCACCAATGAAGCGAAATACTGCTTAACGGCAACGGCGAAGAAGGATAATATGAGAGTCATTGCTGTCGTGTTCGGCGCACCGACTCCTAAAGAGCGAAACAACGAGGTAAGTAAAATGCTGGATTATGCCTTCAATCAGTATTCAACCAAACCTCTCTTCAAAAAAGGAGACTCCCTGGCACAGGTGAAAGTATCGAAAGGGAAACAAAACAGAGTGGATGCAGTGACGGAAGAGCCTATCTCCCTGTTGACGCAAAAAGGTGAAAAACTGGATAAAGTAGAACAGAAGATAACACTCTCTAAAGACCTGAAGGCTCCTATCAAAAAAGGAGATAAAGTCGGAACCCTTGTCATCATGAACAAAGGAGAAAAAGTGTTGGAAAGCACTCTCGTCGCAAAGAAAAATGTAAATGATGCAAGCTGGTGGGAGCTGTACAAAAAATCCTTTGGCCTATTTACTAAAGTTGGAAAGTAAAACCGTCTTTACGATTTCGGATAAAAATAACCTCTAATTATGACGAATTCCTTCTAGTTTTGTCATGGAGAAGGAATTCACTAAAAGAATAGCGAAATGACTCACTATACGACAGAGAAGGAGGCTTTCTGATAGTGAGTCTTGCTATTAACTTAGAAGTCAAAAAAGATGTTTTGTGTATTCGTTTAAGTGGTGAGCTGGATCATCATACTGCCGATGAGCTTAGGGAAAAAGCTTCGAATCTGATTGAAAGTGAGAATGTGAAGCATATCATTTTGAATTTAGAGGAACTAAGCTTTATGGATAGTTCAGGATTAGGTGTGATTTTGGGTCGATACAAGCAGATTAAACAAAAGCATGGAGAAATGGTTGTGTGTGCGATCTCCCCTTCTGTAAACCGATTATTTGAAATGTCCGGATTGTTTAAGATTATACGTCTTGAGCCGTCTGAAGAAAACGCATTACAAAGATTGGGGGTCGCCTGACATGAGAAATGAAATGAACATTCAATTCAGTTCTTTAAGCCAAAATGAGTCCTTTGCCAGAGTTACCGTTGCTTCATTTATAGCACAGCTGGATCCGACGATGGATGAGTTGACTGAAATCAAGACAGTCGTATCTGAAGCTGTTACAAATGCCATCATTCACGGATATGACAACAGCCCGAATGGTACCGTCTATATTTCTGTCATTATGGAAGAAAGTGGGTACATCGATATGACCATTCGCGATGAAGGAGTCGGGATTGGTGATGTAGAGGAAGCCCGTCAACCGTTGTTTACGTCCAAACCTGAGCTTGAGCGTTCTGGAATGGGCTTTACCATCATGGAAAATTTCATGGATGAAATAGAAGTGTCATCACACCCAGGTACAGGCACCACGGTAAGACTAAAGAAGCACTTGACCAATAGTAAAGCGCTATGCAATTAAGGAGTCGTGCCCATGGATGTCGAAGTTAAGAAAGAAAAGGAACAGACCTTTCTGAAGGATCATGAGGTGAAAGAGCTCATAAAGCAGAGCCAGGACGGTGACCAAAGTGCCCGGGACTTGATCGTCCAGAAGAACATGCGTTTAGTATGGTCCGTCGTCCAGCGCTTCCTCAATCGGGGATATGAGCCTGATGATCTCTTTCAGATAGGCAGTATCGGGTTGCTGAAATCAGTCGATAAGTTTGATTTAAGCTACGACGTCAAGTTTTCAACATATGCCGTTCCGATGATCATTGGTGAAATCCAGCGGTTCATCCGGGATGACGGAACTGTAAAGGTAAGTCGTTCGCTGAAGGAAATGGGAAACAAGATTCGTAAAGCCAAGGATGAACTTTCGAAGAAATTCGGAAGGGTTCCGACGGTGAGTGAGCTTGCCGAACATCTGGAGTATTCGGTTGAAGAGGTCATCATGGCTCAGGAAGCAAGCAGAGCCCCTTCTTCCATTCATGAAACCGTTTATGAAAATGATGGAGATCCCATTACCCTTTTGGATCAGATTGCGGATAATAGCGATAATAAATGGTTTGACAAAATTGCCTTAAAAGAAGCCATTAGGGAACTGGATGATCGGGAACGGCTGATTGTGTATTTAAGATATTACAAAGACCAAACCCAATCGGAAGTGGCAGATAGACTGGGTATATCCCAGGTCCAGGTATCGAGACTGGAGAAGAAGATATTACAAACAATGAAAGATCATATGCATACAGAATCTTAGGCAAAATAACCTTGTTGTTTCAAAGAATCATGTTGAAACGACAAGGTTATTTTTATTTTCTTATTCATTACAAAAGTTGGCTACCTATTGACCCCACATTCTCCCTTTGAAATTGTTGCCATTTTCAAAAGCTCCGATCCTTCAAAGACTTTACTATTTCTCCTTTCTTCCTCCATTCATCTCAACCGACCACACGCAGCCATTACATAAAATATTTCCGTTAATCCATACTATTGGTACGAAGGGAAAATCATGTTTTCAGGAAGTGAACTGCATGGAAGGTATTTTGTATATACGCTTACGTCATCGAGTGCAGGTAAGGGAAGAGAGTACAGTCAAGCTTGGACAGCTTGCTCAAATTATAGCACCTGAAAATATTTTGGAAGGATTAAGGCAAATCCCGATTCATCAAGTGACAGCATCTGATAAGAATATCATTGTGGTCGATGTCATGAGAGTGATAAGAGAAATATGCAAGAACTTCTCGGATCTTGATATTCAAACGATTGGACCTACACAAAGTATTATTGAAGTGATCTATGAGAAAAAGAAAGTCTCTCTTCCGCTCTTCATTGGCGTTTGGTTACTATTATTCATCGGTGCAGCCCTGGCAATTATGAATTTTCATGAAGATGTAAGTATGAGGGAAGTTCATCAAAGGCTGTATCATTTTGTAACTGGGGATGAAGATCCTCATCCATTACTGTTTCAAGTTCCCTATTCATTCGGTTTAGGCCTTGGGATGATCTTATTTTTCAACCATGTGTTTCGAAAGAGGCTCAATGAAGAGCCGAGTCCACTAGAAGTTGAAATGTTTAACTACCAGCAGGATTTAGATCAGTATGTCATCATGAATGAAAATAAAGAAAGTCAGAAAAAATTAGATGACCATTAACGTATTGATTACGGTATTTATTGGTTTTGCTGGTGGACTGGCCGTCGGTTCCGGGTTTGTAGCTTTTCTAACCGTATTAGGAATCATCCCAAGGTTAACTCAGTTAACAAAAACAATGAAAATGATTCACCACTATGAACTGGCTGTCATTACAGGTGCACTGGCAGGAGGATTTGTCAGCTTAAATAATTATACGCTGCACTTTTCCCCATTCGTTCTTATGCCCATCGGTTTAGCGAGCGGAGTGTTCATCGGGCTGTTGGCGGCTGCATTAACAGAGGTATTGAATGTGTTCCCGATCCTCGCAAAGCGGATTGGGATTGAAGGTCAAATCGTCATTCTCATAATGGCGATTGTATTTGGGAAAATTGTCGGCTCACTTTTTCATTGGCTCTACTTGGTTCATCAATAAACAGCAAGAGGCAGGGGTTCGTATGGACGAAAAAAGAAAAGTGATCCTGATTACAGATGGAGATGAATATGCCAAGCGGGCAATCGAGTGCGTGGCAAAAGAGTATGGAGGACGATGTATCTCAAGCTCTAAAGGAAATCCTTCTGTATTATCAGGGCCAGAGATTGTGAAATTAATCAGAAGTGCAAAGAATGACCCCGTCTTTGTCATGTTTGATGATAGTGGATTTATTGGAGAAGGAGCAGGCGAAAGGGCCCTGAAGCATGTTGCGAATCACCCTGGCATAGACGTGCTCGGAATCATAGCAGTAGCAAGTAAAACCAGGCAGGCCGAATGGACAAGAGTGGATGTGTGCATTGATAAATTTGGTGAATTAACTCCATATGGGGTGGATAAATTCGGTGTACCTGAAATGGATATGGGAAGGTTAACGGGTGATACGGTTTATTGCCTTGATGAACTGGATGTTCCCGTTATTGTCGGAATTGGTGACATTGGCAAAATGGCCAAAAGGGATGACTACTCACAAGGTTCGCCCATTACGAAAAAGGCTGTAGAAATCATCTTGGAAAGGAGCGGATATCATGCCTGAGAAAACGAAAGAAACACCAATATCAAAAGATTTAGCAGTTATAGAAGAGTACATGAAGAATCATGTAGGATTAAACAAAAGTTTTGATTTAGGTGTACGTAAACTTATGATTTTGAAAAAAGGAGTGCACATTTACTATATAAACGGGTTGACTGATGCTTCCTACATTATTCAAATCGTGGAGGAACTCGTTGAGATCAATGATCATGAGCGTGCAACGAGCCGATTATATGAAATTGTACATAATCGACTTGTCCATCAATCGGTTGAGCCGGTTAAAACGATTGAAGAAGCAGTTGACGAAGTGCTATCAGGACTAATAGCAGTCTTTGTCGAAGGCTATGATGAGGCAATCATTGTTGATGTTCGTAGTTACCCCGGGCGACAGCCTTCAGAGCCTGATACTGAAAAGGTAGTCCGTGGTTCCCGTGATGGGTATGTAGAGAATATTATTGTGAATACTGCTTTGACTAGACGAAGAATTCGGGATCCACGATTGAGGTTTGAAATATTTCGCATTGGAGAACGATCCAAAACAGACATTTCCATTGCCTATATAAATGATGTGGCAAACCCCAGCTTAGTAGAAGTGATCAAGAAAGAGTTGAAAAGTATCAAAATTGATGGTCTCACGATGGCGGATAAAACCGTAGAGGAGTTTCTGGTGAAGCAGGGGTATAATCCATATCCTTTAGTACGATACACGGAAAGGGCGGACGTAGCTGCCACTCACCTATTAGAAGGACATGTTCTGATTTTCGTGGATACTTCGCCAAGTGTGATCATCACACCGACTACGTTCTTCCATCATCTGCAGCATGCTGAAGAATACAGACAATCACCTGCTGTCGGAACATTTGTAAGATGGACAAGATTCATGGGTGTACTCGCATCCTTGTTCTTACTTCCATTGTGGTATTTATTCGTACTGGATCCTTCATTATTACCTGAGGTCATAAAATATGTGGGACCGAATGAACAGACCAATATACCTGTCATCGTTCAATTGTTTATAGCGGATATGGGAGTCGAGATGTTCAGGATTGCCGCCATTCATACCCCGACCCCACTTTCCACAGCTATGGGTTTAATAGCAGCTGTATTAATTGGGCAAATTGCCATTGATGTGGGTCTCTTTCAACCAGAGGTCATCCTTTATGTAGCGGTTGCATCAATCGGTACATTTGCGACTCCTAGTTATGAACTAAGTGTAGCGAATAAGATGGCAAGACTTCTTCTGCTTGTATTAGTCGCATTCTTCCATATTCCTGGTCTTATGATCGGCAGCATGCTATTTATTTTATTTGTAGTTAATATTAAATCACTCAATACACCTTACCTATGGCCGTTACTTCCTTTCAGTCCAAAGGCGTTTATGCAGATTCTGATAAGAAAAGCCGTGCCGGGATCCAAAATCAGACCTAGCATTGTTCAGCCGAGAAATAAGTATAAGCAGCCGGCAAAATCTTAGAATATTGCAACAACTCTCATTCTGTGGTAAATTACGTTTAATTAGCAGAGCATTAAAGAGGGGAATGAGACGTTTCATGCATCTTCATGGATCAGCAGAAATCATAAATGGTCATCTGACGATAGGAGGGGTGAGCACCTTAGAATTGGCCAAAAATTACGGTACACCCCTTTATGTTTATGACACTGAACTCATTAGGGAACGGGCAAGAGGTTTTAAAGAAACATTTGATTCCCTGGGAGTGAAAGCGGAAGTTGCTTATGCCAGTAAGGCATTTTCATGTATCGCGGTCTTTCAATTGATGAAAGAAGAGGGATTATCACTGGATGTGGTTTCAGGAGGGGAGTTATATACTGCCTTGAAGGCAGGATTCCCTCCTGAACGCATCCATTTTAATGGAAATAATAAATCTGAAGAAGAACTGATGATGGCCATTGAAAACAACATAGGTTGCATTGTCGTCGATAATTTCTACGAGCTGCAACTTGTGAATGACATCTCACAATCCACTGAAAAAGTGACGAAGGTTTTGTTAAGAGTGACGCCTGGGATAGAAGCCCATACTCATGATTATATTTTAACCGGACAAGAGGATTCCAAATTCGGATTCGATTTGGGGAATGGTCAAGCCCGGGATGCAATGAAAATGGCGATGAGCTATGACGGGATTGAATGGTTAGGTCTGCACTGCCATATTGGCTCCCAAATATTCGAGACGACAGGCTTCATTCTTGCTGCAAAAAAAATTATTGAGAAGGTGGCACAATGGAAATCTCAATATGATTACGATCCGAGAGTGATTAACTTGGGCGGTGGATTTGGCATTCGCTATACGAAGGATGATGACCCGATTCCACCTGCACAATATGTGAAGGAAATGATTGCGGCTGTAAAACAGGAAGTGGTGAGGTACAACCTAAAAATGCCGGAAATTTGGATCGAGCCGGGCCGTTCCCTTGTTGGTGATGCAGGGACCAGCCTATATACATTAGGGTCGAGAAAAGAAGTGCCCAACATCCGAAAGTACTTAGCCATTGATGGGGGAATGAGTGATAATATTAGACCGGCTCTCTACAAGGCAAAATATGAAGCGGTGATTGCGAATAAAGCAGATCACCCCCCTGAAGAAACTGTGTCAATCGCTGGTAAATGTTGTGAATCCGGAGATATGTTGATTTGGGATTTACCCCTTCCACAATCAGAAGCTGGTGACACGCTTGCTGTGTTCTGTACTGGTGCATACGGATATTCCATGGCAAATAACTACAATCGTATTCCCCGTCCCGCTGTCGTATTTGTCGAGAATGGAGAAGCAAGATTAGCTGTTCAAAGAGAGACCTATGAGGATATGGTTTCACTCGATGTAACATTTAAATAAGCTGGAAACATAGTCTTTAAGTATATCGTACTTAAAGACTACTTTTTTTGCGTTTTTTATTACATACTTTAACAAATATTGATTTTACTATACAATAACAATGACATATAAAGGTGAATATAGTGTAGACAAAGGAGTCATATATGAAGATCAGCAATAAGGGATTGTTCTTGTTTTTATTAGTATCAGGCATAGTGTGGGGAGTCATCTACTGGCTGTTCCTGGCTGGAAACTGATTGGTTAAAGTTGATTAATAAAAGTAAATTTAGTAAGATAAATAAACGTTCATATCAATTAAATTTCTAGTTTTTGTCTATAATAGGAAATAAATAGATTAGGCATAAAACATAACGAGGGGTAAATATGTTAATTCGGTATAAAAAGGCGTTTGAAAAGATCGCAATGGGATTATTATCTTTCATGCCACATGAAAAGGATTTGAAGAAGCTTCAACAGACGATGAAGCAATACGAAACTGAAGATAATTGGCAGCTCTTTTTATGGAAAGAAGAGGACATAGTAGGTTTAATTGGAGTATTCAAGACAGATAGTACTTTAGAAATTCAGCATATATCCGTCAATCCATCCCATCGGCACGAAGGAATTGGGAAATCAATGGTGAAGCATCTTAGAGACATGCATTCTGAGCATGAAGTGAAGCCGAATTCAGAGACCGCTTCATTTTTTGAGAAGTGTGACGAAATCGATCAAGATAAAGTAATAGACGAAGAACAATAAAGAGGACGGCCACTGGAACTGTAGGTGGTCAGCCTCTTTTTTTTCGTTGCAATGCATTTTTCCGCTCTAAAATCACTTCTGAACGGTCACGCATGGAATGTCGATGAATGAGCTCGTTATTCTTTAAATCACTTGGAGAACACCAGGAGTACCCATTGTCCTCACACAGGGATTGGACCTGCTCTTGTAGAGATGCATCCGTCAGGGGGATATTGATGCTGCTATAGGGCTGATTGGTACTTAGCCCATGGGTGATGTCTACAAGCTTTTCCTGAAGTTTACCAGGGTGGATCCCTAATCGTGAAAGTTCATCCTGATTCAGTTCGATATTTTGAACGGCTTTCTTAAGTGTCCGGGTTGCTCCTGAAAGATTACCTCTTCTGTAATGATACAAACCCACAGCAACCTGGATCAAGCCAACCCAATGGGAAGAACGGTTCTTAGGGTCAACGCATTTCCAATATTCTTCCAATACCTCATGGCACTCGAAGTAATCACGATTTCCGTGGAAATACATTAAGAATTCTAAATAAGGCTTAGGATAAATCATGTGAGCCCCTCCTTTATAGTAAAATACCGTTTGAGTATTTAAAGTGTAGCATATTCAACATCTTTGCCAAAACGACAGGTCCCTCCTCTTTATTCAAAAACTTTCTATTGGAGAATAGAGGTCAATCTACTATACTATTAAGTAGCGATCAGGAATGACTGTAATTAGAAATTTGGTGATAAAGTGGAATACAATGTGAAGATTGACGCTTTTGAAGGTCCGTTAGATCTTCTTTTGCATCTGATTAATTCGTTGGAAGTTGATATATATGATATTCCTATGGCTCAAATTACTGAGCAATATATGTTATATGTACATACGATGAAGAGCTTGCAACTTGATGTTGCCAGTGAGTACTTAGTGATGGCAGCCACATTATTAGCGATTAAAAGTAAAATGCTTCTCCCTAAACATGATGATGGCCTTTCAAACGATGAAATTGAATTCGAAGAGGAAGATCCCCGTGATGAATTAGTTGAGAGGTTGATTGAGTATCGCAAGTTTAAAGAAGCTGCCAATGAGCTGAAGCACCGTGAGGAAGAACGGGGACAAGTGTATACGAAACCTCCAAGTGATCTCTCTGAATTTACAGAGGAAGTGGATTTAAAGAATAGTGAGGTTCAAGTATCTTTATATGATATGCTAGGAGCTTTTCATAAACTATTGAGGCGTAAAAAGCTGCAAAGACCCGTGCAAACCAGAATTACCAGGCAGGAAATATCCATTGAGAAGAGAATGAATGATATTCTTCATAGCCTGCGAAATATCAAAGAGCGTACATCCTTTACAAGTCTTTTCCCATCTGATAATAAAGAACATCTCGTTGTAACTTTCCTTGCCGTTCTGGAATTAATGAAGAGAAAGCAAATCATTGTCAATCAAGAAAAAAACTTCACGGATATCTTTGTTGAAGCAGGAGAGGAGGTAGGTCTAGTTGAACAGTCATAATTGGAAAGGGATCCTGGAAAGCTTATTGTTCGCAGCGGGGGATGAAGGTCTTTCACTCAAGCAGGTTTGTTCTGTTCTGGAAATCGATGATCAGGAAGCGATGGCTGTGATCGAGGAGTTAAAGTCGGATTATGACAAGGATCCCAATCGGGGGATCTATATGATTGAGATAGCGGACACCTTTCAATTGGTGACAAAAAAAAGCAACGCCGATTACTTGAAGAAATTGGTAGAGTCACCAAATGTAAGCTTTTTATCGCAGGCAGCTCTAGAAACACTTGCGATTGTCGCTTATAAGCAGCCGATCACGAGGATGGAGATTGAACAAATCAGAGGTGTCAAAACCGAGCGTCCCATTCAGACCCTTACGTCAAAAGGACTGGTTAAGGAAGTTGGAAGAGCGGAAGGGACAGGTCGTGCCTACTTATTTGGAACGACAAAAGAATTTTTGGACTATTTCGGATTGAAGAGAATAGAAGAACTTCCTCCCTTACCTGAAAATATCGAGGACGAATTCATGCAGGATGAAGCGGACTTGTTTTTCGAGAAATTCCAGGAAACGATTGAATCGAAAGAGTAGAGCAGAATCACATATAAATGGACAGGCATGGACTCGGACCAAAAAGAATAGAATCACGAAAAGACACAGCAGAGAACCTCTGCTGTGTTTTTTCGTGGGTGAAATGCCAGAAATTGAACCTTGGTGTGAAATACGGATTTTCATTCATATTACCCCTTGTCCTGCATAAACTTGTACAAACACGTTAGAATTAAAGGAGTAGATGGGTGTGAATCGTAAGAGAGTGAAATTTTACATATATTATATTCTAATCCTCACTTTGCTATTTGTAGTCGTTTCCAATGAAGTTCAGGCCGCACCTTCCGTTAGTTCACAGCGGGCGATTTTAATGGATCAGGAGACGGGCCGGATCCTTTATGAAAAGGATGCCCACAGTCAAAGTCGGATAGCAAGCATCACAAAAATCATGACGGCGATTCTTGCGGTTGAATCCGGAATGATGGATAAGGAAGTAACGGTTTCCTCGAATGCTGCGGGCACGGAAGGTTCCTCCCTTTACCTGAAAGCGGGGGAGAAAATCAAGCTGGAAGATCTCGTTTACGGGCTGATGTTGAGATCCGGGAATGATGCGGCAGTCGCCATCGCAGAATCTGTTGGAGGAAGTCTTGACGGGTTTGCCTATATGATGAATGAAAAAGCGAATGAAATTGGAATGAAAAATACGCATTTTTCCAATCCACATGGTCTCGATGATCATGAAGACCACTATTCCACTGCTTACGATATGGCAGTTCTGACAAGATATTCAATGGAGAATGAAGTATACAAGGAGATTGCAGGGACAAAAGTGCATACAGCACCAAATCCTGAAGAAAAGTGGGACCGGAAGTGGAAGAATAAAAATAGATTATTAACAGAGTTGTATAAGCATAGTACGGGTGGGAAAACGGGATATACAAAACTAGCCAAAAGAACGCTTGTGTCCACAGCTTCCAAGGACGGGGAGAACCTGATTGCCGTTACCCTCAATGGACCTGATGATTGGAATGATCATATAGGAATGTTTGAATACGGGTTTAAGCAATATGATTATAAGCTCGTCCTGGAAGAAGGCATGATTGAAAAAATGGATGACGAAATATATAAGAATCATGCCTTTCTTAAACGGGAATCTGTCCTAACCCTTCAAGACGATGAAGTGGATGATGTGAAGGTAGAGTACAAAATGTTAAAGCCTAAAGAGGAATGGTTAAAGAATAAAAATGTACCTGAAGTAGTAGGAAAGGCTGTCGTGTATTTAAAAGACGAAGAAGTAGACACTCTTCCCATATTCTATAAAACAACGGATGAAAAAGAAAAAGAAAAGAGCTGGTGGAAATTCTGGGCCTATTCCTTTGAGTCCTTTATAGGGGTCAGGGATCATGGTTAATCTCATTTGGGTTGGGATGACCATCATCGGTTTAGTGTTCGCCATTATCAACGGGAAGATGAAAGAAGTAAACGAAGCCATATTCACTTCTGCAAATGAAGCCGTTACCCTCTGTATAGGGTTGGTCAGTGTATTGGTGTTTTGGTTGGGAATCATGAGGATTGCCCAGGAAGCGGGATTGCTGGATAAACTGGCCAGATTATTCAGGCCATTTGTCACCCGGTTGTTTCCGGAGGTACCTGATAATCATCCTGCAATGGGGTATATATTATCGAATATGATGGCCAATATGTTCGGCCTTGGTAACGCAGCAACACCTCTCGGGATCAAAGCGATGGAGCAATTGAAGGAGCTTAACGGAGGAAAAGACTATGCGAGCAGGTCGATGATTACTTTCTTAGCGATTAATACGTCAAGTCTAACCATCATTCCCACAACGGTCATTGCGATCCGGATGAAATATGATTCAGCTTCTCCAACTGAAATTGTAGGACCAACCTTAATTGCCACCATGTTATCGACCATCGGAGCCATACTGATAGACCGTTATTTTCATTATAGACGTACTCGTCGTGAGGTGAAGTAGATGCAATGGATATCCACCATTTCATTATGGTTAATCCCGATTATGATTGGCTTCATATTAATCTATGGCACCCTCAAAAAGGTACCAACGTATGAAGTGTTTGTAGATGGGGGAAAAGAAGGCATTAAAATTGCCGTATCGATCATTCCTTTTCTTATTGGAATGCTTGTTTCGATTACGATTTTTAGAGAATCAGGGGCACTTGAGTTCTTTGTTAACCTCATCCGTCCGGGATTGCTTGCACTCGGTATTCCGCCGGAGATTGTGCCACTTGCCATTATCAGACCCATTTCAGGAACAGCTGCCCTGGGTATGATGAGCGATATAGTCGCTACCCACGGACCTGACTCCTTTATCGGAAGACTTGCTTCAACCTTACAGGGGAGCACCGATACGACCCTTTACGTATTGACCGTGTACTTCGGTGCCGTAGGGATCCGGAAAATGGGAGACGCCCTTAAAGTTGGATTACTGGCAGATGTCGTAGGGATCGTTGCTGCCATCTTCATCGTCACGGTTATGTTTTAATGGTTGGCATCTATTAATAAAGGAAACAATAAGGTATAAAGAAATCGACTGAAAAGGTCGATTTTTCTTTATACCTTTCTATTTTGCCTGGATTGTGTAATAATTCATGAAGACAAATGTATTGAAAATTAAATGAGGTGAAAGACCGTGGAACGATTACAAAAAGTTATTGCTCATAGTGGCGTAGCGTCACGACGAAAAGCTGAGCAATTAATTATAGAAGGTAAAGTAAAGGTCAATGGTACAGTAGTGAAAGAATTAGGAACCAAGGTTTCTCATTCCGATAGAGTTGAAGTGACAGGGATTCAGATTGAAAGAGAAAATAAAGTATATTATATGCTCTATAAACCAAGAGGAGTCATTTCAGCTGTGACGGACGATAAAGACCGTCAAGTTGTAACGGATTTCTTCCCTGAAATACAAGAAAGAATCTATCCGGTAGGAAGACTGGACTATGAGACGTCAGGTATTCTTCTTCTAACCAATGATGGGGATTTCGCTAACTCCCTGATGCATCCAAGTAACGAAATTGAAAAGACGTATGTAGCAAGATTAAAAGGAATTCCACCAAAATTCAAAATCAGAGAACTTGAAAAAGGGGTTAAACTGGAGGACGGCATGACGGCTCCGGCAAAAGTGAAAGTTTTAAGCATTGATAAGAAACAAGGGAAATCCATCGTTGAAATTACCATTCATGAGGGCAGAAATCGCCAAGTACGCAGAATGTTCGAAGCCCTTGGATATCCGGTTCAAAAGCTGAAACGGGAAAGATATGCATTCCTTACCCTTCACGGGTTGAACGCTGGAGAAGGTAGAGAGCTTACTCCACATGAAGTGAAACAGTTGAGAACACTGGCTGAAACAGGAAGTATCCGATAAAGAATAGTATGGAAAGTGTCACATATCCTTCATATAATTTACACTATCTATTAAGTGATAAATGATATAATGGGAAAGGAATTTTACCCTGAAATCCAAGGGATATTTCCCTGCTTATTATGAAGGAATGGAACATTACATTATGGCAGGGACTGGTCTCATAAGAGAATTCTTATGACATCAGGCCCTTTGCTACTGTAAAGAGAGAAAAAACATTTCCATTTTTTGAGAACGATTTCAATATGGGAGGCACACGTACATGGATAAGAAAAAACGCAGATTACTCATCCGGACCATTATTCTCATTGTACTGACTTCTGCGGTTGCATATACCCTGTATGCAAACTTTACGAAGGATGAAAGAGGGAAGTTGAAGGTGGGAGATCAAGCGCCTGACTTTGTATTAGAGGACATGGAAGGGAATAAGCATCGCTTGTCCGACTATGAAGGACAAGGGGTATTCCTGAATTTCTGGGGGACATGGTGCAAACCGTGTGAAAGAGAAATGCCTTACATGAATAATCAATATGCGAAATATAAAGATCAAGGTGTACAGATATTGGCTGTTAATGTGGGGGAATCGGATTTCCTTATCAATCGATTCGTGTCTAAACACGGATTAGAGTTCCCTATTCTGGTAGATAAAGAAGAGGAAGTTCAAAATGCGTACGGTATTGATCCGTTACCAACGACATTCCTCATCAACCCTCAAGGTGAAATCGAAAAAATCATTACAGGAACCATGTCAGAAAAAGATATCATTGAAGATCTAGAGAGCATTAAGCCTTAACTCAGCAGTTTAACTTGATATAAGGAGTTTTAACATGAAAGAGATCAAATGTGTATGCGGTCATGTAAACCCGAATGGTACCGTTCTCTGTGAATCCTGTGGGCGTGCTTTAACGGATGAAGCGAAGAACGAGAAGCTTCATGACATGCGATATGAGGGTAGTGCAAGACGTTCCCAAACGTATAACAAATCGATGGTCGACAAGATTTGGAATTTCTTCTCATCTGTTAAGGTTGGCGTATGGTTAATTGTCATCACACTTATCGCCTCTGCAGTCGGCACGATTTTGCCTCAGGAACAGTATATTCCGAATGGACAGCCAGCAAATAAGTACTACGAAGATGTATATGGATTTTTTGGAGAGTTATATTACACGTTAGGTTTCCATGATTTGTATAGTTCATGGTGGTATCTCCTATTAATCGCATCGATTGGAGTTTCCCTCGTGATTTGCAGTCTGGACCGGGTGATCCCCCTCTATCGTGCTCTCAAGAATCAACGTGTTTCCAGACATGTCGGTTTCCTGAAGCGTCAACGAATCTATGGAAAAACAGAAATGGTCGAAATCAATGACTCTATAAGTAAAATAAAAGAAAAATTAACACAAAAAAAATATAAGATCAGGGAAGAGGACGGGAACATCCTTGCAGAGAAAAATCGTTTTTCTAGATGGGGTCCCTATGTGAATCATATCGGCCTTATCATCTTCCTTTTCGGAGGCATGCTGCGATTCGTTCCTGGAATGTACATTGATGAAACCGTGTGGATCCGTGAAGGTGAAACGAGAGCCGTTCCTGGTACGAAACAAGAGTATTACTTAGAAAATAAAGGATTTACATTAGAGACATACGATAAAGAAAAAGATAAAGAAGTGTTTGGGGAAGCCATTGATAAGAATGGGACCATCGCAAAGAATTTCCAGTCTGACGTGGTACTGTATAAAGAATCTGGAGATAAACTTCCAGGACAAACGGCAGACCGGAAAGTGGAAAAAGAGGATTCCATTAAAGTGAACCACCCCCTTAAATTTGGGAATTTCGCTGTATATCAAACCAGTTACAAGTTAGACGAATTTAAATCAATGTCCTTTACATTTGAAAATAAAGAGTCAGGGGACAGCTTCGGCAAATTTACCGTCGATCTATTTGACCCTCAAGATACCTATGCATTTGAAGAAGGTTATAAAGTAGAATTGATGGGATATTATCCTGATTTCTCTGGATTTAATGAACAAGGTGAGCCACAAACCAAGTCTCCTTTACCGAATAATCCTGCATTCCTATTCAAGTTGTTCTCGCCTGAAAAACCCGATGGTGAAGTGAGTTTTGTAGGAATTCAGCAAAATTTGGAACCGCTTGGTGACAATGAAAACAAATTGTCATTTGCGGGTGTGGAAACAAGAGATGTATCTGCTTTAACCGTTCATAAGGATCTCACTCTTTGGATCATAGCCGTTGGAGGAGCCATCTTTATGATAGGTGTCGTGCAAGGTGCTTATTGGCACCACCGAAGAATCTGGATCAGGCGAAGTGAAGATGGAGTCATCGTAGCCGGTCATACGAATAAAAACTGGCATGGATTAAAAAATGAAATCAACTTCGTTTTGGAAGGTACCGGAATACAGGAACCTCAAGATCAACAACAAAAAGACGAAGCAAGGAGGAATGAAGATGTCAACGATAACAATGGCAGAGTGGAGTAGTAATTTACTCTATGTATCCTTCATGGTGTATTTGATTGCGACGTTGTTCTTTGGAGGAAGCATCCGCCAAAAAAATACAACTGAAACGAATCAGCAAAAGTGGGGATTCATTGGAATTGTTTTAACCCTTATCGGATTTGCCGCTCAACTAGGCTACTTCTTTTTAAGATGGGGGGCAGCTGGACACGCTCCGGTAAGTAATTTATTTGAATTTACAACCTTTTTCGGAATGATGCTTGTCGGGGCCTTTATCATTCTTTACTTTATGTATAAAACAACGATACTGGGTGTCATTGCATTACCATTTGCACTTTTGGTGATCGCCTATGCCAGTATGTTTCCTAAAGATATTAGTCCATTGATCCCTGCTCTTCAAAGTGATTGGTTGAAAATCCACGTCACAACGGTTTCAGCCGGGGAAGCGATCTTATCCATCAGTTTTGTGGCAGGGTTGATCTATTTATTGAAATCAGTGAAACATACCAAAGGAAGCAAGCAGTCGTTTTGGCTTGAAACCGTCATGTATTCTTTGGTTGTCGTTATTGGGTTTGTAGTTGCATCAACTGCTTTTACCCTGGGAAATTACGAAGCGAATTTTCAGTATGTCGATCAAGAAGGGGCCGAAGCGATTTCTGAATATACACTCCCGGCCCTTGTCGGACCGAATGAAGGCCAACTATTAACTGACAAGGTAATGGAGCCGCTGATGGAAATGCCAGCCCTTATTAACGCTAAGAAACTTAATACCGTTATTTGGTCGTTTCTGATTGGAACTGGAATTTATCTTCTATTACGCTTAATCTTCAGAAAGCGAATAGCTGCAAAATTACAGCCATTGGTGAAAAATGTGAATCTGGACCTGATGGACGAAATCGGTTACCGCTCAGTATTGATCGGCTTTCCAGTCTTTACACTGGGAGGGCTCATCTTCGCCATGATCTGGGCTCAAATTGCCTGGACTCGATTCTGGGGATGGGATCCCAAAGAAGTATGGGCATTAATTACATTCTTATTCTATGCAGCATTTCTGCATCTACGCCTCTCTAAAGGATGGCACGGTGAGAAGTCTGCATGGTTAGCTGTCATCGGGGTGGCCATTATTCTATTCAACCTGGTGGCTGTTAACCTCATTATCGCAGGACTACATTCATACGCTTAAATAACGATCGGGAGGGAGCTGGCTATAACGAGAGTGATATTCTCTTTGAGTCAGCTTCTTTTTTCATATAAAATATAGGATAATATGGTTTAATTAGACAAAAGGGGGATGTACCCATGGAGGAAAATATTCGAATTTTAGTTGTAGATGATGAAGACCGGATTCGCAAACTGTTAAAAATGTATCTTGAAAGAGAAAACTATGAAATTGATGAAGCCGAAAATGGAGAGGAAGCATTAGCTCTGGCTCTGGAGAATAATTACGACTGTATATTACTGGATATCATGATGCCGGGGATGGATGGGATCGAAGTATGTAAGTACCTTCGTGAAAAGAAAGCGACGCCCGTGATCATGCTTACCGCTAAAGGAGAAGAAGTGAACAGGGTGCAAGGGTTCGAAGTGGGGACCGATGATTACATAGTGAAACCTTTCTCCCCTCGCGAAGTGGTACTGAGAGTGAAAGCGTTATTAAGACGTTCTTCAAAGACAAGCTTTATTCAAACAGACTCCAAGGCGAAGGACCTGATTGTCTATCCTCATCTTACGATCGATAATGATGCCCATCGTGTAACCGCTGACGGTAAAGATGTGAATTTAACGCCAAAAGAATACGAGCTGCTATATTTCCTTGCAAAAGCTCCTGACAAAGTGTTTGACCGTGAGCACCTACTTAAAGAAGTGTGGCATTATGAATTCTTCGGGGACCTGCGTACGGTCGATACCCATGTGAAACGATTAAGAGAAAAACTGAATAAAGTATCCGAAATGGCTGCAAAAATGATTGTTACCGTTTGGGGAGTAGGCTACAAGTTCGAGGTAACAAATGAATGAGGCTATGGCGTAGTGTTGTAGGGAAGCTGTGGCTAACGATTCTGCTCTTAGTTTCCTTTGTGTTATTTATCCTTACGATTCTTTTACTGGAATTCTTTCAAAACTATCATGTCGATGTGGTTGAAAAAGAATTAACTCAAACAGCTGAAAAAGTGGCGAGAGTCATTGAGAATCATAAAGATTTGGAGCTGGGGATGGAACTTGGGAAAGAAATCATTGATGATCCAGTCAATATCATTATTTCATTAGATCAAAATGAATCACTTTATTCCCAGGATTCTACAGCGTTTCAAAAGAATATTCATGAGTACATTTCAGAAGATAAACAACTTCAATCGGTGAAAACAAAAGAAATCACCATCAAGAAAGAGATTGAATTATCCACCGAAATGTCGTCGAACCGATATGAAAATGTCATCATTGTAGGAACTCCTCTTCATATTGATGAAGAAGATGGAGCGGTATATCTCTATCAGTCTCTTGGTGTCATTAAAGATACAACCCGTCAAACAACGAAACTGATCTTGCTTGCTGCCGGGATTGCCATTATTTTAACAACCATCTTTGCTTTCTTCCTTTCCACCCGTATCACTGCACCACTAAGGAAGATGCGGGAAGCGGCCTTTGAGGTAGCAAAGGGTAAGTTTGATACAAAGGTTCCGATTTTGACGAAGGATGAAATCGGTGAACTTGCAACAGGATTTAACCAAATGGGCAGACAGCTAAAGTTTCACATTAACGCATTGAGCCAGGAGAAGGAGCAGCTCTCCTCTATTTTGAGCAGTATGGCTGATGGAGTCATCACCTTTAATCGGGACGGCACGATCTTGATCACTAATCCACCTGCCGATCGATTCCTGCAGCATTGGTATTATGAACAAAGTGAAAACAGTGAGGAAGCCATCCCCACTACGGTAAAAGAATTATTGCAGAGCGTGGTCGTGACAGAAATGGAGCAGACAGGTGAATTGAGTCTGCAGGGGCGTTCGTATGTGGTGATTATCAGTCCTCTATACAATAACAACAACATCAGGGGAGCCGTGGCGGTCGTGCGTGATATGACAGAAGAGAGAAGGTTGGATAAGCTTCGGAAAGACTTTATCGCCAATGTCTCTCATGAACTCCGTACCCCAATCTCAATGCTTCAAGGATATAGTGAAGCGATCGTTGATGATATTGCTGAAACAGAAGAAGAAAAGAAAGAAATAGCCCGTATTATTTATGATGAGTCATTGCGAATGGGGCGTCTGGTCAATGACCTTCTGGATTTGGCCCGTATGGAAGCAGGGCATATCACTCTAAATAAAGACCTCATTGGTGTCATGCCTTTCACCGAAAGAGTGACGAATAAATTTATTGGACTGGCCAAAGAAAAAAAGGTCTCCGTTTATTTTGAAAGCGATGTAGGAATCAAAAATGAAATTCACATGGATCCGGACCGAATCGAACAAGTATTAACCAATCTTATCGATAATGCGTTAAGACATACTCCTACAGGTGGAGAAGTAACGGTTTCCCTGACGGAAAGCAAGGGCGGTTATTTATTCCACGTAAAAGACACGGGTTCCGGGATTCCTGAAGAAGATCTTCCTTTCGTATTCGAGCGCTTCTATAAAGCGGATAAAGCCAGAACAAGAGGGAAGTCCGGTACGGGTCTGGGGCTCGCAATCGCAAAGAACATCATTGAGTCCCATAAAGGTCATATCCAGGTTCAAAGTAAAGTCGATCAAGGGACAACCTTCACTTTCTTTCTTCCCATTTAGCCAAGAATCGATGATATCCATAGAAACTTGACGATTTTTCTTGTTACATGGGAAACATTCTTTATTTTTTAACTTCCAATAATGTAGGTTGTTGAAAAAGACAATATCATAACGATAAAAATGACAATAAAAGTCAACAGGGAGCTTTTTTCTCTGTTGGCTTTTTCTATGGCCATTTTCGTAAAGTTTGTTACTATTTCACATTAGAAAGTAGTTGTTGATTTCCGCTACAGGATGCTGGCGGCTTTGCCTCCTCGGCTTTGTCTCGGGGTCTCACTGTCCAGCTATTCCCGCAGGAGTCGAGCCTCCTGCAGCGAGAATCAACTTTGATGGAATAAAAATAAATACACGAATCTTAGCAAACGACCTCATTCTTTTTAGAAAGAGTGTTTTCTAAAGATATGCCTGGTCAATATAGGTCTTTCCTTTTTAGCCAAAAAATACTATATTGATAGTGTGTAACTTTTTTACAGGAAAAACGACTAATAAATTGACGGGGAGGGAAGCAAGTGGACTCCGTTTTTGAGAAATTATACACTGATTATCATCAGGACGTCTTTCAATTCCTCATATACATGGTACAGAATAAGCAGCAGGCTGAGGATCTGGTGCAGGAAGTATATATCCGGGTGCTTAAATCTCATGATCGTTTTGAGGGTAACAGCTCTGAAAGAACGTGGCTTTTTTCGATTGCGAAAAATGTAGCCATAGATCATTTTAGAAAACAAAGGAACTGGAAGAATAGGATATTGGATAAATTCGATTGGACTCGGAATGATGTGACAGACGATGGAGCACTCCCGGAAGAAATTACTGTTGCGAAGGAAGAAATTCAGGTATTATACGAATGTTTGAAATGCTGTTCGACGGATTATCGGATGGTCATTATTATGCGTTACTTACAAGAGCTTTCAATTGTTGAAACATCTGAAGTCCTGGGCTGGTCTGAAAGTAAAGTGAAAACGACCCAGCATAGAGCCATAAAGTGGTTAAGAATTGAAATGAATCAACGGCTACCAAAGGAGGAAAGAGACATTGAAGCAGTCAGAATGGAAAGATCGTGATATAGAGGACCTCGTCAGAAAGCTTCCTCAAATCAAAGATGATCGAACTCCTCAATCAATATATGCAAAAATGGAACGTAAGAACAAAAAGACGTTCATTGCCTTTAACCGTTTTATTCCCACAGTCGCAGCGCTGGCAGCCATTTTCATCATGGTCATGCTTGCTCCAACCGTATTAAATCAATTCAATGAAAATAGTATGGAAAAATCAGAAATGAAATCAACGGAATCATCCGATGGGGATTCAGCAACGAATACTGCACAAGATTCCTTGGCGAAATCAGATGATAAATCAGAAATGATACATGACACCGATAAAAACCAAATGACAGCCGACAAGGATCACAGCGAGTTAAGTATGGCTGAGACTGAAAAAGACCTTCAACCTACTACGGCAGAAAGATTATCTTTATATGAAGAAGACTTAGAAGGGCAGGACTACTATTCTTATGGACTTGTTTCCCCGGAAGCGGTACCTGTTCCTATTTCAATTGTCGATCGCCCGGCAGACGGGGAGGAAGGTTGGTTGACCCGTCATGAAGAAATTGCAGGTGAGTTACCTGAAGGCGAGTGGGGGATGGAAGACTTCCTCCCGTTAAAAGGGAAATTTACCTTGGGTGAAAACAAAGTCATTTTCACTTTGGATCCTGAGCATTCATATAGTGGCGCTAGTGCAGTGGAATACGCTTTTTACCATTCTCTATTATACTCATTTCAACATAAGGGGTTAAATGAAGTGGTTCTTCAAGAACAAGACGGATCCGTTCCGGAATTCAGTTCCACCGGGGAATTCTCAAAAATCGACCTTAATGAAGATGTTCATACGGCCTATTACCTATACTCTCCAAATGGAAGGGAACGCTTTCTCGTACCGGATAATATAAATAGAGGAAATGTCAAAGAGTCCATCCAGGCGATGAAAAGCTCAGAAACGGGCCTTTTCCAAAGTGTGATTCCGAAAAATATCAATATCAGTGTAACGGAATCAGATGAATATCTAACCATCAATTTCTTAAATGAGCTGGACATAGAAACATTAGACAATGAAACAGCCATGGAAATGATTGAAGGCATTTTACTGACAAGCAAGAGCTCGGGGTACGAAAGAGTTCAATTCGAAAACATTAAACAGGAAAGCTGGAATGGATTCAAGTTCAATGAACCCATTGAGACTCCGATCAGCCCGAATAAGAAAACGTTCGAAAATTAGGTATCACAGAAGACTGGAAGCGGGAAAGGAATCCGTTTCCGGTCTTTTTTTGTGTTAAGGGGAAGTTCGTCTTATGCTTGTCGGGGCTAAACGACCCGCCTCCGCTTTTGTTATCATCCCGCTCCGGCGGCTAGAGGCTCGAGGTCATAAGCCAGGAATACCAAAAAGGCAGAGAACGCCTTTCCGGTATTCCCGTCTTATGCTTGTCGCCTCTGAGCAAGCCGCCTCCGCTTTTGTGTGTATATTTATCTCATACTTAGACAAACTACTCAAAGGAAAATTATCTCATGAGAAATATCTCATTCACTTGTGAATATTGATTGGAGGGTTTACATATAGTGGGGAGTGCATGAAATGATGGTGAGAAGGTAAGAATGGGTTAGTAGATGAAAAGGTAGCGGACGTGAAGCTTCAGTAGGGAAGAAATAAGGTATTGCGTTAAATGGGTAAGGAGGACAAGTATGATTTTGGATTATGTAAGAAGGCTTTTGATCGTATTCTTGTTAGCATTGTGTGTGAGCATTATGTTCTTTACAGGAAAGATAGCGAAAGCAGAGACGAATAAGATCGTGGAGGAAACGGTATCCTGGACATTTCCTGTTGAAGGGATGATAACGGATTCGTATGGGACAAGGTCTGGTACTCATAAAGGAATGGACATTGGAGGAGACATCGGCTCACCGGTTTATTCTGTTGCAAAAGGTAAGGTGATTAGATCATATCTGTCTCCAAGCTATGGGCATGTGGTATTCATAAGGCATGAAAATGGATATGAAACCGTATATGCTCATCTTGAAAACCGGCTTGTTGAAGAGAATCAAGAAGTGGGTCAAGGTCAACAGCTTGGAAATTTAGGTAATACAGGCAGATCGACAGGAGCTCACCTGCATTTTGAGGTGCACAGGGGTGAATGGACGATTGACAAGGAGAATGCAATCGATCCCTATATGGTATTTGGACAAGGGGAGGTCGGCCAGCTTGTGTTTGCTCAGGAGAGGGATCCCTATCAGGCAGTGGGTGTTTCCGGAACAGCTGAAATCACTCATGATGTAAGCACGCAAGAAGTTCATATTAATGAAAACATGGTATATCATGTCGTACATAAAGGAGAAACCCTCTGGGGGATTTCTCAGCAATACAATATATCTGTAGAAGATATTAAGAGTGCCAATGGGTTAAATGAAACCAATTTAGTAGTGAATCAATCGTTAGCCATCCCTCAATCAGCCGAGAGTGGGTATGTAGTGAAACAAGGGGACACTTTATACTCCATTTCAGTCGCAGAGGGAGTGGATGTGAATGACTTGGTGGCTTGGAATGGCCTGGATCTTAAGTCACCAATATATCCTCAACAAGTTTTAACTATCCAATAACGGAAGTGTAAACCTAATAAGTACCATATGTAAACAAAAAACATTTCGAATTCGAACTGTTTTCCTTCACATAATCCCCATCATTATGTATAATGAAAATGTATAAAAAAATAAAGATTCGTCTTCGGGGCAGGGTGAAATTCCCTACCGGCGGTGATGAGACATTTGTCTCTAAGCCCGCGAGCCTTTAGGGGCAGGATTTGGTGCGATTCCAAAGCCGACAGTATAGTCTGGATGGGAGAAGATGAAGGTTTATGCCAGAACGTTTAGAAAAAGGGAAGCTAAACGTTTATTCGGGTATGCCTTATCATTCTCCTAGATACACGTATCTAGGGGTTTTTTAATGCTACCTTTGGCTAGAGCTATCTTCGATATGAGATGAATCTCCTAAAGGAGAGAGGTTTATGAGAAAAATGAATACACGCACGTTTGTAACGGTTGGTATGTTAAGTGCCATATCCTATGTGTTAATGCTTTTTAACTTCCCGATTCCACCATTTCCAAAGTTTTTAATGGTAGATTTCAGTGATGTGCCTGCATTGATTGCGACAGTAACATTAGGTCCTTTGGCAGGAATATTAGTTGAATTATTCAAGAACGTGATTGACTACATCATGACAGGAAGCGATACCGGCGTTCCGATTGGTCATATTGCAAACTTTATGGCGGGAGTGCTTTTGATTCTTCCGACATATTATATTTATACACGTCTTCAATCTAAAAAAGGGTTGTTGATCGGACTTATCACAGGAACTGTGGTCATGAGTATCAGTATGGGAATTCTTAATTATTTTGTGTTCCTTCCTGCTTATAAATACTTCATGAATTTTGAGCTTCCTGCGGAGATTATCATCACAGGAATTGTTCCTTTCAACATTTTAAAAGGAATCCTTGTAACATCAGTCTTCATCTTACTATTCGTTCGTCTTCAAGGCTGGTTAGCAAGACAGACAGCCCTGAACAAAGCGGCATAGTGCAAATATAAATGATTAACCCCTCAATTACATTTGAGGGGTTTTCTAATGTTATCAGCCAAAAAGAAAAAGCTAAGAGGAATTCCCCTTAGCTTCGGAACTACTATTCAAATTTAAGTGAATCTCCATCGAACGGCTCGTCAGCTACTTTTATGGAATCTGTAGGACAACCTTCGAATGCATCAATCATATCATCTTCTAATACGTCAGGAACTTCGACCGTCCCCTGGTTATCGTCTAATGTTACAAATGCAATACCTTCATCATCATAGTCGTAAATATCTGGAGCAGCAGCCCCGCACGCTCCACATGCAATGCATGTATCCTTGTCGACAATCGTATATTTTGGCAAAGAAAAAACCTCCCGGATAAATAATTCTATATAATTCATCATTATACACAATGTAAGTTTGTGAAAAATCACTTAATGTTTATTTTATAGAGGATTGTATAACTTTTCAATAGTTAGGTTGTTTCTTTTTATTTTTATCCTATATATGAAAAACAAAACATGGTTAAACAACAAATTCATGGTACAATATTTGACAATAACCTACACGTTAAGGAGTAGAGAATTGACCTATCTTAATTATGTGATTTTATATTGCTTCATGCAAATAAATGGAGAAAGATCGATTTACTCTGTTTTTCATATCTTAAAAGGAAAAAAATCTTCCCAGTCGATCCAGGATGCTCACATCTTTTATTTGCAGCCGTTTTTCCTCTCTTTACCTAAGCTTAAACGAGCGTACTTTAATCAGAAGGTAAAGGAATTAGAGAAATTGGGATATGTTATTGTCGATGAAAGAGGGAAAGCGATTGTGACCACTGGTGGTACTGATTGTGTCCAAAAAAATTTTCAGGGTGACTCCTTTCCGGCAAATATGAATGGTCTCGTCTACGGTGATCAAACGTTTCTATTTTGGAAAAGATTAAGCCTCCTTGTTCAGGTTCTATCGAACGGGAAACAGCAGGAAACGCTCTATTTTCCTGTACAACGTAACAAAAACATACATGAGTGGGTAAAGAGCTGTTTACGGGCGAACCCTAATATTGAAAAATTGTCTTCCGATTTATATCAGGAGATGTATAGCCTGTTGACCAGTCTATCTCAAACCTTAAATCCAGACATTCTCGTTTTCCGCTTAACGGGATACAAGGATTATGGATGGACAGAATTGCAGGTAGCTGAAAAACTGAATATGCATGAAGAAGAATTCCGCTTTCAGTTTCTTAATGTAATTCACGGTATATTATCTGAATTAGAAAGGGAGCCTTCACCTTATCCCTTATTATACTCCATTAGCTTAAAAAGTGATCAGCTGCAAAATCTGACCATTTCAACAAGCAAAACATATGAGTTGTATCAAAGGGGGCATTCAATTGAAGAAATTGCGCGTATACGGGATTTAAAGATAAATACCATTGAAGATCATGTGATTGAACTAATCTTAACTCAGAAAGAATTTGCAATAGATCCGTTCATTTCTCAGGTGGAATATGAGAATGTGCTTTCAGTTATGAAAGATGCTCGAACTAAAAGGCTAAAGCCGATAAAAGAAAAGCTTCCTCATTTATCTTATTTTCAAATCAGAGTAGCGATTGCGAAGGCAGGTGAGAACCGTGAATTTGCAACAAGAGCTTAAAGAGAGATTTGGCTATTCTTCCTTCAGAGAAGGCCAGGAGGAAATCATTCAATCCGTTCTAAATCAACGGGATACGGTGGCGATGCTCCCGACAGGAACCGGTAAGTCGCTGTGCTATCAATTACCCGGGTACCTAAAGAAAGGACAAGTGTTAATCGTTTCTCCACTTCTCTCTTTAATGCAGGATCAAGTGGAGCAGATGAAAGTAATGGGTGAAAAAAGGGTGATCGCACTGAACTCGTTTTTACCTTATATGGAGAAAAGAGCGGCCCTTGAGCAGTTACACGTTTATAAATTTATATTCATATCACCGGAAATGTTAATGAGTCCGACCATCATTCCCTTACTACAATCTTTAAATATTTCTTTATTCGTCATTGATGAAGCACATTGTATATCTCAGTGGGGTCCTGACTTCAGACCTGATTACTTAAAACTGGGGGAGCTTAAAGAGTCGATTGGAAATCCGACAACCTTGGCATTAACGGCGACTGCCACTGATGAAGTGAGGAAAGACATTAAACGAGTGCTCCAAATGGAAGATGCTGTGGAAAAAGTCCATTCAATTGACCGGGAAAATATCGGTCTGTTCGTTGAGAAAGTCACGAATCATAATGAGAAACTGGATAAACTTTTAGAGTATCTGACAACATGGGGTGGGCCGGGCATTATTTATTTCTCAAGTAAACGAAT
This sequence comes from Rossellomorea sp. DUT-2, assembly GCF_052665285.1. Lineage (NCBI taxonomy): Bacteria > Bacillati > Bacillota > Bacilli > Caryophanales > Bacillaceae > Rossellomorea > Rossellomorea sp. DUT-2. Next base: position 406,104 of record NZ_JBQPEO010000002.1, on the reverse strand, counting down.
GGCAGAAGACGTTTCTTTGTGGCTTGGGGAAAATGGTGTATCAGGTGTTGCTCATTATCATGGGGGAATGGAACAAGAGGATCGGATATTGATTCAACAACAATTTCTCTCCAACAAGCTAAGGATCATATGTGCCACTTCTGCATTTGGTATGGGTGTAAACAAAGAAAATATTCGATTTGTCATTCATTTTCATTTCTCCTCAAATATAGAAGCGTTTTTACAAGAAATCGGAAGAGCGGGACGAGATGGAGAAAGCAGTCTGTCTGTCGTGCTATACTCTGAACAAGACCTTTCGATCCCGCTGCAGCTTATTCAAAGTGAATTACCTGAGGATGTACAAATACAAAGATATGTAAAGGAAAACAGACAGAATCAGGCGAAGGAGATAATCGATTTATTGCAACTGTCGGAGATTCAATATCGGTTTCTTACTTATTATTCAGATGAGCTTACTAAAGGGCTGAGACTCAGTCAAGATAGATTAATAGAAAAAATGAAACAAATTCGAAACAATCGTTTACAATACAAGAAGGACAAACTGCTCTCCATGATCGAGTGGTTACAGGTTGATTCCTGTAGAAGGGAGAAGCTTCTTCATTATTTTGATGAAGTGCTTCAAATCGAGAATAGCTTCTGTTGTGATCAATGCGGTTATTCCCTTAAGGATTTCAAGTATCAGCCACCTGATATTCAAGACCCAATTGAAACAAGGTGGGAAAAAAGGTTGGAAAAATTATTATTAGGATAAGTGGTATTCATGCAGAAACAAGGGGAAGTCATACAACAACTTTCTAAGAAACAGTTAACTTTTCATTTATATTTCACTCAATTTTTACTATTAACGATTGCCTTGGGATTAGGTATATTTTTATTTGACACATGGTCCGGTTTTTGGAAACAGTTTTCCTTTTCCCCGACTATTTTGACCATTGGATTAACAAGCGGTGTGATGATTGTGATCATCGACATCGTATTGATGAAGTATTTACCTAGTAAATACTATGACGATGGTGGGGTGAATGCGCGGATATTTACTGATAGAAGCATGGGTGAAATTGCACTGCTTGCATTTTTCATTAGCATTAGTGAAGAAATATTATTTAGAGGCGTGTTGCAATTTCACTTTGGCTTAATCATATCAAGTATTATATTTGCTCTGATACATTTCAGATACTGGGCTCACTGGTTTTTAATTGTCAATATTGTACTGCTTAGCTTTTGGATCGGTTTCATTTATGAACAAACAGAGAATTTATTGGTAACAATCATCATGCACTTTGTCATCGATTTCTTACTGGGTATGCATATGCGTAAGAAAGGAAGACAAAGAAGTAAAGAAGGGATGTCTCATGAGTAAAGACCCATATCGAGATCAAGCAGCGAAATTAAAGCAAAAGATTGAACGAGTCCCAGAGGAAGCACCAGTCAAAAAAAGAGAGCCTCTTCCAGCCAGAAGTGAAGTACATAGAGAGAAAAAGAAGAATAACAAATGGAAAATGAAATACCCATTGATTAGTATGTTGCTCTTATTTTTTATTCTTTTGCCCTTGACGGTTTTTAGCATTTATTCGTATTTCGATAGCAGGGATGGTCCCCTGGTGGTCATGTCAGAAGATGTGGACGATGTGGAAGAAGTTCGCTACGAACAATCTGATAATGAGGATGAGGAGAGCTTTGTAGAGTCTGATTCAAAAGAAGAAGAGTCAGCTGCGAATGACAAAAAAGATGAATCCTTGAATCAAGATACTCCCTCAATGACTGGAAAGGAACAACCGGCATCGACTGAACCGGCTTCTCCACCTGCTGAGCAAGAATCAGCAGAGGAAAGCCCGAAAGAAGAGGTGAAAGAAGAACCTGAGGAAGAACAGCCAACATACAAGATCGTGTATCACACGGTCGCACCCCAGGAAACCCTATTCAGGATTGCTATGAAATACTACAATTCTCAATCAGGAGTTGAACGAATCAAGGAACGGAATCAAATTCAAAATAATGAAATTCAGACAGGGCAAGTACTTGAAATCCCATTAGATCAATAAAAGGCACTCCCCCAAGGTGATTTGGGGCGGGTGCTATTTTTTTTTTACAAAAATTCGCGATAAAATTTACATTCATTTATAAGAAGCATTACAAACCGTAAATATAATGGAGGTGACAGCACTAAAAGAGAAGGAGTTGGTTTCATGGACAGAATGCTTACGCGCTTTCAAAAAGTAGATGACTTTTTATTTTACAGAATCAACGGAAGCAAACAGCTGTATCGTTCATTCTTCGGCTATGTTACTCATTTGGGAGGAGCGAGGTTTACTGTAGCCTCCGTCCTGATTCTGTTCTTCTTGAGTCAATATTATCCACAGATGCAACGAACCGTAATGGCCGCCATGATAACGTTATGTATCAGTCATGTTATTATGTCGATCACCAAGAGGTTGGTTAAACGAATCCGACCTTATCTAACTTTACCCGATGCAAGGATACACGGTTATGAATTTAAAGATCATTCATTTCCGTCTGGTCATTCCACGGCTATTTTTTCCATATCGATTCCATTTATGATTCAGTATCCAACCACGATGCTTATCCTATTTCCTATAAGTTGGTTAGTGGGGTATTCTAGAGTGATTCTCGGAGTCCATTATCCTTCAGATGTATTGGCCGGGGCATTTCTTGCATTTGCTACGACTTTAATGGTCCTTTTGTTTTTAGGATAATCGTATAGATTTTACGAATTGTAAGTTAATCATTAAGGGGGAAGAGTACATGCGAGTGGCATTGTTTTCGGATACTTATTATCCTCAAGTGAACGGGGTCGCAAGAACGTTAAAAAGATTGACGGATCACTATGAGAAACGGGGAATTGAGTATAAGGTCTTTGTTCCTGATATTCAAGAGAAAAAAGAATCCTATCCAAATGTACATTCCTTCACAAGTTTTCCTTTTTTCTTTTATCCTGAATGCAGAACAGCTATTGCCAACCCGAAAACGATTGAAAAGCAGTTGAAAGATTTTTCACCTACACTGATTCATGTCACCACACCTCTTACAATGGGACTTTATGGGGTTCGCGGTGCTAAGAAAATGAATATACCCTTGGTTGCTTCTTACCACACCCATTTTGACCTGTATTTGAACTATTACAAAATGATGTGGGTGGCACCATTACTATGGAAGTACATGAAATGGTTTTATTTACATGCAGATCGGATTTTTGTCCCCTCAATGGAAACGAAACTTCACTTAGAAAACCAGGGTTTTACCGACTTATCCATATGGAGCAGGGGAGTCGATTGTCAAACCTATTCTCCGGAAAAGCGCAGTCCTGAACTAAGAAGGAAATTTAATAATAACAAGAAATACACTCTTCTTTATGTGGGGCGTTTAGCTCCTGAAAAGGACTTGGACACACTCGAAAAGACGATTAAACACCTTCCCCAAACATTAAAAGATCAAGTTCAATGGGTTATCGTGGGCGATGGACCGATGAAGAATGAGCTTATGGAAAAAACCAAACAAGAAGACGTACTCTTTACGGGTTATGTAACAGGAAACGAATTAGCGGAAGTGTATGCATCCTCTGATCTATTCGTCTTCCCATCTGCTTCAGAAACGTTTGGAAATGTAGTGTTAGAAGCATTTGCCTCCGGTTTGCCAGCGGTAGTGGCTGATAAAGGCGGTGTGACGAACATCGTAGAGCTTAACCAAACTGGAAGGATGGCGAAAGCTCATGAATATCCTTCGTTTATTCATCATATTGAAGAGATATTGAATGAAAACCTCCTAAATGAAATGAAAAGAAAGGCTCTTCAAATGGCTGAAAAACAATCCTGGGATTGCATCTTTGATCAACTCATAACGGAATTTCACGAAGTTAGCTTTTTTCGCAATCGGGATCAGATGTCAGGGTGAAGAAACCTTAACCCGCCTTCCTGATGTATGTAAAGGGTCTGAAAAGAGATCCTTTTTTTTATACTACTATTCTAACTTTATGGACAAGTTCATAAACTATAAGGGAAGGAAAGGAGAGGGTGGGAATGAATTTTGGAGAATGGACAGATCAAGCCACGGGACAGATGCTACATAATTTGATAGACAAAAAACAAAAATTTGATAAAGCCAAAGCAGCACACCTATATACCTTATGGGCAACAATGTTTGCTTCCTTCTTTTTTCTCTATTATGTGACGAAATTTGTGCTTGGACCATATTCTTATTCGTTTGCAGCGGTGTTTTCTGTATTTGTATCCAGCTCTTTTCATCTATTTATCACTATGCTTCTTGTCGGGCTTTTCGGTGTTACAAGAATCTTATATGAGAAAAAGGAGAAAAAGGAAAAAGAATATCATGCATTAAGGTGTGAGGTCATTGATCGAAGTAAGGATTTATGGAAAGAAGAAGCGTGGAAAAAAAGACATCATGTGTATGAAAAAATGAAAAAAGAATGGGATATTAATTTATTTCATGGAAGTAAATGAGAGTGAACGTAAGCACAATAAAACGAGCCCGTATTTATAGTAAAAAGAATAGGCCCATTCCTTTTTTTCGAAGAAATGAGCCGAGCTTCCATTCATTAAAAGAATACCTTTTTATCTCTTTCATCCTTAAGTATTTCGACTGCTTCACGAAAACGTTGGGAGTGGACGATTTCACGCTCCCTTAAAAACCGCAAACCATCATTCAGATCAGGATCGTCACTCATATTGATGATCCACTGATAGGTAGCCCTTGCTTTCTCTTCAGCTGCTATATCCTCATATAAATCAGCAATCGGATCACCTTTAGCCGCTATATACGCTGTAGTAAAAGGCACGCCCGCAGCATTGTGATAGAAAATCGCTCCATCATGATTAACATAATGAGGGTCAAGTCCAGCGTCCTTCATCTGCTGGGGAGTTGCATCTTTAATTAATTTATAAACCATTGTCGCGATCATTTCCAAGTGAGCAAACTCCTCCGTGCCGATATCCGTTAACAATCCGATGACTTTGTCAGGGATGGTATAGCGTTGATTGAGATACCTTAGGGCAGCGGCAAGTTCTCCGTCAGCTCCACCGTATTGTTCAATCAGAAATTTTGCCAGTTTAGGATTGCATGTACTTACTCTGACCGGATATTGAAGTTTTTTCTCGTACACCCACATTGTCATGCACCTCCTAAAATATTAAACTTGCCATGGCCATGGAGCATCCTTCCAATCCCAGGGGTAATTGGAGTAGCTATATCCAAAGTTCGTCAAAGGGCCAAATTCCTTTTCGAATTTCTTCTTAATCTGTTTTCGCGTTTTGATATACATATTATATTGAGAGATTGCATCATAATCTTCAGGGTGGGTATCCAGGTAAAGGGTAAGGTCAAGGATCACGAAATCTACGGCTTGTAATTCTTCCAGCACTTCATAATAATGGGTGGGAAGCTGTTTCATGTCAGTCTATTCTCCCTTCATCTTTTCATAGGGGCTATAGTAGGGATCATAAAACACTTTCCATAGAGTACCTTTTTGTAACGCTTCTTTTGGTGAATATTGCTCCAGGTTGGGAGGTTGGAACCCTAAGTAAAGATTAGGGGGAGTTGAATAGACTTTCCGGGTAATAGGCTTACACGGATCGAATGGACTTACATATGGGTAATAAGCTCTGTAAAATTCGTGCACGATAATCCCTCCTTTAAAGAAAATCCTTCGTAACAACATATGAAAAGGATAAATGGAACATGTTAATTAATTTAAATTCATAAATATGAAGGGAAACTTTGTGAAAATGTTGAATACTAAAGATGTAGGATATTAATGATGAGGTGGTCAAATGTTTGTAAAAAGTGCCATGATACCGAAGCACAAATGCTATGTGGTAGATGAAAATGACTCGATTGAAAAGACCCTTACAGTTCTGGAGCACCATAAAATTGATGGAGTGCCGGTACTCTCGAATGAAGAATACAAAGGGGTGGCAACACGCTACAATATTTATCAGAGCTTCTTCCTTTCAGGAATGGATAAAGAAGCCTTTCTCAAGGAGAAAAAGGTTCGTGATATTCTTGCCGATACCGACAAATATATAACCGACAAAGATGTATTCGAAAATGCATTGGTCGAATTGAAGGATTCTCCGATTCTTCCGGTCGTAGGACCAGATAAAAATTTCCTTGGATTGATTACCCGATTTGATGTACTTGATCAATTCAGAAGTGCATTTGGGATGGATCAAAAGGGAGTGCGAATCGCCTTTTCCTCTGTGGAAACAGAAGGACGGATTGCCCGTCTTGGAGATATCATCCAGCAGTATTCGGAATCGGTCATTTCCCTGGTTACCTTTGATGAAACAGATAAATTATTACGTCGTATCGTTCTAAAGGTAGAAAAAAAGGACAATATGGAAAAATTCCTTCATAAGTTAGAGAAATCAGGATTCCGTATCCTGGATATTCAAGAAGATGAATAATTGAAGGAAACTCTGTATGAAAAGAAATCCCTCTCATAAGATTTATGGGAGGGATTTTTTTGATTAATCATACTGTTAAACTGCTTATCACGTTTCTTTTAGGGTATCTATTCATTACATGGTTTCCGGCTGTAGAATTGCTGAACAGCTCTGAATTCATTGTTGAGTTAGTCTTAAATCCCGTGCCATTCTTTGCGGCAATGATGGCCTTTATGGTGGGGTTAATGGTTCAAGGGAATTTATTGAAATTTGAATTATATTCTATTCTACGATTAATGAATGGTAAACTACATAAAGAATTAGTCTTCATCCCATTTCATATAGGCATCATTTATTTGTTGAGCTGTTTTGGGATGTGGCAAACAATGATTTTTTCCTTCTTATCCATCTTTTATGGTATTATTTCTATAGATTTCCACCGACAAGGAGGCCACAATGCTTGAAATTAGTATGTTTTTATTAGTAGGGGGAGTCAGTCTCCTCTTTTTTATGTTATATGAAGCACGTAGAAATGTTGTGAAAATGGAGAAAGTAAAGCTTCCTGGCCTTCCTCATAATATGGGCCCGATTTCAATCTTTTTTATATCTGATATACATAAGCGGGAAGTGTCAGATGGAATTATTGATGAAGTGAAAGGGAAAGCGGATATTGTCATCATTGGCGGGGATCTTCTTGAAAAAGGAGTGCCTTTTTCAAGAGTTGAACAAAATTTAGATAAACTTTTAACACTGGGTACGGTTTATTTTGTTTGGGGCAATAATGATCATGAAGTGAATACGAACAGGCTGAAGGATGTATTTAAACAAAAGGGAATCATTGAAATTGTAAATGATTCAGTTAAGGTCCCAATTCATAAAGGGAAAATTAACATGATCGGAGTGGACGATGCGAGTACGCAAAGAGCTTCTTACTCTTCTGCCCTTAGAAAAACAATACCATCTGAATTTAATATTTTAATCAGTCATGACCCGAGGCTAGTGAGGCAGGTACGAACAGAAGAGGGGATTGACTTGATGTTGAGCGGCCATACACACGGTGGACAAATTCGATTATTTGGATGGGGACTGTATAAAAAAGGAAGACTTGAAAAGCTCCCACAAACCACCCTATTAGTAAGTAACGGCTATGGGACCACTGCGCTCCCATTGCGCTTGGGAGCTCCGGCAGAGACTCATTTACTAAAAATCGAAAAGGAATGAAATGAACAATTGTTGTTCATTACCTATACAAATTTTACACAATGCGGTTTCTCGATTATAATTTTAGAGAGAAGAGATTTACTTTGGGGGACTATTTATGAGTGATGAAAAGAAGATAGAAGGAAAATATAATATAAAAGCTGTGTCCACAATCTTAGGGATACAACCAGGTACATTAAGGGCATGGGAGAGAAGATATCAGATAATTGCTCCTGTACGTAATGAATCAGGTCACCGTTTGTACACAGAACAACATTTAAATATATTAAAATGGCTGGTTGAGAAGGTCAATCAGGGATTTACCATTAGTCAGGCTGTTGCGTTACTTGATAAACAAGAGCTGGAAGAAAATGAGATCGCATCCTCTGAACGAAAGGACCGTACTCAGAGCATCTCAGATGACTTGTTAAAAGCACTCTTAAGCTTTGATGAAACAAAAGCTCATGAATTAATCAATCAGTCGTTTACTGTTTACACAATTGATAAAGTGGTGATTGATATCCTGGGCAGCCTGCTGGTTAAAATCGGAGACCTGTGGGAGAACGGGAAAATCACGACGGCCCATGAGCATTTTGCAACATCGATACTTAGATCCCGTATCGGTATCATCATGCACTCTTTTCCACACAACGGAATCTTACCTAAAGTAGTAGCAGTTTGCGGTCCGGGAGAATGGCATGAATTAGGATTGTTAATCTTTACTCTCTATGTAAGAAGAAAGGGATTTGAAGTAATCTATTTAGGCTCCAGTATTAAAGAAAATGATATCGACATCGTTCTTGACGAAGTCGATCCTAAGTTTCTGTTCTTCTCCTGTACCTTATTGGAAAATGTAGACAACCTGCTGTCACTCGTTACTTCATTAAAGAGTGAGCGGAAAAGCCTGGAAATTGGAATTGGCGGTTTTGCTGTAGACCATCTTCCAAAAGAAAAGAAAGAGGAATTTCAGGAACACATTGTCGGACAATCCAAGTCTGATTGGGAGCTATGGCTGAAAAGTAAATTATAATTGGATTATGCACTGTTTTCTGCCCCTTACATAGTATGGTGATAAATCGTCACACTCTAGGGGGTACGAAGATGAAGCTTGAAAGAATTTCTGACAACAAAATAAAATTTTCCATTAGTGTAGAAGAATTGGAGCAAAAAGGCTTATTTGAACAAGACCAATGGAAAGATTCATATATGTGGCATGATCTTTTTGAAGACATGTTAGATGAAGTCCAGGGGAAGTTCGGCATTGAAACACAAATGGAAATCACCGTGGAGATTGAGTCATTTGATGATCAGGAAATCTGCATGATCCTCACATTAGAGTCAGAAGATGACTTTTCTGATTGGGAAGACGAAAATGGAATCATGAAGTCTATGAATGATCATGATGTGCTCGTTTACTTTGATGATTTCGAGGATGTACTGGACCTTCTTAAACGCATCAACGAATTGAACAAAGTGAACAATCGCCTCATACATTTAAGCATTTATTATTATGAAAAAAACTATTACTTACTTATTGAAGATTTATTGGAATTCGATAGCTTAGTCATGGAGGCTATTTGTGCTGAATACGGTCAGCACTCAAAGATTACGAAACATATCCTGATGGAGTATGGCCGTGCGGTGTTAATAAAGGATTCCATTGATAAAATTTTGTTTTATTTTTGATCGTGTTAAGTGGAACCGAATCTTCACCCCCCTTTAGATATATGCTTTACTATGATTTATAAGAAATATAGACATTATTTTGCACTTTTAGGGTGATTCCTGGGGGTGTTTTTTTTGTTTTGGTGAAGGTGGTGCCTCTGGGCAAAGCCCTACCGCTTTTCGTTTATGTCCAGCTCCGGCGGCTAGTCCCTCTAGGTCATAAGGCAAGACCACCAAAAAGGCAAAGAGCGCCTTTCCGGTGGTCTTGCCTTATGCTTGTCGGGCCTGCCCAAGCCGCCTCCGCTTTTCGTTTATGTCCAGCTCCAGGGGCTTGGGGCTCGAGGTCATAAGTCAAGCAACCCAAAAAGGCAAAAAGCGCCTTTCCGGGTTGCTCGTCTTATGCTTGTCGCCCCAGGGCGAGCCCCTACCGCTTTTCGTTTATGTCCAGCTCCAGGGCTTAGAGGCTCGAGGTCATAAGTCAAACCTGCCAAAAAGGCAAAAGCGCCTTTCCAGCAGGTTCGCCTTATGCTTGTCGCCTCTGGGCAAAGCCCTACCGCTTTTCGTTTATGATAGCGTTTTCAAAAAAATCTTCTTTTTTTAATTTTCCTTCTTTGCAAGAAGAATTCAAACGTGTATACTATGTCATGAAAGCGGACTAGGTTCCGTGAAACAGTGAAGTATACTGGGAGGTTTACATAAATGGTAGCCGATAAGGGGAAAGAAAATCACCAAGCATCTGATCAACACGATGTTTTGAAATCTACACAAACGGTTATTCATCTTGCACTTGATAAATTGGGGTATTCAGAAGAGGTATATGAATTATTAAAAGAACCTGTACGGATGTTAACGGTTAAAATACCAGTCCGGATGGATGATGGGAAAGTAAAAGTCTTCACGGGATACCGTGCTCAACATAATGATGCAGTTGGACCAACAAAAGGTGGGATTCGATTTCACCCGAATGTTACTGAAAAAGAAGTTAAAGCGCTTTCCATCTGGATGAGCTTGAAATGTGGAATTGTCGACCTTCCGTATGGTGGAGGTAAAGGGGGGATCATTTGTGATCCCCGGGATATGTCATTTAGAGAGCTTGAGCGATTAAGTCGAGGTTATGTACGCGCAATCAGCCAAATTGTCGGACCATCCAAAGATATCCCCGCTCCCGATGTTTTTACAAACTCTCAAATCATGGCGTGGATGATGGACGAATACAGCCGAATTGATGAGTATAATTCTCCAGGGTTCATTACAGGGAAACCATTGGTGCTTGGGGGATCACATGGTCGTGAAACGGCAACTGCGAAGGGCGTGACAATTTGTATTCATGAAGCAGCCAAGAAAAAAGGAATAAAGCTTAAAGGGGCGAGAGTAGTCGTTCAAGGCTTTGGTAATGCCGGAAGCTTCCTTGCAAAGTTTATGCATGATGCAGGAGCTAAGGTGATTGGGATCTCTGATGCCTACGGTGGACTTCATGACAAAGATGGGCTGGATATTGATTATTTGCTGGATCGTCGGGATAGTTTTGGGACGGTTACGAAATTATTTAATAATACGATAACAAACGAAGAACTATTAGAGCTGGACTGTGACATTCTCGTGCCTGCAGCCATCGAGAATCAGATCACAGAGAAGAATGCTCACAACATAAGAGCAAGCATTGTGGTAGAGGCAGCGAACGGACCGACAACCTTGGAAGCAACAAAAATCCTCACCGAGCGTGGGATTTTACTGGTTCCTGATGTGTTAGCATCATCGGGTGGGGTGACGGTTTCTTACTTTGAATGGGTGCAGAATAATCAGGGGTATTACTGGTCTGAAGAAGAAGTGGAAGAAAAATTGGAGAAGATTTTGGTCAGCTCCTTTAACAATGTATACGAAACTTCCCAGTCCAGAAGAGTCGATATGAGACTCGCCGCATATATGGTAGGGGTAAGAAAAATGGCCGAAGCATGCCGGTTCAGAGGTTGGATTTAAATTAATAAGTACTGAGGATGAGATGGACGCTATCTCATCCTTTTCTTATTTGTCTTTATATTAGTCTAGAGTAAGAAACTCACACTTAGAAAGTTGATTGGAGCGGAAGGTTCTCAACTCACGCCCCGCGGAAAGCGAGCACCTGGAGCGGAAATCAACCCACTACTTACTTTTTTAAAAAGCAACGAAGTTTACGAAAAAAACCTTTTAATAAAAGTATTGAATACCATTAAATTCAGCTATTATTACAGATAATATTGATGGCAGTGATAAAAGATGTGAGTGCTTCCTTTTGACCTAAACACAAACTTATTCCATAATAATTGGGTAGAGAATATTTTAACATCTGAAGTGAACGAACGTAAATTACCATTCAGATAGAGAAATTGAAGGAGTGTCTGAATTTGAAAATGGAAGAATGCATTATTGTAGGTGGGGGACCGTGTGGGCTTTCTGCTGCAATTAGTTTAAAAGAAAAGGGAATCAATCCTTTAATCATTGAAAAAGGGAATATCGTTAATGCCATTTACCACTATCCCACTCATCAAACGTTTTTCTCATCAAGTGAGAAGCTTGAAATTGGTGATGTTCCTTTTGTTATTGAAGAACACAAACCAAGGCGGAACCAAGCGCTCGTGTATTATCGTGAGGTAGCGAAGCGGAAGGAATTAAGAATCAATCGATTCGAAACCGTTCATAAAGTGGAGAAGCAAGACGGCCGTTTCTCCGTTTCCACCTCAAAGGGAACGTATGAAAGTAAATCAATTGTCATTGCGACCGGTTACTATGATCATCCCAATTATTTAGAGATTCCAGGAGAAAAATTAGAGAAAGTCTTTCATTATTTTAAAGAAGCTCATCCCTTTTTTGACACAGATGTGGTTGTGATTGGAGGGAAGAACTCAGCGGTTGATGCAGCACTTGAATTGAATAAAGCGGGAGCAAGGGTAACCGTAATATATCGGGGAAGTGAGTATTCAAAGAGTGTGAAGCCCTGGATTCTCCCTAACTTTGATGCGCTTGTCAGGAATGGCGAGGTAACGATGGAATTCAACGCGTGTGTAGAGGAAATTGCAGAGGACTCTGTTATTTACAATGTAAAGGGTGAGAAAAAAGAAATCAAAAATGACTTTGTGTTTGCCATGACAGGTTATCACCCGGATCATAGCTTCCTGACGAAAATGGGAATAGAAATTGACAAAGAAACAGGACGACCCTCTTTTCATCAAGAAACGATGGAAACGAATGTAGAAGGAATCTATATTGCAGGTGTCATTGCTGCGGGAAACAATGCGAATGAAATCTTTATTGAAAATGGTCGTTTGCATGGCGGTTTGATCGCTGAATCCATTACTCAAAAAGGAAAGTGACAAAAGAAAGAGGCTCTGCTGTGAGCCTCTTTCTTTCATGATGGTTGCTAATGTTCCTGATGAAAGACAACCTTAATTTTTGAAAATCGTTTCTAATTCTTTAATGTCACCGGTTTGGGACAGAGCCACCATTAACTTGATTCTAGCCTTTTGTCCATTTAGTCCATTTGAGAAGATAACCCCTTTTTCTTTCAGTTGTTTCCCCCCTCCTGAATAGCCGTATATATCCTGGACAATTCCATTAAAGCATCTCGAAACCAATACTACCGGGATATTAGCAGCTAACAGCCCATTAATTCCATCCACCGTATCAGGAGGGAGATTTCCTTGCCCTAATGCTTCGATTACAACCCCATCGTACTGTAAGTCTTTTATGGCAACTAATAATCCTGAATCCATTCCGGCATATGCTTTGATCAGGGTAACCCTCTTGGAAATGTCACAAACCTGATAATGTTCATTTGATGTTGGCTGGTGATGAAAAAGAACGCCTCTTTTAGTCACAATCCCGATTGGGCCATACTGTGGACTTTGAAAGGTGGATACATTGCTTGTATGAGTTTTGGTAACGTTCTTAGCAGAGTGGATTTCGTCATTCAGGACGACTAAAACCCCTTTGTTCATGGATTTGTCATCAGCAGCTACCCGAACGGATGAAATGAGGTTATACAGACCGTCCGCTCCAATCTCATTACTTGATCTCATTGCCCCTGTTACGACAAGGGAGACTGGAAGAGAAAGGGTTAAATCCAGGAAGTAGGCAGTTTCTTCGAGCGTATCTGTTCCGTGGGTAATAACCACTCCGTCAAATGATTTTTCCCTATATTTCGTTTCGATTATATCTTTTAATTGCTGCATATGCTCCGGTGTGATATGAGGAGAAGGCAGATGAAATGCTTCTAAGACCGTTAGATTCGCTAAATTCGATACGATGGACGTTTGTACGGAAAGGGGATTTTCCTTCCCTGGAGTGACTGCTCCCGTCTGTTCGTCTTCCATCATAGAGATGGTACCGCCTGTATGTATAACCAAAATATCTTTCTTCATCATTCATTCCTCCAACCAAATAAATTCCTGTTTCCATTCCTACATTAACATGATACGATTAAGAAAACAGAAAGAAAAGAGGACTTTTTTATGCTGGTGATTTTATCAGCGGGTATAGCACCAGGATTAGCATTGCTAAGTTACTTTTATTTGCGGGATGAATATGAGGCAGAACCTATTACGCTAGTTTTCAAAACCTTTATGTATGGGGCCCTTATTACCTTTCCTATTATGTTTTTACAATATGTTTTAGAAGTGGAAGGAATCATTGATTCAAATTGGTCGACGGCATTTATTTCTTCCGGTCTTTTAGAGGAATTTTTCAAATGGTTTATTTTAATGTTTGCGATCTTCCAACATGTTGATTTTAATGATCCTTACGACGGCATTATCTATGGTGCAAGTGTGTCCCTTGGATTTGCTACTACTGAAAATATTTTGTATTTGGTTGCTAACGGTGTTGAACATGCATTTGGAAGAGCGATCCTGCCTGTTTCAAGTCATGCGTTGTTCGGTGTCATTATGGGATATTACTTAGGAAAAGCAAAGTTTTCCTCCAGGGAAGAAAGGCATAAGTGGCTTTTCATTGCGATTTCTTTGCCCCTACTGTTACACGGAACATATAATTACATCTTTTTAGCCGAGAAAAACTGGATCTATTATATGGTACCGTTTATGTTTTTCTTATGGTGGCTCGGTTTGAAGAAAGTGAAAAGTGCTCATCGATTAACAGAAAAAAAATACTCGGGTACTAATTTCGAGAAAGAAATTATTTAAAAGGACGCTTTTTATTTAAAGCGTCTTTTTTGCCTTATAAAATCCCTGATTTCTCCTTCGTAACAAAAAACCGCCTTTTGCAAAGACGGTTCTATAAACTATTTACTTGTACGCAGCTGCCAGGTCCGTTTTAGGAGCTTCTTTCCGTTTCACTTCATCTATTTTATTCACGAACATTTGAAACACTTTTCTTTTTTCATCCAATTCGCGTATGTATTCCTTCAGTTCATTGTACTTTTCTTCAAAAGGCTTATGATACATTTCCCTGATATTTTCGATGATTTCCTCATTCACGGTTGATTGAATGACTTGCTTAGTAATGCCGTACTTATAGGAATATACCTTCAGTTCCTTCTTTATCTCTTCATAGTCAGTATTAATCTGATCCAACACCTCTGAAATATCATCTTTCCACTCATCCAATGACTTCGCTAAATAGTCCTCCATCATGACCTCCCCCTTCAATTCCGGATTTATTTGAAGTAATCCTCATTCTATTATAACTCTGAATGTTTACATGGCTTTTGCTGGGACATTACAGAGTCTTATCAAAATTGTGGTAGGTTGTTTTCTAAATTTTATTAATCACTTGTATAAAATGGGAGCCTCTACAAAAACTAGAGTTAATGTTAATTGAAGATATGGAGGTTAAGGCATTATGAATAGTCGTTTCAAATTGATTTCTACTTCATTCGTCATGGTGCTTATGTGTTCTCTTTTTATGATTTCGTCTGAAGGAGAGAAGGCAGACGCTTTTACGAATCAAGTGATACAACATGGCGCAACAGGTGAGGATGTAATCGAACTTCAATCCAGGCTTCAATATATCGGGTACTATAACGGTGATATTGATGGAGTATTTGGGTGGGGCACATATTGGGCTCTAAGAAACTTTCAATATGAGTTCGGACTTCCCATTGATGGTTTGGCAGGAGCGAAAACGAAAGAAAAACTGGTGAAAGCCTCAAAGTATAACAAGCAATTTGTAAAGAAACAAATTGAAAAAGGCAACAATTTCAGTCATTATGGCGGCACAGATTTAAACAAACAAAAAGGTCCTGGCGGTGGGGGGGCTGAAGGCGGAACATCCGGTGGGAAAGCAGCTCCTCAAAAGAAGCCTGCACCAAAGCAGGCACCGACTCCATCCAAGCCAACGGCAGTGAACACTCCTAATGGATTTTCACAAAACGACATTCAATTGATGGCAAATGCCGTATATGGAGAAGCGCGTGGTGAGCCGTATGAGGGACAAGTTGCAGTAGCGGCCGTTATTCTCAATCGGATAGACAGTTCTGCATTCCCGAATACAGCTGCAGGTGTCATTTTTGAACCTGGTGCCTTTACAGCTGTAGCAGACGGCCAGATATGGTTAACACCAAATGAACAAGCGAAAGAAGCGGTTTTAGATGCCATAAACGGCTGGGATCCTTCTTCAAGTGCTCTCTATTACTTTAACCCTGTGACAGCAACAAGCAAGTGGATTTGGTCACGTCCACAAATCAAGAAAATAGGAAAGCACATATTCTGTAGTTAAAGAGGTGAAGTAAATTGCTACGTGTCATTTTAATAACAGTGCTCGTCCTTGGTGTTGCAGGAACCGCATTCTGGGGATACCAAGAGCATCAGGAGAAAAATGCGATATTAATCAACGCTGAAAACAACTATCAAAGAGCGTTCCATGAGTTAACTTATCAAGTGGATCTTGTTCACGATAAGATAGGTTCTACTCTTGCCATGAATTCAAGGAAATCATTGTCTCCGGCACTTGCCGATATATGGAGATTGACTTCTCAGGCGCACAGTGACGTAGGACAGCTTCCGTTAACGTTGCTGCCGTTTAATAAAACAGAGGAATTCTTAAGTAATATTGGAGATTTCAGCTACCGGGTAGCAGTGAGGGATTTAGATAAGAATCCATTAACGGATAAAGAGTATAAATCACTTGAAGATTTATATGAACAAAGTGCTGATATTCAGAATCAGTTAAGAAAGGTTCAACATCTGGTGATGGAGAACAACCTGAGATGGATGGATGTGGAGCTTGCTTTGGCGTCAGGAAATGAACAGGCGGATAACACCATTATCGATGGCTTTAAAACGGTTGAAAAGAATGTATCCGGTTATGATGAAGCAAACTTTGGGTCTACAACATTTGTGAATACTGAGAAGAAAGACCAAAATTTTCAGAAGATTAAAGGGAAAGAGATTTCAAAGGATGAGGCCGTTTCGATCTTAAGAAAATATTCCGGTATAAGTGAAAAGACTGATGCAAAAGTAACGAAAAGTGGAAAAGGCTCTGACTATAAATTTTATAGTGTAACGATTGAAAAAGGGAAAACACACGCAAGTATGGATGTTACCCAAAAAGGTGGATATCCAATCTGGTATATTAACAATCGGGAAGTTCAGAAGCCAAAAATCAGTCTAAATAAAGCGGCAGAGAAAGCGACTGCCTTCCTGAAGGATAACGATTTTGACAAATTAGAACTATTTGAAAGTGCTCAGTATGACAACATTGGTATCTTCACCTATGTGACCGTATTGGATGGTGTAAGGATTTATCCGGACTCTGTTAAAATAAAAGTAGCATTAGACAATGGACAAATCGTCGGATTTGCTGCAGAAGAATATTTAAAGAATAATCATGATAGAGAAATCGGACAAGCGTCCATTACTCAAGCACAGGCTAAAGAAACAACTAACCCTAATCTTAAAGTAATGGAAGAACGTAAAGCGGTAATTGTGAATGATCTTAATGAAGAAGTGCTCTGCTACGAATTCCTAGGGATGCTTGGTAAGGATACCTTTAGAATCTTCATCAATGCAAACACAGGAGAAGAAGAAAAAGTAGAGAAGCTCAGAAAAGCGGAACCGATTTATGAAGAAGTCGTCTAAGCTTTTAGAGGGACGGACCTCCGTTAAGGAGATCCGTCCCTTTTCTTTAGATGTAGAAAAATTCAGAATAGAGATTCAAAAAGGTATGGAAAGGTGATGAATGTCATGCCATAATATAGATACATAAAATGGGAAAGTGGGAGTATTGCACTATGATAAAAGCAGGTACCACATTACAGTTGGAACCGATACATAATGATACATTTGAGCGGTATAGGTGCCGGGTCGTTGAGATTGGCGAAGAAGGGCTTTATATCGATTACCCTATTCATACAAAAACAGAGAAAGCCGTTTTCTTAATAGATGGCACACAACTTAAAGCAAGCTTCAACGTTAATGAGCAGACTGTACTTATGTTTGAAACAGAAGTGAAGGGACGCAAACTATCCAAAATACCGATGATCCACATTCATTATCCAGGTGAGGAAGGTTTAGAAAAGGTCCAAAGAAGACAATTTGTCCGAGTAGAAGCGAACACAGATATCTCAATAAAAATAAACGATGGATATTTTCCAACGATTACAGAGGATATAAGTGCAGGGGGATGTGCGGTATTGGTGAAAGAAGGAATGGACCTGAAAAGTGGTTCTAACATATCTACGACCATCGTTTTGCCCATGCAAACCGGTGAGAACCAGTATGTAGAAATAGAAGGTAAAGTGATCCGCATCTGGGAAAAAAGTCTCAAAAAAATTGCAAGCATAGAATTTGTTCATTTAACTGAAAATCAACGACAGCTTATTTTAAGATTTTGCTTTGAACGACAGTTGAACTTACGAAAAAAAGGGTTACTTGAATAAAATTCCATAATATACACATACTTTTTCTATAAATAGGAAAAGGGTGAGAACAATTAAATCCGTTGAGCGAATATTAATCAAATTAGTCATTATACATTTCATTCTATTAATAGCAGTCCAATTTGTTATCCATGAATTAAATATCCTTCCGGAGCTGAATAAAATCGTTTTTTATGAAGGTGTCGAAAAAATGGAATACAGCGAAATAGTCGAAACCTTATCCGGTAAAGCAGGTAATTAGTTGCCTGCTCTTTTTTTTGAATAAAGATTCTTTCAACGTGGTGGGAGATTTATGTTAAAATAGGTAAGAAAATTATTAGGAAATTAAGTAGGTGGATTAGTTGAAGAAATTAAGAATTGCGATCGATGGTCCTGCAGCTGCAGGGAAAAGTACAGTGGCGAAAATTGTAGCAGGGAAATTATCTTATCTTTATATTGATACTGGGGCGATGTACCGTTCATTAACATATAAAGCTTTGAATCTGAATATAGACTTGCATGATGAAAATGGGTTGAAGGAATTATTAGCTCAAACAAAAATCACGCTTGAACCGACTGATGATGGACAAATTGTATATGTAGACGGGGAAAATGTGACAGATGAAATCCGTCAAGCCGCCGTTACCAATTCAGTATCTCATGTGGCCGTCCATTCTCAAGTTAGAGAAGAGATGGTGAACAGACAACAGCAGTTGGCTAAACAAGGTGCTGTTGTAATGGACGGAAGAGATATCGGGACCCATGTTATCCCCGACGCTGAAATTAAAGTGTTTTTACTGGCAAGTGTAGATGAAAGAGCCCAAAGAAGACATGAAGAAAACCTTTCGAAGGGATTCCCTTCAGATCTGGAACAATTAAAAGTTGAAATTGCCCTCCGTGACAAGATTGATTCAGAAAGAGAAGTGGCTCCACTTAAGAAAGCGGACGACGCAACTGAAATAGATACAACTTCACTATCCATCCCAGAAGTAGTGGATCAAATTATGCTGTTAGTAGAAAGGAAAGGTTAATGTGAACTTGTATTCCTTTGCTAGAGGTCTCGTAAAATCGATTCTTTCCCCTCTCTATCGCATTGAGGTCAAAGGTTTGGAGCATTTCCCTAAAGAGGGGGGAGTCTTATTATGCACAAACCATATTGATAACTTAGATCCCCCGGTGGTGGGGATTTCAGCTCCCAGACCTGTTTCATTTATGGCTAAAGAAGAGCTTTTCAGTGTCCCGGTACTCGGTAAGCTATTACCCGATTTACGGGCATTCCCGGTGAAAAGAGGAATGAGTGACCGGGAAGCACTAAGGAAAGGTTTGCAGGTCCTTAAACAAGGAGATGTTTTAGGACTGTTCCCAGAGGGTACTAGAAGTAAGACAGGTAAAATAGGTAAGGGATTAGCAGGAGCAGGTTTCTTTGCTCTTCGTTCCGAGGCTTACGTTGTACCTTGTGCAATCATTGGACCCTATAAGCCTTTCAGGAAATTAAAGGTCGTATTCGGGCCGCCTATTGCTATGGAGGGCATTCGAGAACAAAAACTGAATGCAGAGAAAACAACTGAAATTATTATGCAGCACATTGAAAAACTAATACATGAGCATGAATAATATGAGCTTTCTCGCTTGACAAAAAGTAGTATTTATTAGAAGTTAGTAGAAAGAATATTTTAAATTGTGAAGTCTCGCAATTATCAAAAATCTTTGCAGTCATGGATTAAGGAGGAGTACATAATGGAAGACATGAATGGAATTGAAGTGAAAAATCTTGAAATCGGTGAAAAAGTTAAAGGAACAGTCACTAAGGTTGAAGAGAAACAGGTCTTAGTCGACGTTCAAGATAGCAAAGTGGATGGCATCATTCCAATTAGTGAACTCTCAAGCCTTCATATCGAAAAAGCTTCTGATGTAGTCAGTGAAGGGGATGTACTTGAGTTAATCGTGACGAAAGTTGAAGAAGAACTTCTGGTTCTTTCTAAACGAAAAGTAGATGCTGAAAAAGCATGGGAAGAAATGAAGGTTCGCTTTGAAAATGGCGACATCTTTGAAGCGGAAGTCAAAGATGTTGTGAAGGGCGGACTTGTAGTTGATCTTGGAGTTAGAGGATTTGTTCCTGCATCATTAGTCGAGGACTATTATGTTGAGGATTTCTCGGACTATAAGGATAAAACATTGACGTTCAAGATTGTGGAATTGGATCAGGAAAAAAATCGTCTAATCTTATCCCACCGCGCTGTTGTAGAAGCGGAAAAGCAACACCAGAAGAAGCAGCTTCTAACGGATATTGAATCTGGTGCTGTTCTTGAAGGGACAGTTCAGCGTATCACAGATTTCGGAGCGTTCGTAGACATTGGTGGAGTAGATGGATTGGTGCATATCTCCCAACTGTCCCACGAACACGTAGAAAAGCCTTCTGACGTAGTCACTGAAGGTCAAAAAGTACAGGTGAAAGTTCTAAGCGTCGATCGTGACAATGAACGTATTTCTTTATCCATTAAAGAAACCCTGCCAGGACCTTGGAGTAATATTTCAGAGAAGGCACCTAAAGGCAGTGTTCTGGACGGTGTGGTTAAACGCTTAGTTTCATATGGAGCATTTGTAGAAGTGTTACCTGGTGTTGAAGGTCTTGTTCACATCTCTCAAATTTCACATAAGCATATCGGTACACCGCACGAAGTCCTTCAGGAAAACCAAGAAGTACAAGTGAAGGTATTGGATGTAAATGAAAATGATCAACGTTTATCTTTAAGCATCAAATCTCTTGAAGAAAAAGAGGAAGAAATAACTGATTATCAAATGCCTGAAGAAAATACAGGCTTCCAATTAGGTGAAATGATTGGTGACAAATTAAAAGATCTTAAGTAATGGTGATGAATAGTGACAAGAGCCCAAAGAAAGCAAGACCACATTAATTACGCTTTATCAACTGGTCAACAACGAAGAACAGGTTTTGATGAAGTTGCTTTTGTCCACCAAAGCTTACCGAATATAGCAGTGGATGAAGTTCATCTGCAGGCAAAGATTGGCGAACTTAATTGGAGTTCGCCAATTTTCATAAATGCTATGACAGGCGGCGGTGGGGAATCAACTTCTAAAATCAATGAAGAATTAACGATTCTTGCACGGGAAACAGGTCTGGCCATTGCTGTCGGATCTCAAATGTCCGCACTTAAAGACCCTTCTGAACGAAAAACGTATGAAATCGTTCGTCAATATAATCCAAATGGCGTCGTTTTTGGGAATTTGGGAAGTGAAGCAACCGTTCAACAGGCAAAAGATGCCGTAGAGATGATTAGCGCCGATGCGTTGCAAATCCACTTGAATGTCATACAAGAATTAACCATGCCCGAAGGTGACAGGGACTTCAGAGGGGCCATGGACAGAATACAGGAGATCGCTGAAAGTATTCCAGTACCTGTCATTGTGAAAGAAACGGGTTTTGGTATCAGTAAAGAGACTGCAGAATCCTTGTCCCACTCGAACATTTCAGCCATTGATGTGGGGGGATTCGGTGGTACCAACTTCTCAAAAATCGAAAATCAACGCAGAAAACGAATGTTGGAATTCTTCGATGATTGGGGTATACCCACTGCCATTTCGATTGCCGAAAGTCATGCTACATCCAGGAAGCCGGTTCTAGCTTCAGGTGGTGTCCAAAATAGCTTAGACATCGTTAAGTCTCTAGGATTAGGATCATCTGCAGTAGGAATGGCAGGAATCATTCTCAAGCAGCTATTAGACTCAGGACTTGAGGACACCATTGAAGAAGTGAATCAAATTCATACGGATATTAAATTCCTTATGAGTGCGCTGGGGTGCAGGCGTCCAGAAGATCTTCACAGCGTTCCACTCGTGTTGTCAGGCGACGTGTTTCATTGGCTGGATGTTAGAGGGTTGAATCCTGCAAGCTATAGCAATAGAACGTTTAATAAGTAAAAAGAACGAATTCTCTTTTGAGAATTCGTTCTTTTTTGTTGCTTGATATTAGTTGTGGATTGCTGGGTATTTTTGTAAATAGGCTGAATTAACCCATAAAACGGCTGGATTTTTGTTAAAATCGGCCGGATTCCTGCACAATTCCGCTGGATTATCACTCAAAATGGCCGGATTTTTTAGAATTTCGGCTGAATTATTGTTTGTCTACTCCGGCGGCTAGAGGCTCGAGGTCATAAGTCAAACATGCCAAAAAGGCAAAGAGCGCCTTTCCGGCATGTTCGCCTTATGCTTGTCGCCTCTACCCAAGCCGCCTCCGCTTTTCGTGATGTCCAGCTACAGGGGCTTGGGGCTCGAGGTCATAAGCCAAGTCACCCAAAAAGGCAAAGAGCGCCTTTCCGGGTGACTCGTCTTATGCTTGTCGCCCCAGGGCGAGCCCCTTCCGCTTTTCGTGATGTCCAGCTCCGGCGGCTAGAGGCTCGAGGTCATAAGTCAAACATGCCAAAAAGGCAAAGAGCGCCTTTCCGGCATGTTCGCCTTATGCTTGTCGCCTCTACCCAAGCCGCCTCCGCTTTTCTTGTTACCTCTGTTCTTTTTTGTCTTCTTCCGGTCCTTGCAGGCTTGTAGCTCCGTTGTGGTGCAAGCCTTGGTCCCTGTCTGATTCGACTCGTTTGCTTTGTTTTAGTTTCTTTTCTTGACGATCTTTACCCATTATAAACACCTCCCTTTCTTATTTTTTCTTTGAGAAAATCATTCATACATGAATGAGTTACATAAAAATTTTCCATAATGTAGATAATAGGAGGGAGTGAATGATGGTGGATGGGATTCTGTATTTATGGCTGATTTGGGGGATTTGGATTTTTACGACGTTTATGATGAGTAAGGCACACCCATATCGTTTCCATTATTCCTTCATATGTTTAGTGTTAATATGCGTGTTTCCATATGGATTGAAAGTAAGTTCTGTTGAGGTTGCCGTACCCGTTATTGTTTTAGGACTAATCTGTATACATTACATAAGAATTCTTAGTTTGAAAGATAAATTATATATGCTTGTAGCCATTCTGGCGATGGGGATGCTTTATGCTGGGATTGGGTTAGTAGCTATTTATGATCCTGTTCTCATGTTTTTGGATCGAGATCTTATAATGGCTGTATCACTTGCTTTCCTGAGTATTCTCTTCTATACCTCATCTTCATATATTCTCCGGATGATCGCTATTGCCGGGAGCAGTATAGTGGGTGAAGTTTTTATGAGCATCCCATTAAAGAATATAGGATTTCTATATCCCATCGGTGGACCTGTTTATCTCGATGTCCTGGCGATTTCGACTGGAATTCTTTTAGCGATCAAGTTGTTTGAAGACATAAATCAGTTATTCAACATCAAAGTACAAACAAACAAAGGGGAAATGAAGAATCTATGAATGAGTATGTGTATCCGGTCATCTTCGGAGTAGTAGTTGGGACATTAACCAGAATATATATGCTGCGTACAGACTATCGCCAATATCCCACTTATTTGCATGGGAAGATTATACATATTGCTCTTGGATTTATTGCGGCTGGCTTAGGTACCATCGCGATTCCTGCATTACTGGAGGAGAACTTCACGGCGATTACTTTCTTAACCGTGGCTGCGTCTCAATTTCGGGATGTGCGAAATATGGAGAGGAACACATTGACAGAGTTGGATGCATATGAACTTGTTCCTAGAGGGGCTACATACATCGAGGGGATTGCCGTAGCCTTTGAAAGCCGTAATTATCTGGTTATTTTCACTTCGCTGTTAGCCACTTTAGCTTATATTGTCTTTAATTTCTATGTAGCGTTGCTGATCAGTGTGATATGTATGTTAGCTGCCCATAAACTAATGGCTGGAGGCAGATTGAAGGATATCGTTAACATTGAATATGTGAAGCCTCATTTTGATGGGCCAGGACTTTACGTTGATAATATCTATATTATGAATATTGGATTAAAGGTAAGACAAGAAGAAATCTTAAAGTATGGAATGGGGTTTGTTCTTTCCCCAAAATCATTCGATGCCAGATCGACGGTAGCGAATCTAGGTCAAAGGCAAGCGATTCTTCATGATATGTCTACTTCCTTGGGGATATTTAAAGATTCAGGAACACCGGCTTTAACGCCATTGGCCAAGAGGGATTTAGACGATGGTCGAATAGGTGTATTCGTCCTCCCGCAGCGAAAGGATGTAGAGAAAGCGATTGCCATTCTTGGGCAGGTGCCGACATTGGAAAATGCGATAAGAATGCCGTCAGAATCGAAGGCGAATCAGGAGGGTGGTAAATTAGAATGAGTACAACGATCCAAAAATTTATACTCGCTACGGTTACGACATCACCTGAAAAAGTACCAAGTGGAACAAGCGTCTTTTATTGTAAAACAGATGAGGAATTGCAAAAGATCTGTTCGAATTTAGAGGCAATTCTCGATGGCATTGCCCATGAACTGGATGAAGGACTATTTATCATTGTAAAACATTGATTGCTAGTTTATTCTTTTATTGATAAAATAGTTAAGTTAGGGGGGACTGTCCCATAAGGAAACATTACCTTAAGGGCCAGTCCTTCTTATGCATAGCTCCAATTGATGATTGAATAGGCATAAAAAGAGGAAATGTAAGAATAGGATAACCTTCTTACAGAAAGGGTGAATAACGTGACAAAACCAGTAGTAGCAATCGTAGGGCGTCCAAACGTTGGGAAGTCCACGATCTTTAATAGAATTGTTGGAGAAAGAATATCCATAGTTGAAGATGTTCCTGGTGTAACAAGAGACCGTATATATAGTTCTGCTGAGTGGCTGACTCATGAATTTAACATTATAGATACAGGTGGGATTGAACTGGGGAATGAACCATTCCTCGATCAAATCAGGCAGCAGGCTGAAATCGCCATTGATGAAGCGGATGTGATTGTATTTTTAACGAATGGCCGTGAAGGGGTGACAGCTGCAGATGAAATTGTAGCCAAGATCCTTTACCGCTCTAAGAAACCGGTCGTATTAGGGATTAATAAAATTGATAATCCCGAAATGAGGGAAATGATTTATGATTTTTACTCCCTTGGATTTGGGGAGCCGTATCCAATTTCGGGTTCTCATGGTCTTGGGTTAGGAGACCTTCTTGATGATGTTGTGAAAAACTTTAAACAAGAAGAAGAAGAGGACTATGCAGAAGATGTGATCAAATTTTCATTAATTGGTCGTCCGAATGTTGGGAAATCTTCCCTGGTTAACGCCTTATTGGGAGAAGAGCGTGTGATTGTGAGTAATGTTGCAGGAACGACACGGGATGCCATTGATTCCTCCTACACGTATGATGGACAGGATTATGTCATCATTGATACTGCAGGTATGAGGAAAAGAGGTAAAGTGTATGAAACCACTGAAAAATACAGTGTGTTAAGAGCTCTTAGAGCAATTGAACGTTCCGATGTCGTCTTAGCTGTCATTGATGGAGAAGAAGGGATTATCGAGCAGGATAAAAAAATTGCCGGGTATGCTCATGATGCAGGTCGCGCAATCGTGATCGTCGTGAACAAATGGGATGCCGTTGATAAAGACGAGAAAACCATGAACAAATGGGAAAAGAACATCCGAGAACATTTTCAATTCCTTGATTATGCTCCAATCGTTTTTCTATCTGCCAAAACAAAGAAGCGCATTCATACATTATTGCCAATCATTAATACGGCAAGTGAAAATCATGCACTACGAGTACAATCAAGCGTGTTGAATGAAGTGGTCATGGATGCAGTAGCAATGAATCCTACCCCTACAGATAATGGTAAGCGACTCAGAATCTACTATGCGACGCAAGTGGCTGTGAAGCCTCCGACATTCGTGGTATTTGTGAATGACCCTGAATTAATGCACTTCTCATACGAACGATTCTTGGAAAATAGAATACGTGATGCATTTGGATTTGAAGGAACTCCTATTCGTATTATTGCTCGCGCAAGAAAATAATAAGGTGGGTGTAAAAATGGAAAATTCAAAGAAAATAACGGTTGTTGGCGCAGGAAGCTGGGGGACGGCACTTGCGATGGTCCTGGCTGATAATGGACTGGAAGTAAGATTATGGGGACACAAAAAAGAACAGATTGATGAAATTAATACTCAACATACCAACGAAAAGTACCTGAAAGAGGTCAAGCTTCCGGACTCCATCAAGGGTTATCATGATCTTAGTGAGTCTTTAGATGGCGTTGATACAATCATTCTGGCTGTACCGACGAAAGCGATCCGTGGAGTATTGGGTCAAATTCAAGAGGTTCAACGTGCACCATTGACCGTTGTTCATGTGAGTAAAGGGGTTGAACCTGATTCACTTCTAAGAATCTCAGAGATGATTGAAGATGAAATGGCCCCTGATAACTTACATACAGTGGTGGTATTGTCTGGACCCAGTCACGCTGAAGAAGTGAGTTTAAGACACCCGACGACTGTGACCGTTTCCTCTAAGGATATGAAAGCTGCTGAAGAGATTCAGGACCTATTCATGAACATGAATTTCCGTGTATATACGAATCCCGATATGCTGGGCGTTGAAATCGGTGGAGCCTTAAAGAATATCATAGCCCTTGCAGCCGGAATTACAGACGGATTGGGATATGGAGATAATGCAAAAGCCGCTCTTATAACGAGGGGACTTGCAGAAATAGCCCGTCTGGGAACCAAGATGGGAGCAAACCCCTTAACATTTTCAGGTTTAACAGGCATCGGTGATCTGATCGTTACATGTACAAGCGTACATTCAAGAAACTGGAGAGCGGGAAACATGCTTGGTAAGGGTCATAACCTTGATGAGGTCCTGGACAATATGGGGATGGTCGTAGAGGGCGTACGCACAACGAAAGCTGCTCATCAGTTAGCAGACAAGTATGAAGTGAATATGCCCATTACCAACGCTTTGTATGATGTGCTATTCAATAAAGTAGAAGCGAAAGAAGCGGTAGACCACTTAATGGGACGTGGAAAGACAAACGAAATGGAAGACCTCGTCAACATTCTTGGAGAGCGATTAAATTAACCTGATTTTTTTACGATAGAATGCATGACTAAACATTCTTTCGAAACAATGAATTAATCTTGGAATAATAGGCATTCGAGGATGCGAAGTGCGCCCCTGTTGCATACACTGTCATGAATATATACAGCTTTGCCTATGGATGGGTAGGTCTCGCTTTGTTTAGAGCAGCTCAAGTATTTTGACATCAGTTCAATGATGCTAAAATACTTGGGAAGCTCTTTTTTTTGATAATCTCTGCCCGGGTAAGTCCGTATAGGTACATCTTGAGGTTTGTAACAGATTATTGAACAACCATTCTTTTCTATTCTTTTGTAAAAATCTTATGATATAATACATTCGATAACTGGAGGGATGTATGATGGATTCAATGATGAAGATGTGGATTTCGTTTGCATCGATGGGATTCATGTTTTTTGCCATATTAACGATTTATTTCAGCAGGTATAAGATCAAGCAGAGATTCCTGCGTTTTATTACAGCATTCATGGCATATATAATGATGATTGCCGGCGGACTTATGATGATCTATATTGTATTTAGTGGACCGACCAATTAGGTTGCGGTCCGATTGAAAGGACGTTTTTAGATTGAAACGCTTAGGTTTAATTGCATTTCTTCTTATTTTAACTATAAGTATTCTTTCGGGATGTATGTACCCCGAGGAAAAGCTTAGTCAGAACCAGATCCCTTATGAAACGCAGGTGAAGGCTGTACAAGATGCCGTCGTAACCTATCAGAAGGACAATAATGGGTTGCTGCCAATTAAAACCCGAGACCAGGATACACCCATTTATCAGAAGTATCCAATTGATTTCAGAAAGCTTTCACCTCAGTACTTAGCAGAGATTCCGGGAAATGCTTTCGAAAACGGTGGGGTTTTTCAATATGTTCTGACTGACGTGGAGGAAGATCCTCAAGTCAAGATCTTTGATCTGCGGCTGGCGGAACAAATAAGGGAATTGAAAATCAGAATAGAGGCTCAAGGCTACCCGCCATTTAAAGAGGAAGTAGCCAATAATGTCTATACATTGAATTATAAAGAGCTGGGGTATGATGGTGATGTGTATGTAAATAGCCCCTACTCAAACAAGAACCTTCCCCTTGTCATCAATGGTGACGGTGACATATTTGTAGATTACTCTATGGACTTATTTGAACAGATCAAATCGACTGATAAAGAACTAAAGCCTGGTGAAGATATCCGGAATTTACTTGTCGAGGACACTTTTTTTGTCCCGGCTTATTCTTTACCTTATACGGTAGATGAAAATAACGAACCTGTCTTTATGACAAAATAGGCATAACCCTTTTCTTACAAAATATATTGTAAGGGAAGGGTTATTATTTTTATGTCATCCTTTATAGGGAAATTTCATCAAAACTAATGATCATAAATGCTAAAGACATAATAAATTTTTATACTTTTAATCATAAGGGGGGAAAAAAAGCATATTAATAGTCATAAGTCATTGGGACAACATCATAAATATAGATTGAGAGACAGAATACACGGATGAAACATCCCTGGAATATAAGATGGGAGGGAATCTCTTGGAAAGAGTCGATCTATTTAAGGACATTGCCGAAAGAACAGGCGGAGATATCTATTTAGGTGTGGTAGGAGCAGTTAGAACAGGAAAATCAACATTCATCAAGAAGTTCATGGAACTTGTGGTCCTTCCTAACATAGCCAGTGAATCAGAACGTGCAAGAGCGCAGGATGAATTACCCCAAAGTGCAGCAGGCAGGACCATCATGACGACAGAACCGAAGTTTGTTCCTAATCAAGCCATCTCTGTTCACGTCGATGAAGGCCTCGAAGTGAATATTAGATTGGTAGATTGTGTGGGATATACGGTCCCGGGTGCAAAAGGGTACGAGGATGAAAATGGACCTAGGATGATCAATACCCCATGGTATGAAGAGCCTATACCATTCCATGAAGCGGCCGAAATCGGTACGCGTAAGGTCATTCAGGAACATTCCACGATCGGAGTTGTGGTGACAACCGACGGTTCCATCGGGGAAATTGGCAGAGGCGATTACATCCAAGCGGAAGAGAGAGTCATTGAGGAACTGAAAGAAGTAGGTAAACCATTTATCATGGTCATCAACTCGGCGAGACCTCATGCTCCTGAGACAGAAGACCTAAGAGTGAAACTTCAAGATAAATATGACATTCCAGTTCTCGCCATGAGTGTGGAGAGCATGAGAGACTCAGATGTCCTCAACGTGTTAAGAGAAGCACTATTTGAATTCCCGGTACTTGAAGTGAATGTGAATCTTCCAAGCTGGGTAATGGTTCTGAAAGAAGAGCACTGGCTAAGACAGAACTATCAGGAAGCTGTGAAAGAAACGGTAAAGGACATTAAACGACTGCGGGATGTGGATCGAGTTGTTCATTACTTCAGTGAATTTGATCATATCGAACGGGCAGGGCTTGCCGGCATTGATATGGGGCAAGGAATTGCAGAAATTGACCTGTACGCTCCTGACGAACTGTATGATGAAGTACTGAAGGAGATTGTAGGGGTGGAAATTCGCGGTAAAGATCATCTCCTGGAATTAATGCAGGACTTCGCTCATGCAAAAGCGGAATACGACCAGGTTTCAGATGCATTGAGAATGGTGAAGCAGACGGGATATGGCATCGCAGCGCCTTCGTTGAATGATATGAGTCTGGATGAACCGGAAATCATCAGGCAGGGTTCAAGATTCGGAGTCAGCTTGAAAGCAGTAGCACCATCCATCCATATGATCAAAGTGGATGTACAGTCCAAGTTCGAACCGATTATCGGTACAGAAAAACAGAGCGAAGAACTGGTGCGCTATTTAATGCAGGATTTCGAAGATGACCCGCTATCGATTTGGAATTCCGATATTTTCGGCAGAAGCTTAAGTTCCATTGTAAGAGAGGGAATCCAAGCGAAACTTTCCTTAATGCCTGAGAATGCAAGATATAAACTCAAAGATACGTTGGAAAGAATCATCAACGAGGGATCAGGTGGATTGATCGCCATCATATTATAAATGTCTTTGGACCTTCTTAGGAGGGTCTTTTTTTGTTTTGTTTTGTTTCTTTGAAATTTTTCATTTTTATATTGAACCTCTGAATTTTCTTGTGAGAATCCGGCTTTTAATTGCTGATTTTCACATTGTGACTTCATAAATTTGTAGCTGGGACGATAAAGGTGTAAAAAAGCAGAGGGAGGTCCTCAAACCTTGATATATAAAGGTTTATGCCATGTGAATTTCAGGACATTGCAACCTGGTGGATATTCATACTGGATGAAAATAGGGGAGGAGATGTTTAAGGGATTTCAAGGTTGGGAAGTAAGATAGAGTACCCAAAGAGGAGAGGGTATTAGTTGCAGTCATCGAAAAGAAGTGATAGGTTGAATAGACGGCAAGGATAAAGGGCTTTGAAGGGATTCTATTACATTTGTGTTTCAAATAAGAAAAGATTCCCATTATTTCTTGATTTGTTCTTGCTAAGGTTAATCTATTGTGATAATCTTTTAACAGAATTGTTGTTGAATATTGATTCAGCAACGTTTTCAAGCGTTTTTTCTACACTTTATGTATAGAATCCGCTAAACTTGTTTACTAATGATATTAAAGTAAATGAATCATGACTGAGACATTTCCTTGGGAGGAGGTGAATGGCATGAACAAGACAGAACTAATCAATGCTGTTGCAGAAGCTGCTGAGCTATCTAAGAAGGACGCTACCAAAGCGGTTGACGCTGTTTTCGATACAATTCAAGATTCACTTGCAAACGGTGATAAAGTACAATTAATCGGATTCGGTAACTTCGAAGTACGTGAGCGTGCAGCCCGTAAAGGTCGCAACCCACAAACAGGTGAAGAGATCGAAATCTCAGCTAGCAAAGTACCTGCTTTCAAACCAGGTAAAGCGCTTAAAGAAGCTGTAAAATAATTACATACTTTGAGCGTATAGAAAAGGTCGCATATTTATGCGGCCTTTTTTGCTATTCATTTATAGTGTGGTTATTTCTCCTTAAAATATGTACGAAGTTTTATTCCTTTAATGGAAGTTTTATATTATTATAAAACTTCTAAAGCACTAGTCTTTGATGACATTATAGGCTTGTGCTAATATTAACAATGTTACTATTTCTTTAAGTATTTTAGGAGGGCAACATAATGGCACAAGTCAATCATGGCCAAATAGAAGAAGCAGTTCGATTAATATTAGAAGCTATTGGAGAGAATCCTAATAGAGAAGGTTTATTAGATACACCAAAGCGTGTGGCGAAAATGTATGCAGAAGTATTTTCGGGAATCGGTCACGATCCGAAAGAATACTTTGAAACAATATTCAGTGAAGAGCATGAAGAGCTGGTGCTTGTGAAGGATATTCCTTTTTATTCGATGTGTGAACACCACTTGGTACCTTTCTACGGTAAAGCTCATGTAGCATATATTCCCAGAAACGGAAGAGTGGCCGGACTTAGTAAACTGGCAAGGGCCGTTGAATCTGTTGCTAAACGACCTCAGCTGCAAGAAAGAATCACTTCGACAGTGGCTGATACGATCATGGAAACCCTTGAGCCTTATGGTGCAATGGTAGTGGTTGAAGCTGAGCATATGTGCATGACAATGAGAGGTGTAAAGAAGCCTGGTTCAAGTACAGTGACCACTGCG
The DNA here is from genome assembly GCF_052665285.1 of Rossellomorea sp. DUT-2. Lineage (NCBI taxonomy): Bacteria > Bacillati > Bacillota > Bacilli > Caryophanales > Bacillaceae > Rossellomorea > Rossellomorea sp. DUT-2. The sequence goes on along the minus strand of NZ_JBQPEO010000002.1, from coordinate 374,315 downwards.
GTAAGGGGCTCGTTTAAAGAAGACCCTCAAGCACGAAGCGAAGTTCTTTCTTTTATAAAGAATTAGGAGTGAGCCAAGGATGAATACAAATGATTATATTGTGATTAAGGCGATTGAAGATGGTGTGAACGTGATCGGGCTGACAAGAGGGACAGATACCCGATTTCATCATTCAGAAAAGCTTGATAAAGGTGAAGTCATGATTGCTCAGTTTACAGACCATACCTCGGCGATTAAAGTTAGAGGAAAAGCAACCATCGTTACAAGTTACGGGGAAGTCGAAAGTGATAACAAGAAATAATCCTCTGAGCATTTACGTTCCAGAGAAGATACAGGCGGGACTGACTATGGGTAGTTGAACTTCGTAGTCGTCCCCTTTGTTATACTAAAGCTAAATAGGGAGGGCAAGACTGTTTCCCTATTGTTGAGGATTTTATGGTATAATATCTATTGCTGAAATTTTTAGACCGATACATAGTAGAAATGGGGATTAAAGGGTATGAAATTCATTGATTGTAACCATCAAGCGAATATCATTCATCAATACATAGAAGAGCAGCTGCATCACTCTTACTTAAAGGAATATATCGATCAGCCTTACATTGATCGGGATCGGATTTATTTCCTGCTCCTTCCTTTTGTAAGTGAGGGACGGACCTTGAATAAAGAAGTTGTACAGTGGATTTCGACTGCCATGCTATTGCAGATAGCCCTTGATACCCATGAAAAGGTTACAATCTCTGAGCTTGATCCATTGAAAGAGAGGCAGCTTACGGTACTTGCAGGAGTATACTTCAGCAGCCTTTACTATAAAATCCTTGCCGACACAGATGATGTGGATCTTATCGCAGTATTAGCCAAGGCGATAAAAGAAATCAACGAAAGCAAAATTTCCATTTATAAAGAGGAACATCAAAACCTTGATGGGCTAATGTCAAACTTGAAGACAAGAGAATCAGCGATCGTTTCAAAATTCTTTCGTTTTTTTGAAGATGACAAATGGATCCGGATTGTAGAGCAAGCCCTTTTATACAAGAAGCTCGTTCAAGAAAGAATTTGTATAGAACACTCGCAGAATACGAGCTTTATAAAAGCGTTGTCGACTTTAACCTTCGAATCAGCCAGTGAAACACCATCTTTAAAGCTAACGAAAGAAGAGTCCAGACATTTGCTTTCAAGGGTGGATAAATTAATTTCCTCAACGAAGAAAACCATTCAAACACAGTTAGAGAACATAGAACCGGTAACACCATATTTTAAAAAGCTGATTGTAGAGCTCTTACCTTATGCTGAGCCTGAACCTATGACCAAACTATATGCGGAAGAAGGGTAAATCGAAATGCAGCAGTCCAAAGAACAAAAAGTCCACGGAGTATTTGAAAAAATATATTCCAATTATGATAAGATGAATTCGGTAATCAGTTTCCAACAGCATAAAAAATGGAGAAAAGATACCATGAAGCATATGGATGTGAAGCCAGGCTCAAAGGCACTGGACGTTTGCTGTGGAACGGCGGATTGGACGTTAGCCATCGGAGAGAAAGTCGGAGAAACCGGCAAGGTAGTGGGGCTGGATTTCAGCCAAAATATGCTTTCTATTGGTGAAGAGAAAGTGAAACGATCCCCATTGAACAACATTGAGCTGATCCATGGAAATGCAATGGAGCTGCCTTTTGACGATAATACCTTTGATTATGTCACAATTGGCTTTGGCTTACGGAATGTTCCGGACTACCTCCATGTCTTAAAAGAAATGAATCGTGTCGTGAAACCAGGAGGGATGGCTGTTTGCCTTGAAACCTCTCAACCAACCATGATCGGTTTCAAACAGATGTATTACGCATACTTTCGTTTCGTGATGCCTCTGTTCGGAAAGATCTTTGCCAAGAGCTTTAATGAATATTCATGGCTTCAGGAATCAGCCAGAGATTTCCCAGGGATGAAGGAGCTTGCTGATATGTTTGAAGAAGCCGGCTTTAAAGATATACATGTGAAACCATATAGTGGCGGAGTGGCTGCCATGCATTCAGGCAGAAAGTAAGAAATTCGTAAATTAGGTGGAAAAACTATGAAGCTAAACAGGATGTATTCGTTTCTTAAAACGGATATTGATGAAATTGAAAAGGAACTGGAAGTTGCGATTGAGTCAGAATCACAACTTTTACAAGAGGCATCCCTTCACCTTCTGCAAGCAGGTGGTAAAAGAATCAGACCTGTTTTTGTCTTGCTCTCTGCAAAATTCGGACAATATGATATCAACATTGTGAAAAATGTAGCAGTGGCTTTGGAGTTAATTCATATGGCATCCCTTGTTCACGATGACGTGATCGATGATGCAGAGTTAAGAAGAGGAAAGCCAACGATTAAAGCTCAATGGGACAATCGTATTGCCATGTACACCGGAGATTACATCTTTGCACGAGCTCTCGAGTATATGACGAATATTAAAGCGCCTGAAGCACATCAAATACTTTCACACACCATTGTTGAAGTATGTAAGGGTGAAATTGCTCAAATAAAAGATAAATATCGATTTGATCAAAATCTGAGGGATTACCTCCTTAGAATCAAGCGTAAAACGGCTCTGCTTATTGCTGTAAGCTGCCAGATCGGTGCCATTTCTTCCGGTGCTCCTGAAGAAATTCATCGTCGCTTATACCGATTTGGTTATAATGTGGGAATGAGCTTTCAAATTACAGATGATATTTTAGATCTTACAGCAAGTGAGGAAGAACTGGGTAAGCCCGCCGGCAGTGACTTGTGGCAAGGTAATATCACCCTTCCGATCTTATATGCGATGGAAAACCCTGAACTTAAAACGAGGATTGAAAGAGTGAATGAATATACTTCTCCTGAAGAGATGAGAGAAATCATTTCGTCCATCTTAGCGACCGATGCCATAGATCGATCCCATCAGCTTAGTAGGATGTACTTAGACAGAGCGTTGGAAGATCTGGATCATCTCCCATACAACCGCGTGAAGAAAACATTGAAGAATATCGCAAACTTTATTGGCAAGAGAAAATATTAAGAAAATTTAAAATGGAAACGTTGCCAAAACCCCCAATCAGTGTTACTATTTTCGTGGGATGTCCTTAGGACTTCTATACATACATATTTAGGAGTGGGGAAGATGGAAAAGACATTTTTAATGGTAAAACCGGACGGCGTACAAAGAGGGTTAATCGGTGATATCGTATCACGTTTTGAAAAAAAGGGCTTTCAATTAGTAGGGGCAAAGCTGATGAGCATTTCAAATGAGCTTGCTGAAGAACACTACGGTGAGCACAAGGAAAGACCATTCTTTGGGGAGCTTGTTGACTTCATTACTTCTGGACCTGTATTTGCAATGGTTTGGCAAGGTGAAAACGTTATCACGACAGCTCGTGGAATGATGGGAGCAACAAACCCTAAGGATGCTGCACTTGGAACAATCCGCGGTGATTTCGGCTTGACAGTCGGAAAGAATATCATCCACGGATCTGACTCTGCCGAAAGCGCTGTTAGAGAAATCGGCTTATTCTTCAAAGAAGAAGAACTGGTAGAGTATTCTAAATTAATGAACGAGTGGGTTTATTAATACCTGTTAAACAAATAAGATTTTTTAGGGCAAGTCGTGATAAGGCGACTTGCCTTTTCTATTGAATAGGATTTAACTTTTCTGTATAGCGTTCGATATAATACATATAGTCTTATACCTTTAATGTAGCAAAGTGAGTGGGTCATTATGTCAAATGATTATCTGGAATTTATTCAAGGGATAAAAAGAAAAACGGGAATTGATCTTTCCCTTTACAAAGAAGCTCAAATGAAACGGAGATTAACGGCACTGTATGAAAAAAAGGGCTTCGGTAGTTTTCAAGATTTCTTCAGTAAGCTGAACCGTGACAGCGAAGAAATGGAAGAGTTTCTCGATCGAATGACGATCAATGTTTCAGAGTTTTATCGAAACTACAAACGGTGGGAAGTTCTCGAGACTAAAATCCTTCCCAGACTTCTACAGGAAAACAAAACACTTAAAATATGGAGCGCAGCTTGTTCTACGGGGGAAGAGCCGTACACTATCGCCATGATGCTGTCGGAACACATGACTCTTTCAGGACGGACCATCACCGCGACTGATATCGATAAAAATGCCATTCAACGTGCAAGGAACGGTCTCTACCCTGAACGATCGCTGAATGAGGTCCCCTCCGTAATGAAAGCCCGTTATTTCACTCAGGAAGGCTCCTTGTACAAATTGAATGAAGAGATCAGGAAAAACGTGACTTTCAAGCAGCAGAACCTGCTGTCAGACCCATTTGAGGGGAACTACGACTTGATTGTTTGCAGAAATGTGTTAATTTATTTCACGGAGGAAGCGAAAAACCTATTATATAAAAAATTCAATGCCTCACTGAGACCCGGCGGTGTGCTTTTTGTCGGGAGTACCGAACAAATCTTCAACCCATCCCAATACGGATTCGAGACAGAAGACACATTCTTCTATAAAAAAATCTAAAATTTACGATGTCGACCTTACATTTACTGGACGGCTGTACGCTTGCTTTTTTAGAAACGATACAGTTTAAAAGTCCAAATATGTTGGGTTACATCGTTTTTTTCTATATAAGAGAGCTTTTTAGAAAATTTTTTAAACTTAAGGGCTAGGAAATGATCTGAATTCTATGTTATATTGGTACATAATTCTTTAACGAGTTGAAGGGGGAAAGTGAATGAGATACTTAACATCTGGAGAATCACATGGACCACAATTAACGACCATCATTGAAGGGCTGCCTGCAGGAATGCCTTTAGAAGCAGGGGATATCAATGATAATCTGGCAAGAAGGCAAAAAGGCTATGGCCGGGGCCGGAGGATGCAGATAGAGAAAGATCAGGCATCGATCGTTGGAGGAGTGAGACATGGATATACTCTGGGTTCTCCTTTAGGACTGGTTGTGGAGAATAGAGACTGGACTCACTGGACCAAAGTGATGGGCATCGAACCTCTGGAGCCTGGAGAAGAAGAAGAGGTAAAGAGAAAGATTTCAAGACCAAGACCAGGACATGCAGACCTTGTCGGTGGTATGAAATATGGACATAGGGACCTGCGGAATGTATTAGAAAGGTCATCAGCCAGAGAAACCACTGTAAGAGTTGCTGCAGGTGCCGTCGCGAAAAAGCTACTAAAGCTATTAGGTATCGAAGTTGTAGGTCATGTTCTTGAAATTGGTGGAATTAAAGCAGAGAAACTACACTATGATTCTATAAATGAACTAAGAGATATAACAGAAGATTCTCCGGTCCGTTGCCTGGATAAAGAAGCTGCACAGAAAATGATGGACTTAATAGATGAAGCGAAGAATAATGGAGATTCCATTGGTGGTGTGGTTGAAGTCATCGTTGAAGGGATGCCTTCAGGAGTCGGTAGCTATGTCCATTATGACCGTAAGCTTGATGCGAAGATTGCCATGGCCGTCATGAGTATCAATGCATTTAAAGGGGTCGAATTCGGCTTAGGATTTGAAATGGCGCGAAAGCCGGGTAGTGAAGTACATGATGAAATAGCCTGGAGTGAAGAACGGGGGTACTACCGTAAAACAAATCGATTAGGCGGCTTTGAAGGCGGTATGACGACAGGTATGCCTATCCGGGTTAAAGGAGTCATGAAGCCTATCCCAACCCTGTATAAACCATTACAAAGCGTGGATATCGAAACAAAAGAACCATTTAAAGCAAGTATCGAGAGATCCGATAGCTGTGCGGTACCGGCTGCAAGCGTAGTGGCAGAGGCCGTAGTGGCGTGGGAACTTGCTTCTGCTATCGTGGAACAATTCCATAGTGATCAATTCGATAAGCTCCATGAAGATATCATTAGACAACGTCAAGAGTCCAAGGAGTATTAATGAATGAAACAGGTAACCATTCAAACTGCTTCCAAAACGTATGATGTGAAAATTGGAGTGGAAATGACGAATGAAATTGTTTCTTTTATAAAGAAGACCTTCCCGAAAGTATCTAAATTGTGGATCATTGCGGATAAAGAGGTCTTCAACCTTCATGGAACAGCTTTCTCAGAAATTTTAAGTGAATCATTTGACGTAACGACTTATCTGGCTCCTAAAGGAGAACACGCCAAAAGCTTCGCTATTTATGAGGATGCCATCACCCACGGTCTTTCAAATCATGTCGATCGCGGATCCCTGGTGATAGCATTCGGAGGCGGAGCCATCGGAGATCTCGCTGGTTTCGTCGCCTCCACCTATATGAGGGGGATCCCCTTCATAGGTGTCCCGACAACGATTCTCGCTCATGATAGTGCTGTTGGAGGGAAGGTAGCGATTAACCATCCCCTTGGCAAAAACATGGTAGGGCAGTTTTATCAGCCTGAAGGTGTGTTTTTTGATTTAGATTATTTTTCAACTTTGCCTGGAACTGAAGTGCTATCAGGATTTTCAGAAGTGATCAAGCATGCTTTCTTATCCGATCGATCCTTTTTACAAGAATTAATGCATTCGTTCCATTCTCCGGAAAAAATGGATAAGCAATTTTTAACGGATTGCCTAATGAAAGGGATACGTGTAAAAGGGGATATTGTTTCAAAAGACGAAAGAGAGTCGAATATTCGAGCTTTTTTAAACTTTGGACATACGTATGGGCACGCTGTTGAAAGTGCCAGCGGATACGGTAGTCGCACACATGGTGAATCGGTAATGATCGGGATGATCTTTGCTCTGTATCTTAGTGAACAGTACTGCGAACTTTCATTTAATCTACATGAATTTATCAAATGGGTCACTACACTTGGCTACAATCTAAACATTCCATCTCATATCACATTTGAAACATTATATGAGGAAATGAGACATGATAAGAAATCCCAATATGGACATCCTGTTTTTGTGTTATTGAAGGATATTGGCGAGCCGTTAATGGTGAAGGTATCTGTAGAGGGTTTAAGACGGGCAGATGAGTTTATCCGCCAGTTGTAAAACGTACTCTGGATTAATAAAAACCCGCAAGTACAAAAAGAGAGTGTTTAATAACAGGAGAAAAGGGAGTGGAAGAATGATCAGGGGAGTTCGAGGCGCCACTACAGCGGATTGTGATAATGATAAGGAAATTCTCCTTTCAACTGAAAGTCTCTTAAAGGAAATGATTTTACATAATAATATTATGGCAGAGGATGTTGCATCTGTGTTTATTTCTGCCACCAGTGACATTGGGAGTGTATTTCCGGCAAAAGCATTAAGAAGGTTTGAAGAGTGGAAATATGTTCCTGTCATGTGTATGCAGGAGTTGGACGTCCCTGATGCATTGCCATATTGTATTAGAGTGATGATTCATTTAAATACATCTACACCTCAGAAAGACATCCAACATATTTATATGAAAAATGCAGTCAGCCTGCGTCCTGACTTGAAAGATACCCCGCCTATTTCAAATGAAAACGACCTGAAAGGAAGGTAAGCATGAAGTGGAGATCTCAGATTCAAAATCTTAAAGCATACCAGCCCGGGAAAACGATGGATGATGTGAAAGAACTATTCAATCTCGAGAAAGTAGTGAAGCTTGCTTCGAATGAAAATCCATTTGGATGTTCAAAGAACGTTGAAACATTTCTCAAGACGAACGCTGTTTCGCATGCGATTTATCCCGACGGCTATGCGAAGGAATTGCGAATGAAGGTGGCAGAGCAGCTATCTGTTGAACCTGGACAGTTACTTTTCGGAAATGGCTCGGATGAAGTGATTCAGATGATTTCAAGAGCATTATTAGATGGTGATAAGAGCACGGTTATGGCTACGCCGACTTTCCCTCAATATAAGCACAATGCCATTGTTGAAGGAGCGGAGATAAGAGAAGTTCCCCTTGATTCAGCCGGTAGACATCAGTTAACCAAAATGCTTGCTGAAATTGATGCAACGACCTCAGTCGTTTGGCTCTGTTCACCAAATAATCCTACAGGGGAATATATTCGCAGTGAAGAGATCATCTCCTTCCTGGATGCGGTTCCTGCACACGTACTAGTCGTATTGGATGAAGCCTATTATGAATATGTTGTGGCCGGGGATTACTATGATTCATTGGAATTATTAAAATCGTACCCACAATTATTGATAACGCGCACTTTCTCAAAGGCTTACGGATTAGCCGGCTTTCGAGTAGGATTCGGAATTGCGAATGAAGATGTAATTGGGAAGTTAGAGCCGATCCGTGAACCGTTTAATAATAATGCTTTAGGTCAGGGAGCCGCATCCGCAGCCGTTCTGGACCAGGAGTTTATTAGAGAATGCAGGGAGCAAAATCGCAAAGGACTGGAGCAGTATTACCAGTTCTGCGAGGAAAACGGGCTGAATTATATTCCATCACAAGCAAACTTCGTGTTAATCGATTTCGGTGTAAGCGGTGATGATGTGTTTCAATTCTTAATGAGTAAGGGATTCATTGTACGGTCCGGAGAGGCCCTGGGATATCCTCATTCTGTGAGGGTAACGGTCGGCTCTCATGAACAAAATGAAGAGGTTATTGAGAGAATGAAGGAATTTTTAGACCTTCAAAATCAAGTGTGAAAAGGAATGGATGGTCGGAACGGCTTAGTATTTTGAGCCCTTTCCGACTTTTTTTCAAATCAACTTAGGGGGACAAGCATGAAAGGGACGGTATTGGTCATTGGGATGGGATTAATCGGAGGCTCATTAGCACTCTGTATAAAGAGCGAACACCCCGATGCTAAAATCATTGGACATGATGTGAATCATAAAGAGTTGAGGTTGGCAAGATCACTGGGAATTATCGATGAAATGTCACTATCTTTACAGTCTGCTGCCGAAAGCGCGGATCTCATCATCATTTCTACACCAGTTTTTCAAACGGAAAAGATCATAGCGCAGTTTCAATCTTTCGCTTTAAAAGAAACAGTGATCATTACCGACACGGGGAGCACAAAAGAACAAATTATGAAGTGCTCCGAAGAACTGACTGCTAAAGGAATTCAGTTCATTGGTGGACACCCAATGGCAGGTTCTCATAAAAGCGGTGTAGCAGCAGCTAAAAAAATCTTATTTGAAAATGCCTTCTATATGCTGACTCCAGGTTCTGGCGCTACTGGTGAAAAAATAGAAGAACTTCAAGAATGGTTGAAAGGAACGCATGCCAAGTTTCTGATTGTAGAACCCAGGGAGCATGATGAATTAACGGGTACGATCAGTCATTTTCCACATATTGTAGCGGCATCTCTTGTTCATCAAGCGAAAGAGTCATCTGTACAGCACCCTTATTTGCGGAGGCTCGCTGCTGGAGGTTTCCGTGATATCACGCGGATTGCCTCTTCTAACCCGACGATGTGGAAGGATATCACGCTTCAGAACAGAGCGGTTCTGCTTTCACTTCTCAAACAGTGGAAAACAGAGATGGATGAAGTCATCACCATTATTGAAGAGAAGGACTCACAGGGAATCTTTGATTACTTCACAGAAGCGAAAATGTTTAGGGATGATCTTCCCATCCAGGAAAAAGGGGCCATTCCTTCGTTCTATGACTTATTTGTTGATGTTCCTGATTATCCAGGGGTGATTTCTGAGGTTACTGCTTACCTTGCCGGTGAAAACATAAGTTTAACAAACATAAGAATCCTGGAAACGAGAGAAGATATTTACGGAGTATTAGTCATCAGCTTTCAAACACTTGAAGATAGAGAAAGGGCTTTACACTGCTTAAAAGAAAATACGGGTTATGAATTATTCTTAGGGTAAAGGGTGATAAGGATGGAAGGAAAAAAGAAATTAATGAATCCCCAAAAAGGTCTTAATGGGGAACTCAATGTTCCTGGGGATAAATCTATTTCACACCGGGCTGTTATGTTTGGTTCAGTTGCGGAAGGGAAAACCGTTATACATAATTTTCTTATGGGAGAGGATTGTTTAAGCACGATTGAGTGCTTCCGTAAGTTAGGCGTCGATATCAGAGTAACAGATGAGGAAGTGATTGTTTCAGGTGAAGGTTGGGATCATTTATCAGAACCACAGGACATTCTGAATGTGGGTAATTCAGGTACCACTACTCGTCTTATTATGGGGATATTGGCAGGGAGACCTTTTCATTCAATCCTTATTGGAGATGACTCGATCGCGAAACGCCCAATGAAAAGAGTGACAGAACCATTAAAAAAGTTCGGGACTAAAATAGACGGTCGTTCAGAAGGCAACTATACTCCTTTATCAATCCGCGGGGGTGACCTTAAAGGGATTAAATACACGCTGCCTGTAGCGAGTGCACAGGTGAAGTCAGCACTCTTGTTGGCAGGGCTCCAGGCCGAAGGTACAACTGAAATTCAAGAACCTGAAAAAACAAGAAACCATACAGAAAAAATGATTATCGAATTTGGTGGCCATATTGAAAGGCATGGAGATACAATCAAGGTAAAGGGCGGTCAGGTGTTAAAAGGAACTGAAGTTTATGTTCCCGGGGATATTTCCTCAGCAGCCTTCTTTATGGTAGCCGCTGCTATTGTGCCGAATAGTAGAGTGCTCCTGAAAAATGTCGGTCTTAATGAAACCCGTGTGGGGATTGTTGAAGTGATGAAGAAGATGGGGGCATCCATAGAAATAATGGAGAGTTCAAAAACTGGAGAACCGATAGGGGACATCCTGGTGGAATCTTCAGATCTTACGGGAATTGAAATTGATGGAGACCTGATTCCATCTTTAATTGATGAGATACCTGTTATCGCCTTGTTAGCTTCCCAGGCAAAGGGAAAGACGATAATTAAGGATGCACAGGAGTTAAAGGTTAAGGAAACAAATCGAATCGATGCCATTGTTCAAGAGCTTGGAAACCTAGGTGCTGACATTCAAGGCACTGAGGACGGCATGATCATCGAAGGCAAAACGCCATTACACGGTGGGGAGGTCCATTCCTGGGGAGATCATCGGATTGGAATGACTCTGGCTGTAGCTTCTTTAATAACAAATTCTGACGTTATTCTTGAAGGTGCGGATGCAGTGAACATATCATATCCAACTTTCTTTGAGCATATAAACAAGTTGTTAAAGAAATAATATACATGAATTCCTTTTGGGAGGTGCAAGGACTTTCGTTTAGTCCTTGCACCTCTCCTTTTATATGATTGCATAGCATGATTTCATCCCTTCTTTCATAGCTTGTCTATAAAGGAAGGTGATGGCGATTTGAGTACGTATATTATTGAAAACGCGAATTGGGTTAAAGATTCCAAGATCACTCAAACTTCTTTACTCGTTAAAGACGATAAAATATCGGCCATAAGGGACAGGTTTTCTTATTATCGGTACATGAGAATGGATGTTTCTTCTTTCATGATGACTCCCGGACATGTAATGTGTGATTTAGAGGTGCCTCAAGGGGCTGATTTTCTTTCGATCAAAAATTATTATCTAAATGAATTTATTCATAAAGGTTGTACTACAGTTCTGACGGCATTTAATATAACGTACGGATATGAGTTTCTGGAAAAATTGAATGAACGAAAGACCTCCATGCTAAACAGTCCGATTGACTACACGCTTGGGTTGAAAACATCCGGAAATCTTATTACCCCTGCAGTCATTCGTTCATGTAAAAGACATAAAGTCCCCGTTGTCTGGATTAACATAGACGAATTAGAATCATTCAAGGAAATTCGCTGGGGATGGATCAAAGGATGTTTATATGATTACCCTATTACTTTTGTCCCTTTTTTTACGACAAACATAGACAAAAAAACAAAAATAAAGCATCTTAAAATATGGCAAAATACGATGGAAAACGAGAAAATTCCTCATCTTTCAAATGAAATCCCGCAAAATGAACCTATGAGATTAGAAGAACTGAAGAAAATTGGAATATATCCCCTTAGAGGAAATTTTTTGGTTGGTGGAGAAATAAGTTATAACCTCTATATGAATGTCGAAGGTAAGACGGGTGCTGAGCCCCAGGCATTTAAAACTGATCATCATGTGCTAAAATGTACAATGAATAAAGGAAAATGTTATTACTTAAATAATAGAGGCTATTATTTTCCTGGTGCTGGTGAAGAACTAGTCATCCAAACACCGGGGTACTTTATTTAATGACTATTAGCTTTTTTATAGAAAGGGATTGACCATGTCATACGCTGAACAAATGTTATCTTCATTAGAAGAAGGGAAATTGGACGAAGCAAAGAAACAATATAAGCAAGCATTGAAGTTTGGAAGTCATGAAGAGAAATTCGGTCTGGCGGAAGAATTACACCATTTAGGGTTTCTCGAAGAAGCAAAAGAGTTGTATGAAAATCTGCTGGAATATTATCCAGGAGAGGGAGAACTCCTGATCGAGCTCGCAGAAGTGCTGGTGGAGATGGATAATGAAGAAGAAGCGATAGATAAACTCGCAGAATTGGATGAAGAAGACCCGATCTATCCAAGAGCTTTGCTTCTTTTGGCAGATCTGTATCAAATGCAGGGTTTATTTGAAGTTAGTGAACAGAAGCTTTTACAAGCGAAGAAGTTATTACCCGATGAGCCTGTCATTGATTTCGGCCTGGGGGAATTATACTCTGAGACAGGCAGGTTCCTGGAAGCGATAAGGCATTATCATGCCCTTATTCAGAGAGGCACCACTGAGCTGGGTGGAACCAATGTTCATCAAAGGTTAGCCGAAGCTTATAGTGTAGGAGGGGCCTTTGAAGAAGCATTGACACATTACGAAAAGGCTCTTCAGGATCACCTGGAAATCAATACACTGTTCGGGTATGCCGTCACTGCATATCAGGCTGGATTCTATGAGAAAGCCATTGAAAAGCTTGTTTCGGTTAAAGAGCTGGATCCGGAATATCATTCCGTGTATTTATTATTAGCGAGGTCCTATGAACATGAAGGAAAGCTGCAGGAAAGCCTGGAAACCATTCAAGAGGGCGTAAAACAGGATGAATACAACAAGGAGCTCAATTTGTTTGGTGGGAAAATTTCTTTAAAGCTTGGGTTAGAAAAAGATGCAGAGGCATTTTTCAGAGAAGCTTTAGCCTTAGATCCAGGTTATGTTGAAGCAGCTTTAGTCATAAATAAATTGTTCTTTACGCAAGATCGATTTGACGATGTATTGGAGATCGCCCAGATGCTTACAGTTGAAGGGGAAGAAGAGCCCCAAATCAACTGGGATCTTGCAAAGGCCTATGAGGGGCTTGAACAATTTAATCATGCATTAAAACAATACCGTATTGCATATACTTATTTTAAGAATCATCAAGAGTTTTTACTAGAGTACGGACAATTTTTAGTAGAAGAAGGACTCAGGGGTGAAGCAGTAGAAGTATATAAACACCTGGTTGAAATGGATCCTTCAAATGACGAGTGGCAGGACTTGATTGAAAGATTACAAGACTAAACGACGCCGGTGGTACAAAGGGATTTGACTGGTGTGTGAACACTTGGGAGCACCTTAGAGTTGCTAACGTTTTTAAACTGTATGTCAAAAGGAAAACGGACCTAAACTAAAAAGGATTCTGCAGAGGAGGGAAAACCATGACCACCCCTGTTTCTGTCAACGAGAAGAAAGAATTTATTCGCTGGTTTTTAAACCGATATCAATTAAAAAGAAGAGAATGTGTGTGGATACTGAATTACCTGATGAGTCATGACCAATTAATGAAAAAAGTTCATTTTGTTGAAGAATCTCAGTACTGTCCAAGAGGTCTTGTGATGTCCACGCATTGTGTTGAGGATGTGCCATTCCGATTCTATAAAGAGAATATCATGACAACTGATGCGGAGAAGTCATTTCACGACATTCGTTTAAATAAAGACGAAGATATTTATATTCAATTGAACTTCAGTAAGGCAAATTCAAGTTATCAATTTGCAGCAGTACTTGAAGAAAACCCGTTTATGCCGAAGTATTTATTGATTAATGAAAAAGACAGGATTGTTGCAGAACAATTCCTCAAAGACAGTCTCCAAACCTTTCAACGTGATCGATTGCTAAAGGCCATTGATCAGGCTCTAGATACCGGTGATGAAAAATCCTTCAAGAAATTAACCAAAGAATTAAATAGCTTAAGCTAAAAGCTCGAATGAAGAGAGAGGTACATCTCTTCATTCGAGCTTTTTTTGCCGGTTGAGATAAATAGGGAGAAGGTTTATAGAGCATACTATTGTAAAAAGTGAAATCGCTTTTAAACGAGTGTTATAAAGTGATATGATGGGAAGTGGAAAATGAAAGAAGAAACGAGGGTTTTAAATGAATTGGAACGTAAAAGATATTGAAGTCTTTGAATCTGAAAAAGAATACATAGATACAGCTGTCATTCCGATTGTTCCTGTTGATTTCGGGAAGGATATCAAAGTGTCCGCAGCACAGTCGGAATTCATCTCACTGCTAACCTTTCACCTTGAAAGACAATTTAAGGGTAGAATGATCATGACCCCTCCATTTACGTATTCTATGTCTACTTCAAGAGAGAGTGAGGTTTCAAGATTAACCCAGTGGGCCGGGGAATTAAGTGCGGGTGGAGTGAAACATACGTTCTTCCTTACGTCGGACAGCGAGTGGAAAAAGGTAGAGGAGGAATTGAATGACCGCTTGATTTGGGTACCCTCCATACCGCTTGAACATTTAGATGAACAGTACAAACATTCGATAATGGAAGATCAAGTGAAGCAGCTCTTAAATGTGATTGTACAAAAATGGCAAAAAAATTCATAAAAACTTCACATTGTGTCCATCATTTAGAATAGAGAGTTATTGACCTTGTATAGAGTTTAATATATCATAGTTATGTCCTAGTTTTATATTTGTGCGAAATATGTCCGATGGACTTACCTTACGATAGAGGGGGGAAAAGGATGAGCAAACATCGTGTATCTAGACGTCAATTCCTTAACTATACACTTACGGGTGTAGGCGGTTTCATGGCGGCAGGAATGTTAATGCCGATGGTTCGATTTGCTGTAGATCCAGTATTAAAAACTTCAGCTGCTGGAGAATTTAAAGCGACAAAGCAAAAAGTTTCAGAATTAACAAATGAACCAGTACGTGTCGATTTCTCTTATGAACAAAAAGATGCGTGGTACACATCAGAAGTAACACAAACTGCATGGGTTTATAAGAACAAAGAGGGGAATGTTGTTGCTCTTTCACCAGTATGTAAGCATCTTGGATGTACAGTTAACTGGGCGGGCGACAAGAGTAACCCAAACAAGTTCTATTGCCCTTGTCATGGTGGTCTGTATGAGAAAAACGGGAAAAATGTTCCTGGTACACCACCGACAGCACCGTTGGATGTATATCCAACAAAAGAAAAAGACGGTATTTTATACCTTGGACAACCTGAACCAAATAAATATGTTAAGTAAGGGGGCGTAATCTGTGCTGAACAAAATCTATGATTGGGTTGACGAGCGTTTGGACATTACGCCTTTGTGGCGCGATATTGCGGATCACGAAGTACCTGAACATGTAAACCCGGCGCATCACTTTTCAGCGTTCGTTTACTGCTTTGGTGGATTGACATTCTTCGTTACTGTAATTCAAATTTTATCTGGAATGTTTCTGACAATGTACTATGTTCCAGATATTAAAAACGCTTGGGAATCTGTGTATTACCTGCAAAATGAAGTTGCATTTGGACAAATTGTCCGTGGAATGCATCACTGGGGAGCTAGTTTGGTTATCGTAATGATGTTCTTACATACACTACGTGTCTTCTTCCAAGGTGCATACAAAAAACCTCGTGAACTGAACTGGGTTGTTGGAGTACTTATTTTCTTCGTAATGTTAGGACTTGGTTTCACTGGTTACTTATTACCGTGGGATATGAAAGCGCTATTCGCTACGAAGGTTGGTATTGAAATCGCAGCTGCAACACCATTTATTGGTGAGCAAGTGAAGATCTTACTCGCTGGAGATTCTTCTATCATTGGTGCACAAACACTAACGAGATTCTTCGCTATCCATGTATTCTTCCTGCCTGCAGCATTGCTTGGACTAATGGGAGCTCACTTCCTGATGATCCGTAAGCAAGGTATTTCAGGACCACTATAAGATACGAACATAAATTAATAAACCTTAAATTAGAAGGAGGGGGACGCTATGCATCGAGGAAAAGGGATGAAGTTTGTAGGCGACTCACGTGTACCTGCAGACAGAAAGCCGAATATTCCTAAAGATTATTCGGAGTTCCCTGGAAAAACAGAAGCTTTCTGGCCAAACTTCTTACTAAAAGAATGGTTAGTTGGAGCTGTTTTCCTAATCGGTTATCTATGTTTAACGGTTGCTCATCCATCACCGTTAGAGCGTGTTGCCGATCCAACAGATACTGGATATATTCCATTACCTGACTGGTATTTCTTATTCTTATACCAATTGCTTAAATACACATATGCATCTGGACCTTATAATGTTATTGGAGCATTCATTATTCCTGGGATCGCATTTGGAGCACTTTTACTTGCTCCATTTATCGACGTAGGACCTGAACGTCGCCCAACGAAACGTCCATTTGCGGTAGGATTCATGTTACTGGCACTTGCAGCAACATATTTCTTGACTTGGGAATCAGTTGTGACTCACGATTGGGAAGCAGCGAAGGAACAAGGTAAGATTCAAGCTGAAGTGGATATTGATAAAGAATCTGAAGGCTATAAAATCTATGCAGACCAGAAAAACGGTTGTATTAACTGTCATGGTGAAAATCTGCAAGGCGGAGCAGGACCTTCTTTAGTTGCAACGGGCCTCTCACCTGAAGAAGTGGCGGATATTGCTAAAAACGGTAAACCACCAGGTATGCCTGCAGGTTTATTTAAAGGATCAGACGAAGAGCTGGACAAACTGGCTGAATTCATCTCTGGTTTAAAAGAATAAATAGTGAAAAAGGGCCGGCTTACGTTGGCTCTTTTTTTCTACTTGAAAGAGAGGATTAAATAAATGCTCTGGATCATGTCCATCTTGAAGAACAAAACGTTTCTGTGGTTGCTTCTCATTGTAAACTTGTTTGGCACAATATACGGTTATATATGGTATATCTCACAACTACGAAATACTCCCTCGCAATTTTTAGTGTTTGTTCCCGACAGCCCGACAGCCAGTCTGTTTTTCTGTTTCGTTCTCATAGCATTTTTACTGAATCGTAATTGGCCATTATTTGAAGTGTTAGCCATTATCACGTTGTTTAAATATGGGATATGGGCCGTGGTTATGAATTTGTTAACACTGTGGGTTTCCGGTGAGTTACCTTGGGAGGGATATATGCTCATGGCGTCACATGGAGCAATGGCTATACAAGGGATATTGTATTCTTCCTTTTACCGGGTGAGGATTTGGCATATTGTAATAGGTGCCGTATGGACTGTACACAATGACATCATTGATTACGTATATATGCAGTTTCCCGTTTACTCCAGTTTGTCTATGTACATACAGCATATTGGATACTTCACTTTCTGGTTAAGTATTGTCTCGATCGCTATCGCTTATTTCTTCACGCAAAAAACGAAACGGTTAGATATTCAACTTAGACCATAGTCTTTTTTTGGTCTACTCTTGTCCACCCTTTCATAAACTTTACTAGAAGTTTTAGGGGGGACAAGTATGAAATTTATCCAATTCTTTATCGCGCTTTTCTTTTTTCTCATTTTAATACCTCACCCATTAAATGCAGTAGAGTCGACGTCTCCGATGAACGAGCTTGATGAAGTTGCAGACCAGGCCTTGCAAATGACAAAGGCTGGAAGATATGAAGAAGCGAAACATCTACTGGTTTATTTCTCTGATGAATTTGCGTCTTTGAGTGCCCAACGCTCTTTTTCAATGGATGAGCTTAGAATTCTCACCATCTCACATAATCTGGCAGTGGAGAGTATCAATCAGACGTCTGCTGACATGGAGCAGAAGGTGAACGCCGTTACAAAGTTCCGCCTTGTGATGGATGCTTTAAGCAGTCAATATCAGCCTTTGTGGGTCGAAATGGAAGACCCGATCATGGAAGCATTTAATGGAGTGAAGTCGGCAGCGGAAGATGGAAATGTAGATGAATACCATACCACATTGAATTTGTTTTTATCGAAATATAATATTATTCAACCAAGTATCAAATTGGATATTCCGGTAGAGCGGGCTCAAGCGCTGGAAGCAAGAATTTCTTACTTAGATCATTATAGGCAAGACGTGTTGGAAAGCACCGAAACAATGAGCGAGTTAACATCATTGGAAACGGACCTTGAGAAACTGTTTGAGAATAAACAAGAGGATGAAGCAGATCCTTCCCTCTGGTGGGTGATCATATCAACCGGCAGTATCATTGTCTCTACATTATCTTATGTAGGTTGGAGAAAATATAAAGGACAAGGGGAAGCGAAAAAGTCAGAGCGTCAAAAAAATTGACAGCGCGCTTTTAGCACTATAAAATTTAGGTATCTAAACATCTGGAGGTTATTGCGATAATGGCAGGATTTTTAATTTACTTTTTACTCATTGCTCTGATTCCAATTGGAGCTCAAATGCGAGTAAAGAGTACGTTTAAGAAATATTCAAGAGTAGCCACCACTTCAGGTCTGACTGGCAGGGAGATGGCTAGAAGGATTCTGGACGATAATGGATTACACAACGTGAAGGTCGTGGAAGGCAGAGGGTTCTTAAGTGACCATTACAACCCGATTACCAAAACGGTTGCATTGTCACCGGATAACTATCACGGACATTCTGTAGCGGGAGCAGCTGTGGCGGCCCATGAAGTCGGCCATGCGATTCAAGATGCTGAAAGCTATGCATTTCTACGATTCCGTCATGCGTTGGTTCCAGTAGCGAACATAGGCTCTAATATGTCCTGGATCTTCTTATTGATCGGGATGTTCACTCAAATGACAGGGATGTTCCTTCTGGGTATCATTCTGATGGCAGCTGGGGTCGTGTTCCAATTGATCACTCTTCCTGTAGAATTCAATGCTTCTTCCCGGGCTATGAACCAAATCGTTTCACTTGGACTGATCAAGAATGAAGAAGAACGACATGCACGTAAAGTATTGAACGCCGCGGCAATGACATATGTAGCTGCTGCTGCAGTTGCGGTTATTGAATTACTTAGACTTGTATTAATCTTTACTGGCATGAATGGTGACGATTGATTCTAAATAAAGAAGAAGCTGGACTCAATACTAGGGTCCAGCTTCTTTTTGTTTGATGAAGATGCAGGTAGGTGGTTGAATACCTTTTAGTCATGTAAAGGATTCTTATCTGCGTCTAACGTAAATCCTTCGCCAAGTACGTCATGCACGACGGTGACGGAGACGAATGCGTGTGGATCGACGCTTGTGATAATATTTTTCAGGCGGACGATTTCATTTTTCCCTACCACACAGTAGAGCACTTCCCGGTTTTGTTTCGTGAACGAACCATGCCCTCTTAACACGGTTACTCCCCGATCCATTTTTTCATTGATGACACTTGCGATTTCTTCATGGCTGTCGGAAATGATCATAGCTCCCCTGGCTGAGTATGCCCCTTCCTGCATAAAGTCAATGACCCTTGCCGCAACGAATACAGCGACCAGAGTATACATGGCTTCCCTGTATTCCAGGTACGTGATGAGAGATGCTCCAATGACGACGGCGTCAAACATAAACATCGTTTTCCCCATGCTCCATCCTACATACTTATGGGCCAGTCGGGCGATGATATCCACACCACCTGTCGTACCGCCATATCTGAAAATTATACCGAGTCCAACCCCGATGAAAACCCCTGCAAATAATGCAGCAAGAAACAGATCGCCTTCCAGGTTGATCGTCATTTGATATCTTTGGAAAATCCATAGAAATACCGAAAGACTGACGGTTCCGAGTACAGTATAATAAAAAGCTTTCTTTCCGAGAAGCTTCCAGCCTAAGAAAAATAGGGGTATATTTAAGGCCAGGTTGGAGTAAGACGGATCAATGTCAAATAAAAAATAAAGGATGAGTGTTATACCGGTAAACCCGCCTTCAGCCAATTTATTTTGGATATTAAAATGGACAAGACCAAATGCGAAGATAGCTGACCCTAACAGGATGAATAATATATTTTTTATACGTAATCCCAACATGTGTCTTCCCTCCTTCTATTCGTATTATCTCGTTGACAGAGACATTATATAAGAAGAGAAACAAACTGGCAATGAAGAGTTAATAAATCAAACGTAATATTTGTCAAACGGGAAGGATTTAGCTAACATGATAGGAGATACTGAAGGAGTGTGGCTTCTTATGGATAATAAAAAAACGATGGATCAATTACAAAAGGAAGTAGACCAATACATAAGTCAATTTAAAGAAGGTTATTTCAGTCCATTGGCAATGGTTGCGAGGCTCACCGAGGAGCTTGGTGAACTGGCGAGAGAAGTGAATCATTATCATGGAGAAAAACCTAAGAAGAATTCAGAAGAAGAAAAAACGATTGAAGAAGAACTGGGGGATTTATTGTTTGTGGTCATCTGCTTGGCAAACTCCCTGGATATCAGCCTGGAAGAGGCTCACGATCGTGTGATGCATAAATTTAATACAAGAGATAAAGATCGCTGGACAAGAATTGAAGGTAGGGATGAAGATGGAACAAATTAACGTCACGATTGCAGGACCAAGAGGAAGAATGGGGAAAGAAGCGGTTCAGTTAGTAAGGGATACTGAACATTTTACGCTTATTAGTGTGGTTGATTACAAGGAAGAAATAGATATTGATGTACCGGTTTACGCTGATATTGAAACATGCTTTCAATATCAAACCCCACATGTGCTTATTGATTTAACGACTCCAGAGGTAGGTTATCACCACACGAAAACCGCCCTTGAATACGGCGTTAGACCTGTGGTGGGAACGACAGGTTTTTCTCCTGATGAATTAAATGAACTAAAGACACTTGCGGAATCAAAGTCATTGGGATGTATCATCGCTCCTAACTTTGCTATCGGTGCAGTGCTCATGATGAAATTTTCCCAAATGGCAGCTAAGTATTTTAATGATGTCGAAATCATTGAATACCATCACGACCAAAAACTGGATGCTCCTTCAGGGACTGCTCTGAAAACAGCAGAAATGATCAGGGAAGTGAGAGAATCGAAGCAGCAGGGACACCCAGATGAAAAAGAAACGCATTCTGGTGCAAGGGGAGCGAATGTTGACGGCATGCATATCCATAGCGTCCGCCTGCCGGGATTAATTGCTCATCAACAGGTTATGTTAGGGGCGGAAGGTCAGACATTAACAATCCGCCATGACTCTTTTAACCGGGGAAGCTTCATGTCAGGAGTGAAAGTTTCCGTTGATACGGTCATGAAGCTGGATACACTTGTTTACGGGTTGGAAAATATATTAGATTAAAGGGTGAGTGTTATGAATATCGCATTAATAGCTCATGATAAGAAAAAAGATGATCTGATTCGTTTTGTATTGGCTTATAAGTCGATAATTGAGAAACACGCTCTTTTTGCCACTGGAACAACGGGAAAGAGAATCGGGGAAGAAACGGGATTATCTGTCCATCGTTTCCGGTCAGGTCCACTGGGGGGAGACCAGGAGATAGGTTCTTATATTGCCAATAATAATATGGATCTTGTCCTGTTTTTTAGAGACCCTTTAACAGCTCAGCCTCACGAACCTGATGTATCTGCACTAATCAGACTATGTGATGTGTATTCAGTTCCATTAGCGACCAATATGGGAACAGCAGAAGTATTGGTAAAAGGGCTTCAAAGAGGAGATATCGAGTGGCGGAGTGTGGTAAAGGATAAGGAGGAGTAATGTGGATCAACAAGTAGACATCCTCGCATTTGGCGCACATGCCGATGACGTGGAGATCGGTATGGGGGGCACCCTTGCAAAATATGCGGCAGAAGGAAAGAAGATTGTGATTTGCGATCTCACAGAAGCCGAGCTTTCATCAAATGGAACCGTTTCTTTGCGTAAAGAAGAAGCAATGTCAGCTGCACATATATTAGGTGCCTGCAAGAGGGAGACCTTGGATGTTCCTGATAGAGGCATTTACATAACAGATGAAAACATACAGAAAGTGGTTAACGTGATCAGAATGTACAAGCCGAAAGTGATATTTGCTCCCTACGATCAGGATCGCCATCCTGATCATGGGAATGCTTCACGATTGATCAAAGAAGCTTTTTTTTCAGCTGGAATTCGGAAATTTAATGCCACAACTCCGGCACATAAAGCGGATAATCTGTATTTTTATATCATCAACGGCTTTCATAAACCACAATTTGTAGTGAATATTGAGGCATTTATGAATACAAAGATTCGTAGCTTAGAGGCATATACGAGCCAATTTAACCAAGGATCTGAAGGAGTTTCTACTCCTTTAACTGAAGGATACATAGAAGCGGTTGAAGCGAGGGAGCGAATGATGGGGAAAGAAGCGGGCTTACGTTATGCAGAAGGATTCTTTTCCTATAACACCCTAATATTGCATCAAGATTTGTTAGGAGATTAATGGTATGAAAATGAAAATAGGTATTACCTGCTACCCGACTGTTGGAGGCTCTGGCGTAGTAGCAACAGAGCTTGGGAAATTATTAGCAGAAAGAGGTCATGAAATTCACTTTATAACCTCGAGCATTCCATTTCGGCTAAATAAAATGTATCACAACATCTATTTTCATCAAGTGGAAGTGAGTCAGTA
Source organism: Rossellomorea sp. DUT-2 (assembly GCF_052665285.1). Classification (NCBI taxonomy): domain Bacteria; kingdom Bacillati; phylum Bacillota; class Bacilli; order Caryophanales; family Bacillaceae; genus Rossellomorea; species Rossellomorea sp. DUT-2. The sequence continues at coordinate 351,679 of NZ_JBQPEO010000002.1, read as the reverse complement.
TTCAGTGTTTCAATACCCGCCTTACGATATAGCACTGGCGAATAAGATGGCAGAAATTACGGAGCGTGAGAACCTGGACATCCTTCATGTACATTATGCGATCCCTCATGCAGTCTGTGCCATTTTGGGTAAACAAATGTCTGGTAAAGATGTTAAGATTGTCACCACCTTGCACGGCACCGATATTACCGTACTTGGTTATGACCCTTCTTTAACAGGAGCGATTCGATTCGGGATCGAAAAGTCTGACGTGGTGACCGCGGTTTCTTCCGCATTAGTGAAACAAACCAATGACTTGATACAGCCGGATAAGGACATTCAAACGGTCTATAATTTCATAGATGAAAGAGTATACAAGGCAGTAGATTCCCAGCATCTTAGAAATGAATATGGGATTAGGGACAATGAAAAAGTCATTATTCATGTTTCCAACTTTCGCGGGGTGAAAAGAGTAAAGGATGTTGTAGCGGCATTCAATCTTATACAAAGCGAGATTCCAGCCAAGCTTCTACTTGTGGGGGACGGACCTGAAATGACGGTGATATGCAGACAGGTGGGAGAACTCGGACTAGAAGATCGAGTTTTGTTCCTTGGAAAACAGGATAACTTAGAAGAGCTTTATTCACTTAGTGATATTAAGCTGCTGCTTTCAGAAAAAGAAAGTTTCGGTTTAGTTGCCCTGGAGGCTATGGCTTGCGGCGTGCCGAGCATTGGGACAAATGTAGGAGGCATTCCGGAGGTCATTGAGGACGGATACAACGGCTATATATGTGAAGTCGGGAACGTTGCACAAGTGGCAGAAAAGTCTCTGTTGTTGCTGAAAGATGAAACACTTCACAGGGAACTCTCGGAACATGCGCTTCTAACGGCCCGAACAAAGTTTCATTCCAGCAAAATTGTCGAAGAGTATGAACGGATCTACAAAGAGCTTCTATCATGATATAGTCGGAAGGAAAAGATCCTAGTAAAGCAGGTGTTAAAAATGTTACCGAGTATGTTCCAACAAGCCGTACCCGTTTTAAAGAAGATTGAAAGGGCGGGATTCGTTGCCTATTTCGTTGGTGGATCCGTCAGGGATCACTTCCTGAGTCGTCCGATTAACGACGTAGATATCGCAACGTCTGCCTATCCACAAGAAATAAAGGAGATATTTCCGAGAACAATTGATATCGGCATAGAACACGGAACCATTCTGGTCATTGAAGAGGGAAGAGAATATGAAATCACGACATTCAGGACTGAATCTGCCTATGCGGACTTTAGAAGGCCGGATAAGGTAGAATTCATCCGCTCATTAGAAGGAGATCTGGAGCGCCGTGATTTTACGATGAATAGTATGGCCATGGATGCTGATGGGAAAGTATATGATCCCTTTAAGGGCCTCGAAGACATACATAATAGAGTGATCAGGACCGTGGGATCACCGGATTTACGGTTTACTGAGGATGCTCTTCGTATGATGAGGGGAGTGCGCTTTGTCAGTCAATTAGGATTCAAGGTCGAGCCTGTTACACTGAATGCATTAGAAGAGCACTCCAGCCTTCTTGAGCATATAGCCGTAGAAAGAAAGACGATGGAGTTCGAGAAGATTGCGGGAGGTAAATGGAAACGAGAGGCACTTTCCCTCCTGGTCCGTACCAAACTGTATACTGAACTCCCTCATTTAACTCAACATAAAGAAACTCTTCAACAAGTTGCGGATCTACCTCGATTAGAAGACATAAATAAGGACCAAGCATGGTTACTTCTTTTGTACATTGGGGATATTGATACCCAGGATTTTCTGAAAGACTGGAGGCTTCCGACGAAAACGATACGGGAACGTTCGAAGGAGCTTGAAATTTTAAAGGAAAGAAGGAAGTCCGGCTGGTCTAAGCCTTTGCTTTATCGTGCCGGCCTGGAAGCAGCGGTTAATGTTGAGAAAGTCCATGAATGCATAGAATCCAAACCCGTTTCTTCTATAGAAAACGTGAAAGAAGAATATCAATCATTAGCGATTACATCGAGACAACAACTGGATGTAACAGGAGAGGACTTAATGATGTGGGCGAACAAAAAGGGTGGTCCATGGATGAAAGAACTTTTGGCTGAAATTGAATGGGCGATTATTACCGATACAATTCATAACGATAAAGAAACGATAAGGAGGTGGCTACAGACATGCAATCGACTATAAAGAAGAAACTGCTTCACGCTTTGTCTGAATCGGATCAGGAATTTTTATCCGGACAAGCACTGGCTGATATAGCAGGGTGTTCAAGAACGGCTATTTGGAAGCATATTGAAGAACTTCGTAAAGAAGGCTTTGTGTTAGAAGCCGTAAGAAAAAAAGGGTATCGAATCATTGAAACCCCTGATAGTGTGACAGAAAGTAAGATCCGCTTAGGGTTACAAACGAAAACCTTAGGCAGAGCGATACACTATGAAGAGTCGGTTCAAAGTACACAGCGCATCGCTCATGTGCTTGCCGGCGACGGTGCATCAGAAGGTACGTTGGTCATAGCTGACGAACAAACTGCCGGAAGAGGCAGGTTAATGAGAGAGTGGCACTCATCAAAGGGAACGGGAATTTGGATGAGTCTGATCTTAAAGCCCCTTCTTCCACCTCAAAAGGCCCCACAGTTTACACTCATTACTGCCGTTGCCGTCGTTCAAGCGATTGAGGAAGTAACAGACCTTCATCCGCAAATCAAATGGCCGAATGATATTCTAATTGACGGAAAGAAAGTGACGGGGATTTTGACGGAGCTTCAGGCTGAATCTGATAAAATAAACTCCATTATTATCGGGATCGGCATGAATGTAAATCATACGAAGGAACACTTTCCTGATGAACTTCAGAAGATTGCAACCTCACTGGCTATAGAACAAGGAGAACCTTTATCAAGATCAGAAATTGTTCAAAAGGTGTTAGAACGAATCGAAGCCCTATATTCTATTTATATGAAGGAAGGCTTTACTCCGGTCAAGCTGTTATGGGAGAGTTATGCAATCAGTATCGGTAAGAAAATCCGTGCCCGTACCATCAATGGAACGATTCAAGGAAGGGCACTCGGGATAACTGATGAAGGCGTTCTGAAGATCGAAGACTCAGCAGGGACCGTTCATCAGATTTATTCTGCAGATATTGAAGTGAATATTTAAGTGAAACCGGGATGTGGCTATCCGATTGCTTCCATCCCGGTTTTTTTATGGTATAATCTCATTGGGCAGTATCCTTGGAACTGCACCCCTATACGTTCAGCTTTTATTAACTTTAATACAATTTCTGCCTTGATCCATTGTGGACTGGGACAGAGGGTCGAAACAATGATACTAAACACTTATGATCCTTCTGTCATTTATTCAGGAGGTTTTTTTAGTTCTGTATTGAAAGTGCTTTCATTTCGTTTCGTCACCTCTGACTGAAAAGAAGGAGGACATTATGAAACAAACGACAGATTTTTTTAAGATGAAGAATAAGAAAGAAAAGATTTCCATGCTTACAGCGTATGATTATCCAAGTGCCAAGATAGCGGAGGAAGCTGGAATTGATGTCATCCTTGTTGGTGACAGCCTCGGAATGGTTGTATTGGGTTACGACTCAACGGTACCTGTTACAGTTGAAGATATGATTCATCATACGAAAGCCGTAAAAAGAGGGGCGAAAGATACCTTTATCGTCACTGATATGCCGTTTATGTCCTACCATTTGTCTAGGGATGAAACTCTTAAAACAGCGGCTCAGATTCTTCAACAGGGAGGCGCTCACGCTGTGAAGGTAGAGGGGGGAGATCATGTGATTGATCGTATCCATTCCCTTACAAGTGCCGGGATACCCGTTATGGCTCATTTAGGTTTAACGCCTCAATCCGTCGGTGTCCTTGGAGGATATAAAGTACAAGGAAAAACAGCCGACACAGCCAAAAAGTTGATCGATGATGCCATAAAATGTGAACAGGCAGGTGCCTTTGCTCTTGTGTTAGAGTGTGTACCAAAGCAAATCGCCAAAGAGATTTCAGCAGCATTAACGATTCCGACCATTGGAATTGGTGCAGGCAGTGAAACAGACGGCCAAGTATTAGTGTTCCACGATCTTGTAACATACGGGGTGAACCGTGTGCCTAAGTTTGTTAAACAATACAACAATATATCAGAAGCCATTCATATCAGCATAAAAGACTATATAGAAGAAGTTAAAGGGGGGAGCTTCCCATCTGATGACCATTCCTTCACGATGCGGGATGAAGAATTGGAAACTCTCTATGGTGGAATGAAAAAATGAAAGTGATAACGAACATACAAGATCTGCAAGCCTCGATACAACAAGTAAAGAATTCAGGTTCCTCTATCGGATTTGTCCCTACAATGGGGTACCTTCATGAAGGTCACTTGACTCTGGCGGAGGAAGCAGGGAAAAACAACGATACTGTCGTGATGAGTATCTTTGTAAACCCCCTGCAGTTCGGTCCGAATGAAGACTTCGACCGCTATCCTCGTGATGTTGAAAGAGATGCGGAGTTAGCAAGGAATGTTGGGGTTGATATACTCTTTATTCCTGAAGTGGTAGATATGTATGATGGGAAACAATCAGTAACCTTGAGTGTGATCGAGCGGGTAGAAGTACTGTGCGGACGAAAACGGGAAGGTCATTTTGACGGAGTGGTAACCGTTCTGACTAAATTGTTTCACCTTATTCAGCCGACCAGAGCATATTTCGGGCTGAAGGATGCCCAGCAGATTGCCGTAGTGGAAGGGTTAGTAAGGGATTATTTCTTTCCGGTGGAAATTGTGAGGGTGCCTACCGTCAGGGAAGAGGATGGCTTGGCGAAAAGCTCAAGAAATGTCTATCTATCAAAAGAAGAGAGAAGGGAAGCTCCTTCACTTTATCAAAGTCTGATAGAAGCAAAAAATCGTATTGATGCCGGAGAGAGAGACCCCGATTCGATTATTTCCATGATTTCTATGAACGTTCAAGAAAATACCTCGGGAAAAATCGATTATGTGGAAGCGTACTCCTTTCCTGAGCTAGCGGAACTGTCCAGATTACAGGGTGAGATCATTATCGCTCTGGCAGTTCAATTTCAACAGGCCAGATTAATTGATAATATAATCATCAGTGTAGAACCAGAGGAGGATTCAAATGTTTAGAACGATGATGAGTGGTAAAATCCACAGAGCGACTGTAACAGAAGCGAACTTGGATTATGTGGGAAGCATTACCATCGATCAGGATATATTAGATGCAGTCGGAATGATGGCGAATGAAAAGGTTCAGATTGTAAACAACAACAATGGAGCCCGCCTGGAGACTTACATTATACCAGGTGAAAGAGGAAGCGGCGTCATATGTTTGAACGGCGCTGCTGCAAGACTTGTGCAAAAAGGTGATATTGTCATCATCATATCGTATAAACTGATAGCTGAGGAAATGGTCCATGACCATATCCCGAAAGTGGCTATCATGGGAGAAAATAACCGTATCATTGACATGATCGGTACAGAACCTGAAGCGACAATACTATAAAAGAAAGCGGCAAGTCTTCTCATTTGTGAATAGGAGACTTGCTTTTTTGTTTATGGTACACTTATTTAGAAATCATAAGAGTATGAAGTAGGATCTAAATAAAGGCAGTGAAGAACATGTACCCATTTAAACTCGTTGTTATCGATCTTGAAACAACAGGAAATTCTCCTAAAAAGGGAGAAAAAATCATCCAACTATCAGCGGTTATTATAGAAAACGGAAAGATCATTGACCAATACACATCATTTGTGTCACCTGGAAAACCGATTCCTGCGTTTATTGAGGAATTGACGGGGATCAATGATGAAATGGTCAAGGACGCTCCAGCTTTTCATGAAATTGCACCGAAAATACTAGAGCTTCTGGATCATGGCGTTTTTGTTGCTCACAACGTTCAATTCGATCTATCATTCCTTCAAGCAGAACTGGAAGATGCAGGCTATAACCCATTTACGGGTCCTAGCTTCGATACAGTAGAATTAGCTAAAGTGGCCTTACCATCAGCAGACAGTTTTAAGCTGACGGAATTATCCAATACATTGGATTTAAGCCACGTAAGGCCTCACCAGGCAGACAGTGATGCCTATGTGACAGCCGAAATTCTTCTTTATTTTATTGAAGAATTGTCAAAGCTGCCCTTAGTCACACTCGAAAATCTTCACAAGCTTTCACGTCATTTGAAAAGTGATCTTTCCTTATTGTTTGACAGTATTGTGAGTGAGAAACAAAAACACGTAGAGGACCTTCCACGACAGTTAGAGGTATATCGGGGACTGGCTCTCCGGAAGAAATCCGCTTCAAAGAAAGATGAATCAACTATTGAAAATCTCCATATTGATGATCCCGATATAGACGAACACTTGGCGCAATATGTTCCCTTCTATGAGAAGAGAGAGCAGCAAATGGAAATGATGGATGAGATTCAACAGGCTTTTCATGAATCCCGGCATGTGGTCATAGAAGCGGGGACAGGGGTTGGCAAGTCACTGGGCTACTTATGGCCTGCGGTCATGTTTGCCAAGGGCTCTCATGAAAAAGTGGTCATCAGTACATACACCATTCAATTGCAAGAGCAATTACTTCATAAGGAAATTAAATTATTGGAAAAAATAAGCCCTACACCATTCAGAACCGTACTACTAAAAGGGAAAAATCATTACATAAACCTGTTTAAGTTTGAACAGTCTCTCAGGGAAGATGAGTCTCAATATGACGTAGTACTGACAAAGATGCAAATTCTGGTATGGCTTACACGAACAGAGTCCGGTGATATGGATGAACTTAACCTTACTTCCGGGGGGCAGTTGTTCTGGAATCGTCTAAAACATGACGGATGGCACTTACCTCATACAAAAGATCCCTGGGTCGGGAAAGACTTCTATCTTTTCGCAAGAAAGAGTGCTCAAGAAGCAGATATCATCATTACAAATCACTCAATGCTTCTGACTGATATCGTGAAGGAAAGCAGCATGCTTCCTCCTTACGATTACTTAGTGATAGATGAGGCTCATCATCTGGAGAAGTCAGCAAGACAGCACCTTGGAGTTGTAATGGATTATCTCTCCATTAAGTTTAGTACTTCCCAGTTAGGAACTCTGGACCAAAAACAGTTGTTCTATCGACTTGATCAGCTTATTTCCAACCATTCAATTCAAATGAATACCCACTCATTTGAATTGGATTCTCGTATTAGTCAGTTTTACATTGATTTAGAAGAGGCCATCGGAGTGTTGACGAGCGTTTTCTATAAGAAAGCCAAAAAGAGAACCGGGGTACAAAAAATACAGCTGAGAATTACGGACGAAATGAAGAAGAGCAGCTACTTTCAACCTGTAATCATGTCCATGGAACGGGTTATTTCAGGAATGAAGTTTGTGGAAAAAGAGTTTCATCAGATTCTGGAGACCATCAAGAATAAGAAGATCAAGCTACAAGATAAAGAAAAAGCCTTGATTGAAGAATTCTACAGCTTTTTAGTGGATTGGGCAGAGTTGAGAATGAATTTTCAAACCGTCTTTTTAAGAGAAATGAACAACCATGTTCTCTGGTTAGATGGAGATACAAGATCATTGCCGAATAGTCTTTCTATCCAAGCTCAACCAGTTACCGTCAATCGTAATCTTCAAGATGAGATCTTTGCCAAAAAGAAAAGTGTCGTCCTTACTTCAGCTACCCTGACCGTCAGCGGGTCTTTCAATTACTTCTTAAACGAGATTGGACTCATAGGTCAAGGGGTAAAGCAGTTACAGCTTACTTCTCCTTTTGACTACAATGAAGTTTCCAGATTGTTCGTCCCAACAGACGTCCCTGAAATTCAGCAAGTTCAAAGTGAAGAGTATATTGAAGCAATAAGCTCGCATTTAATTGGAGTGGCTCAAGCGACGAAAGGGAGAATGCTCATCTTATTTACGTCTTACGATATGTTAAGAAAAACGTATGAGCTGATGAAAGAAAGTGGTTTATTAGAGGAATATGTATTAATGGCACAAGGAATCACCTCAGGAAGTCGTACACGGCTGACAAAGAACTTCCAGCGATTTGACAAGGCGATTTTATTTGGAACGAGTAGTTTCTGGGAGGGTGTAGACATTCCAGGAGAAGACCTCTCTTGTCTTGCCATGGTCAGACTTCCATTTTCACCACCTGACGAGCCTGTCAATCAGGCAAAATCAGATATCCTCAAGGCTCAAGGAAAGAACCCGTTTTCTTCTCACTCTTTACCCGAAGCGATTATTCGGTTCAAGCAAGGGGTAGGAAGGCTGATTAGAAGAAGCAGTGATCGGGGAATCGTGATTGTATATGACCGAAGAGTGATGACGACAAGGTATGGTAAGGCTTTCTTGCAGTCGATTCCTTCAATGGAACTAAAAGAAGGAGATTTATTTGATTTGGTTTCATGGATTGAAGATTGGCTCTAGACTAAACTTCAGTGATAAATTTTACTCTTTAACACAACCTAAAGAGTAGATGTGAAACTGGAGGATTGAAAATGAGAGTGATCTTTTCGGTAATGCTGACTTTTTTCCTTGTCATTTCAAATGCCTATGGAATGAAAGTGCCTCAGGTGGATTTACATGTATCACATGAGGAGTATGCGATTAGTTTTCTTCCTGTTTTAAAAGGGGAGGTAGCAGTTCTTCATTTAGCTTCCGGGAAAAATTATTTAATTAATACAGGACCCCTTCAGGAAAGTAAACAATTATATTATTATTTGAATCAAATGCATATTGACAACATTAAGGGAATCATCCTCACGGAAAAAAGAGAAGTGCATGAGGATATGATTACTGAACTTGGTAAGAAGTACTCCATAAAAGAAATAATAACGGGTAAATCCCTGGCTGAAGCAATACAGAAAAAAGGTTCCTTTAGGATGCACACGATCACAGAGGATCAATCATACTCGCTTTCAAAAGAGGTAGCATTAAATGTGATGCATGAAGGCAATGAGAAAGGAGAGGGATTGGACTTTTCCATTACCTTCTTCCATCATCGCTTTTTGTGGCTGAGCTCACAATCATTGCATTCTGAAGAGGTTTTACTTACAAAACCACTAAAGAACGTCAATATTGTTAAAATACCTCTTCATTCTAAATCGGAAAGCATGTCTCACCGTCTTCTGAAGCATATCGATCCTCAAACGGCTTTACTGTACCGTTCTAAGGAAAGGCTTCTTAATGGTGAAATGCTCGAAGCCATCAACGAGGCGTGGATTGATCTGTATTTAACTGGGCAACATGGATTGATCTCCATCAAATTTAATAAGCGAAACTACGAAGTGCTTACCTTTGATCAAGAAGATGGAGTGTTTAAAGAAGAGGGCGGGAAACACTAATGCCGAAAGAGAAAAAAGTGAGGCTGACTAAGTTGTCAGCCTCACTGAGTGTGGATTAGAATACCGATTTTGTGATACGCTCTACCATAATAACCATTAATGTTGTTATAATGTGTGTAGCGTTTCTTACTCATAGTGTGGCGAATAGCCGGACGTCATGAGTAGAAAAAATGTTTTTTATTAAGGGAGTAACTTAAGTAAGCGGGTAAAAGGAGGAACACCATGGAGAGCCGAATTGAAATTCTTTCCACCGTTCGTATCGAATATACGGATAACTTATATAAAGTGGTTGATACATTAAATAGAACCTTAAAAAAAGATGATTATATGTTTGGTTTAGCCTTAGATCCGGAAGATCAGAATCAAGCAGTATTAACAATATATCGTACATAAAGAGTGATTGTAATGAAAAAATGGATAACAATTATCGCCCTATTGTTCTTAGTCCTTGGGATAACGGCTTCGGTCGTACTTTATCAAGTTTCCCGGAACCCATTGGATAATCAGGCAGAGAAAGCTCTGAATAGAGTGAAAGCTGAAACGGCTATCGTTGACGTTGAAAACACAAGCTTCTATAACGGATCTAAGTCATATGTTGTTGTGACAGGCAAGGATGATCAAAATGAGAAGCTCGTCGCTTGGGTACCCAATAAAAAAGGGAAAATAATCGAGAAAAAATGGGCAGATGGTATCTCAAAAGAACAGGCAATCAATAAACTAAATGAGGAAAAACAACCGAAGGAATTATTATCGGTACGTTTAGGATATGAATCTGTTGGGCCTGTATGGGAAATCACCTACTTGGATCAACAAGACAATTTAAATTACTTCTACCTGCTGTTTTCTACTGGAGAATGGTGGAGAAAAATTGAAAATTTATGATCAGGGGGAATACTGCAATGAAATTTACGTTAGCTGACAGAGTTAGTGCTTTAACACCATCAACGACTTTAGCGATTACTGCAAAAGCAAAGGAAATGAAGTCACAGGGTATTGATGTTATCGGTTTAGGTGCAGGTGAACCTGACTTTAATACTCCTGAACATATCATCAATGCTGCGTATGCGTCCATGACTGAAGGCCACACAAAGTATACTCCATCCGGTGGTATGGCCAAATTGAAAGAAGCTATCATCCATAAATTTGAAACAGATCAGAAACTTACGTATAAACCATCTGAGATCATCGTGACGAGTGGTGCAAAGCATGCCCTTTATACATTGTTTCAAGTTCTTTTAAACGAAAATGATGAAGTCATCATTCCTACTCCATACTGGGTCAGCTATCCTGAACAAGTGAAGCTTGCCGGAGGAACTCCCGTGATCGTTGAAGGGAAAGAAGAGAACGAGTACAAAGTTACTCCACAGCAGTTAAAAGAGACGATTACTTCCAAAACGAAAGCAGTCATTCTCAACACACCTAGTAACCCTACAGGCATGCTATACTCCCACGAAGAGTTACAAGCAATTGGAGAAGTATGCTTAGAGAACGATATTCTGATCGTTTCAGACGAGATTTATGAAAAGCTTGTATACGACGGGAATTCACACACGTCTATTGCTGAATTGTCTCCTGAACTTAAAGAGCAAACCATCGTGATCAACGGGGTGTCAAAATCTCATTCCATGACGGGATGGAGGATTGGATATGCGGCAGGGAACGAGGCAATCATTAAAGCAATGACCAATCTTGCCAGTCATTCAACCTCTAACCCAACGACAACTTCACAATATGGGACGGTTGCTGCCTATTTGGGAGATCAACATCCTGTAGAGGAAATGAGACAGGCATTTGAAGAACGCTTAAACATTGTTTTTGATAAATTGAACAGTATTCCAGGGTTTCATTGTTTGAAGCCTCAAGGTGCTTTCTATCTGTTCCCGAATGTGTCAGAAGCGGCCAAGAATACAGGCTACAACAATGTCGACGAATTTACCAAAGCTCTGCTGGAAGAGGCAAAGGTAGCGGTTATACCTGGTTCTGGTTTCGGATCGGACAATAATATCCGTCTTTCTTATGCCACAAGTCTTGATGCACTCGAAAAAGCAATTGAGAGAATGCACGAATTTGTTGTTAGGAAGAGTAAATAATTACAAGGTTTGCAGACCGTGTTCGTTTCGGTCTGCTTTTTCCTTAAATTCATCCCCGTTTTGCTGTATCTATTGCGGCGGGATAACGGTAAATGTATAATAAATAACGATACATAAGCGTCTTAAGTTTTTTTGGAGGGAAAAAATCGTGAAAACTACTATATCTCAAGTAAGTAAGTTTGTAGGAGAAGAAGTAACCATTGGTGCTTGGCTTGCCAACAAACGTTCAAGTGGAAAAATCGCCTTTCTTCAGCTTCGTGACGGAACTGGATTCATTCAAGGTGTTGTCGTAAAAAGTGAAGTGGAAGAAGAAATCTTTCAAAAAGCAAAATCATTAACTCAAGAAACATCTCTATATGTTACAGGAACGGTTTCAGAAGATTCCCGTTCACCGTTTGGATACGAACTGCAAGTGAAAAGCGTAGAAGTGATTCATGAAGCAGTGGACTATCCAATTACACCGAAGGAGCACGGAACAGAATTTCTGATGGATCATCGTCACCTTTGGCTTCGTTCCCGTAAACAGCATGCCGTGATGAAAGTGCGTAACGAAATCATCCGTGCAACCTATGAGTTCTTTAATCAAGAAGGATTCGTAAAGGTGGATCCTCCCATTCTGACTGGAAGTGCTCCGGAAGGAACGACCGAGTTATTCGCCACTAAATATTTTGAAGAAGATGCCTATCTTTCTCAGAGTGGTCAGCTGTATATGGAAGCAGCGGCCATGGCATTAGGGAAAGTATTCTCTTTCGGACCGACTTTCAGAGCGGAGAAATCGAAAACCCGTCGTCATTTAATCGAATTCTGGATGATCGAGCCTGAAATGGCATTCTATGATTTTAAAGATAACCTGGAAGTGCAGGAGCAATATGTTTCTTATATCGTTCAATCGGTCCTGGAAAATTGCAAGCTTGAATTAGATCGATTAGGAAGAGATACATCTAAATTAGAGCAGATCAAAGCGCCTTTCCCGAGAATCACTTATGACGATGCACTTAAGTTATTGCATGAAAAAGGATTCGATGATATCGTGTGGGGAGACGATTTCGGAGCTCCACATGAAACAGCCATAGCTGAAAGCTACGACAAGCCGGTATTTATCACGCATTACCCGACTTCTCTAAAACCTTTCTATATGCAACCTGATCCAGACCGTGATGATGTCGTATTATGTGCCGACCTGATCGCACCAGAAGGGTACGGAGAGATTATCGGTGGCTCAGAGCGTATCCACGATGCGGAACTTATGAAACGTCGCATTGAAGAGCACGAACTTGCTACAGATGCGTACAAGTGGTACTTGGAACTAAGAGAATATGGATCTGTTCCTCATTCAGGATTCGGTCTTGGACTTGAAAGAACAGTTGCTTGGATAAGCGGAGTAGAACACGTAAGGGAAACCATCCCATTCCCGCGTCTACTAAACCGTTTATATCCATAATACAAACACCAAACAAAGAGCTGGCCGGATTGCATTAAGGGCAATCCCGGCCGGTTCTTTTCTTTTCCTTCGCTAAGATGGTTTTTTAAGATAAGCTCTGCCCGGGCTCTGTCAGACAGTGAGTGCTAGATGGTGAGGGGAACTGCTTCGCTTTCCGCGGACGTACGGCCGAGCCTCCTCAGCTTCGCTTCCGGGGTCTCGGCACGCCCGTTTTTCCGCAGGAGTCTACGCAGTTCCCCTCACCATCTTAAATAGATTTTTCGTGACAGAGCCAAAAGGTTTACTTAAAAATAAGAGAATCTACAATTTTAAGCTGCTTCTTTTCTTAACAATGACAGCACCGTTTCAAAGCCTTCTTCTTTGTGTATAGAGGGTTTTTGTACAACTTTTATGCGTCATTTTTGGTGGAATTCAAATCAGGCGTGAATTTGCGCTAGGTCCGATTGATTCATCCTGATTTTCTTCGTGATAACACATGCGGAAGTTTAGATATAGGGCGCATTTATAATACTAACTAAATCTGAACTTTTTGTGTTTGTCTTTCCATAATTAGTTTAAGTCGAATGTAGTAGCACAGAGTGGATTGTAGCGGAAGGCACTTGACTCCTGCGGGAAATAGAGGAAAGGTCGAGACCCCACAGACGGTACGTCGAGGAGGCTCGACTTCCTCCCCGCGGAAAGGAACGGTCCCTGTTTTTACACTGCCACTGATTCAATTTTCCATCTTTCTTCTAATTCATATCCATGTCCACATATACTGAAGCATGATATACTAGTGAGTGAGGTGTGCCGAATATGGATTATAAACGTTTAATGGTGTCCTGGATCGAAGAGGGGACACTTAACATTCCGCAATTATTATTATCAAATTACAATACCCTGGGTTTAAATGAGTCAGAGTTTGTTCTATTATTGCAAATTTACGGTCATCTGGAAAAGGGAAACTATTTTCCGACACCAGAAGAGCTCTCGGAACCTATGAGTATTTCTACCGAATACTGTTCATCTATTTTAAGAAAGTTAATGCAACAACAGTTTCTATCGATCGAAGAGGGATCTTCACCAGATGGAATCCTGTTTGAAAAGTATTCTCTTAATCCTTTATGGGAAAAGATGGCTGAGTTCGTAATTCAGGATTCCAAAATGAAGCAGATGGAGAAATCCATGGAAGAAGAAGCGGACATTTACACGACATTCGAACAGGAATTTGGTCGTCCGCTATCTCCGTTAGAATGTGAAACCCTGGCCATGTGGTTGGATCAGGATGATCATAATGCTATTATTATTAAAGCGGCATTGAGAGAAGCTGTCATATCCGGCAAGCTGAATTTTAGATATATCGATCGGATTCTATTCGAATGGAAGAAAAACGGTGTGAAAACCATTGAAGATGCGCGTAACCAAAGCCAGCGCTTCCGTTCTCACCAAAACCCCGCAGCTTCCAATGATTCTGCTGCTTCTCCTAAACGAAAATCAGTACCATTTTATAATTGGCTTGAGCAATAGGAAGAAAAAAGGGGCTGACTCTCAAATGCTTGAGGGTTGGTCTATTTTTATTTTGGATAATCGTTGTTGATTTTTAGGACAAGTTGGAGGTAGTAGGATACATGCTAAATAAAAAACAAATACAAATTTGCTTAGATGAAATGAGAGAGATGTTTCCAGACGCTCACTGTGAGCTGCGTCATGAAAATCCTTTTGAGCTTGTCATTGCGGTGCTTCTGTCGGCTCAATGTACTGACGCCCTCGTGAATAAAGTTACAAAAGGCTTATTTGAAAAATATAAGCAACCTGAAGATTATCTGAATGTTTCTTTGGAAGAACTTCAACAGGATATACGTTCCATCGGGTTGTACCGAAACAAAGCGAAAAACATTCGTAAACTATGTGAGATCATCCTGACTGAACATGGGGGGAATGTTCCTGAAAGTCATGAAGAATTAGTGAAGCTGCCGGGTGTAGGAAGGAAAACAGCAAATGTAGTAGTATCGGTTGCATTTGGAGTGCCGGCTCTGGCAGTTGATACCCATGTTGAACGTGTAAGTAAGAGATTAGGGATTTGCCGATGGAAAGATAACGTATTAGAAGTAGAGAAAACGTTAATGAAAAAAATCCCGAAGGAAGAATGGTCCGAAACTCATCACCGGTTGATTTTCTTTGGAAGGTACCATTGTAAAGCCCAATCACCCCAATGTGATGTATGCCCGCTGGTCGATTTATGCAGAGAAGGTCAGAAGAGGCTAAAGAAAAAAGGTAACATATGGAAGTAATGACCTTAAGCGTTCCATTACAACTAAAGGATCCTTTTTTCTTTCCTGATTTAAAAGTGAGAGTGGATACTTCTCATATCATACTTTATGAGCCTTTCTTCGCTTATGAAATTCTCTATTTCAATGAGGAGTCTCCAGGTTCGCTTCCCTGGGTGGATCATGAATACTTCATAGGTAACATACTTAAAAGCTGGAGAGAGGGGGAGGAGTGTCTTAAAACGTTATTTAATAAACGTTCCAAGGATACATTACCTCTGATGAAAAAGAGTATTGCACAAGCTTATATGCTTTTATACTGGAGTAATTCAATGCCGGTAATATTAAATTCTGACATTACTCCCATTGATAGTCTTTCCATTAAACCGGTCAACGCAGGGGAGAGAATGTCATTTATCAGGAACAATCCAACCCTTTTCCATTCTTTCATACAGTTATCTCAGCTATTCGAGGAACAACATAAACAATATGCTAAATCTCTGGCTCTAAAGCGGGCTAGAGAAAATTAAAAAGGCAACGAGAAAATGTTCTCGTTGCCTTTTTACCTTATTCTTGTTCTCTTCGGGAGTCCGATTGGGTAGCAGGTGCACCATTCGTGGCACCATCTCCAGTTCCTGATCCGTTGCCGGTACCGTCACCAGTTCCATCACCGGTTCCAGTCCCATCACCAGTGCCGTCATCTGTACCTCCGTCACCAGTTCCATCTCCTTCAGGTGGAGGAGTAGTGCCATCATCGCCACCTGTGTCTTCACCATCATTACCTGAATCTTCTTCATTACCATTTCCTTGACCATTTCCTTGACCATTTCCTTGACCATTTCCATTACCGTTGTTATTTCCATTATTGTTACCATTGTTATCTTGATTTTCATCGTTGTTTTCATCTGGTTTTTCTTTATCTTCATCATCAGTAGACTTGACATCAACATTGACGGTTGCAGGATTACTGCGCTGATCTCCTGATATGGCTACAACCTCAAAGGTGAACGTTCCTTGGGATTGAATGTTTTCTACATTTAATCCTTTCTTATCCGTTGTCGATAATACTTGTTTCGCTTCACCATTTATCGAAACCGCAACTTCAAACTGAACGTCCTTCTCTTTACCATAGTCCCAGGCAAGAGTGATGGTTTGATCCTTCTTATTGAATTTACCTTTCAGATTTGAAGGTGCATCAATCTTGTCGAATTCTTTTGAAACCTTGGAAGGTTCCGTTCCACGGACGAATAATTCAGTAATCACTCTGTCATCTGGAGTGTATTCACTTGGTAGTCTAGGCGGATTGCTTCCTAGTTCAACCTTGGATTCAACCACGCTGTCCGGTTTATTAAAATCGGGTGTGTCAACGCCTTCATGAACATAGCTCATCAGGTCACTGACAATGTATTGTGAAACCCTTCTATCCGTAGGGGATAGTGATATGGAACGAGTCTTATATCCAGTCCAAACCGCCGCTGTGTAGTTTGTGGTATAGCCTACAAACCATGAATCAGGTGCGCCTGTTTTAGCAATTCCATATTTTTCGCGTTCTTTTTGAGTATAGTTCGTCGTACCTGATTTTCCGGCCATCGGTAATCCAGGCACCTTGGCATAAAGGCCTGTTCCTCTTGGATGGTCGATCACGCTCTGCAGCATATCAGAAATCATATAAGCGGTATATTCTTTCATTGCCGGCTTTGGTTTATTATCATTTTTAATCTCTGTTTCACCATCGCGTAAGACAACTTTTGTAACCGTATGCGGCTTGTTGTAAATACCTTCATTCCCAAATGCGGCATAAGCGCCGGCCATTTGTACGGAGTTTACCCCAGGAGACACACCGCCGATTGAAGCAGATTCATAATAATGATCGAACTTTAATCCGAGACCATTCACAAATTCCTCTGCTTTCTCTGGACCGACTTCCTGAAAGGCTTTAAGAGCAGTGATATTTCGGGAATCCCAGAGACCCTCACGTATCGTGATCGGCCCCTTGAATTGACCATCATAGTTATTAAGTTCTGTTCCATCAGAATATTTATAAGGCTCGTCATTTAAAATATGGTAGGTTGACCATTTTAAATGCTCGATGGCAGGAGCATAGTCTAATAAAGGCTTAATCGTAGATCCGGGCTGACGTTTTGTATCGATCGCAAAGTTAAATCCACGCTGAACGTTTGGATCCTGCTCTCTGCCGCCACCAATCGCTCTGATTTCTCCCGTTTTCGTATCCATAAGGGTTACCCCCGCCTGCAGGGGCTCTTTAGGATTCTCGGGATAACTGAAGCTGGTATTTTCACCTGCTAAAATTTCTTCCAAACGTTTTTGAGCATTTGGATCAACGGTTGTATAAACCTTTAAGCCATCTGAAAACAGGTTATAGTCACCCATTTTTTGTACTTCATCAATAACCGCATCCACAAACGCAGGATATTTGTTTCCGTTTTTCTTTTCGACTTCTTCAGCTGATACCAATCCTTTAGTGATCGGGATGGCCTGTGCTTCCTTTTTTTCTTTTTCATTGATTTTACCGTGCTGTTCCATTAAAGATAGGACGATATTTCGTCGCTTTTCCGCTTTTTCAGGGTATTTAAAAGGATTATAATTGTTTGGGCTTTGAGGCAGTCCGGCAATCAGGGCTGCTTCATGAAGCTCGATGTCCTTAATGTCTTTACCGTAATAATAGTCTGCAGCAGTAGCCATTCCGTTTATTCCAGCGGACATATACACTTTATTGAAATACATTTCAAAGATTTCTTCCTTTGTATATTCCTGCTCAAGCTTAAGAGCCAGCCATGCTTCTTGAGCTTTTCTTTTTAACGTTTTCTCAGGGCTTAAAAAAGAACCCTTGATCACTTGCTGGGTAATCGTCGAAGCTCCTTCTGAACCGAAACCGCCTGTAACATTGGCTATGACGGCGCCCCCTAATCGAATCAAGTCAATTCCGTTATGCTTATAGAATCGATTGTCTTCTGTGGCAAGGACCGCGTCCTGCATGATCTTTGGGATATCATCGAAGTTTGCGTATTCCCGTTTTTCTTTCCCGACGGTCGTGATCAATTCCCCGTTCATATCATAAATTTCTGATGCAATCGGATCCTTGAGTAATTTTTCATCAAGCTTTGGGGCACTGGACGCATAATAAGCAAATAATCCTGCACCTGCAAGCATCCCGATAATACCGATGATAAATAATGATATAATGACGCGTTTAACCATAGAGCCCTTTTTCTTGCTCTTTGTGGATTTTGACTTTTGTTGGGCCAGACGCTTTTCTTCCCTTGACTTATATTGACCAGCCATATTGTTTCCTCACTTTCAATCTTCAGTGTTTTTAGTATTGTCTAAGATTTAAAATATACTACTGATATTGAGATAAATTATAGATTAACTCATTTTTCGTAAACTAAAAATATAACTGATGGACTATTTTTAAATAATCGACCCTGGGATGTAGTCCCAAAGGAATGATGACTCCTTTTTCCTCAAGCTCTTCCCGTTTGATTGATTTTCTTCCTCCATTTATCATGCGGTCCCAATAAACCCTTAGAGCTTGGTAGGGAAGTAAGAACACTTCTTCGGAAGCAGAAAACCTTACTAGTACGAAGGTAATGCCGTCTTGATTATGGACGTTTTCCATATGCCGGATTTGATGCTCGTGAAAATTTTGAAGTGGAAAGGATGTTTTATTCTTTGTTTCTTTCGCTTCAAAGTCGATATATCTTCCGTTGTACACACCATTATAATCCGTCGTGGAGGGCTGCTTAAAGTATGCTTCCTTAATGACGGCCGCACTTCTCGATGGATAATGGACATCCACTATTTGAACGGGAGTCGGTTTTTTGTGAATGACTGCTTTATGAAACGTTAAATAATATTGGTTCGTTTCATTAATGTCTTCTTCAAGGGTCATACCTCTGTTGCTATATGATAGTTGTTTCGGTTTTGCCTTCGCTTTTTTTGAGGGTAATGGCGCTTCCACATATTTCTTCCCATTAGGATAATGGAATTTCATGGTAATTCACCTCGCAGACTAATCTATATCATAACAGAAACCACTCCAATTTGTGTGAATAATTGTTTACAAATCTCCTCAATCTATGGCTAAGGAGAAAGGGGGATAATAAGGATGGATGAAATGAGCAATACTTATCGCTTTTTACCCTATATAGCTGAACCTAAACTTACAAATGAGTGGATTCATGAAATCAAGCAACTAGTGAATCTGCATAATCAAGATAATATATCAAGAACGATGGCTTATCAAAAATTCTTCCTTCTTCATCCTGAAATAAAATGGTCTTTCCTGGCTTCGGTGGTATCAAGGAATGCCGGCTGGAATATGACCGATCTTAAAGGTGATATCTTCACGCGCCTTTTACATCCGGCTACCCGCGATGATCTATTCATGACGTATGAAAGAGCCAACTGGAGCATTTTTCAGGATGCCTTTCCTCAACTCCTTCTCTATCATTATTCGACGAGGTATAAGAAGAAAATGTTTCATTTGTTTAAAGAATTTCATATTTCAAGCTTCATGGAAGAGGAGTGGAATCGTTATTGGATGGAGAGAGATGACCATAGATTGGTTCATTCTCTAATAATAAATGAGCAGCACCTCATTCAAGGACCGGTCATTGAACATGAGGTATTTAAGAAGAGGGTGTTTGGTTCAACTCTATTCTTTATTGAAGATCATCTTCATTTCAGCTCCGTTCTATTTCCGACATTAGAGGGGAAACTTTTAGGTGCGAGTGTCCATGGCTTCAGAAAAATAGAAAACAGAATTCTTTTAGGAAATAAATTATTTACGATTTTATTTCATCCTGATCATCATTCCTCCTTTTTGAACTTTGCTTTACAAGTAGAGCATACAGGATCCAGAAGAGACTACGAACAGTATTGTAAGGGAGTCCCAAAAACGAATACGCCAATGCTCCATCAAGCTTATGACGATGTTCCACATCATTGGAAGTCTCATAAGGACTGGTCGATTAAGAAGAAAATGAATAAGGAGTGGTACCAAGAGCAGGGACTCCCTCATGGAATCGAATTAACAAAATGGTTTTTTCATAAACAAAGGCAGCTTGAGAAGGTGGCGAATGTAAAAGAGGGGTTAAAAAAGATCTGGAAGAGGGGTAGAAAGAAGAAGAGACCCACACTCTAAATTAGTGCTGGTCTCCTTTTGTCATGCTTGTCGGGTCTGAACAAGCCGCCTCCGTTTTCTTATTAGTCCAGCTACAGGGCTTAGAGGCTCGAGGTCATAAGTCAAGAACACCAAAAAGGCAAAGAGCGCCTTTCCGGTGTTCTCGCCTTATGCTTGTCGGGTCTGGGCAAAGCCCTTCCGCTTTCTTATTAGTCCAACTCCGGCGGCTAGACCCTCGAGGTCATAAGTCAAACCACCCAAAAAGGCAAAGAGCGCCTTTCCGGGTGGTTCGTCTTATGCTTGTCGGGTCTGAACGAGCCGCCTCCGTTTTCTTATTAGTCCAGCTACAGGGCTTAGAGGCTCGAGGTCATAAGTCAAGAACACCAAAAAGGCAAAGAGCGCCTTTCCGGTGTTCTCGCCTTATGCTTGTCGCCTCTGGGCAAAGCCCTTCCGCTTTGTTATGTCGAAGGGCGGTTTTCGCCTTCTAGTTTGGGGTTGCCTTTTGAGGCTTTGGTTTGGCCTGAATTTGTAGTTTGCTGTTTGTTTTGTTTGTTTTTTTGATTTTTCATTTGGTAACACCTCCCCCTATATTATTTTCTAGTTAACGCCTTATTTATTCAGTAAGTGTCGAAACATAATTAACGTAATGTCCATTTAACACTTTCTTTGGCGAAACGCTTCTAGTTTTGTCAGGGGGGAAGGGAACGGCTCATAAAGAGAGAATTACAGTATTAATCCAAAAAAAAGGTGGGAGGATTCACAATGCTTCCAAAACAAGATATTATGTTGAAACTAGCTGAAATTGAAGAAAGTTTGAATCAATTAGAACAAAGTCTGCATGATCGAATCTCAGTTGAAGAGCAAGAAGGAATGAATTCGTTAACGAACCAGATACAGAAAATCGACAGTGCATTGAACTCAGTGGAGAGAAAAGCGGAATCTAAAACCGTTCGTATGAAAAATAGAGAAAAGTCCTTTGTCTTACAAAAACTTGAATTATCCTATAAGACGTCTTAAACTGAATTTATAAGAAAGTAGCGTTTTGCTACTTTTTATTTTTGTCTACATTTTTACGGAGGGCTTTTTTTGAAAGAGTTAAAGCAAGTTACGGGGGAACTGCTCATCCTTGCTGAGCAGATGATGAAAGAATATAAAGGCAGACGTGAGTCAAGTGAAAAAGGAGACTTTTACACAGAAGTGAAACCTTTTGCCGATAAAGTAAAAGCGGCGAATGATACGTGGAAAGAATTGTCCTTGATTTGGATTAAGGAACAAAGGCCAAAACACCTTCATTTTCCTCAAATCTTGAACACGTTCGACAATATTGAGATGCTATCGGTTCACTGTTTCTTTCCAGAGTCCAGTTACAATCGGTTTATCAGTCATTATCAATCTGTCTCTTACGTACTGCAAACCCAGTTGGATGAATTGAATGGAAAATAAGAGGCTGCCGATCGGCAGCCTCTTTTATTATGGAGTTGAAATTGCTTTTTCTTCTATTGTATTGATTTGCTTCGACAGCTCTTTATAATGATGCAATGAAATCTCATTAGAAATATAAAGTTTTTTGGCCATTGTAAGAAGTTCTTGTTGATCCGTTGCTTGATAATGTTTACTACTTTCGTATCTCTTCAGCAGTTCACTCAGGTTCATCTTAATTCCTCCCAATACTTATATTTCATTGCGTTGCATCTACATTTATCCTATCATAGAAAACCCTTTCTTTAAGTTGTAAGAATAGTGTAACTTCCGACATTATTCTAGTGTTTGTCGAAATATCTTTATGGGTTCTTTCACCATTTATCCAGTTAAAACATAAAGTATAGTAACCATTATAAAGTAAGGGGGCTAAGTATGAATTCTTTACTTCATTCTAGACAGATGCGTAACTATCACCCAAATTATCATTCGCAATCAACGTATATGGTACCAGTGATGAACTATCAAGGACAGGGCATGCGACCTCCAGAATATGGAGCTTTCCAACCTAATTATTATCCTCAACCAGAAGCCCAATATCCTGCACCGGGGTTTCAAATGAACCAATATCAACAGATGAACCAGCAGCAAATGAATCCATATTTTGAAAATCCTTTACAGCAGAAAGAATATAATCCGTACCAAATGAAAGCAATGGAGCAACAGGCTTATGCTAATCCATATCCGAAGGCCTCGTTCATGGCTAAACCTCAGTCTGGAGGAGTAAGTTCGATCATGAATTCATTCAAGTCACAGGATGGATCTTTGGATTTTAATAAAATGATGAATACGACAGGACAAATGATGGGGGCAATTAATCAAGTCTCCTCTTTGGTAAAAGGCTTGGGTGGGATATTTAAACTATAGAATGACAAAAAGGGGCTGCCGACTCGGCAGCTCCTTTTTCAAATGGTAATAGGAAACTTATTCTATAGGTATTCGTTTACCGGATTCTTTGTCTACCTTGACAGTCAGCAATCCATCTTTATGAGAAGCTTTCACATTCTTTTCATTAACCACCCTTGGAAATGGAATGGTCCTGCTGCTTTTTTTCATGGATTGCTTTCTTCTTATCATTTGATTTTGATCATTTTCCTCGGAGAACTCTTCTTTATTGGTCACAGAAATCGTAATGTACTGAGGGAACACATCAAGATGTATCTGCTCTTTTTTAATACCAGGTAGTTGTGCAGTCACGATATAATAATTGTCTGTTTCAGTTAACTCGACCGGGAAAGAACCAAATGGGTTAGAAGATGATGTGAAAAATTCATCAATGCTTTGAAGCATTCCTTTCATAGGTCTTTCATGAAAAAACTCGTTCATGGAATGCATCAGGTCACCAAAACCTTTTTTCTCGTTCGTCATGGGTATTCTCCTTTCACGCAAAAGTATTCATACTAGTGTATGAACGCTCCCTGAAAATGTGCATTTGTCCTATACCTCCATATAGACCGGTTCATGAACAAGGGCAAAGAGTCAAAGTCTTCCCGATATAAGCTCCTTAGCATTCTAATTTGATAATTGTGGAAAAGATAACCTGGTTTTTTTTTCTTTAGTTTCGAACATAGATTCGGTAAAATGAATAGAAGAGGTGATACCTGTGTTTAAGAAAAACAATCTTCAACAGTTGATAGAACATTTTAAAAAAGACGTTGATTTCAATAAACAGATTGTTCACTGGCATACCATAGATGAAAAACCCGCTCAATTGGTGGATATGCCATTGGAGATAAATGAAAAAATAAAAAATGCACTGCAAAAAAGAGGCATCGAAAAGCTTTATACCCATCAACATTCCGCATTTAAGCTGGCAATGGAAGGAAAGAGCTTTACCGCGGTAACTCCTACAGCCTCGGGAAAGACTCTTTGTTATAATCTTCCCGTATTACAATCGATCATGGACAACCCGGATGCACGGGCGTTATATATTTTTCCAACTAAAGCTCTCGCACAAGATCAGAAAAGTGAGTTGAACGAAATCATCTCAGAAGCAGAAGCTTCTATTAATAGCTATACATATGATGGAGATACCTCCGCCAATATCCGGCAAAAAGTAAGAAAAGCTGGGCATATTGTCATAACGAATCCTGATATGCTACACTCAGCCATCCTTCCTCATCATACAAAGTGGGTGTCTCTATTTGAGAATCTTAAATACGTAATAATCGATGAACTTCATATATATAGGGGAGTCTTTGGTTCCCATGTAAGCAATGTGGTCAGGAGATTGAAACGGATATGCGAGTTTTATGGAGCTTCTCCCATTTTCATCTGTACATCGGCAACGATTTCAAACCCGAAAGAGCTGGCAGAGCATTTAACAGGTAATGAAATGAATTTGATAGATAATAACGGTGCACCAAGTGCCAAAAAGCATTTCGTATTCTACAATCCCCCTGTTGTAAACAAACCCTTGAACATACGCAGGAGTGCGACCCTGGAGGTCAGGAGAATTGCAGGTGAGTTATTGAAGAATAAGGTGCAAACGATCATATTCGCCAGAAGCAGGGTAAGGGTGGAAATTATCCTTACCTACTTACAAGAATTGGTGAAGAGTCAATTAGGAACGAAATCAATCAGAGGGTACAGGGGAGGATATCTGCCGACTCAACGCCGGGAGATTGAAAAAGGGTTGCGATCCGGTGAAATCTACGGAGTTGTCAGCACGAACGCCCTTGAATTAGGGGTGGATATCGGGCAATTACAAGTGTGCATCATGACCGGCTATCCCGGGACGATCGCAAGTGCCTGGCAGCAAGCCGGAAGAGCCGGAAGAAGACATGGGGAATCTCTGGTCATCATGGTGGCAAGCTCTAGCCCATTGGATCAGTTCATTATTGAGCATCCGGATTACTTCTTTGAGCAAACGCCTGAAACGGCGAGAATCAACCCTGATAATTTAATTATTCTCATTGATCATATCAAGTGCGCTGCTTATGAGCTTCCCTTTAAGGAAGGGGAACAATTTGGCAGGCACGATATTGATGATATTTTAGAATTTTTAGTAGAAGAGCGGGTGGTTCATAAGAATGGTGAAAAATGGTATTGGATGAATGATGTGTTTCCTGCACATAACATCAGCCTTCGCTCAGCTTCCCAGGAAAATGTCATCATCATTGACCAAACCGACATCTCAGCCGTGAAAGTAATAGGGGAGATGGATCGTTTCTCAGCTATGACCTTATTGCATGATGAAGCGATTTATTTACACCAAGGAGTTCAATTCCAAGTAGAGGAACTGGATTGGGAAGAAAAGAAAGCGTATGTACGGGAAGTGGACGTGGATTATTTCACCGATGCCAATCTGGCTGTACAATTAAGAGTACTCGAAACAGACAAGATTCGCACCGGGGAAAGGTATGACGTAGCTTATGGGGATGTAACTGTTCAAGCCATGGCAACGATTTTTAAGAAGATTAAATTTGATACCCACGAAAATATTGGATCAGGGCCCATTCATCTTCCTGAGGAAGAACTTCATACGAGCTCAAGCTGGATTTCTTTAAAAGACGCTGCTTCATTTAGTCAGGAGCGTTTGGAAGAAGGTCTCATCGGAGCGGCACAGAGCTTGAAATCGATTGTTCCTTTATTTGTGATGTGCGACCCCAGTGATATTTTCGTCGTGCCCCAAATAAAAGCTGCACACAATGAACAGCCTACCGTCTTTATCTACGATCGGTACCCTGGGGGAATCGGGTTAAGTGAAAAGGTGTATGAACAGATGGAGAAAATACTCCTTGAGACATCTGCTATGATTGAGCGATGTCCGTGTAAAGCTGGTTGTCCATCATGTATTGGAACGGATCATTCACTGGACACAGCCAAAGTGGATACATTAAAGCTTCTTCATCTTTTCCTTCAAAAATAGAAGGAGGGAATCAAAATGTCACTTAAAAATAAATTATCCAGAATGAAGAAACATCTTATTAGAGAAGAGGACGCTGAAGAGAAGAAAAGTCAGCCTCCCATTTTAGAGCAGGAAGCGGCAGACTTGCCATTTCTTGATTTATGGAAACAAAATGGTGCCACTGTGTACGATATTGACGGTGATTTTTGTCTGGTGAGAGAGAAGCGATATCCAATCAATCATCGGCATGGGGACTACACGTTTAAAGATTTTATTAGGGCGGTGGATGCTTGGCAAGACTTTGCAGGTGTCCATCCCTTGTCTTCTAAAGGGCTTACTCATGAACAAATGTTTTTCTTTGATACGGAAACGACCGGTTTAGGTGGGGGGGTTGGAAATACAATCTTCTTATTAGGGCATGGGAGGGTGACAGAAACAGAAGTGATAGTGACCCAGCATTTTTTGCCGCAACCGGGAAGTGAAATACCTCTCTATCACAGCTTTTTAAGCCATGTGGATTATAATACACTCGTGACTTACAACGGAAAAGCGTTTGATTGGCCTCAAGTAAAAACAAGGCATACACTCATTAAAGATCATGTTCCAAAATTGCCCCCATTTGGGCATTTTGACCTTTATCACGGGTCCAGAAGACTCTTCAAGCACAAGTTAGAGTCCGTAAAATTAATAAACGTAGAGCGCAAGATTCTTGGGTTTAATAGAGTAGACGATGTTCCGGGATATTTAGCCCCTATGATTTATTTTGATTATATCGAGCGTAAGGATCCGGAAGGTATATTCAAGGTAATGACCCATAATGAGCTGGATATATTGTCATTGATCACTCTCTATACGCATTTAACGTTTCAACTGTTGAATGTCCATAAGAAAGCCTCTGACCAAGAGCGGTTCGAGGTCGGGAGATGGCTTGAATACACGGGTAACAGAGAGATTGCAAAAGAACGTTACCAAGAGATAATCAGGGAGGATGACAGGACAAACTATGAGGCGATGCACCTTCTCGCTCTTCAATTCAAGAAAGACAAAGAAGAGTGGAAGGCGATAGAGTTATGGGAACGAATGTGGAAAGAAGCCCCTATGTCCATTAGAAAAGTCGTATTGTTGGAACTGGCTAAATTGTATGAGCATAAAACGAAGAATTTCCAGTTAGCATTAGAAAGATGTGAGCAACTCGAATCACTGCTGAATGAATCTACGGAAGCAAACAGTCCAAAGCACGAGGTCTTTACAGGGAAACTTCATCATAGAAAGAGCCGGTTAACAAGAAAAATGAATAAGAATACAGACCATCAATCCTAGATATACAAACTTTTATAAAATATACTAAAAAAGTGGTTCATAATCCTTATTTTTATATTGAGAATTTTCAAAAGTAGATGTAAAATAGTTAATTGTGTTGAAAATATTTAATATTTAGATGGGATGATGGAAATGAACCGAGCGATCTTAATTTTGTTCTTTGTCGTCATTGGTTTAACAGCTTTTGTATTTACCAATTATCCGGAAAGTTTATATAGCTTTATGTAAGCCTGCAAAATGTTTTCCTAAAAATAGGTATTTGCATTAGTACATGTACCCTCTTCGTTTCATAGGCTATTAGTGTAACAACTAAGAGATGAAAGGAGAGCGTTTCTATGTATAAAAGACCAAGACCTAATCAAGTACTTCCTGCAGTGATGCACCCGACGAAATGTTGTGTGAATCAGTCATGCAACACCTATGAGGTGCCACACATTCACCCTACTCACACGACAAATGTAAATAATGTTATGTATCAACATAAACATTATTTCCCACAAACACAATCTCAAGTAGACAGTGTTTCACACCAACATTTTAACTGTGGCGGTGGACCGGGTGGGCCAGGAGGACCTCAAGGCCCTGGAGGACCGGGGTTTGGCCCAGGATTCGGACCTGGACCTCGTCCAAGACCGCCATTCGGACCATACGGTATGGGACGATAATATTCTGAGTGAAGACTTCAGAGGGATGCCTCTAAGAGGTTAGTTTCAATTGCAGAGCGATACACTGTGTCGCTCTGCAAAATTGACTAATGATTTTTAGAGTCATCTCTTCTTTATGATGGTGAAATTTATATGATAAAACGGGATCTTGACCTCGTAATTCGTAAAATATGTTACAATAGAGTGTAAAGGATTGGGACACACTAAGCTTCAAAGAGAACTTGTCTGTCCTGAAAGTTTAATGAAGGAGTTTTGCATTTGAGTAATGTTGCGTGCATAACCGGATATAAATCCTTTGAACTGGGAGTTTTTAAGCAAGATGACAAAGCAATACACTACATAAAGCAGGCTCTAAAGAAAGAATTAGTTTCTCTTTTGGATGAAGAATTAGAATGGGTACTCATTAGTGGGCAGCTTGGGGTTGAGCTTTGGGGGGCAGAAGTGGTGTTTGAGCTTCAGGAAGATTACCCTGATCTTAAACTGGCTATATTGACCCCTTTTCTGTCCCAGGAAGATAAGTGGAATGACCAGAATAAAGAGTACTACGAACTCATTCTTTCTCAAGCTGATTTTGTCGAGTCAATTTCTAAAGAACCTTACAAGAGTCCGCAGCAATTTCGAAACAAAAATCAGTTATTCTTGCAAAAAAGCCAGGCGTTAGTGATACTGTACGATGAAGAAAAAGAAGGCTCACCCAGGTACTTTTATCAAGAAGCGAAGAAGAAGAAAGAAACTGATCCTTCCTTTGAAATAAGGACAATCACCTTCCATGATCTGCAATGGGTCGTAGAAGAAGAGCAGTGGAAGAATGAGTAGAGGATGTTTATTACTCATTAACACTTAGGGAATTGTATAGCCCCGAAAACAATTATAATTGACAAACTGATGGTTATTTGAAAAAATGTAGTCATAAATATAGAGGTGAATATAATGATCTCAGATAAAGTGAAATTAACCGCCAAGGATATCCTGGAAAAAGAATTCAAAAGTGGCATGCGGGGATATAAACCAGAAGACGTGGATAAATTTTTAGATTTGATTATTAAAGATTATGAAACCTTCCATCAAGAAATAGAAGATCTGCAACAAGAGAACCTGCGATTGAAGAAACAAGTGGAGGGAGCAAGTAAACAACGCTCCGCTGCTCCGGCTCAACAGACAGGCACAACGAATTTCGATATTCTTAAACGCTTGTCTAATTTAGAGAAGCACGTATTCGGAAACAAATTGTATGACTGATATTTCCAGTTGAATACTTGGAAGAACTACAGTATAATTAGTTATTGCTGATCCTTAATGGTGTTCGGGTAATCGCTGCAACGTTAAGTTGTAGAGGAAAGTCCATGCTCGCACGGTGCTGAGATGCACGTAGTGATCGTGCCTAGCCAATTCATAAGCTAGGGCAGCTCAAGTTTTGAGTTGACGGCAGGGAAAACACCTAAGTCCTTTGGATATGGTGTGACTACCTTGAAAGTGCCACAGTGACGAAGTCCTGTTAGAAATGGCAGGAGTGGAACGAGGTAAACCCCACGAGCGAGAAACCCAAATTAGGTAGGGGAATCCTCTCAGAGGAAACGAACGAAGAGAGGGACAAAGGAGCTTCCTTTGTAGATAGATGATTACCACCCGAGTACGAGACGAATAGTCGTTTGTAGTACAACGGAACAAAACATGGCTTACAGAACATTATTACGGGATAAGAGCAATAAGGATTAAATAATGCAAGTGACTGATACATGCAGGTAATACACTGCTCTTTTGTATCAGTCCTTTTTATATTTAAGGAAATAAGACTATACTATTGAAAATAAAGATACTTAATGACGGGGTGACAATTATGAGTACATATACATTAATTGCAACGGCAGCGATGGGCTTAGAAGCAATTGTTGCAAAAGAAGTGAAAGAATTGGGCTACGAATGTCGGGTGGATAACGGAAAAGTCATTTTCAAAGGGGATGAAACGGCTATTGCGCGAGCCAATATGTGGCTAAGAACCGCTGACAGGATTAAGATACTCGTTGGAGACTTTAAAGCGTACTCCTTTGATGAACTTTTTGAAAATACAAAGAAGCTGCCTTGGGAAAACTTCCTTCCAGTAGACGCAGAATTTCCCGTTCAGGGGAAATCCGTCAAATCAAAGCTATACAGTGTACCTGATTGCCAGGCGATTGTAAAAAAAGCAATCGTTGAACGTTTACGTACAGCATACAAACGTACATCGTGGCTTGACGAAACGGGTCCTTTGTTTAAAATCGAGGTGGCGATCCATAAAGATGTAGCAAGCATCACCCTGGATACCAGTGGACAAGGTCTTCATAAGAGGGGATACCGAATCGGACAAGGTGAGGCTCCTTTAAAGGAAACCCTGGCAGCGGCCCTGATTCAATTAACGACATGGAACCCTGACCGTCCTTTTGTAGATCCATTTTGCGGGTCTGGAACCATTCCGATTGAAGCGGCCTTAATCGGGCAAAATATTGCTCCAGGATTCAATCGTGAGTTTTTGTCAGAGAACTGGCCACTGATGCCTACTGAGGTCTGGGAGAAAACACGTATGGAAGCAGAGGATTTGGCTAACTACGATCAGCCTCTTGAAATACTGGGCACGGACATCGATCACCGAATGATCGAAGTTTCCAAAGAGAATGCAATGGAAGCGGGACTTGGAGACTTGGTGAAATTTAAACAAATGCAAGTAAGAGACTTCACTTCGGAACTGGAATACGGCATCGTCGTCGGAAACCCTCCTTATGGTGAACGTTTAGGAGAAAGAAAAGATGTGGAGAGAATGTACCAGGAAATGGGGAAAGCTTTCGAGAAGCTGGATACTTGGTCTGTTTACATGTTGACTTCCCATGAAAACTTTGAACAAGTCTACGGTAAACAAGCTACAAAAAAACGTAAATTGTTTAACGGATTTATTCGAACAGATTTCTATCAATACTTTGGCCCGCGTCCGCCGAGAAAAGGGTAATCATTTCAAGTTCACGAAAAAAAGAATAGAAGTTCAGAATATCCCTTTCACTTCCTGCGTATAATAGTTCTATCATTTTTAGAGGAGTGAAAGAGGATGGACCATTCCTTCATCGATTACCACAAAATCTATCAGGCATTGCAAAGCTCTATTTCTTCCGTTTCAGGAGAAGAAGGAGGAGCCATCCAAGCAAGCTTGGAAGAAGCAACGAAAAACCTTGATCAGGCTTTTCAATATGAATGGTTAAGGAAAAAGAGAATATACGACTGAATGTATTCTGAAGGAGACTAGGGACATCCATACAAGTGGTAGATCTACCCCTGTATGGAGCGTCTCTTTTCTTTTGCTATGGACTTCAATCAAATAAATTACGTTTATCCCTTTTCAATAAGAAAGAATTCTAGTAAATTAGAAATATTGTGTAATGCAGGAGGTCCTCATGAGAAGAAAATTACCATTTGAATTAACCAAGGAGCAATCATTTTATGAAGCATTATCCGACTGGGTCGGTGACGTGTTTTATGATCTGTTGCCTGAAAAGGGATTTGATTTACGGGATGAACAGGTATTTATGGCCTTTCAGCTTAATCAAGCCTATAAAAATAAGCAGGTTATGTTTGCAGAAGCAGGTGTCGGTACGGGGAAAACCCTTGTTTACCTCTTGTATGCGTTATCGTATGCCAGATATACGGGCAAACCGGCAATCATTGCGTGTGCGGATGAAACGCTCATTGAGCAGATTGTGAAAAAGGAAGGGGACATCCAGAAGCTTGAGAAGGCACTGGATCTTGATATAGATGTTCGATTGGCAAAGTCCAGAGAACAATATCTCTGTATAAAAAAACTTGAAGAAAATATTCCCCAAAACGAAGGTTTTCAGGATATGTGGGAGGAATTACCAGATTTTGTACACGACAATTCTTCCATGAGAAGCTTTAGTCATTATGGGGATAGAAAAGAATATGCTCATTTATCTGATGAAGAATGGAATGAAGTTGGTTGGGATTCTCTTCAAGACTGTATGTCTTGTTCTTATCGCCATCGTTGCGGACTTACACTTCACCGTGAACATTACCGGGGGGCAGCAGACTTAATCATATGTTCCCATGATTTTTATATGGAACATATTTGGACGAAAGACTCCCGCAAACGGGAAGGACAGCTGCCACTTCTGCCGGAAGCGAGCTCTGTTGTATTTGATGAAGGTCACTTATTGGAATTTGCTTCTCAAAAAGCGATGACTTACCGAATGAGAATGGAGACCCTTGAAGGCTTACTGGAGAAGCTTTCAGCGTCTGATATGAGAGAAGAAACGTTGTATGTCATTGAAGATATCATTCTGGATAATGAAAAGTGGTTCGAGCTTCTGGAGAAAGAATCCAAAGGGGAGACTGGTTCTGAGAGACAATACATTTCCCGTTCTGAAGCTATATTACAGCAAGGAAGAGCCCTAACGGAGAAAATTGAAAATCTATTAAATGAGCTTGTTTTTGAATCTGAAATGTATGTCATGGATGATTATTTGCTAAAGGTAGTGGAAGAGTATCTTGAGCAGATTCAGTTTTCCTTGAAACTATTCATAGATGATGAAAAAGGAATCTATTGGTTAGAAACGTCAGAAGAAGAGCACACCTTTGTTGTGATGCCAAGATTGGTGGAAGAAATTTTGAGAGATCAAGTATTTTCTCAAAATATCCCATTTATCTTTTCATCTGCCACTCTTTCCTATAATGGAGACTTTTCTTATGTTTCTCAATCGCTGGGGATTGAAAAATATGAAAAGTTCTCGGTAGAGTCTCCTTATGAATACGAAGAT
Organism: Rossellomorea sp. DUT-2; assembly: GCF_052665285.1. Classification (NCBI taxonomy): domain Bacteria; kingdom Bacillati; phylum Bacillota; class Bacilli; order Caryophanales; family Bacillaceae; genus Rossellomorea; species Rossellomorea sp. DUT-2. The sequence goes on along the minus strand of NZ_JBQPEO010000002.1, from coordinate 319,308 downwards.
ATGATGAAAGCTTTTCTACCTTCATTAGAAAATGGTAGGGATTCTAAAAATCAGTATGCCTTTGACATGTTGAAGAAAAATCAAGGGAAGTCGTTGATTCTCTTCTCCACTAAGGAAGAAATGAATGTTTTTAGACAATATCAAAAGCAGCAGGGAAATCAGGACTGGAATGTGATTTATGAAGGAGACAGAGAAATTAGTGAAACGGTACAGCAGTTCCAGCAGGAAACCTTTACAGTACTTTGCTCCTATCATTTATGGGAAGGATTGGACGTGCCTGGAGAGTCACTTTCTCAAGTCATTATCTACTCACTTCCATTCCCTCCTAAGGATCCTGTGTTTGATGCGAAACGAAATCATGCTGAAAACTCAGTGGAAGAAGTGGATATTCCCTACATGCTCCTTCGACTGAGACAGGGAATCGGGCGTTTGATTCGGACGAGCGAGGACAAAGGAAGTGTTCATGTCTTGGTGATTGGTCATGAATCAGCTTATATACAGTTGGTAGAATCCGTATTACCAGTTGGAATTGAAGTGTTGAATTCATAAAGTGTTGAAAAAGCCGCCTGAAATTGGGCGGTTTTTTTGTGGCTTTAAATGTAGAGACATCTCCACTTCAACTAATATGAAGTCTCTAATCGCTTCTCTATCAATCATTCTAACCCAAGTTGCCAGAAAAATATGATAAAATAGATTGAATGTTAAAAAAGGGGGCTTTTTTAGAATGAAAGAATCAGTTATAGAAATAAAAGATCGTTTCCATGATTATGTGAAAAAAATGTCTGCGTACAACGAAGCGCTTGGTTTGATGTTCTGGGATTTACGGACAGGTGCTCCGAAAAATGGCGTCGAACAACGATCTGAAGTCATTGGAATGCTTTCATCTGAGCTTTTTGAAATGTCGACCTCCAATGAAATGGCTGCATACCTGGCAAAATTGTCTCCAGAAATGGACAAATTGGATATCATGACACAAAAACTATTAGAAGAGTGTCAAAAAGAGTATGATCGGAATAAAAAAATTCCCGCTTCTGAATATAGGGAATACGTGGTGTTACAATCGAAAGCTGAAGGTGTATGGGAAGAAGCAAAAGAAAAAGCGGATTTCACTATGTTTCAGCCCTATTTAGAAAAACTGGTGGCATTTACGAAACGCTTTATTGATTATTGGGGCTACGAAGATAACAAATATAATACGTTACTGGATATGTATGAGCCAGGTGTAACGGTTGAAGTGTTAGATAAGGTATTTGGCGATCTTCGAGATCAAATTGTCCCGCTTGTACATAAGATTTCCGAATCGGAACATAAGCCGCATACAGATTTCCTCTTTGAACACTTTCCAAAGGCTAAGCAAAAGGATTTCAGCTTAAAGATCCTTGAGCAAATGGGGTATGATTTTAACTCTGGCAGATTGGATGAGACGGTCCATCCATTTGCTATTGGTTTAAACCCTGGTGATGTAAGGGTAACAACTAAATATGACGAGAAGGATTGGAGAACAGCAGTGTTCGGGACAATCCATGAAGGTGGACATGCTCTGTATGAACAGAACATTTCCAAGGATTTGATTGGTACGCCACTATGTACGGGAACGTCGATGGGGATTCATGAATCTCAATCTCTGTTCTATGAAAATTTTGTAGGAAGAGATCATTCTTTCTGGAAGCAGAATTATTCATTACTGAAGGATTACTCTTCAGGACAGTTTGATTCCATTGAACAGGACGATTTCTACCGGGCAATCAATGAATCGAAGCCATCGTTAATCCGAATCGAAGCAGATGAATTAACGTACGCGTTACACATTATTATTCGGTATGAAATTGAAAAGGGATTATTTAATGATGAGATAGACGTGAAGGATCTTCCTGAAATCTGGAATCAGAAATATGAAGAGTACTTGGGAATCCGCCCTTCTCATAACGGTGAAGGTGTCCTCCAAGATGTTCATTGGGCTGGTGGGAGCTTCGGTTACTTTCCGTCATATGCATTAGGATATATGTACGCTGCGCAGTTTAAGCGTGCCATGTTAAAAGATCTTCCTCATTATGAAGAGCTGTTGGAAGAGGGGAATCTTGCTCCCATCAGAGAATGGCTGACCAAGAACGTCCATCAGTGGGGCAAGATGAAGAAACCGCTGGAAATCATCAGGGAAGTTACTGGAGAAGGGCTTAATGCACAATATTTGGCCGAGTATTTAACGGAGAAGTATTCAAAGGTATATTCCTTGAATTAACGAATACATTGGAGGCAAAATTATGGAAATTAACGTTGCATCACTAGATGATAAATTGCTTGTTGGAATAGGCTGGACAGGCCCGTATGGAAGAGGGGCTGAGATCCCGAGACTCTTCACTAAGTTTCTACAGATGATTCCATCCATTCACCACATCAATGGAGATGAATGCATATACGCCCCTTTCCATGACAGAGCGACTGATTTTACGTATTATTGTACCGTAGAGGTTGATCGTGTGGAAAAGCTTCCACCGGGGTTAGTGGAACTGTCCCTCCCTGCCGGTGATTATGCTCACGCTCTTTATGAAGGGCTGTCAACGGAAGTGGAACAAGCCTACTTTTCAATCTTTAATTGGATTAAGGAAAATGGCTATGAAAAAGACTACTCCAGACTGAGTGTCGAGAAACTTTTATCTCAGGACAGGGAAATCAACGAAACGGATGACAAGCGGAAATTAGAGTTGTTTGTTCCAATTAAAGAGAAATAGAAAAGAGGCTGCCCGAGGCAGCCTCTTTTCTACGTTTATGCATTTTGGTTTTTGTCGGGACAGAACAAGCCGCCTCCGCTTTTCTTTTTACCACAAACGATACCCTTTGGACGCAGGCGGGGCGTTTTGAATCATGTCTATGAACGGAACGGTATAGGCAACGAGAATGAGAGCTGCTAAGATGGTTAACCAAATCCTCCAGTTTTCAAGAGCCATTGGGGTTTTCTCAGCTGCTTCGGCTTTTTCACCGACTGGGAACTCTTCGTCTCCTTTAGGTGCGAAGAATGCCAGATTGATAAAGATGTATAGAACCAGAATGATTCCGATAAAGAGGATCGTTCCCCCGATGGCTTGTGCGACTTGATATGGAATCCATTCAAGGGCTTGCGGTGCATCCCCATAAGTTGAAAAAGAGGATCGTCTTGGAGCGCCGAGTAAGCCGACAGCATGCATGGCACCTGACATGATACCCATTCCTACAGACCACACTATGGCTTGCACGATCGCCAGTTTGTTCATTGCTTTCGTTAAGACGCGTCCTGTTAAATGAGGGACGAGCCAATAGGATATACCAAAGAATGTCAATACAACAGAAGTGGCCAAGGTTAAGTGAAAGTGACCGGTAACCCAGATGGTATTGTGAACAACCTGGTTCATCTGGTTCGAGGCGTTGATTAACCCACCTGCCCCTGCCGGGATAAAGGCAACCATGCCTATAAACGGCACTGTAAAGCGTGCATCTCCCCATGGTAACTTCTTAAACCATCCAAACAAACCGGTAGCTCCTTTGGATCTGCCGTACATTTCAAAGGTAGCGAACAGAGAAAATGCAGTCATCAAGGAAGGTATGACAACCATAAAGGTTAGGACTACCTGTAAAAATTTCCAATATGCGTCGATTCCCGGCTCCACTAATTGGTGATGAAAACCTACAGGAATAGAGAATAGGAGAAACAAAATAAAGGAAAGTCTGGCTAACGAATCTGAAAATATTTTTCCGCCGATGATCTTTGGAATAATGACATACCATGCCATATAGGCAGGCAACAGCCAAAAATATACAAGGGGATGACCGAAATACCAGAATAAAGTTCTACTTACGAGTACATCCACCCGATCAACAAGACCAAGAGACCAAGGAAGGAGCTGGAATAAAACCGTTCCTGCCACACCAATGGTGGCGACAATCCATAAGACGGTATTGATGATGGCCATGAATGTTAACAGAGGGCTTGGTTGACCGGGGTTTTCTTTTCGCCAGCCTACATATTTGATGATCATGCCGGCCCCGCCTAACCAGCTTCCCACAACGACAAAGGTCAACCCTAAGTAGAATATCCAGTGTGCCTGCAGAGGAGCATAGAAAGTATAAAGTACAGTTGCTTCATTTAATAGAATCATAACAGCCGCCATGATTGTGCCGATCAGCATGACCCAGAATCCTAACCAGCCTAACAAACGGGATTTCCCGGAATAGGCTCCGGATGTCCGGGAGATGGCAGCGTGCTGGAAACCTAAGATGAAGAAAGTGGTCAATACTAATCCCAGTAATACACCGTGAACCGTTAACACTTGATAATAGCCGATTCCTGCAGGCAATATGAACTTCCCTGACCTTACCAACACTTGTAATAACCCTGCCAATCCACCTAGGGCCAAGGCGATAAAGCCTACATAAATATGTGCCAACGCCAATGTAGCATCTTTTTTATCAATCCTTATAAATCGTTTCATTTTAGTCCACCACCTTAATCATAGATTTCATTGTGTGATGACCCACCCCACAATATTCATTACAGACAACGAGAAATTCCCCTGTCTTATCAAGGGTTGTTGTATATTCACTAACAAACCCGGGTTCAAGCATCATATTAATATTTGTCCCTGCGACTTCAAATCCGTGAACAACGTCTTTTGTTGTGGCTATGATTTTCAGTGTAGATCCTTTAGGTAATTCAATTTCCCCAGGTGTGTAGAGAAACGCAGATGCAACAAACACTAGCTCGTAATCCCAAGCTTTTCCTTCCACTTTTTTTAATCCCGGTTCGTTAAAAGGTGAGGTTTTATCCACTTGTTCGGGATTGACGTATGCCTTCGCGCTTGGGGGTTGATGTCCTTGGTGAAAAGCACTGATGCCTAAAATAATTAAAAATATAATAAGAGACCCTGTTCCTAACGTTAACCACCATTTTTCATAACGATGCATGTGCATGTAAACCACTCCTTCAAAATTAAAAACGATTTAAAAATAGTATGAATACCCCTAGCCATGTAAGCACTAAAAACCCGCCTAAAAACAGAACCGAAGTAAATGTACCTTTTAATGAAGTAGACTCTTCGACCTTAACCTCTGTTTTTCGATGCAATTCCGGTTTCGGCATATATCTCATTCCTTTCTTCTATTGGATGATTGATTTTGTTATCACTATCATAACGGTGCAAACCGTTTTGAATCTGTGATAAATGTCACAGGTTACTTGAAATATTGTGAAATAAATGTGAAGTCAGGAAGAGATAGGTCTTTTAATTGGTTCACATGTGTCAAGGATGTGCATAAAGTGTATGAGTGGGCAATTCAAGGGGGCTATCTGATGGAAAAATATTATTGTAAACAGTGCTGCCAGATCTATTCTGAGAAAACGGTTTGTCCTCAATGTCAGATCGTTGTCGAGGGGAAAATCAATATTCATGTTCAAAATGGAAAAGGAAATAAGAAAAACGGTTAAAGTTTTCTCGATAAAGCCACTGTGTTAATATATAGAAGATTCAAATATTTGATAGGGTGGTGTGAGGATGTATTTACCTTCATTTTCATTAAATGATAAATTGGCTACCGTCACCGGGGCAGGCCGTGGAATTGGACGGGCTCTCAGTATTGGTTTAGCGGAAGCAGGTGCGGATGTAGTCCTGCTATCTAGAACGCGGAATGATTTGGAAGATACGGCAAGTGAAATAGAAAAGCTCGGTAGAAGGGCGTATATCATCCCGACAGATGTAACATCTCGGGAGGAAATTCGAAAAGCGATTTCTTACATAGAAGATCAAAATCGTTCCATTGATATTTTGATTAATAACGCAGGAATGAATATCCGTTCTACTGCCCTTGAGGTTACGGATCAAGAATGGCAAACCATCATGGATACAAATCTAAAATCTGCTTTTATGATGAGTCAGGAAGCGGGTAAACATATGATGGAGAAGAATCAGGGGAAAATCATTAACATAGCGTCTGTCGCTGGTCATGTTGCCTTACGTACGGGGGTTGTGTACGCTTCAACGAAAGCAGCCATGATTCAAATGACGAAGGTTCTAGCCATGGAATGGGGAAAATACAATATCAATGTGAATAGTATCGGACCTTGGTATTTTAAAACACCATTAACGGCAGAATTATTGCAAAATGAAGAATATGTAAACGATATTCTTGCTGTTACACCTTTAAAAAGAATCGGTGAACTGGAAGAACTTGTGGGACCGGCTGTTTTCCTCTCCTCTGATGCTTCGAATTATGTTACCGGTCAAACCATTTTCGTAGATGGCGGAATGACGATTCAAGGTTTCTAATCACTAAAAGGCTAACCAATTAATTGAGGTTAGCCTTTTATCTATTTCAGGCAATTATTCAATCATAAGAATCACTAAGAAATCTCCTGCATTTTCAATGACTATGGGCAGCTTTAGTGCTTTTTCGAATCCGTACATTTTTGATTGACCAACAATGACGGTAGGGGGAGTGATGTCCAGGGTGTGACCAGCTTGGGCTAATAGAGTAGCGAGGTTGCCTGCAATCATATTTCCTAATTCACCTGCAAAAGATTCAAGCATTTCTCCTTCTAATGGCATGCCGAACATTGATGCCCCCAGGGATTGAAAGCTCTCTTCTTCACCATCTATAATCATTCTGCCCCTTACATCTCCTGTAATCCCAATGAGTACACCGATTTTATGCTGACTAAAGGGCTCCGTCAGTAACGAGGGCTGTAAAACGTCAATGTATAGGGGAATCACCCCTTTAATCGCTTCAATAGAACTATTTAGTATATCTGTGACACTTCTCGTTAAAATCATGTCGTTTCCTCCACTATTCTGTCGTTGTAATCATACCATAATACCTGGTTCAAAAGACGGATGATTTAGCATTATTTTCATTAAAATGAACTTTATGGATGAAAAAACTCTGTTGGTAAGGGATTTGGGATCCCATACATGATTTATGAATGAATGGAAAAGCTATCCTTACATGGAAGTGTAAGGAGTGATTAGTTTATGCCTAAAATTGTCTCAGTCGAAACCGAGGTTCCCCCTGTAAAAATTACGCAAAAAGAAGCGGCGGAATTTGCGAAACAGTTGTTTTCCAAAAGTTTTAAAGATATCGGACGTCTTCTCACCGTGTTTGAAAATGGAGAAATAGACAGTCGTTATTTCGTAAAAGACATCGACTGGTTCTCAAAGGAGCATACCTTTCAAGAAAAGAATGAGGAATTCATTCATCATGCTGTTGAATTAGGTAGCAAAGTTGTTAAGAAGAGCTTATCCCGACATCAACTTACATTAGAAGATATTGATGCAATCATTACGATATCAACCTCAGGGATAGCGACACCAAGTCTCGAAGCGAGAATTATGAATCATCTGCCATTCTCATCTCATGTGAAACGAATCCCGATTTGGGGATTGGGGTGTGCAGGTGGAGCGAGTGGATTGTCACGTGCCTATGAATACTGTTTAGCTTTTCCTAAAGCGAATGTTCTCGTCCTTTCTATTGAACTTTGTTCTCTCACCTTTCAGCATGGAGATCGGTCAAAGAGTAATCTGATTGGTACCTCATTATTTGCGGATGGGGTGGCGTGTGCCGTTATATGTGGTGATGATAGTCCGGTGCTCAAAGACATTTCACATCCTCTGCCAACCATCTTTGCGACTCAGTCGACATTGCTCCGGGATTCCCTTGATGTGATGGGATGGGAAGTAAAGAATAATGGTCTGTATGTGGTGTTTTCAAAGGATATTCCAACACTTGTAAAGAACTGGCTTCGTCCGAATGTGGAGGGATTCATCCACGAAAATGATCTCAGGCTTGAAGACATTAAACATTTCGTAGCTCATCCCGGCGGCAGGAAAGTCATTGAAGCCTACCAGGAAGCTTTAGGGATGGATGAAAGTATGACATCAGTATCTATGAAGGTGTTGAAGGAATATGGGAACATGTCCTCTGTAACGATCTTGTATGTCCTGAAGGAATTCATGGATAAAGGCTGTGAACGGGGAGATATAGGGTTAGGTACAGCTTTAGGCCCGGGATTCAGTTCAGAACTGCTTTTGATGAGGTGGGAATGATGCTTTATTTTATCCTGTTTTTTTCTGTACTCCTGATTCAGAGACTTGTGGAGCTGTACATCGCCAGATCAAATGAAAAGTGGATGAAGGAGCAGGGAGCGAAAGAATATGGACAGTCCCATTATAAAATGATGGTCGCTATCCATATTGCGTTTTTTGTTTCCCTGCTAATAGAAGGAGGGATCTTTCATACTGGGGTTAATACCTATTGGCCTCTTCTGTTGACTGGTTTTATCCTGACTCAGCTGGGAAGAATGTGGGTGATTTCTTCCCTCGGGAAGTATTGGAATACGAAAATCATCGTGCTTCCGAGCGCTGAAGTGGTGGCGAGAGGTCCTTATAAATATTTGAAACATCCTAATTATTTTATCGTTACATTGGAATTCTTGATTGTGCCGTTGCTCTTTCATGCGTATTGGACACTTTTTATCTTTGCACTATTGAATCAATTCATTCTCTCTATACGTATCCCATTGGAGGAAGATGCTCTCCGAATTGAAACCGATTACGACAGGGTTCACCTCCATACAAAAGGCTGGATTCCCCTAATCAAAAAAGAAAAATAATTTTCTTATTGAAAATGATTATCGTTTTTGATAAGATTCTAATTGAAGATGAAAATTATTCTCATTTATATATTAACAAAAGGGTGGGGACAAATATGGTATCGTTTCTGATAGTGTTTACAGTAATAGTGTATGGCTTCATGATGAAATATGTTTTATCAAATGTGATGAAGGATTCAGCACAAGAAAAGAAAATATCTTCATACCAGAAAAACTCAAAAACTTTTGTTCATTCAAACGTGATTGCAACCGAAACAACTCGATAGATACATAGCCTTCTTCTCCGGAAGAGGGCTTTTTTGTTTTTTCACTCAATAAACCATCTGCATATACTGATACCGTTATCATTATTTCCTTTGCTTGATATGATTTCATAGAGAAATTGAGATAAATACGATAAAATAAAACCGTTATCATTTTTCTGAAAACAGAAAGGAACTAGTACAATGAGTCAGATAGAGCATAAAAGTACACAATTACATAATACATTGCAACAACTTACAGCCTACCACGATCGGTTCCTTCAAAACGGAGACGACGAGCGGGCTGCAAAGGTAGAAAGATTAACGGAGAAATTACACAACCATGAATTGATTTTAGCCTTTTGCGGCCATTTCTCTGCAGGGAAGTCAACGATGATCAATCACTTAATGGGAGAAGAAATCCTCCCGTCGAGTCCAATCCCTACCAGTGCAAATTTAGTAAAGGTGCACCATGCACCAACGGATTTCGCGAAAATTCATTATCATCATTCCCAACCCCTATACTTTCAGGCACCGTATGAGTTCTCCACCATTAAGGAATTCTGCAAAAACGGAGAGGAAGTATATTCTGTAGAAATAGGTCGAAGCAAATGTGAGATGCCGGAGGGTGTATCGATTTTAGATACCCCGGGTGTAGACAGTACGGATGATGCCCACAGGCTGTCAACGGAATCGGCCATTCATCTTGCTGACGCCGTCTTTTATGTGATGGATTATAACCATGTTCAATCTCAGGTGAACTTCGAGTTCACAAAGGAAATGATCCGTCATGGAGTCAAGCTGTATCTCATTGTAAATCAGATTGATAAGCACCAGGAAGAAGAATTGGCATTCAGCGACTTTATAAAAAGTGTAGAGAATTCGTTTGCATCTTGGGGTGTGGTACCCAATGGGATGTTTTTTACAAGTTTAAAAGCTCCTCATCATCGTCATAATGATCTTGAAAAATTAGAGTCATTGATTGAAGAACAGGTGAAGAAGAAAGGCGAACTGATAGAAGCTTCTGCGGAATCGGCCATCTCACAATTGCGGTCTGAGCATGAGAAGTGGTATGAGGAAGCCCTTGAGAAAATTGAAGAAAAAGGAATGGACATCCTGACGCCTGATGAATGGAATGACAAAGACTCCCTTCTGCAGGCTGAAAGAAGATTGATTGATACTTTAGCAAAAAATAACGTAAAAGCGATAAAAGACCATTTTGAGGAAGAAAGAAGGGAAATCCTTAAAAATGCGTATTTAATGCCATTTGAAACAAGAGAATTAGCGAAAGATTTTCTCGAAAGCAGGCAATCAGACTTTAAAGTAGGGTTTTTATTTTCGAAACAAAAAACAGAAGATGAAAAAGCGGTCAGGATCCGGAAGTTCAAAGAAGATATAAATACACGGATCGAATCTCAATTAGAATGGCATTTGAAGACACTGGGAAAAAACATGGACAAAGAATACAGTCCTTCATCAGGTCAACGCATCAAGTGGGATCAATTATCTCTTGAAGTGGATGAACCATTCCTTATCGATCTGATCAAACCTGGTGCAGGAATTACGAGTGATTACGTGCTCCAATACTGTGATGATCTTTCTGAGGAATTAAAGAGGAAAGCCAGGAATATTACAAATGATTTGATTGAAGCAACTTTGAATGAAGTGGAAAGCGCGTCTGCAGTAGAGAATACAGCTTTAGAATCTGAGCTAAATGAACTCCAAAAGAAAACAGGAGTCATCTATCAATGGAACACATTACATGAAGAAAAGACTACCCAACTTCGAAAATTAATGAACATTGAGGTCGATCAGAGACAAGCAGATTCTGTTCTCCAACAGTGGATTGTGAATTGGAAGGCAAGGGCGGAAGATTATATTCCTGCAACTGACAAAGAGTTGGATCAGGAAGAGAAAACCACACGAACCAGGGAAAAAATTGAGACGGAGCCACGGCAACAACAGCAAGCTTCTATTGAAGAGGTTATCGAACGTTTAGAAACGATGACCAGTGTATTCAGGAGATACAAAGGGTTCAGAAAGACGGCAGATTTATTAGAAGGAAAGAAAGAGCGACTGTCCAATCAATCCTTTACAATTGCATTATTCGGTGCGTTTAGTGCGGGGAAATCATCATTTGCCAATGCACTATTAGGGAAGAAAATACTCCCGGTTAGTCCGAATCCGACAACTGCCTCCATCAATCGAATCAATCCGGTATCAGAAGTCGGCGAGCATGAGACCGCTCATGTCCAAATCAAGACGTACAACCAGTTATTTCAAGACATTGTTCATTCTCTTTCCTATTTCAATCGCAGTGTTTCAACACTTGATGAAGCAATGGAGGTTGTCCCCGCTTTAACGAGTGAAGGCAGCGGTAAGGAGAATGTACACCTTTCATTCCTGCAGGCTTTTACTAATGGCTATCCCGCCTTTAAAGATAGTCTTGGAATGACAAAGAAGGCAAATCTTGATGAGTATAGAGGATTTGTAGCAGATGAAGCTCAGGCTTGTTTTGTGGAGTCCATCGATCTCTATTACGATTGTGATATTACAAGGCAGGGAATCACACTCGTCGATACACCAGGAGCAGATTCGATTAACGCACGTCATACGGGAGTGGCATTTGAATATATCAAAAATGCCGATGCGATACTATTTGTGACCTATTACAACCATGCATTTGCCAAGGCAGACCGTGAATTCCTCATTCAATTGGGCCGGGTGAAGGACACGTTTGAACTAGATAAAATGTTCTTTGTCGTCAATGCCATCGACCTTGCAAGTGACGAAGAAGAAAAAAATGAAGTGATCGACTATGTAGAGACGCAGCTAATTCAATATGGAATCCGTTTTCCGAGGATCTTTGGGGTATCTTCTCTCCAAGCTCTTAGAGAAGCAGATTCAGAAAAATCAGGAATGGATCTCTTTAAGAAGGAATTCCAAACATTTATACAGAATGAATTAGTGAGCATGAGTATCGAGTCCGCTCTCAGTGAGTGGGATAGAGGCCTGCAGCGATTTAACCAATACATTCATACGGCTTCAAGTGATAAAGCGTATAAGGAAGTACGCAAACAGGAGCTGAACGATGCGAAGGTTGAGGTTCGCTCACTTATCGATACGAAATTCGTCCACCCACTTGAAATCGAAATGCAGCAAGAATCGAAGGAACTTGTCTATTATGTGAAGCAAAGGGTATTTTTCCGGGTATCCGATTTTTATAAGGAAGCCTTTCATTCAGGATTATTTCTGCAATACTCCAACCAATCCCAAGCGATAAAGGAAGGATTAATGGAATTTCTTGCAAGTGTCGGATTTGATCTGGCACAGGAAATGAGAGCCACTTCTCTTCGCATTCAGCAGTTCATTCAGAAACTACTGAGTGAGCATTGGTTGGTACTTGAAGAAATGATTCAACAGGTGGAGAAAGAACTGGTATTATCTCCTCAGGAATACCAAAACGAAAGCACCATTGAATTTGAGAACGCATTAAAACAAACAGAGCTGCGACTATTCGAAGAGGCCTTTTCTTCATTTAAGAATCCAAAGCATTTCTTTGAACAAGGCGGAAAAAAGACTGTTCAGGAAAAATTGGAATCATTACTTCATGAGCCTGCAGACAGCTATTTAGAACAGGAACAGAAACGCCTGGAAGGTTGGGGTGCTTCATATTTAAGTAGAGAGTTTGACAAGCTTAAAGAAGAAATGTTGATTCAGGTGATGGAGCAGATCCATTCAAATATTGATGCATTAGAGAGTGTCCAGGACCTCAACAAGCTAAAGTATGATTTGGAGCAACTCGAACAGATTCAATCCTAAAGAAAAGAAGGAGGAAAGTCGTGGCGAATCCTTATCATTGCTGTGCTACATGTATTCACATTCAAGGTGTCAAGACTGAACAGAAGACCTCCTATTTCTGTTCCCGACTGGGCTATGAAACCAAAACCACTTATCAATTTTCTTGCTGGGAACCTAAGGAGGAAGTACTGACGTTAATGAAGAAGAGGGGGATAATATCATGAAGACAATTATCGATACGGATTGGCTAAGTGAGCATGTTCATGATGAGAACCTAAGAATCATTGATTGTCGTTTTTCTCTGGGAAACCCGGCAGAGGGGCGGGAGCGGTACAAAGAGAGTCATATTCCGGGAGCCGTCTTTTTCGATTTGGAAAAGGATTTATCAGGATATGTGAAAAAGCATGGGGGGCGCCATCCCCTTCCGAATATGAAGAACTTTTTGCGCAAGGTGGAGGACGTCGGTATTGATAATGATACAACGGTCGTCATTTATGATGAAAAGGAAGGTGCATTCGCTGGCCGGTGCTGGTGGTTGTTCCAATACATCGGACATGAGAAGGTATATATCTTAAATGGTGGGTTTGCAGCTTGGAAAAAGGCTGGAGGGAAAACAGAATCGACCGTTCCTGTGTTTCCTCTGAAAAGCTATCGTCCAAGCTTTAACGAAACCATCGCGGCTTCTCTGGATGAGGTGAGGAGCATTGCAAATGGGGATCGAGACATCCCATTAATCGATTCCCGTAGCAGAGAAAGATACTTAGGCCATGAAGAACCGATAGACCGCATTCCGGGTCATATTCCAGGGGCGATCAACCTACCATGGACAGATGGTATGACGGAAGGGTATTTTATTCAAGGAGAACAGCAGAATGATCGCTTCGCTCATCTTAACAAAGATGAGCCGGTGATTGTCTATTGCGGATCCGGTGTAACAGCGACACCGAATTTCATTGCACTTAAGGAAGCAGGATTCCATACTGTGAAACTTTATGTTGGAAGCTACAGTGATTGGGTGTCCTATGAGAATCACAAGGTGGAGAAGGAATAATGGCGAATAGCTAATTGGAAAAGGTTCATCACTTTTCCAATTAGCTATTTATTCGTATATGTTATACTTTATAAAGTGAACAAAAACGAGAATGAGCGATGAGGAGTGTATGAATTGAATAATAAAAATGAGCATTTATTACTTATAGATGGTATGGCGCTATTATTTCGATCTTTTTTTGCAACAGCCGTAACGGGTCAATTCATGATGAACTCAAAAGGACTTCCCACCAATGGAGTTCAGGGGTTTATGAAGCATTTACTGATGGCAGCGGACCATGTGAAGCCGACACATATCATAGTATGCTGGGATATGGGGAGTCAGACATTCCGTAATGAAGTATTCAATGACTATAAATCGAATCGAAATGCACCACCTGTTGAACTGATCCCTCAATTTGATCTTGCAAAAGAGGTGGCAGAAGGATTCAATCTTTCGAATGTGGGTGTAGTTGGTTACGAAGCAGATGATTGTATCGGGACACTTGCCAAAATTCATCAAACCGATCGCAAAGTATCCGTTCTGAGCGGTGACCAGGATCTCCTGCAGCTTTTGGACGACAATATTGATATTATGCTCCTGAAAAAAGGCTTTGGTAACTATCAAACCTATACGAAAGATATTTTTGTGGAAGAGAGAGGAATTACTCCTCAGCAATTCATTGATGTGAAAGCATTAATGGGTGATACAAGTGATGGATATCCCGGGGTAAAAGGGATCGGAGAGAAAACGGCATTAAAGCTGATTCAACAATATAACGATATCTCAGGTATTCTCGATCATCTGCACGAGTTAACCCCATCTCAACGGAAGAAGATTGAAGCCGACTTGGACATGCTTCATGTTTCAAGAAAGTTAGCTGAGATTCACTGCGGTGTGCCTCTATCCGTTTCGATAGAAGAAGCTCAGTGGAATAACGTTGCCCATGAAACGCTTTCCTTTGTGGATGACTTAGAGTTGAAGGTGCTAAGAAGATATTTGGTAGGTTCTAATGTGATGGTTGCCACAAGCTAGCCGATTTATTGAGTGTCAGGGATCTGTTTTGGCCCCTGACACTCTTTTATGTGGAAATGCTTACTTTGTATTCGATTTCTTAGCATCTTTTTCCAATTGGCTCTTTGGCTCCATGGCAAATTCTGCATCCTGGGATATCCCTTGTGGATTCACGCTTTTGGCATTTTTACCTTTGTTTTTGTTATTTCCTTTTGTCATACCGAAACCCCTCCTTTACTGTAATCACTATTATTTTGGCTATGTTCATAATAAATATCCTATGTGCAGAGAATTTTAGGACAAACTAAAGACAGGGAGGTGTTAGGGTGAATAAAGGGATTGTTACAGCACTTATTAGTATTGCTCTCGCACAGGGTCTGAAGATTCCACTGCACTTTTTAAAAAAGAAGGAATGGAAGCCTGATCTGTTTTTCCAAACGGGGGGAATGCCAAGTTCTCATAGTGCAGGAGTTGCTTCTTTAACGACATTTATAGCTTTAAAGAGGGGTGTCAGAACGATTGACTTTGCTCTTTCATTTATCTTTGGTCTAATCGTCATGTACGATGCACAAGGAATTCGAAGACAAACAGGTGAGCTGACCCTTAAAGTGAATAGTTTAGATGAGCTCGTTCGCAAAGCTCATGAT
This sequence comes from Rossellomorea sp. DUT-2, assembly GCF_052665285.1. NCBI lineage: Bacteria > Bacillati > Bacillota > Bacilli > Caryophanales > Bacillaceae > Rossellomorea > Rossellomorea sp. DUT-2. Next base: position 303,942 of record NZ_JBQPEO010000002.1, on the reverse strand, counting down.
AAAGAAGCGGTAGAATTCGAAGAGAAAAAACCAAAGCGCCTGAAAGAAATGCTGGGGCATCAACCTCAAGAAGTAGTCGGAGGAGCATTACTCGGTTCGTTTATGGGCTACATTGCCTTCCTGTTTTCGAAAAAGGATAGGCAAAAGAAAAAAATTTCTGTAAGATAAGAGGAGACAAAGAGGCGATAAGGTGAGGAGAAACGTGAAAAAGACAACTGAAGAATTTCTCATAGATCTTGAAAATAAAGGCTTCAAATTTCAAGAAGACGCAATTGGCTTCATCTATTTTGGCAAAAAATACACAGATGCCCCGGATGAACTGGTCAATAGCGCCATTGAAATCACATTAAAAGCTCAAAAACAATTCGATAGCAGTTTTTACATGTCCATATTAGAAAGACTTCATTCCCAAAACATCGCATCCCGAAAAGAAGCGCTGAGATGGATGGAGAAACAGGGCTTGGCATAAGACACGGGACCACCCAAAAGTGTTGTTTCCTTTTTGGTGGTCTTTCCTATTGCTCACCATAAAAAATAGGAGAGCCGCTAATCGGCCTCCTATTTCCCTCCAACAGAATGATTGCAGTCCAAGGCCATATCAGTAATCCGAGCCAAATGAATCCGCCTCTAGTTCAGATGAATGGCTTTTCTGGCCAGCTCATCTGCCGCTTTATTTTCCTTACTGGGTATCCACTTTATGAAGAAAAGGTCTATTTGCTTCGTCATGTCCAATATATCATGGAGTAACTGCTTATATTGAGCATTCCGTACAAACTCTTTCTCAATCGCATGAACGACAGCTTGAGAATCACTCTTCAGCCACACGGTATCAGCATGTTTATCTAAACAGATCTCCAGAGCTTTCTTGCATGCCATGAATTCAGCTTCATGATTATCCATGACTCCTAAAGGAATAGAAAATTTTTCTACTTCCCCGTTATGTTTAATCAATATTCCGGCTCCACTTGGCCCTGGGCTACCAGCACTTGCACCATCAATATTCACTTCAATCATATGAGTTCACCTCAAAATACATCTTTAGAATATTATTATAGTAGCACATTAAATAGAAGGTAGGGAGAAGGGATCCTTAATCCCTCCCTTCAATAGAATAGCCGGGGATAACCAGTGTCCCCGCCTACAACCAACGATCACACATTTTTAGGGAATCGTTTTGCCACATAACCAAATGGGGTATCAATAATGGATATGACCCATTTGAGGAGATAGGTAGTAATGAAAATTTCAAACCAGACATCCATCGGATATTCTCCCAGGAAAGCGATGCTTGTGAAGACAAGAGTATCCAATAGCTGACTCACCATCGTACTTCCGTTATTACGAATCCAAAACTGTGAATCAGAAGGGAATTTCCTCTTTAAATAAGTGAAGATATACACGTCCGTTAATTGACTCACGAGGTAAGCGACTAAGCTTCCCAGAGCAATTCTAGGGATGATCCCAAAGATTGTTGCCAGAGATTCTTGGGCGAAATCTTCAGGATGTGGTTGAAATACTAACACGAGCTGCATAATAATAGTCATAACGATTAAAGTGAAGAACCCCATCCACACCGCTTTCTGGGCTTCTTTCTTTCCATATTTTTCGTTAAGGATGTCCGTTACTAAAAAAGCGGTCCCGTACATGGCATTCCCTAAAGTAGCTGTCAACCCGAAAATTTCAATCGTTTTAACGACCTGTAAGTTAGCTAGTATCGTGGATACCCCTATCCATACAAACAGTCCGGTTCGTCCAAACATTCGATACATAATCAGTAGTAAAGAGAATGTAATGAGAACGAAGACCAATCCAAACCATATATTAAACATATAAAGTCCTCCTAATAAAGATGTTAATAAAACAATAGTCCTCATTATACAAATAAAAGCAAAAATGAACAATCATATGAAGAAAAAGGAGTGAATGATTATGGAAATGAAACTAAAATTTAAATATGCAAACAAAACAGCGTCGAGTATATGGTTTGAATCCAACTACTTCCCAAGAAAAGAAACAATGATTCATATCGATGATCTGATGAAAACCGGAAGAGTCCATGATCTTGAAATCATAGATGAAATGGGGAATTCGTGGTCAAGAAAGGAATTTATCAAACTGAATCAGCAATTGGATAAGGAACCAGAAAACATCGTTGTGTATTTCGACGGAGGGTTTGATAAGGAATCACTCATTGCCGGTGCAGGGATTGTCATCTATTACGATAAAGGTGGAGAATCTTTTAGAATCAGAAAAAATGAACTCCTCGAGGAAATTGAAAATAATAATGAAGCAGAATACGCAGCTTTACATATCGCCCTCGGATTACTTGATGAAATCGGTGTAAAAAATGCCCCTTGTACGATTAATGGAGATTCCCAGGTGGTCATAAAACAGTTGGAAGGGGAATGGCCTTGTTATGAAGAGGGCTTGAGTCGGTGGCTCGATCGTATTGAAGCACTGATCAAAAAGCTTCGATTGAAAATCCATTGGTCCGTGCTGAATAGAAAAGATAATAAGGAAGCGGATAAGTTGGCCAATCAAGCCTTACAAGGGACAAAAGTCCACAGCAATAAACGAATAGAATAATTTCGTTCCCAATTATATACTCTATAAATAACCATACACAGTATGCCTTCGAACAAGCTTAGGAGTGATCACATGAATCGAAAAGAAGTGGTGGATAAAGTGGATGAGCTCATAGACACCTACTGCAACGACTGCTTACTTAAAGCACACTTTCGCAAAGAGTATGGAAAAACCTATGCTCACCGCTTTTGTATAGAAAAATGCACCATAGGAGAACAAATTCGGAATTTCGGACAAAAATTGAATTGAAAAATAAAGGGCAGCAATTCTTAGGTGAACCTAAGAATTGCTGCCCTTTGGTATGCTATATTGTTCGAACGATTATAATTTAACTACGTTTGCTGCTTGAGGTCCGCGATTTCCTTCAACAACGTCGAAAGAAACTTCTTGCCCTTCTTCTAATGCTTTGAACCCTTCGCCTTGAATCGCTGAGAAATGTACGAATACATCTTCTCCACCTTCAACTTCGATGAATCCAAACCCTTTTTCATTGTTGAACCATTTTACTTTACCATTTTGCATTTTCGAATCCTCCTAAATCGTTCAAGCACGTTTGTGCCTCTGGAAAATAGTTTTCACGAAATGATTGACTCTCATACGTTAGAAAAAAGCATGAAAATCGTTCAATTCAATGATGTCTTTACTATACAATATGACGATTTTTGAGTCAACATTCCCACCTTTTTTTGCGGAAATGTTTAAACAATTTGGTTAATATGTATTGACAAATATTGAGTAAGGAAATAAAATTTGCACTAAGGAAACTTTTCTTGCACTAAGGAAACTTTTGTAGTCTTATAAAAAAGAAATTACTTGTGTAAAAAAAAGTGAACATATATAAGTTTCATGAATAAGGTAGATGTAGTAGATATCAAAATCATATAAGTTGGAGAGGAGATCAAACATGAAAATTAGATTAATGGCTCTTGTCGGGATGATCCTTATTTTAGCGGCAGGACTTATCCTATCAGGCTGTGGAGCAACTACCACTGATACTAAAAACGATAAAATAGTCGTTACGACAACAATAGGGCAAATAGGGGATGCGGTTAAAAATATTGGAGGAGAGCATGTAGAGGTTCAAAGTTTAATGGGACCTGGAGTGGATCCTCACCTTTACAAAGCTAAACAGTCGGATATTGGCAAACTTCAGGAAGCAGATATTATTTTTTACAGCGGTCTCCATTTAGAAGGGAAAATGCTTGAGATCTTCGAAAAAATGAACAAGGAAAAACCGACTTATGCAATCGCTGATAGTATACCTAAAGATAAGCTGCGTAAAGATCAGGCAGATAATACGGCAACAGACCCACATGTGTGGTTCGATATTGATTTATGGAAAATTGCATTGGAGCAAGTGCGGGACGGATTAATCGAGAAAGATCCTGAAAACAAAGAAGATTACATCCGAAATACTGAAAAGTACTTTGGGGAATTAGATGAACTGAAAGCATATGCTACGGAAGAAATGTCAAAGATTCCAGAAGAACAAAGAGTTCTTGTAACAGCTCACGATGCATTTAATTACTTCGGAGCAAAATACGATCTTCAAGTTATGGGATTACAAGGTCTGAGTACAGATGCTGAATATGGATTAGCAGATGTACAGTCCCTTGTAAATACATTGGTAGACAGAAACATCAAAGCGGTGTTTGTAGAATCAAGTATCTCTGAAAAATCGATCAACGCGGTTATAGCAGGGGCACAAGATAAAGGCCATGAAGTCGAAAAAGGCGGGGAATTATTCTCAGATGCCATGGGGAAAGAAGGAACGGAAGAAGGAACGTATATCGGTATGTATAAGCATAACGTCGATACGATTGTAGAGGGACTAAAGTAAGTCTTAGGAGGCGATACCATGAATTCAGTAGATATTAAGGGCTTAACCGTTGCGTATCATAGAAAACCGGTTTTGATGGACGTAGAGTTTTCTGTTCCAAAAGGGAGATTAATCGGAATTGTAGGTCCTAACGGTGCAGGGAAATCCACATTAATTAAAGCCATTCTGGGTTTGATTCCCCGCTCGTCCGGCGATATCAAAATCTTCGAAAAAGCGTATTCCCCTAAAAGCAAATTAGTTGGGTACGTCCCTCAGCGAGGATCTGTAGATTGGGATTTCCCTACAAATGCACTGGATGTTGTATTAATGGGGAGGTATGGTCATTTAGGATGGTTCAAGAGACCATCAAAGAAAGATGTACAATTTGCCATGGAGTGTCTCGATAAAGTAGGGATGACTCAATTTGCCTCAAGACAAATAAGTCAGCTATCAGGGGGGCAACAGCAAAGGGTTTTCCTTGCCAGGGCATTGGCTCAAGAAGCGGAAGTTTATTTCATGGATGAACCATTTGTTGGTGTGGACGCTGCAACGGAAAAAGCGATCATATCCTTATTGAACGAATTAAAGGAACAAGGCAAGACCGTGTTGGTTGTTCATCATGACCTGCAAACTGTTACAGAGTATTTTGATTGGACGCTGTTACTGAATAGAAAAACGATCGCCTATGGTCCAACGAAAGATGTGTTTAGCGTAGAGAATTTACAACTAACCTATGGAGGGAAATTATCTTTCCTGGAAAAGGATAAAATGTTACTTCATCCATAGAAAGAGGTGAATAAGATGAATCATTTATGGCAATCGATTTTAACGGACGGAAATACACAATGGGTATTATTGAGTACCTTATTACTGGGGATTGCGAGCGGAGTTTTAGGCAGCTTTGCTTTACTAAGGAAACAAAGCTTAATAGGGGATGCGGTCGCCCATGCAGCATTGCCCGGAATCTGTTTTGCATTTATGTTCATGGGTGAGAAAAATTTCTTTGTACTATTGATTGGTGCTGCTGCCACGGGGCTCCTTGCTGCATACACGATACAACTCATTACGAACACAACGAGAATAAAAGAAGACACGGCCATTTGTTTGGTATTGTCTGTATTCTTTGGTTTAGGCATTGTCCTTTTAACAAAAGTCGCTCAAATGCCTACTGGTAACCAAAGCGGTTTGGATGATTTCATCTTTGGGCAGGCAGCCTCCTTGGTGGGCAGAGATGTTCAGCTTATGGGTTTAACGGCAGCGGCTTTAATCATTATTACGTCACTTTTATTCAAAGAATTTAAGGTGAGTACCTTTGATCCTCAATTCGCGAGGGGAATCGGGCTTCCCGTAGGATTTTTGAATTTTCTTTTTGTTTCCTTGTTAGTCATTACGGTTGTCATCGGTATTCAAGCAGTAGGTGTCATCCTGATGGCGGCTATGCTGATCACTCCTGCCATATCAGCAAGATACTGGACGGACTCATTGCGGACTATGGTCTTTATTTCAGGAATTGTCGGAGGCTTATCAGGAATAGTGGGAACGCTGATCAGTACCCTTGGTAAAGGATTATCGACCGGCCCCTTCATTGTATTGACGGCCACAGTTATTTTTATCATATCCATGCTGTTCTCTCCGAAGCGCGGATTAATCTCGGTTACATTGAAAAGATTGAAAAATGATGATCGACTGGCTATGCGCTTTATTTTGAAAAAGATGTATGAATCAGGTAAAGGAACGATACGTTTAGATCAATTATATCAACAAAGCAATATTTCTAAATTAAGATTTAACCGGGTTTTGAAGCATCTAATGAAAAAAGGTTATCTGGGTCAAGAGGATGGAATATTGACGATTTCTAAATCAGGGCTAATGAAAGCGGAGCAATTCAGCTTTGTTGATGAAATCATGGAACTGAAAGAAATGTACCCGAGTGAGTTGGGGTCACTTGATATTCATTGGATTGAAAAGGAAGAAAAAGAGACGTTATCAAAAGAGCAACTCACAAAGCTGCAAATGAAAATGTCAGATATATATAGGCAATATCCTTTCTTAAACGTAAAAATGTCAAGTAGAAGAGGGGGGCAAGGGTATGAGTTATGAATTATGGATTCTTCTGACTGGTAGTTTAGTAGGTTTATCCTGTGGCATCGTAGGATGTTTCTTAATCCTGAGAAAGATGTCGATGTTAGCAGATGCAATCAGTCATACCGTGCTCCTCGGATTGGTTATGGCATTCATTGTCAGCCAAAGCATGAATGGATTTTATATGTTGATCGGTGCAGCAGTGGCTGGATTGTTGACTACCTTTATGGTTCAGTTATTGAATTCCAGCGGGATCCAGGAAGATGCTGCAATAGGTGTAGTGTTTACTTCCCTGTTTGCTGTAGGGGTCATCCTCATTTCATTGTTTGCTAAAAATGTTCATTTGGATGTGGAGCATGCCTTAATGGGTGAAATTGCATTCGTCCCTTGGAATACCTTGTCATTGCCGATACTTGGGGACATTCCTAAATCAGTTGTGATGCTGGGATCTGTATTGCTATTGGATATCCTTATCATTTTCCTTCTGTTCAAAGAGTTTAAATTAACCTCTTTTGATCCAAGTATGGCAGCGGCAATCGGTATCCCGGTACTTGCGGTTCATTATATCTTAATGGGTCTGGTATCCGTTACGACTGTATCCGCATTCGATAGCGTTGGTGCGATTCTCGTGGTAGCGATGCTCATTGCCCCTGGTGCTACAGCATATTTACTTACGAACCGATATAAAGTGATGCTTCTATTAAGCGGGGTCATTGGAGTCTTTGACAGCATCATCGGATATTACGGGGCAAAGATGTTCGATGTGTCCATTTCCGGTGCAATGGCAGTGGCCGCAGGACTTGTTTTCTTCATCGTATGGATGTTATCACCGAAATACGGGTTGATATCCAGGTTCTTAAATCAGCGATTGACAGAGGAGTAATTTAAAGTGCTTGGGTTGTATTCATTCTGTAGTTATAGTAAACTTTTAATGATATTTATGGAAATTTGGAGGGTACAGAATGCCTACACCAAGTATGGAAGATTATATAGAACAGATTTATATGTTAATTGAGAACAAAGGTTATGCCAGAGTATCAGATATAGCAGAAGCTTTATCTGTTCACCCCTCCTCAGTTACCAAAATGGTGCAGAAGTTAGATAAGGACGATTATCTCATTTACGAGAAATATCGCGGGCTTGTTCTGACTCCAAAAGGAAACAAAGTAGGAAAGCGTTTAGTATATAGACATGAACTGTTAGAACAATTCCTTCGTGTAATTGGAGTGAAAGAAGAGCATATTTATGAAGACGTAGAAGGAATCGAACACCACCTAAGCTGGGATTCCATTGATCGTATTGGAGATCTCGTCCAATTCTTCGATGAAGAGAAGGACCGGGTAGAAGAACTTCGAACCATTCAGAATCGTAGTGAATAAACAATCATGATTACTGGAACAAAGACAAGAGGACTTCATGCACATGGCATGAAAGTCCTTTTTGTTGTATTTAGGTACTGTTTTATTCTCAGTGCACGTGTCCGGAAAAGGTTCCCGATCAAAAAATGGAAGGATAGTCATTAAAGCTTCCGCCATCAACGGACATACTTGATATTTCTGTTTCTCCCCATTCATTCTCATTCAAGGTCACTCCTTGAAGTAATCCCTCAGAAGCTTCCAATACAGCTTTTCGATAGGAGATTATTCGGCCAGAAGAAGTTTGGAAACTGATAATATCTCCATGGTAGTTCCGTTGAACTTTAGAAATCTCTTCCATACAACATCACCTTTCTTGTTCTGATTATAGAAATAGTATGGACAAAAAGGTTGGAAAACATAATCGACTTGGCAATTCGCCTTATAAGTTTACATAATATTATTATTTATTCAACGTTCTCCAAGTCTTCACTCTTGGAAAGAAGGATTTTCGCTGATGGAATGAGAATATAGAACTAAAGAGAAAAATTATTGAGGTGTACATATGAAGAATTCAGAATGGCATACAAGTGCGAAAACCCGCTGGGAAGACAATGCAGATCACTGGCACGAACGAAGTGTTGAAATGTGGACGAGTGGAAGCAGGAAAGCGATCATCCCATTCTTTACTAAACATATTGATAATGGGAACCGTGTAGCTGATTTAGGATGTGGTGACGGGTATGGTTCCTACTTGTTATATAAGAAGGGGTATGAAGTCACAGGGATGGACTTCTCTGAGAAAATGGTTGAAATAGCGAAGAAACAAGAGAAGGACCAACTATCATTTCTCCAGGGTGATTTGCGATCCCTTCCATTTCAAGATGAACAATTTCATGCCATCATGGCGATTAATTCAGTTGAATGGACTGAAAATCCCTTACATACTCTAAACGAAATCGAACGGGTTGTGACTCCGAATGGGTACATATGTATTGGTTTATTAGGTCCCACTGCTCACCCCAGAGATAATGCCTTTCCACGTCTTCATGGAAAGGAAGTTATTTGTAATACAATGATGCCCTGGGAATTAGAGAAACTGGCTAGTGAAAAAGGGTGGAAGAAGGTCGATGAAGACTGGGTCTACAAAAAGGCTGTGAAGCCGTCCTTAACAGAGAATCTTACAAATGAATTAAAACAGGCTTTAACCTTTATGACCTTGTTTATGTTCCAAAAATAAAAAAACATGATCGATTCTCAAGTGTGAGGAACGGTCATGTTTTTATTAGGAAAGACAATAATGGTGTAGATGTAAAATTCAAAAGAGATAAGGTTGATTTATAGTGTAAAATAAAGAAATACTATAGTTACAGTGTACAAATTGTTTGAAAGTAAAGTTTAGGGAAATGCATGCTATTTTGTAAAAGATTGAATGAAATAAAAGTACATGCTGCTTAACTGTAAATATGAAACTAGAAGGTGAGTTCAAGTGACGACAACGAAGAAAAAAGTGAAATCAGATATTGAAATTGCTCAACAATCTACTATGCAACCGATCCTGGACATTGCGAAAAAAATCGGTCTCACAGAAGATGATTTAGAGCTTTATGGTAAATACAAAGGGAAATTATCTTATGAAGCGATACATAAACTCAAGGACCATGCCAATGGGAAATTAATCCTTGTAACTTCGATAAACCCGACTCCGGCAGGCGAGGGGAAATCAACGGTTACCGTCGGACTGGGGGATGCGTTAAATCAATTAAATAAAAACACGATCATTGCCATGAGGGAACCATCACTTGGTCCAACGATGGGAATCAAAGGCGGAGCAACAGGAGGAGGGTATTCCCAAGTTTTGCCCATGGAGGATATCAACCTTCATTTCACAGGTGATATCCACGCGATTTCGACTGCCAACAACGCTTTAGCCGCATTGATAGATAATCATATCCATCAGGGAAATGAATTGAATATCGATCAAAGAAGGATTGTATGGAAACGGGCTCTGGACATGAATGACCGTGCCCTTAGACAAATCATCGTTGGTTTAGGTGGACCCCTGCAAGGTGTTCCCCGTGAAGACGGATTTGATATTACAGTGGCGTCTGAGATTATGGCAGTTCTTTGTTTATCTCAAAATCTTGAGGAATTAAGAAGAAGGCTTGGAAGAATGGTTGTCGCATACAATTTTACCAAACAACCGGTTACCGTCGAAGATTTAGGAGTTGAAGGTGCACTCACATTATTGTTAAAGGATGCCTTAAAACCTAATCTCGTTCAAACGATCGAACATTCTCCCGCCCTTATTCATGGCGGTCCATTCGCAAACATCGCCCATGGGTGTAATAGTGTCATGGCGACCAAAACAGCCCTTAAGCTGGCTGATTATGTTGTGACGGAATCTGGATTTGGTGCTGATTTAGGAGCCGAGAAGTTTCTGAATATCAAATCTCGAGCTGCAGACTTAGCCCCGGATGCCATCGTGCTAGTAGCCACCATCCGTGCTCTGAAAATGCATGGAGGTCAAGAAAAAAGTGATCTGCAAGCTGAAAACCTTCAGTCTTTGCAAAAAGGATTATCTAATCTGAAGAAGCACATGGAAACATTAGATCATTTCAACGTACCTTATGTGATTGCCGTTAATCGATTTGTGACGGATAGTGATGACGAAATCCAGACCCTTATCAAGTGGTGCGAAAATTTGGGAGTGCAAGTTTCACTAACCGATGTATGGGCTAAAGGTGGAGAGGGTGGAAGAGACTTAGCCGAAAAGGTGTTGCATGAGATCGAAGGGAACACGAAAGAATTTTCTCGCCTATATGAACTTTCTGATTCACTCCAATCTAAAATTGAAACGATTGCGAGTAAGGTTTATGGAGCGAAAGAAGTAGATTACACGGTGAAAGCACGGAAGCAGCTCCAGCAATTTGAAGATCAAGGATGGGGGATCCTGCCCGTTTGTATGGATAAGACACAATATTCCTTATCCGATGATCCATCTAAACTCGGGCGGCCTGAAGGTTTCACGATCACAATCAGAGAGCTTAAGCCGAAAATCGGAGCCGGATTTATTGTTGCATTAACAGGAGAAGTAATGACTATGCCAGGCCTGCCAAAAAAACCGGCTGCATTCGGAATGAATGTGGATGATGACGGCAGGGCTGTAGGGTTATTTTAGTCATTGAGGTTTGAAAGGAGAGGAGAACATGTTTGATCCAACAGCATTTGATAACTTAAAGGTAGTCTTTGAGGGAGCTGTCTATGATCTTGATTTAACAGGTGAAATCCAAATCCTTGACCGGAAGGATTTATTTGACTTTGCCCACTATGAACGATGTTATCAAATACACTATTCATTACCTTACAAGAAATCCATTTCGATAGAATTTCATTTGAAAGCTGATATGGGTCATTTTCTGGCAGAGAGGAAGATGATGACAGAAATGAATTCGGCAGGAGCTGACATCCTCATCGTCTATAAGGGAGATGAGAAGTTGCACCATTGCCGGTCGTTTCTTCAAGAAACATGGAGTAAGGATAAAAATTGGGAATGGAAAGAAGTTACATCTTCTCTTCATCCGACTGCCTACGAGGGGGTTCTGACTTTTAATAGAGTCATTACTGAAGAAATGGTGGATGATGTTCTTCAAATGATTTCATTTTCGGTTGATACTTTACAACAGCTTGATCGAATAGACTTCTAGTACTAAAAAGAGTTCATCACTATATAGAAAAAGGGGATTTTACAATGAGAATAGCCTGGGTAACAGATAGCACAGCATTTGTACCAATTCATTCAAGTAGTAAAGAAAATCACATCTATATCGTTCCAATGAATATACTTTTTGGGGAGCGGGAGTTTCAAGACGGTGTAGACTTATCTCCGGAAGAATTGTTCTTGAAATTAAAGGTAGAAAAAGTAGAGGTGAAAACCTCACAACCTTCAATCGGGACGTTTAAAGAGTTGTATGAAGAATTATCCAAGGACTATGATTATATCTTTTCGATTCATGTTTCTTCTCATTTTAGCGGCACATATTCATCTGCCCATCAAGCTGCAGAGCTGTTAAAGGATACACTACCGAACATTATCTGTATAGATTCGAAGGTCATTTCCAATCCGTTGACAGAATTGATCCTGTTCGGTCAAAGATTGTTGCATGAAGGGAAAGACCCACTTCAAATTAAAGTAGCCATTGAAGAAAGAATCGCTTCTTGTGAAACCTATGTAATGGTGGGCAGCTTAGAGCAACTACATAAAAGTGGACGAATGAGCGGGCTTTCGTTCTTCCTTGGAAGTGTTCTTAATGTAAAACCTATGCTTGCAATAGAGAATGGAAAACTTGAAGTGAAGGACAAGGTAAGAAGTATAAAAAAAGGATTGACGAGCATGAGCGATCGCTTAGATCAAGCTCTATCTGTGAAAAAAATAAAGAAAGTATCCGTTTTACACGGATTAAACCGGGAAGATGCCTTAGAATGGATTGAACAATTGAAAAAAACGTACCCGGAGATAGAATTCGGGGCCTATCCTTTGGGGGCTGTAATTGGAGTGCATGCCGGCGCAAATACGATCGGAATAAGCTGGTTTGGAGATAACGAAGAGAATTAGTAGAGAAAGGAGGGATGTGTAGAAACATACATCCACTCCTTTTTATTCTGATTAGAGGATTTTATTTGGTACAATAGAGGAGAAGATGACCATGGAGCGGAAAAAGCTGGACGGTATAATCGACTATTTAAAACGTGAGTACCTGGGTGAGTCTACAGGACATGATTGGTATCATTTGGATCGTGTACGAAAACAGGCACTGATCATTGCCAGGGAAGAAAATGTACCCCATACATATATCATCGAGCTGGCTGCATTGCTACATGATGTACCGGATGATAAGTTCGTGGAAGAAGAAGAGGGGAAGAGAAGGCTGGATCACATCCTATCCACCATCTCACTAACGGAAACTGAAACGAAGTTACTGAAATCGATTATTTATTCCATATCTTATAAGGGTGGTCACGAAGCAGTGTTAACATCGTTAGAAGCGAAAATCGTGCGCGATGCCGATCGTCTTGACGCCATTGGTGCCATCGGGATCGCAAGAACGTTTGCATATGGAGGAAGAAAAGGTCGACCACTGTATAACCCTGAATTTCAAGTAAGGACGGAGATGACCCTTGAGGAGTACAGAAATGGGGATAGTTCCAGTATCCATCATTTTCATGAAAAGTTATTGAAGCTGAAAGACTTAATGTGTACGGAAACGGGAAGAAAACTGGCAGAGCAACGTCATGCTTTCATGCTGCGGTTTTTAGAGCAATTTAATAAAGAATGGACTGGTCAAGAATGAGAATGTTAACAGCTGAGAATCTTTCTAAAACGTATGGAGAGAAAACTCTGTTTAAAGATATATCGTTTTCGATAACTGAGAAAGAAAGAGTCGGACTGATCGGGGTGAATGGAACGGGTAAATCAAGCCTGTTGAAACTCATTGCCGGGATGGAAGAATACGATACCGGAGAGCTTTCGAAGCCTGGCGATTATCATATTGCCTACCTTCAACAAGAGCCTGCATTTGATAAGAATTTAACCGTGATACAACAAGTGTTTCGTGGGGAAGCAAAAATCATTCAAGCTATGCGGAATTATGAAATGGCCCTTATGGATATGGAGAACAACTCAGAAAATCCTCGAATTCAAGAAGATTTATTTGAAGCTCAAAAGCAAATGGATATCCTTCACGCATGGGACGCAAGTGCAAATGCGAAATCCATTTTAACAAAACTGGGAATTCACGACTTTTCAAAGAAAATGAGTGAGCTGTCAGGTGGGCAAAAAAAGAGAGTCGCGCTGGCAGGCGTCCTTATTGAAACACCGGACTTGTTAATCCTGGACGAACCGACCAACCATTTAGACTACCAATCCATTAAATGGCTGGAAGATTATTTGGGAAAGTATAATGGATCTGTGTTACTCGTAACCCATGACCGTTACTTCCTTGATAGGGTAACGAACAGAATCTTCGAATTGGATGGAGGAAACCTTTACTCCTACAAAGGAAATTATGCTTCATTTATTGAGGCGAAGGCTTCCAGGGAAGAAGTGGAACGGCAATTATCCGAAAAGCAGCAAAATCTTTATCGAAGAGAGCTTGCCTGGATGAGAAGGGGAGCAAAAGCCAGAACCACTAAACAAAAGGCTCGAATTCAACGATTCGATCATTTAGAGGATACGATGTCTTCAGGTCCCTCAGGCGGCCAGGTTGACATAGCGATAGGAGGAAACCGTCTGGGTAAACAAGTATTTGAGTTCAAGGCTGCGTCAAAAATGTTTGAAGACACGCGAATATTAGAAGAGTTTTCTTTCCTCATTAAGCCTAAAGACCGAATCGGAATCGTAGGTAAAAACGGGAGCGGAAAATCAACATTTCTTAACCTCCTTGCCGGAACCGATGAGCTTACAAGTGGTGCATTACTCAAAGGCCAAACCGTAAAGGTCGCTTACTATACCCAGGGTCATGAAGAACTTGATGAGAATATGCGTATGATCGAATATATAAGAGACGCAGGAGAATATATCACGACGGATAAAGGAGAGCAAATTTCTGTTACTTCCATGTTGGAAAGATTCCTATTTCCCATGAGTACACATGGGACATTGATCCGAAAGCTTTCCGGTGGAGAAAAGCGAAGACTCTTCTTGCTTAAGCTATTGATGTCAAAACCGAATGTCCTTTTGCTTGACGAGCCGACGAATGATTTAGATACTGAAACCCTCACCGTTCTGGAAGATTATATAAATGAATTTTCAGGTGTCGTCATAACCGTTTCCCATGACCGTTACTTTTTAGATAAAACAGCTGAGCAATTACTGGTATTTAATGGAGATGGACAAATCGACTTTTACTTTGGGGAATATACTGAGTACCTGGAAAAGAACGAAGCTAAAAGTAAGAAGCAGGATCTGGTCAAGAAGCAAGAATCTGCTCCCGTGAAAGAAGAGAAGGAAAAAGAGAAAAAGAGGCTTTCTTACATGGAAAAGAGGGAATGGGACGAAATTGAAGAAAAGATGGCCCACATCGAGAATAGGATAGAAGAAGCAGATGCTGAGCTGCAAAAGGTCGGCAGTGATTTTGATAAAGCACAACAGTTAATGAGCGAAAGTGAAAAACTCAACGAGCAATTGGAAGAGCTCATTGAGAGATGGACCTACCTTTCCGAATTTGCTGAATAAGTCTCTTCATTTAAGGCGTCATGGATACTGTGTTAGAATGGATGGTATACGAATTGTTTATAGAAAGGGGTAATAAGCTTGAGGATAGTATCGATTGAACCTACTCCAAGTCCTAATACGATGAAAGTTCTTCTTGATCAAGAAATGAAAGCCGGGAAGAGCAATAATTATAAAAAAGATGAAGCGGATGGGGCTCCTCCCGTCATTAAAGATATCCTTGCCATTGACGGCATTAAAGGGGTCTATCATGTTGCCGACTTCTTAGCCGTTGAACGGAATGCGAAATTCGATTGGCAAGAGCTTTTGCCACAGGTTAGAAAAGCATTCGGTGAAGATACTCTGGACCAGGAAAGTGAATCTCCCATGGAAGAACATTTTGGTGAAGTGAATGTTAGCGTGCAGATGTTCAAGGGAATTCCGATGCAAGTAAAGGTGGCAGACGGGGACCAAGAGAAGCGATTTTCCCTTCCTGCCCCATTCCTGGAAGTGATCGGTCAGGCTCAAAAAGATGGGGATAATGTCGTCCTTCTCAGAAAGTGGAAAGATTACGGTATCCGCTACGGTGACTTAGATGAGATTGGGAACAATGTGACGGAAGAACTAGTTGCAGCCTATCCTTCTGAGAGGCTGGCAGCACTTGTCGAAGAAGCACAGGAAACAACCGATTCCAAGGGACCTCTCATTTACAAGAAAAAGCAAAAGGTGAGTGTCGCGGACTTTGAAGCCCCGGACTGGCAAACAAGGTATCAGAAGCTGGATGCGATGGAGGATCCGACATTAAATGATTTACCTCTCTTGGAAAAAGCCCTGGAGGACGAGAAAGTATCCATTCGCCGATTGGCTGTTGTCTATTTGGGAATGATTGAAGATGAAAAAGTCCTTCCTTTGCTGTACAGGGGTTTACGTGATAAGTCAGTCACAGTAAGGAGAACGGCGGGCGATTGCCTTTCGGATTTAGGTTTTGCAAAAGCCACTCCGGAAATGATTCAAGCCTTAAAGGATAAGAGTAAGCTTGTCAGATGGCGTGCTGCCATGTTCCTTTATGAAGTAGGGGATGAATCTGCATTGCGTGGCTTACGGGAAGCGGAAAATGATCCTGAATTCGAAGTGAAACTTCAAGTGAAAATGGCCATCGAGCGAATAGAGGGTGGCGAAGAAGCAAAAGGATCTGTTTGGAAACAGATGACCGAAGCACGTCACCAATAAAAGAGGGAAAGGGTTGATGATTGATGTCAATGGCATATGAAGAGTATATGAGACAGTTAGTGACGCCGATGAGACAAGAACTTACACAAGCAGGCTTCAACGAGTTGGATACAGAAGAAGAAGTAGTGAATTATATGGAACATGCAGATGGAACAACCCTGGTCGTTATTAACTCTGTATGTGGGTGTGCAGCGGGACTTGCAAGACCTGCTGCAACGCAATCCGTCATGAATAATGAAAAAACACCGGATCACCTCGTTACAGTCTTTGCTGGTCAAGATAAAGAGGCTACAGCCAAAATGAGGGAGTACTTCGAAGGGTACGAACCTTCATCCCCATCAATGGCTTTACTTAAAGGGAAAAAAGTCGTTCACTTCATCCCAAGGGAAGAAATTGAAGATCATGACATTTCATCGATTATTTCCAATTTATCCACAGCTTTTAACGAACATTGCTAAAGACCAAAAAGAAACGGGTGACTCTGTCATCCGTTTCTTTTTATGGTAGGATAAATAAATGTTAGAAAAAACGTACAAGCAAAATGGTACCATTAAAGGAGAATGTACATCGTGTTTGTCACAACAAGCGGGAGAGCGAACCAGGAAATCATAGAAAAAGCATATAAAACATCAGAGGTACTCGATATTCCCTATATCCCCAGAAAAAAGAGATCGATTTTACACCATATGAATCTGCATGAACAAAACTGTTTAGTGATTGGAAAAGAGAGATTAGAACTTCATACTAGAGAAGACAAAAGCGAACCGTTCTTTTTCCACCCTAATTCCGCTTCCTTCCGAATCAAAAGAATCATTCGCGGAGAGACCGATCCACTCATAGAAGCTTCTGACCTTAAAGAAGGTATGAGTTTCCTGGACTGTACGCTTGGTCTTGCTTCAGATAGTATCATCGCCAGCCATATCGTGGGCGAAAAGGGGAAAGTAGTTGGAATCGAAGCGAATAAGTATATCTCGCATATCCTTCATCACGGACTTCAGGACTGGGTATCTCCACTACATGAACTGAATAGCGCCATGAATCGAATCAGCGTCATCAACGGACATTTTCAGGAAGTATTAAAAAATATACCTGATGATGCGTTAGATGTCGTTTACCTTGATCCCATGTTTGAAGAAGCCTTAACAGATTCTCATGGAATTAACCCGATCCGCCAATGGGCAAGCTATACAGGCTTAACAAAAGAAGGAGTAGAAGAAGCAATAAGGGTTGCCAGAAAGAGGGTAGTATTAAAAGAACACCATCAATCCCCATTATTCGAAGAACTCGGATTTGACGTCATGAAAAGACCTTCAGCCAAATTTCACTTTGGAATCATTCGAGTATAAAAGTCTTTTATTTAGGCTCTATTCGCAAAGATTGTGTCTCTCTTAAGAAGAAAATAGATTAAACAATAGGTAGTGTGAAAACAGGGACCGTTCCTTTTCGCTCCAGACACTTGCTTTCCGCGGGGAGGAAGTCGAGCCTCCTCGACGTCCCGTCTGTGGGGTCTCGACCTTTCCTCTATTTCCCGCAGGAGTCAAGTGTCTTCCGCTACAATCCACTCTGTGCTTCTATATTTTGACTGCCTAATGCAGGATAGAAAAACACAAAAATTAGCTCCTAATGTAGATATGTTGTCGAGTATTAGTTCCCACAGTAAATTAGTAATTAATAAATTTCACATATTCTGAATTTCATTAACGACTATGGAAAGCTGTTGGACCCTACCTTCTGATGAAGAATACTGTATTCGATTTAAATTTTATTTTAACACCTTTTAGCTCTGTCACTAAAAAATCTCTTAAAGATGGTGAGGGGAACTGCGCAGACTCCTGCGGAAGTACGGTCGTGCCGAGACCCCGGAAGCGAAGCTGAGGAGGCTCGGTCGAACGCTAGCTACAAGCGAAGAAGTTCCCCTCACCATCCAGCACATACTGATTGACAGAGCCGAAGCAGACCTTTTGTTAAAAAAAGATCGTTGTGAAAAATATTTAGAAATAAAATAGACAGGCATCAAAGCCTGTCTAATCATCTAAGTATTAATCAGTAAATCCTAGTACAACGAAATAACCTAATAGAAGTAAGTATCCGATATTGATCATAAGTCCTGTATCCATCTAGTTATCCTCCTTACAAAGTATCCTCTTTAATATACTACCACATAAATATTTTTATATCCTACAAAAAAATGAAACCTTTTTCACTTTTTATCCGTAAGAAATAGTATAATAATAGACGTAATACATAGGAAAGGACGTTATCTATGTCAATCTGGCTTAAAAAGTCGTTTTTCATCCTGCTATCCATTCTAACATTTGGACTTGTTTCCCCTTCACAAGCCTTTCTCAATGAACAAAATCACACAATGGCAAAAGGCAATGGAAAGCCTTCGTCGGTTGAATCTGTTCCAGAGGAAGTACAAGTACTGGAAGAGGAGTCTTCCATTTCCCATGAGGATTTCATAGGGAATATGATGGTACAAGCAGAGAAAAACGCTTATGAAAAGTTTGGGACTAAGATCAAGCCTGTCATTGAAGACGAATTCAAGTCTTTGATCCTTCCTAAGATCGAAAAGGCGATAGCTGATACAGCTGTTCATTTTCCAGAAGAAGACTTAACGTCACTTACTATTTCAGAAGTGCCTCAATATGCAAAAACAGAAAAGATTTTTCATATTTATGACCAACGCTCTGGTGATGATGTCATACGATTTCATGTAAGAAAAGATCATCCGCCGAAAGATGGCTATTACTTTAATTTTCACTATCATACAGTGCATGATCAATTTCAAGCTCACCATGATTTAGGAAGCATATATTGGGATAAAAACACTCCGCCACAATGGAGAAGTGTTTCGTAATCTCTATGATTATATAGAAATGAATGAAAGCAAGTACGTGGACAAGCGTGCTTGTTTTTTTGGTTTCTAATAGGCAATCCGCCTCCGCTTTAGTGTCATCTAGCTCCGGTGGCTTGCCCCTCGAGGTCATAAGACAAAGCTGCCAAGAAGGCAAAAACCGCCTTCCCGGCATCTTCGTCTTATGCTTGTCGCCTCTGGCAAGCCGCCTCCGCTTTAGGTATTGGAAACAATCTTTCCTAAAAACAACTCTATCATTATGTTAAAATAGTAATAACATCATGATACTTTCCTTAGAAGAAAGGAGGGACAATAAGTGAAGCGTATATTCATCATCCTCGCTATTTCGGTTACTCTAATTATTCTCTGGACCAACTCAAAAGCCAACTACAGCGGAACCCTCTTAAAGCATTCTCCTCTTAAAGCACAATTGCAACTTCAATCCGGTAAACAGTTAGAAAATATGGTCCTGTTGCCACAAGCTGCTTATGATAAAACAGCTGCTATGGAAATGATTGAAAGATTAGATCATATTCCCACCTCACTCTTAGAGTCTACGAATTCACAGGAAATCAAAATAAGGCTGTTTGAAAAAAAATTAACCGATTTTTCTACGACAAGTCACTTGAAAGGAGTGACCCCAAGAGGGTACACTAATAAAAGTATTACATGGGATGACGTTCCTGGAATCGGTGGATCGAAGCTTGTATTAGTGAAAATCGGTCATAGTGAGAAAGGAAAGGGTCATAATTCGTCAAATCTGGAATTACATGAACTCGCTCACAGTATTGATCGTTACGTCTTAACGGACCTTTATTACGAGCTGGAATTTTTGCCTCTTTGGAAGAGGGAAGCTCCACGGGTATTCCCGAATGAACCTTATTTTCTTCAATACAAAGAAGAATATTTTGCTGAAACATTTGCAATGTATTATTTAAACTCTGAAACTAGAAATCTTCTGAAGAAGAGAGCACCAGCAACATATCAATTCTTTAAAGAACTATAAACTTATAAAAGGTGTGGTCGTTGTGAAGCAATATCTAGACTTGTGCAAACATGTCCTTGAAAAAGGCACCAAGAAAGAAGATCGAACGGGTACAGGCACGTTAAGTACGTTTGGTTATCAAATGCGTTTTGATCTGAAAGAAGGGTTTCCTCTACTTACAACGAAAAAGCTGCATGTGAAATCCATTGTCCATGAACTCCTTTGGTTTCTAAAAGGAGATACAAACGTTGAATATCTTCAAGAAAACGGTGTCCGGATCTGGAATGAATGGGCGGATGAAAATGGAGAGTTAGGCCCTGTATACGGTCACCAATGGAGATCATGGTCTGGAGCAAACGGGGAAACGATTGACCAAATTACGAACCTCATTGATACGATTAAAAACAATCCCGATTCCAGAAGAATGATTGTAAGTGCGTGGAATGTTGCGGATGTAGATCATATGGCTTTGCCTCCTTGCCACTGCTTATTCCAGTTCTATGTAGCCGATGGCAAATTATCCTGTCAGCTGTACCAACGTTCCGCTGATGTATTCCTCGGGGTTCCTTTTAATATTGCATCATACGCTCTATTAACGATGATGGTAGCTCAGGTATGTGATCTGGAAGTAGGGGAGTTTGTCCATACTTTTGGTGACGTGCATATCTATCAGAATCACCTTGACCAAGTGAACTTACAGCTTTCCAGGGAGCCAAGATCATTACCAACATTATCTATCAATCCTGAAGTGAAGGATATTTTCGAATTTAAGTTTGAAGATTTCAACCTTGAAGAATATGATCCGCATCCACATATTAAAGGAGCTGTGAGTGTATGATCTCTTTTATATGGGCAATGGATCAGAATCGTTTGATCGGGAAAGACAATGGATTGCCATGGAGGCTTCCTGAAGACCTGAAATTTTTCAAGAAAACGACGGATGGACATGGAATCGTCATGGGAAGAAAAACGTTTGATTCTATCGGTAAGCCGTTACCAAAACGGGAAAATGTCATACTTACAAGAAATACAAGCTTTCAACCGGAAGGCTGTCTTGTCCTGCATTCTGTGGAGGATATCCTGGAATGGGCGGATGGAAGAGACTCAGAAACCTTTATTATGGGCGGAAGAGAAGTGTACAAGCAGTTTATCCCTCATGTAGATAAGCTGTATGTAACAGAGATTCATCATGAATTTGAAGGCGACACGACCATGCCTTCCATCCCATGGGAGGATTTCACCTGTATCTCCTCCGTTAAAGGATTGAAGGATGAGAAAAACCCATACGACTATGAATTTAAGGTTTATGTCCGTAAATAGATGAGAAGATAATAAAAGGGTACTGCCGGGATATTCCGTCAGTACCCTCTTATTGGGAAAACATAATCTTACTTAAACGTAAAACAAAATACAGAAATACATAAAGCTGCTTCCTGCCAGGACGAAAAGATGCCAGATGGCGTGATTGTAAGGCAGTTTGTTCCACACATAGAAAATGGCTCCTATGGAATACATGATTCCACCTGCCAGCAATAGACCGAATCCGGCACCGGTAAGACTTGCATACAATGGTTTAATGGCAATGATCACGAGCCAGCCCATCACCAGGTAAAAGAGAGTGGAAACAACTTGAAAACGTTGAACAAAATAACATTTAAATACAATCCCTACAATGGCGAGTCCCCAGACAATTCCAAACAATGTCCAGCCGAGTGTGCCTCTCACACTGACTAGCATAAACGGTGTATACGTTCCCGCGATCAGGATATATATCGCCGAATGATCTAAAATGGCAAACAAATTCTTTACCTTCGAAGGCTTGAAGCTGTGTAACAGGGTTGAAAATAAGTATAGAAGTATCATTGAAGCACCGAAGATAGAGAAGCTGACAACGTGCCAGGCAGAGCCTTCGTGAACGGCGAAAATGATTAACATCACTAAAGCCGGTATGCTCAAAATCAATCCGATTCCATGGGTAATGGCGTTCGCAACTTCTTCTTTCCAATTGGAAAAATCGAAATCATATGTCAAAAAAGTCTCATCCTTTCTATTATCCCCTCATTGAACGCTCAATGAGTCAATATTGTATATATTTATGATAATCCTCTTATCGTCATTGTGCAATCATTAACAAAGTAAAGAGTTAAAGTGCGCCTTTTAGATTAGAAATTCTCCTCATAATGATGTATATTCCTTAGTAAAGATAATAAGTGAGGTGACAGTCGTGTGCGGTAGGTTTTCCTTAACAACCCCCTTAGAAGAATTAGTGAGACAATACTTAATTGATGAATTCCTTGAAGAGTGGCAGCCAAGATACAATATTGCTCCAACACAAAAAGTTTTGTCCCTTATTTCACTTAAGGGTAAGCGCAGAGCGGGAGAAATAACGTGGGGCCTCGTACCTCATTGGGCCAATCGGAAGAAGTGGAAACCTTTGATCAATGCCCGCAGTGAAACCTTATTGGAGAAACCGAGCTTCAATTCCCTTGTCCATACGAAAAGAATGGTGATTTTTGCCGATGGATTTTATGAATGGAAGAAGGAGAAAGACCAAAAGGTACCTGTAAGATTTCAATTAAAAGAAGAAAAGCCATTTGTTTTTGCCGGATTGTGGGATCGCAATGGAGAGTTCACAACCTCCACCATCCTTACGACAGAGGCCAATTCCATTGTACAACCAGTACATGAACGAATGCCTGTTATGCTCACGAGTCAGGAAGCGATTGAGAAATGGTTAAACACAGACGATTACTCTTTTGAAGAAGCTTCTTCCGTTTTAACGCCGCTTCAAAAAGACCAAATGAAAGGGTACCGGGTATCCGATATCGTCAATTCACCCAAACATGATTTCCCCGAATGTATTGTGCCTGTTTCATAACCGATTGAGAGAAAAAATATTCGTATTTTTGCACGATTAGACATTTTATGCGCTTTAATATGGGGTATAATAAGAGTATAAACGGGTGAAAAAGAGGATTGATACTTTGCTGACAAAAACCATTGAGTTCAAATCAAAGGATGGACGGAAGATCAAAATCTTAGAAGTTCCTGTCATGAAGGAAGATAGCCCGCTCTATCTAAGGGTAAACCTCAGGCTTCATCAATTCATTTCAAAGGTTGTCAAACAGAATGGGCCTAAGACCATGTACAGCTTTAGAGAACATTTAAAGAGAACGACGAAATGGTCAGAGTATGAAGAAATTTATCAATCAGAAGAGTTAAAGAATAATGCATAATTCTCTCGGGATCTGGTCTATGAGCGTATCTTTACGTGGGACCAGTCCTTTTTATATGAATATTTCTACATGTATGAAACAATTATGGACGTTACACGTTCAAAATGTATATCTATTTAGAAAACCGGTTGTGGAAATCCTTTGTATCTATTTAATTCCTTGGCATTTAACGATATAATACTAATGATATGGGAGATAGGATGTGGCAAAATTGACCAAAATTAAGATTGTAACAGACTCAACAGTAGATTTATCAGATGAGGTCGTAAAGGAACTGGATATTCATGTAGTTCCTCTATCCATTTCAATCGATGGAGAGACATACTTAGATAGAGTAGATCTTTCACCGCTTAGCTTTCTGGAAAAAATGAAAGCTTCTAAGGAATTACCAAAAAGTTCCCAGCCGCCTGCAGGAACATTTGTTGAACTTTATGATGAATTAGGAAAAGATGGTTCGAAAGTTTTATCCATACATATGACAGGTGGAATGAGTGGTACAGTACGCTCAGCCGAGTCCGCTGCAGAAATGTCTTCATCCGATGTGGCGGTTGTAGATTCACGCTTTATTTCTAAAGGACTGGCCTTTCAGGTAATGGAAGCTGCCAAGCTTGCCAAAGAAGGAAAACCATTGGAAGAAATTCTGAAAGCAGTTGAAACGATCCGTCAAAATACAAACTTGTTCGTCGTGGTAGATACACTTGAGAACCTTGCAAAAGGCGGTAGAATCGGAAAGGGACGTGCCATGATCGGTTCATTGCTAAATATTAAACCCATCGCTTCATTAGAAGGAGGCGAATACACTCCGGTTGCAAAGGTTCGAAGCCATTCTCAGGTTGTAAAATACTTAACAACGCAATTTTTAGAAGATGTAAAAGGGAAGACAATTCGTGGTGTAGGGCTTGTTCATGCAGATGGTATGGAGCTCGCACAAAATCTTAAGGCTAAGATTATCGAGAAAACAGGTTACGACCAAATCGATATAGTTCCCACCACACCAATCATCAGTACTCACACTGGAATTGGTGCGATAGGGTTTATGTATTATACGGATTGATCAACCCAAAGGTGAAAAGAGGCTGGGACAAAAGTGTTTTAATCTAAGTAAAACCCGAACGAATCTGCTTTCTAGTAGACAGACTTGTTCGGGTTTATTATTTATTTCGGTACATTTGATTTTAGCGGTATTAAGAACCTACACTTCTATTGTTCGTCTTTATATCGTGGCATTTTAGTTTTGTCCCAGCCTCCTATTTCATTCAAAAAGACAGCAGAAACATCTGCTGTCTTTATTCATTATGAAGGCATAGGCGTCGGGGTAGGCTTAGCGTAACCTTCATTATATTGTTCATCAATAAAGTTTCTAATTTGCTTGATGGATTCACCATTCTTGTACTTCACAATGGATTCCGCCGCAATCTCCAAACACACCTGACATCTGGTACCGTGATCATCCCATACCACTTTTTCCCCTTTTATTTCATAAACAAAGCAATTCAGATTGCTCTCGTGCCCGGCAGAATCACCGCACCCGCAATAACAAGGGATATATTGTAACAGTTCAGGGTTTTTAGCAGCTGAAGAATAGATAAGCTTCATATTGTCGTCCTTATCATCGAGAAAAGAGGGTAGTGTATCAACGGAAGCCGTCTCCTCCCGAAGATCTCCATTGGCTGCTGTATGATCATGATGGGCTTCCTCCTCCTGAGTACTTGAACAACCCGCAAGAATACCTAATAAACTAAATACAACAGTGAAATATAATAAGAGATTTTTCTTCATATGTGCCCCTTTCCTATACGATTATATATGTATTGTACCACTTTTAAATAAGCAGGTTTGTATCTTTTCTTGATGATTTTATGAATCTTATTGCGTCCTCATAACCATTGCCATCATATCATAGAAGTATAATAGGTAAGAAGTATGTTCTGATCTCTCCAATAGATATAAAAGATTCTTTCTTAATACATTGAAATCAAAAGAAAGGAAGTGACCGGACTTGGCTGATAAGAAGAAAGTATTGGTGATTTCAGACTTTGGGATCGATGATATTGTCGCAGTATTATATGCTTACTATAGTGATACGATTGAAATTGTAGGCATTGTTTCTGATTATGGAAATGTCTCTAAAGAGAGTGCATTGAAAAACGTCAAATATCTTCAACGAATTACCGGAATCACCGATATACCTGTTATCGGGGGAGCGGTCTGCGCTTTAACGGGCATACAACCACAATTCTATCCTGATGTACACGGTATCGATGGCTTGGGGCCGATAACCCTTGATGATAAAGAACTCGACAACTCAGAAATAACTGAAAACTTTTATGAAATCAATGCGTTAATTAATAAGTATGCCGGTGAGTTATATATATACTCTGCTGGTCGACTGACTTCCTTGGCAACTGCCTTTGTGCTATACCCGGAAACAATGAAAAAGGTCAAAGAATTTTATGTGATGGGAGGTGCATTTCATGTACCGGGGAATGTGACCCCGACGGCAGAAGCAAATTTCTATGGCGATCCTTATGCTGCCAATATCTTGATTCAACTCGCCCCCAAACCAATTCATCTCATCCCCTTGGATGTAACCATGTATGCTCTTGTAACACCTGCTATGGTTGATTCTCTTCATGAATTTTATGTAAATTCAAATGACAAAGTTGGACAGATCATTAAGCCGATGGTGGATTATTACTATAAGTTCTATAAGAAAACGTACCCTGATATTTCGGGAAGTCCCCTGCACGACTTATTGGCAATGTGGACTCTTGCGGATGGCGATAAGATGATGTTTGAAGAAGTTCCTATCCGGGTTGCCACCAATACAGGCTGGACTTTTGGTCAGAGCATAGGGGACTTCAGGAAATCAAAGGAAAAAGAAAATTGGCAGGTCCACAAGATCGCAAAGCAGTTCAACTATGGGCAGTTTATTACAGAGGTATTCCAGACATTGAAATCTGGTCCGAGCCGATAGTTTATGAACAAATTGACGAAGTCATATAAATTTACATGTTCTTAATGATTTGTTTACAAAGGTTTCATCACGAAACAAGCGTGATATAATAATATTAAAGTGCAAGCGAGGTGACGCATATGAAAAAAATACCGATTATCATGCTCGCTTTTGTTTTTTTCCTGTCAGGGTGTTCGTTAGAAGATGCTGCTGAGCATATTACAAGAGAAGTATCCATATGGGATAAAGATAATCCGACCGAAACTTTCATACCGAAGAACTTAAAAGTTGTTTCAGTGGGCGACTCATTAACTCAAGGTGTAGGTGATAGTACGAAAAAGGGTGGATATGTCCCTTACTTAGAGAAACATCTGGAATCATTGGATGGAGTAAAAGACGCCCAGTTCCATAACTATGGGGTAAGAGGGAACCGTACCGACCAATTATTAAAAAGATTGAAAAAAGAAGATGTGAAAACATCGATCGAACAATCAGATTTAGTCATGATCACGATCGGCGGAAACGACGTTATGAAAATTTTTCGTGAAAATCTGTCCCACTTGAAGTTAGAAGTGTTTCAAGAAGAGAAACGAAAATACCAATTGCGGTTACAAGAAATCATCGAGACGATCAGGAGCTATAACCCAAACGCAGGAATCGTTCTTGTAGGGTTATATAATCCATTCAATACATGGTTTTCCGATATTGAAGAAGTCAACCAGGTGATTCATGATTGGAATGGTGCCAGCCGGGCGATTCTTTCAGATTATGATAAAACCTTATTCGTTAAGATAGAGGACTTATTTATTGATGCAGGGGATACTTTATTATTTGAGGACTATTTTCACCCAAATGACGAAGGCTATAAGATGATTGCAGACCGCATGTTTATAAACCTGACAAACGGGGAAACATTAGCTACATTGACAGATAGAACGAAACCTGTTGAGGAAGAGGAGCAGCCGTCATGAAGAACAAATGGAAGGTCGGTTTTTTTGTTCTTTTAGGAGTGGTATTCATAGGATTAGCCATCATTGTTTCAATGATGTTTATGCCGATTAAGGATGATGCACTGCCTGAAAACAGCAAAAACACCAATCAAGAAGTAGGATTTAACGTAGAAACAAACAAAAAGGACTTAAATCTGATTATTGAACATTATATTGAAGAAGAGGGAATGAAGGGACCTGTTGATTATGAGGTTCAGTTAAAAGACGACGTGGAATTAATGGGTTCTGTTCCGGTATTTACATCAAACTTAGACTTTAAATTGGATTTCGAACCTAAAGCTCTGGAAAATGGAGACATCCTCCTGAAACAGAAATCCATATCCGTTGGACAATTGAATTTGCCGGTTTCATACGTATTGAAGGTAATGAGAGATTCATATAACTTTCCGGAATGGGTGAAGATACAACCTACCGATGAATTAATCTACGTTTCATTACAGGACATGAAATTGAAGAGTGATATTAAAGTAAGAGCGAAGGAATTTAACTTAAAGGAAGATAATATTTCTTTCCGTTTATTAGTACCAGTAGATCGTGCTCAATAGGAAAAAGGTGGCTTCCATCAGGAAGCCACCTTTTTCGTATACGCGTGTAAGTAGACACTTTCTTAGGACAGATTCGAGTTTACCCTTTTAATAGAATGGCTTCTAATTCAGGGGTTCCGTTGGCTAACCCGACAGCTACGATGGTGTAAGCTTGATTGGGGCTAAATTTAACATTCGGAACACTCAGGACCGTATTTTTACTTCCTGCCACTCTTGCCTCCAGGTTGACTGTCATTGGAGTTAACCCAAGATAGTCGGTAGCTTGCTTGAAGGATACATTCGGAAATATGACGTCTCCACCTTTTACTGCGATATCCACTGCAGGGGCGTCAGGGGAAAGATGAATGAATTTAACCTTTGTTTCTCCGCTGGGAACCGTCGGATCATCAATGAACGGAAGGAGTTGTAGTTTATTAAGAGTACCTACAGCGGCGAGAGTATAAATTTTGCCTGGGTCAATTTTTACTTTTTTGCTTATAACAGTCGTCACACTTGTACCAGCAGGATAAACGTCAATATGATATTTCCCAGCCGGTAAAGTTAAATAATCACTTACATCCTTAAAGGCCACATCCCTTAAAACACGGTTTCCATTCACATAAACATCCACATTCGGTGCATCGGGTACAGCATGTAAAACGCGAACATAAGAAGGCTGGGTGGATGTAGTCAAATCAGCGCGCTGTGCTTGTAAAGCCATCCTCATGTATTTTAAATGTTTTTGATAGTAATGAATATGCATGGATGGATCTGTGTATTTATAATAACCGGATAATAAGTCATACATCGCTGCTTTATTCAAATAATCGTGTTGGCTCATCCGTATCTCTCCCTTTTGTTTATTAACACAATAGATTATGCGGAGGAGAAAAAATGGTGAAAGAACCTATTTTTTGAATAAATCAGAAATATTTCTTGCGTTATAGAAGAAAATAATGGATAATAAAATTACTAATTGAGAAAGTGGGTGATGACATATGAACGTATTATTGATTTGTTATACAAGTAAACTAAATATGCTTCATAATGGTTCTGCACGTCAACTCACTTTTAACGGGGTAATCTGATTTTTTATTCTTTCAAACTTGAAAATCCGTTGACGTGTCGAATCACGCAACGGATTTTTTTATTTTTGGGAGGAACTGAATTGGATAACAGAAAAAACGTATTTGAACTAATGGGCCACCTTGAAGAAGAAGGATACACGTTAGGAAGAGTTGTGACTGAACAAAAGGGAGCCTTCATGGTCATGACTAAAACAGGAGATCGATTAAGTAAAATCTCCGGGAAACTCAGGTTCGAAACGGTAAAGCGTGAAGACCTTCCTGCAGTAGGGGATTGGATTCTCCTAAGCGAAGAAGGCGCAATCATAGAAAAGGTGTTGCCCCGAACGAGTAAGTTTTCAAGAAAGAAAGCAGGGGAAGAAGCAGAAGAGCAAATCATTGCTACGAATATAGACACCGTATTTATTCTATCTTCTTTAAATGATGACTTAAACAGTAAACGGATGGAGCGGTATGTACTCCTCTGCTGGGAAAGTGGGGCAAATCCCGTTATCATTCTTACAAAATCCGATACATGTGAGGACATTGAGGAGAAAAAGAGAGAAGTTGAAAACGCATTGCTCGGGGTTAAAGTATTAGCCATTAGCGCTGTAAATCATGAGGGAATTGAGGAACTGCATCCTTATCTGGAGAAGGGCAAAACGGTTGCTCTTGTCGGTTCTTCTGGTGTCGGAAAATCGACCCTGGTCAATCTTCTTGTAGGAAATGACGTTCAGAAGACTAAAGAAATTAGGGAATCTGATGATAAAGGACGCCATACCACAACACACAGAGAGTTATTCTTATTGGATAGTGGTGCATCCATCATTGATACACCCGGTATGAGGGAGATTCAACTATGGCAGGGACAAGAAGGACTATCCACACAGTATAAAGATATTGAAGAGCTGGCACTTCAATGCAGATTCGCCGATTGCCGTCATGAGGATGAACCTGGTTGTATGGTTAGAGCAGCGATACAAGAGGGAACTCTGTCAGAGGAACGATTCGGGCATTATCAGAAATTGCAAAGAGAAATTGCCTACATGGAGAGAAAAGGGAATAAGCGACTGGAGTCGTTAGAACGAAAAAAATGGAAGAGTATCGGTAAGCAGAGAAAGCTTAAATATTAGATGTAAGAGGGGCCCTGGATGACTCCAGGGTCTATTTTTACATTGCTGTCTGTAAGCCAATTCGACAAGCTTAATATTTTCCCTTTTAACGTGAATGCGTTAAAATCTCTTACAAAGGGAATAGTGAGAGAGAATGAAATGGAAAGGATGATGAGCATGTCGGAAGCTTCGCAATATGAAAAAGCTACATTTGCCGGAGGATGCTTTTGGTGCATGGTGAAACCGTTTGATGAACAGCCGGGGATTGGCAGTGTAATTTCAGGTTACACGGGAGGAACCGTTCCGAATCCAACCTATAAAGAAGTATGCTCAGAAACGACTGGTCATTATGAGGCCGTTCAAATTGAATACGATCCATCAGTGTTTCCTTACGAGAAATTACTGGAAGTATACTGGCAGCAAATTGACCCAACCGATCCAGGAGGGCAATTCTTTGACCGTGGACATTCGTATAAAACAGTTATTTTCTACCATAATGAAGAGCAAAAGGTGCTTGCCGAACAATCTAAAGAGAAACTTAGGCAGTCAGGCAAGTTTCAAAAGCCGATTGCTACTCAAATTCTGCCTTCGAAGGAATTTTATCCTGCAGAGGAGTATCATCAGGGTTATTACAAAAAGAACCCTGGTCATTATAATCGCTACAGCCAAGGGTCTGGAAGAATGGCATTTATTGAAAATCATTGGGGGGAAGAGAAATGAGTAAAGAAGATTTAAAGAAAACGTTAACTCCGGAACAATATGATGTCACACAAAAGAATGGCACTGAACCTCCTTTTAGTAATGAGTATTGGAATACGTTTGAAGAGGGAATCTATGTAGATATCGTATCAGGTAAACCTCTCTTTAGCTCTAAAGATAAATATGATGCCGGCTGTGGTTGGCCAAGTTTTACAAAGCCGATCGACGAAGAGGAAGTCACTGAAAAGGAAGACCGCAGTCATTTTATGGTGAGAACGGAAGTAAGGAGTAAAGAAGCAGATTCTCACCTGGGTCACGTATTTAATGATGGTCCGGGACCAACGAAGCTTCGATACTGTATTAATTCAGCCGCTCTGCGATTTATCCCGGCAGAGAAGCTTGACGAAGAAGGATATGGGAAATATACAAAGTTATTTTAATATAATGAAGTGTTGTGAAAAACTTCACATATGTGCTAGAATAGATTTCTGATGTTTACATTGCGCTACATATGTGTATATAAAATATATATAGGAAGGTGAATGATCATGTTAAAAAAACTTTTCGGTAAAAAAGAAGAGGCACCTAAAACCGTTCATGCAGTTGCGCCTTTAACGGGTACATTAAAATCACTTGAAGAGGTTCCGGACCCAGTATTTTCTCAAAAGATGATGGGAGACGGGATTGCGATTGATCCTACAGTAGGTAAAGTCGTTTCACCTGTAGACGGCGAAATCATGCAGCTTTTCCCAACAAAGCACGCAGTTGGGATCAAAGCGAAAAACGGTGCTGAAATTCTTATCCACATCGGTCTTGAAACAGTATCAATGAACGGTGAAGGCTTTGAAGCACATGTTTCAGAAGGATCCAAAGTGAATATCGGTGATCCATTAATTACGTATGACTTAGACCTTGTGAAAGAAAAAGCAAAAAGTACCATCACACCAATCATCTTAACGAACGGTGATGACATGGCTGAACTAGTGAAAAAAGAATTGACGTCTGTGACAGCAGGACAAGATGAGGTATTGGAAATTTCATCTAAATAATATAGTAGGGAGGGACCGGCTTGATTGCCGGTCTCTTTTTTTAGGGTGTACATCGGGTTCGGAGCAAATCACCGCAATGTTACCCTAATCAGCTTATCAACTATTTCTCCTTCTTCGTCGTCATCCCACCAGACAATATAAACTTCATCGCTTCTTCAGATTTAATATCCAGTATTTCAATATCGCTTTTGGGAATTAAAAAGGTGAATCCTGCTACTTGAAACGTTTGAGGTACGTATACTGCTACGTGATCTTGCAGGTCATTATGCAAATCTGTAAGGTTTTCTGTCGTAATAAAGCCCAGGCATTTCATTGTTGTACCAGGCATTTTGACGAGTGCCACTTTGGAAAAGGACTTCTTTTCCCCTAAGAAAGAGTGAATGGTATCCTTGATGACCGAGTAAATCGTTTTGACTAAGGGGATTTTTTGTAAAAGGATGTCAACTATACGAATGATTGTACCCGTAAAAAACTTTGTAGATAGCCAACCGAGCATGGTCAATAGAACGATGGTTGCGAGAAGTCCAATACCGGGAATATAATTTTCATCAAGATAGGGTTTTAACACATTTCCTAATAAGCCATCGAGAAATAGAAACAGCTTATATACTACATAAGCGACCAACCCAATCGGAACAATTGTTAGAACACCGTTAATAAACGATTTTATAAACCATTTCATCCTGTCATTTCTCCTGTCTTCTCTTAAAACCTATTCCTATTATATAGAAAGCCTACAGTACAGAAAAGGAGTAGCCCTAAATAAATTAGGCAAATACACAAACCATTTATAGGTGAATGACATACAGTGTAATGTAAATAAATATTTTTTGAGGAGTGATAGGTATGAACTATGGTTATGGTTGTGATCCATGTTATCAAGGTGGATATGCTTATCCAGTTGCCGGTGTCAATAATTTTGCGTTGATTGTTGTGTTATTCATCCTGTTAATTATTATTGGAGCCGTTTGCTACTGCGGGAAGTGATTACAGATTTAGTTGTTATATGAGAAATGAAAAAGAGCCGTCACTCGACGGCTCTTTTTCAGTATTAAATTTTAAAACTTGAAATAAGTTCTTTCAATTTTTCTGCTTGTTGTGAAAGCTCTGAAGCGCTTGCTGTTACTTGTTCCATCGCAGCAGATCCTTCCTCAGATGCAGCCGCAGTGGTTTCTGTGTTAGAAGCAGTAGATTCAGCGATTTCATTGACCAAGGCAAATGAAGCGGCTACATCTTGACTTAGACTAAGGGTTTCCTGAATATGACCAACCATTTCATCCACTACCACCGTTGTTTTAGTGGTTTGGCTTAGAATATCTTCAAGGGAGGCGTTTGTTTCATTGGTGATTTCGACCCCTGCGATAACCTCTTTTACTCCATCCGAGTTTTGCTTAATAATGACATTCACTTCTTCTTGAATACTGTGTACGATTTCGGTTACACCTTTTGCCGCTTGTCGGGATTGTTCCGCCAGTTTTCTGACTTCATCTGCCACAACGGCAAATCCTCTACCATGCTCCCCGGCACGTGCCGCTTCAATGGCAGCATTCAAAGCAAGTAGATTGGTTTGTTCTGCAATGTCAGTAATGGTACCGATAATTGTCGTAATTTGTGATGAACGCTGTCCTAACGCTTCGACGGTTTCACTTGTATTGGACATGGTTTCTTCAATGTTCAACATTTTAGAAGAAGAGGCTTGAACGGTTTTGCCGCCTCGCTCAGCGACTACTCTCATATCACGAGCAGTTTCTTTAACTTGTTCAGCTTGATTGAATAAGAAACGGGCGGCTTCTTCCAAGCTATTCATTTTTTCTAATGAAGTAGACATCCGACTTGTTGTTTGATCGCTTCCAGCTGCAATTTCAGTAGATGTTTCTGCAATGGAAGTAATCGTCCTTGACGTTTCTTCGGCTGAAGCAAGAAGCTCCTGACTGCTGGCTGAAACGTTTTCTGCCATTTCCGAAACCTGCTTTACCAGGATGGCAATTCCGGCAATAAGCTGATTTGTATCAGATGCCAGGTCTGCTAGCTCATCCTTGGATTTCACATGAATTCGTTTTGTTAAATCTCCGCCTGCGTTGGCTATTTCTAAAATAGAGCGACTGATTTTCCTTGTATTCGTTTTAATTGTATGAGATAAAATGATTCCGAAGAAGATAGCCAATAAAACCGCAAATGCCGATAAGCCAATGGTAACGACTTTGGACAGGAAAACCTGTTGATTTAGAGAATCAATCCGATTATTCAGGTCCTTTTGTTGGTCGACCACAATCATATCTACATATGAGCGGATTCCGTCCAAATACTTCTTCCCCGTACCCGATTCAACGAGGGTTGCTGCTTGCTCAAGACCTTTATCCTTCCTTGTCTCGATTACCCGATCAACGAATTGAATCCAGAATCCATATTGAGCTTCGATCTTATCTAATTTGTCAAGCTGCTCCTGATCGTCCTGTAATAAAGTATTCAAGTCTTCGATGTGACTTTCTACCTGACCTTTACCATTTTGATAGGGTGCCAGAAATCCCGTTGCCCCTGTAATGACAAAGCCTTGTTCTCCTATTTCAATCTCATTTAATACCTTTGATAAATCCTTCACCTTCGTATCAACCTGCATATCGTATGTAATCAACGTGTTGATTTCTTTTCCCAGCTTCAGCATATTGAAGTAAGAAGTAGAGGCAAGGACTAAAAGGACAATGGTCAATAGACCGAAAGACAGAACCACTTTTCCCCGGATTGTCCGGAAATATGAGAAGGCTCCCAAGGTCTTTTTCTGTTTTTCTTTCTTATTTTTCTTCGTTTTTGTTGCTTTTTTTAGATGTTTTTCTCTTGTCTTTTTCACCATTTCCCCCTCCTGAAGATAAGCAAAAAGTAGCATCATAGGATGAACTTACCATTATTTTATACATATCGACCTAATTTATCTAGTCACTTTGTAAACTTTTTGTCGAATTTTTAAGAATCTTAGTACATTTCACTCAATAAACTCTTGATGAGAGAAAAAATGCTGTTTTTTTTTACAAGGTCTTTGAGCTTTAATAAAAATTCATTTGTACTATTCTTTTTTCTTAAAGAAAAGAAAGATTCTGTTTTTCATACATATGAATAATGGTAGGGAAATCTTTTTATGCATCCAGATGAGCGAATCGAAAGAGAGTACGAATCTGATTCTTTCAGGAGGGGGATTATGCCTCATTCGCATTTAATAAAGCCGTTGATTGGTGAACACTATCCGACAATTGATTACGGAAAAGGTGTGTATTTGTACGATACTGATGGCCGGGAGTATATAGATGCTTGTTCTGGTGCAGTTACGGCAAATGTAGGACATGGTATGGAAGAAATTCTTCAATCCATTGTGAATCAAGGAAATAAAGTGGCATTTGTGTATCGCTCTCAATTCAGTAATCAGCCTGCTGAGGATTTAGCGGCCTTTCTTCACGATAAGACAGGCTATCCATGGAGTTTCTTCGTTAATAGTGGTTCTGAGGCGGTTGAGACGGCCATCAAAATTGCCATCCAGCATTGGCAGGAACAAGGGAAACCGATGAAAAGAAAGATTTTATCCCGATGGCTGAGTTACCATGGTATCACTTTCGGTGCATTATCCGCATCAGGACATCCATCCAGAAGAGAACGATTCGACTCCTTTTTAGGTGACTGGCCGACCATTGAGCCGCCTTATTGTGCTCACTGTCCTTTCGGAAAAACATATCCATCATGTGACCTTGCCTGCGCTTCTCAATTAGAAACGATGATCAGCAGAATAGGAGCCGATAATATTGCTGCATTTATGGCAGAACCGATCATCGGTGCGGCAGGTGGGGCGATTACTCCTCCAAAAGGTTATTATAAACGGATAAAATCAATCTGTGAGAAACATGATGTTTTGTTTATTTCAGATGAAGTGATGACAGGCTGTGGTCGGACTGGAACCTTTTTAGCTTTAGAGCAGTGGCAAGTAAAAGCCGATATTGTAGCGATAGGGAAAGGGCTGAGTGCCGGGTATGCCCCAATTGCTGCAACGCTCATTTCCGATAACATTATGGAGCCGATATTGAATGGGTCGAGAGTCATTATGAGCGGTCATACCTATAGTGGAAATCCAATGTCTGCAACAGCAGCACTTGCTGTTCTAAAACTGATTGATTCAGAAAAGATGATTGAAGGTGTCGATCATAAAGGAACCTATTTGAAAAATCTTTTGGATAAATTAAAAACTGAATTTTCCTTTGTGCAAGATGTGAGAGGAAAAGGACTGATGCTGGGAATAGAGCTGAATTCCTTTGGAGCTCCATTTACTTCTTATATTGTTCAAGCCGGGGTAGAATGTGGGATTCTATTATATCCCGCAGCTGCGGGGATAGATGGGAGGAAGGGATCCGCCATTATGGTTGCTCCTCCATTGAACAGTTCGAAAAGGGAGCTCGAGGAAATGGTAAAAAGACTAAGAAGAACCTTTCAACTAGTAGATGAGAATTGGAAGGAGATCTAAATATGTCCCGTCTTCATAATAAAAGAAGCAGCTATGAAAATATAAAACATTTTTTTAATGATGGAATGACCTTGATGTTTGGCGGATTTGGAGGGGTGGGTTCTCCTCCTACTATATGTAAGCACTTATTGGATTGGGGAACGAAGGATATCACGATTATTGGAAATGATACAGGATTTCCTCATATCGGAATCGGACAACTGGTTGCACAATACAGAGTCAAGAAGGTGATAGCCTCTCATATCGGGTCTAACCCGGTAGCAGGTCGATTAATGAGTGAAGGGAAGCTGGAAGTTGAATTCTCTCCTCAAGGGATATTGGCCGAAAGAATTCGGGCTGGTGGAGTGGGGTTGAAGGGTATCGTAACCGAAATAGGTGTGGATGATCCTTATTTAAATAAAGGAAAAGAGATACTGGAGATAGATGGGGACCGTTACTTATATGAAACAGCCCTGGTTGCAGAAGTTGGGATAGTATATGCCCAAAAAGCCGACACATATGGGAACCTTATTTATGATAAAAGTGCCAGAAATACGAATCCACTTGTGGCTATGGCAGCAGATATTACGATTGTAGAGGCAGAGGAAATTGTGGATGTCGGCGAGTTGGATCCTGAGGAAATTGTTACGTCGGGTGTTTTTGTAGATCATATTGTGTTATCTAAAGGAGTCGACTGGAAATGGGCATGGGAAACGAATTGAAGGATAAGTTAGCTAAGCGTGCGGCTTTGGAAGTGAAAGAGCATATGATCGTAAATTTAGGGATCGGAATACCATCTCTTGTACCCAATCATCTCCCCCAGGCGTTTCCCGTTGTTTTTCAATCGGAGAACGGGATTATTGGAATCGGACCTGCGCCTGGTGAAGGGAAAGAAGACGAAAACTTGTGTAATGCGGGAGGATACCCTGTTTCATTAATGAATGGAGGCTGTTATACAGATAGTTCCATCGCATTTGCCATGATTCGCCGGGGCAAAGTCGATTTAACGATTCTCGGTTCCCTGCAAGTTAGTGAAAAAGGCGATCTTGCCAATTGGATCATACCAGGCAAAAAAGTACCGGGGATGGGAGGTGCGACGGAACTTGCCTCGAAGGCGAAGAGAGTCATCGTGCTCATGACCCATTTAGATAAAAAAGGTGGAAGCAAAATCGTTCGGGAATGCACGCTTCCATTAACGACGAAATCGTGTGTTTCAATGATCATAACGGACAGGGCCGTATTTACCATTGAGGATGGTCGTATGATATTAAAAGAACTCTTTAAACCATACACACTTCAGGATATTGAAGAGACAACAGATGCTCAATATACCGTGAGTCCCGCTATCAAGTATGTAGATTAGGAGGAACCGATTTGGAAACTCACCGTCTCATCAAGGAAATAATAGAAGAAAAAAAGAAAAGTACAATCAGGCTCCTGCAAAGGATGGTGCAGGAAGATAGTGTAAGGGGCAATGAATCTAAGGCACAGGCGATTGTCATCGAGAAATGCAGGAAGCTTGGCTTGGAGTTGGACATTTGGGAAGTGAAAGAATCGGATGTATTGGATCATCCTTTTTATCGTTGTGATCGTGAGAACTTCGAAGGCAACCCAAATGTAGTGGGTGTGTTAAAAGGGACAGGTGGAGGAAGGAGTCTCCTGTTAAATGGGCACATCGATGTCGTACCGGAAGGGGACAGGGAGAATTGGACATATGATCCTTACGGTGGTGTGATTGAAGATGGAAAGCTTTACGGAAGAGGTTCAACCGATATGAAGGGGGGATCGGTTGCTTTACTCCTTGCATTGGAAATTGTGAAAGAGTTAAACATTCCACTGAAGGGTGATATCTTCTTTCAAAGTGTGATAGAGGAGGAAAGTGGCGGGACCGGGACGCTTGCCGCCTTAGTGAGGGGGTACAAAGCAGATGCTGCCATTATTCCCGAACCCACCAACATGAAGATCTTTCCGAAGCAACAGGGATCCATGTGGTTCCGCCTGAAAGTAAAAGGGAAATCGGCACATGGGGGCACAAGGTATGAAGGGATAAACGCCATTGATAAAGCCTATACCGTCATTCAAACTCTTCAAGAATTGGAATCATCCAGAAACAAGAGGGTGGACGATCCGTTATATAGAAATATTCCCATCCCATTACCCATTAATATTGGAAGAATTGAAAGCGGGAAGTGGCCGTCCTCCGTTCCTGATCTTGCTATCATAGAGGGCAGGGTGGGGGTTGGCCCATGGGAGTCCTTACAACAAGTAGAAAAAGAGGTAGAAGATGCCCTCTCGAAGATGAATGAGGTTGATTCATGGTTTGATCATCATCCTGTGGAAATCGAATGGTTTGGTGGAAGGTGGCAGCCGGGTGACCTTTCCTGTGAACATGAATTAGTGGAGAAGCTTTGCTATCATGCCAATGAAGTATTGCAAACCACTCCAATCATTGAAGCTTCTCCCTGGGGAACGGATGGTGGAATCCTATCTAAGGGAGGGAATATTCCGGTCGTCGTATTTGGTCCAGGAACAACTGAAGTGGCTCATGACGCAAACGAATACATCGAATTGAATAAAATCTACCAAACTGCTGAAATCCTTTCCTTATTTATTTTGGATTGGTGTAATAAAGAGTCATAATTTTCCTCTTTATGGGTATAGAGTATTAAATGGTGATTTAACCCTTTCACA
Source organism: Rossellomorea sp. DUT-2 (assembly GCF_052665285.1). NCBI lineage: Bacteria > Bacillati > Bacillota > Bacilli > Caryophanales > Bacillaceae > Rossellomorea > Rossellomorea sp. DUT-2. The sequence continues at coordinate 265,000 of NZ_JBQPEO010000002.1, read as the reverse complement.
ATCCGTTCGTTGGTCATCTTCAATGTAATCTTATAAACTTCATATCATCCAAAGAAGGAACAACTCTCATGATTAAAGACATAGGTTGTTCCTTTTTATAGTGGTTTGTTTCATAACTTACCTTATCACTTCATATGTTGGTAAAAAAGGGGCTTATGAGAATGCAAACATACGAATATATTAAAAAACCGAAGATAGAAGCCGCCATTTATAAGGATGGCTATAACAGAAGACTGCGGGTGGATGAGTTTAGAGGGAACCCGGTATTACTGTGGGAGTATGTGAAGAAAGAAGCTCAGTCCAATCTTTATGAAAAGGTAATTGTGAAAGCAAGGCGGGATCAATCTCTCTTTTTTTTCGAAAAAGGGTTCATCTTGGAGGGGGGAGTAAACGCTTACTTTAATGGGGATAAAGCATTTTTTATGAGTAAGTTTTTAACGGATGAAAGAAGAAATAGCTCGTACTGGAGGGATGAGGATGCCATTCTTCAATCCGTCCAGGAGCTCGGAAGACACGAAAGCGGAGGTCTTATACCGATTTCCGTCGCAACCCAAGACCATGCAGGGCAGCTGGCCGACCTTTATCAGGAGGTATTTAAGCTATATCCTGTACCATTACACAATCCCGACTATGTGAGAGAGTCAATGAAAAGTGGGACAATCTTTGTTTATATCGAGGAGGAAGGAAGAATCATCAGTGCTGCTTCCGCCGATGTATCTTCAACCTGTAAGAACGCTGAACTGACGGATTGTGCTACACGCTCTTCCTATCGCAAAGGCGGGTATATGAAGCATCTGATCCGAAAATTGGAATGGGAACTGCTTAACCGCGACATTTTCTGTGCTTATACGATTGCCAGGGCACTTTCATTTGGTATGAATGCGGTATTCCATCAGCTCGGATATCGATACGGTGGAAGACTGGCGAACAATTGCATCATCTTCGACAAAATGGAAGATATGAACATTTGGGAAAAAGATTTGAGTGTAATGTAAAAGGATGAAAACCGATTTGGATTCTATTTCATAGGCTAATGTATAGTTTTGTTCCTGGTGGAAAGATACTTTTGGAAAGTTGGTGGAGTAGATGAAAATGAATCTTTATAAACCGAAAAGGGATTGGAAGGATATTGAGCTTTGGAAAGACGTAACGGATGAACAATGGAATAATTGGTTATGGCAGCTGACAAACACCATCAGAACCCTTGATGACTTAAAGAAAGTGGTAAACCTGACACCGGATGAAGAGGAAGGTGTAAGGATTTCGACTAAAACGATCCCCCTTAATATTACTCCTTATTATGCATGGTTAATGAATGAGGATGACGCGCGCTGCCCTATCCGGATGCAATCCGTTCCAATCGGTCAGGAAATTCATAAAACGAAGTATGACCTGGAGGATCCTTTACATGAAGATGAAGATTCTCCTGTTCCCGGATTGACGCACAGATATCCTGACAGAGTGTTATTTCTCGTAACAAATCAATGCTCCATGTACTGTCGTTACTGTACGAGAAGAAGGTTTTCGGGACAAATTGGAATGGGCGTACCAAAGAAGCAACTTGATGCTGCCATTGAATATATACGGGAGACTCCCGCTGTAAGAGACGTACTGCTATCGGGTGGGGATGGTCTACTGATTAATGACCAGATTCTTGAATACATCTTAAAGAACTTAAGAGATATTCCACATGTTGAGATCATACGGATTGGAACGAGGGCGCCCGTCGTGTTTCCACAGCGGATTACCGAAAACCTGTGTAATATCTTGAAGAAATATCATCCAGTGTGGTTGAATACTCACTTTAATACATCGATCGAAATTACGGAAGAGTCCAAGAAAGCGTGTGAGATGCTCGTAAATGCAGGAGTTCCTGTAGGGAATCAAGCGGTTATTCTCGCCGGTATAAATGACAGTGTGCCTATTATGAAAAAGCTTATGCACGATCTTGTTAAGATCCGGGTACGTCCATACTATATTTATCAATGCGATTTATCAGAAGGAATCGGGCACTTCCGCGCACCTGTTTCCAAAGGACTGGAGATTATCGAAGGCTTAAGGGGGCATACATCCGGCTATGCCGTACCGACCTTTGTGTTGGATGCCCCAGGTGGTGGAGGGAAAATTTCCCTGCAACCGAATTACCTTATATCTCAAAGTGCTTCTAAAGTGGTCGTCCGTAATTTTGAAGGAGTCATCTCCACCTATCCGGAACCGGAAGAATACGTAGCAGGCAGGGCAGATGATTACTTTAAAGAAGTGTATCATGATGAAGAGATTAAAGAGCCTACCATTGGAATTGCCGGCTTGATGAATCAAACCCATTCTTCCCTCACCCCGAGTGGACTTAAGCGTTTGGAACGGCGAAAGGAATACCAGGAAAATCCGGATCATAATTCCCTTAAGGACTTTAGAGGGAAGAGAGATCAGCTTAAAGAAAAGAAGCATAAAGCGATGCTAACGAAAATGGAAAAAGATAAAAATGATGATAAGGAAAAAACCATCAATGGATAAAAATAATGCAAAAGTGTGCGAATGGTGTGAAGAAGAGACAGCTCATGAGGAAAAATCGAACGTGTATTGGGAGCTCCCTGATGGTTCAAGAGCGATTCAAATCTCGATTGTCCCCAGTATGAGCTGCAGTCATTGTGGAATGGAGTATCAGGAAGAAGCGGTCATCAATGAAATAGAAGACCAGCTTATGTTAATCGACACCAAATTAATCGATAAAGTGATCACGTACACAGATTTAATGGAACTTCCCCGGTTACTAAAGAAAAATTACTTTCGGTATTAACCGTGGGTCATACAGGGGAAAAGCACTCACCTAAAGCAAAAACTTTACGAATTCACCTTCTTCGGCTATCCTTTTAGAAAAGAAACAACAAGGGTAGGTGGAACAGGTGAGAAAATCCTTTTATCATTATTTAATGAAATACAGGCAACCTACTGCCAAGGATGAATTAACTCATTTCGCAAATTCGGCTTATGATGATCATAGCTTTCCTAAACAATCAAAGCAATACCATGAGATTAGTTCTTATCTTGAAATGAATGGTCATTATCTTGAAAGTATGTCCATTTTCGATATGGCATGGGACGCCTATTTATTAGAAGAAAAAGTGTAACTAAATAACCTTAAAGTCAATGAAGCCAATGGACCGACATTTGTTCTAAACAAATTGTCGGTCCATTTTTAAAAAGGCTTTTCGTGTATACCGATATGCTTGTTGTTGCATATCATATAAAAAAGGCGATTAAGGGTGAGGGGAGAATGAAGAAACGAAAAGAGCCTAGATTCAGAGTTGGAGAAACGGTAGTTGTAACAATTTATGGTACTGTCGGGAAAATCACCGATATTAAGAAACTCGATGGTGAGTTTTTATATGAGGTAAACGAAAGTGAAGGACTTTTCAAGGAGAAATCATTAGAATTGCTTGATTCTTATGATGGATACATTTTTGAACAGGAACAGATCGATATTGAATATAAATTTCTATTCGGAGATCTTGTTATTGTCAAGGGGTATGAAGAGGATCTCTTTAAGGTGGTAGGATTCAGGACGGAAATATGGCGTTATAAGGACGATGCCTGGGAAGATGTTATTTATGAGTTAATGAGAATTACAGATGGTGAGTGGTTGGAAGCAGACGAAGATGAAATCACCTTAGTTGCAGATGAAGAGCAAGCAGAAGCCTTTATTAAGAAATACGGATTCGTATTTCCGCAGAAAAAAGAAGGCAAAATAAAATCCCTTCGTTCACCTGCTCACCCAAAACCAAGTTGGATTGATCAGCTTCTGGACCATTATAATGATTACAAAGCACTGTATCTTCTCTTTGAAGATACTAAATATAAGAATAAGATGGACTATGTGTTAGAACAATTGAAAACTCATACAAACTCACAATCTATTGTTAAAGAGAAGGAATAAGCCACATGATATACAGAAAAACCGGAACGCTTATGATTAAAAATGATAGCAATACAACGCGAAGAATCCACTGCATTCCTGAGACAATCATTCCCTCACCATTTTCTAAATCTTTTAACATCATTTTCGTTTTTTGAGTAAATGTGTTTAACATCGAATCGCTCCTTATCTTTGATGATAAAGTCTATGCTTGTCTTTTAAGTCTTATGAAAACTTTTTTCTCATAGCATAACTGGAAGCATTCTGTCATAAATTGAGAATCAAAGGGGGCGATCACATGCGGGAGATAGAAGTCTTTATCGACACCGAGGAAATTGCCGAGTTCTTCATGAAAGAACTCGTTCAAAGAGGATATGTACCGTCAGAAGATGAGCTGGAAGAAATAGCGGATATCACATTCGAGTATCTGATTGCCAAATGTATCATTGATGAAGAATGGGAAGAAGATGTATAGGATCTTTTCAACCATCGAAATGGGAGTCACATCGTAAGGAATGTCCTTTCACATAATGGGATTAACTCTTAAGTGTCTGTCATGTTTTTCGGGTTCTAGAAAAACATGGAGGCACTTTATTTTGAGTTAATCCCTCTTTAGATTCACAAGTAATGAGGTAAACGCTTTCCACTTTTTGGTCATAGAAAAACGATCAGGTACCATCATCGTCATAAGAGGTGCCATCACTTCGATCGGCTGGTCAGTAAACCAGTCAGACGAAGAGAGTGTGAAAGAAGGCATGTTATCCCAGACAGAACATAAAGTTGGACTATATAGACGGGTTTTTTTATTTTCCTTCGAATAAATGTGAGGCCAGTAATCCGCTCTCGATCCGCTGTGGCAATGGTGAATCGCAAATGAGTATGCAGTTGGAAAGACAGAGTGATTAAATAAAATTCCGTATAACCTCTTGCCTAATAGAATTCTGTGCTTAACCTGTTCAAAGTGAGAGACAGAAAGACCAGCCAGATAGAAGGGGGATTGTTTTCCATATGGGAAGAGAATAGAAGTGAATTCTAAACGATCCTGCAACAGGAATAGCCATTCATCCACTCCAGTTGGTTTCTTCATACCTGTTAATATTCTCTTTTGAATCATATGCTGTTCATTCATGATGAGCCCTATAGTTAAAACTTGTTTATTGCCCGTTGTAAGAAAGTCATTCCATATACTTTCCATGAACATGGAAACGTTGAATTTTTTTAGAAGATGAAAAGAAGGATGCCCCGTTCTTTTCCAATGTTCATATAGTAATAGTTGAGGATACGCATCTTGAAAAATGGCTGCGTTACACAACTCGAGAAATGAGAAAAACGCATTTTGCTCTTTTTTGGACAAGACGAGTGAAATCAGGTTATTTCGAATGTCAGTCATATGATAACCAGCATTCCTGGATACCATATGAGCAAGAAACGACCAGTGGATTTCAGGGTGTTTCTTGAAAAAATCAAGGTAACATGCAGTTCTTGTTACGTTATTGAGATTAGCATCATTTACTTTCATGACAATCTGTTCATACAGTTCAAGATCCTGATGGAAATTAACAATCGGAGCAGGCTCTTGGATTGCTTGATTATAAAGCTCACAAATAGATTCCTCTTTAAGAAGCGGCCTCGTATGGTCATTGTTCCCAGTCTTGATAAGGTTTAAAAACTTCTGAAACGGTGAATAAATCAAGGGATCACGCTCCCACAAGATATTTTTTTATGTTTGAAACTAATTTCAAAATGAAACGTATATAGTAATACAAGTGGAAGAGAAACATTTTGGGGAGGTTTGCTTATGTTAAAGAAAATAATTAAAAGTCTGTTAGGTTCGAAACATCATCGATACAGCTCAAGTGATGCGTGGAGAAAGCATAAATCACCTAAACATAAACATTTTGGACATCAGCATTATAAGAAGCATAAGAGTAAAAGCTTTTTTTCCAGCTTTTATAGCAGCTGATGGAATGAGAGGAAATGGGATATGCCACTCACGCTTTTTCGCAGACTGATCGATGGCTTTGAACAGACGTGGAAACCGGGGGAAAACATCAATGGCTACCATATCATCCGATTAGTTGGAAAAGGAAGCTATGGTACTACTTACTCGATCATCGACCACTCGAGTGGAAAAGAAGCCATATTAAAAAGAATTCGCCCTTACAAAAAGTTATTTTCTAATCACGTCCAATATGTTCAAAATGAAATGAATGCACTACAAACTTTATCTCATCCTCAGTTTCCATCCGTTTATACAGCAGGTGAGTATAGGAAGACTCCTTATTTCGTTATGGAAAAAATGGACGGTCAAACATTTGAGGAGTTAATTTTTCAGGAAGGAAAAACATACTCAGAGGGAGAATCACTAAAGTTAGGTGTACAATTGGTTATCCTCGTTCAATGGATCCATGAAAATGGATTCGTTCACAGAGACTTAAGGATCCCTAATATTCTACTGGATCATGGAACGCTTCAAATAATAGACTTTGGCCTTGCTTGTGAAATGAATGCAACACCAGAGACTACCCCAGGGAAACAGAAGGATTATATGAGGGATAAATCCAAGAAGAGTGATTTCTACGCAATCGGCCATTTTCTGTTGTTTTTATTGTATTCTTCTTATGAACCGACGATGAAAAAGGAGAGAAGCTGGGAAGTAGAACTTGCCATTCAGCATGATACCAGAATGGTGATCAGAAGACTTCTGCAGATTGATTCAGGGTTTAGGGACGCTGAAGAGATTCTGGAGGAATTATACCGAGTGATTGACACATTACAAGAACGATAATCGAGGAGGAAAATCATATGTCTTTTTTTAACAAAGTGTTTGCTTCAATAGGAATCGGAGCGGCTACAGTAGATACAAAATTAGAAAAATCAAGCTATCAAGCAGGGGAAACAGCAAAGGGTATAGTAGAAATTACAGGAGGAAGCGCAGATCAAAACATTGATTCTATCTATTTAACTCTCTTTACTACATATATTCGTGAATCAGATGACAAAAAGTATACTGATTATGCTCCCATTCAAAAAGTTCAAATATCCGAGCCGTTTACCATCGGTGAAAATGAAAAGAAAGAGTTTCCTTTTACCTTTACCTTACCATTTGAAACTCCCATCACGTATGGAAATACAAGGGTGTGGGTAGCCACTGGCTTGGATATTAAAAATGCAGTTGATCCTAAAGACAAAGATTATATTGAAATCGTTCCGAATGGATTGACGAATGCGGTGCTCACATCTGTTCAGGAACTGGGCTTCAGGATTCGCAAGGTAGAATGTGAGCAGGCACCACGCCGCTACAGAGGTCGCTATCCATTCATACAGGAATTCGAATTCGTTCCGGTCAATGGTCCATATCAACGAAAATTAGATGAACTTGAAGTGATGTTCCTGAATCAATCTGAAGAACAAGTGGATCTGCTTCTGGAAGTGGATCGACGGGCAAGAGGGTTAGGTGGATTTTTAGCAGAAGCTCTTGAAATGGACGAATCCATGGTTAAATTAACCATTAGAACGTCAGATATCCCTCATCTTTCATCAAAACTGCAAGATGTGATTAATAAATTCACTTAAAGAAGCAATTCGACAAAGATTCCTATGTTTCCATGAAGGATTCGACAAGGTCTATGTGTAATAGTATGAGTACAACATAATGACGGAGGGGTACTCATGCCTTTACTTGAAAAAATCATTCGTCCTAAGCTTTTGAGATCGACCTATGACATGACCATTTTCCAAACTCCAAAGTATGGAGAGGATAAAGGCTATGAAGAGGTATATCGAATCTCGGTTGAAGCAAATAATCATGAAGAAGCCCTGTATAAAACGTTCAGAACATTTAACGTACCAGATTTGGTTCCTAAAGATTATCAGGGCAGATACATTGCTACACGTGATATTATCTTTATTGACGAGGGGCGGAGAGGTCATTATTATTACCGTCTTCAGCCAAATGGATGGAAAAGAGTGAACCGGATCTTGATTCATTAAATAGGGGACAACAAAAAGTAAAAGGAAAGAATCTTCCTCAAAGTAAGATTCTTTCCTTTATTTTATTGGAATTCCTTATATGTGATTACCCGGACCGTTTTTTCGGTTCTGAGCTGAATTTTCCTTCGCATGTGCATTGTGCTCTGCTTCCAGGGCTTCTTTTGGAATATGGTTATTTTTCTTAGGAGCATTGATTCTGTTTCTGTGTTTTTTACCCATAGCAATCTTCCTCCCCGTTATGATTTAAGTCTTTCAGTTCTTGAAGAGTTAGGTTGTGTCCCGGATCGGGTAGAAGGGTTTGTTTCATTTGCATGCTGTACTGCCTGCTTCAATTTCTTACTCATTTTTTCTTTTACCATGTGAATCCCTCCTTCTTTCGTTAGTTTGACCCCATGCAATGCTTTCTATCCTTCCATTTTCAAGCGTTGCATATGAAATAAAAAAGGATTACAATGGTGTTTCAACAGACTTGTTAGGAGGAAAAGTAAATTGAGTATACATATTAATGCAAAAGAAAATGAAATAGCAGAAACGGTTTTATTACCAGGAGATCCACTAAGAGCAAAGTACATTGCAGAAACATTTCTGGAAAACCCAACATGTTATAATGAGGTTCGTAATATGTTTGGGTACACAGGGACATATAAAGGAAAAAGAATTTCGGTTCAAGGAACAGGTATGGGCGTACCTTCCATTTCCATTTATATCAACGAATTGATGCAAAGCTATAACGTACAAAACCTGATCCGTGTCGGTACTTGTGGAGCTATCCAAAAGGATGTTAAAGTTCGTGACGTCATTCTGGCTATGACCTCATCAACTGATTCTCAAATGAACAGATTAACGTTTAACGGGATTGACTATGCTCCGACAGCTAACTTTGATCTGCTTAAACGTGCTTATGATGCCGGTGTGGAAAAAGGCCTTAACCTAAAGGTCGGAAATGTATTTACTGCCGACATGTTCTACAATGACAATGCAGAGCACGAAAAATGGGCCCAATACGGTATTCTGGCCATTGAAATGGAAACGTCAGCTCTATATACATTAGCTTCAAAATATGGACGCAATGCATTATCTGTACTTACAGTGAGTGACCATATCTTAACAGGTGAAGAGACGACAGCAGATGAGCGTCAAACAACATTCAATGAAATGATCGAAGTTGCATTGGAAGCTGCTATTCAAGAGTAGATTCAACTATTATTAAAAGAAACTGCTTACATTCCCACTTCCGGGTTTATAGGCAGTTTTTCATTTTGTGAAGTTTGTCCTGCTTACAGAAATCTGATTACATGATAAGATGAAGGATGGAACCATTTTAGAGAAACTAGGTGAAAGTATGAAAAAGATCATCTTCGTAACGACTGCTTCCTTGATTATGTTATCGGGATGTTCGCAAGTACAAGATTGGTCAGAGAATTTATTTGGCCAGAAACAACAAGAAACAAAAGAAGAAAAACCTAAGCAGCAATCTCCAGGAGAACAACCGGAGCTGGATGAACAGCCGGAACAAGAACAACCTCCGACTTCAGAGGAAGAAGCGGTTCCGCCAGAACTACAATTAGAGTCTCACTACTTTAACGATGTGAAAGTAGTGGATGGAAAACAAGTGATTCAAAATCCATCCAACCTTTTAGCTCTTGTGAATAAGGAATATGCATTAGATGAATACAAACCAAATGATTTGGTTCGCCCAGATGTTCCGTTTGTATTTGGTAATCAAGAACTTGAAAAGGCATATCTTCGACAAGAAGCGGCATTGCAGCTAGAGAAAATGTTCGCTGACGCTCAATCACAAGGGATTTTACTAACGGCTATTTCAGGTTATCGTTCATACGAATATCAAAAAATGCTGCTGGAAAGAGAAATTGCTCAATTCGGAGAAGAAAAAGCCGTAATGGCCGTGGCTCCTCCAGGCCAAAGTGAGCATCAATCCGGTTTAGCCATGGATATTTCAAGTCAAAGTAATAACTTCCAGGTAAACATTGAATTTGCCGACACGAAGGAAGGGAAATGGCTTGCTGAAAACGCCTATAAATATGGGTTCATCCTTCGTTACCCTAAAGATAAGGTTTCCATTACACAATATCAATATGAGCCTTGGCATTATAGGTATGTTGGTAAGGATGCTGCCAAAGTCATTCATGAAAATGATTGGTCTTTAGAGGAATATTTCAATAATGTGAAAAAGATATAATGATTTTTCAAGGGTTAGGGGCTTTAGGCTTCTGACCCTTTTCTGTGTCACTTGTGATTCATATTGGAGACTCTTTTTAAATCCATTCCGCACTGGGGTTGTTCTGTTTTCTCACGAGTTCACATACAACAATAATAGGGGCTGTCCCAGTTTGAAGTGAGCGGGTGAGACGCATGATGAGGACTTTTAGCATTATTATCATAGGAAGTGTGTTTGTAGGGATCGGTATCAATCTCTTTTTCATGCCACATCATTTCCTGGATGGGGGTATGATTGGGATTGGCCTGATTGCCCATTATTGGTTTGGTTTTAAGCCGGGGCTCACGATTATCTTACTGAGTGTCCCGTTATATATGCTGGCTTTTTATGTGGACAGAAAACTTTTCTATAATAGTATTCACGGTCTCTGGTTATCCTCGTTAATGATAGACTTTTTTCATCAGTGGAAGAATACTCTCACTCTTCCCCCGCTTATGAGCGCCTTCTTAGGCGGGACATGTGTTGGGATTGGAATCGGCCTTATGTTAAAAGGAAACTCTGCCACGGGAGGATCTGATTTATTGGCTCAACTGATTGGAAAAAGTTTTCAAATGAATGTGGGGAAATTAATCTTTGCTTTTGATAGCATCGTGCTGGTGGTTGGCTGGCCGATCATTGGTACAGAGTCTTTCTTATATTCTTTATTTGCTGTCAGTACAGTAGGGTTTTTTACAACGATTTTGACACATCATAATCATGACAATGGATTTTCCTTTCGTTAATATTGAAAAGCTGATAGAATAAAGAAGCTATGAGTGGGAAGATTGCTCATATAGCTGTTTCGTGATAGTGTAGTCGGTAAATTCACACAAGATACATAGCAACGAAAGTGGTGGAAGCTTTGGAACAAGATAAGACAGATCAGTCACAACAAGAAACCCATTCAAGTTTTATAAAAATGAAGAAGTTTAAATTTGTTATGCTCTTGTTTTTCCTTGTATTTGCAACTGCAGGAATTACAACATTTGCACTGGCCTTTGGGGACGAGAAGGCAGTAAATGTAGGGGTAACCGAACGTTCAGAGTTTCAAAAACTTTATGAAGCATATGATAAGTTAAATGAAAATTACTTTAAAGACCTTGATCAGGACACCTTAGTAAACGGTGCTATTAATGGGATGCTTGATAGTGTGGGAGATCCTTATTCTGATTATATGAATGTAGAAGAAGCTGAAAAATTCCAGGAAAGCATCTCTTCTTCTTTCGAAGGGATCGGTGCAGAAATACAGGAGAAAGAAGGATATATATCCATCGTATCTCCCATAAAAGGTTCTCCGGCAGAGAAAGCCGGATTACAGCCGAACGATACAATCACGAAAGTGGATGACAAAAGTATTCAAGGAATGTCTGTCACCGATGCGGTTCTCCTTATTCGTGGTGAAAAAGGGACAAAGGTTACACTGACCATTCAACGACCAGGTCAGGATAAGCCAATGCAAGTAACCATTACAAGGGATGAAATTCCAATTGAAACGGTTTATGCAGAAATGAAAGAAAATGGTGTAGCTGAAATCCAAATTACGAGCTTTTCGGAGAATACGTATAAAGAATTAACGGAAGCTTTAAATGAAATGAACGATAAAGGCATGAAAAAACTTGTTCTTGATTTAAGACAAAATCCAGGTGGATTGCTGGATCAAGCTGTGAAAATCTCTAACCTGTTTGTTCCTGAAGGTGAAGTTTTATTCCAAGTGGAAGACAGCAACGGTAAAGTGGAAAAGTACGTTTCTGAATCAGGGCAGAAGGTAGATGTTCCTACAGCTGTTCTTGTAGATGGTGGAAGCGCAAGTGCTGCCGAAATCTTAGCAGCAGCTGTAAGTGAGTCAAATGATATTCCCCTTGTTGGAACGAAAACCTTTGGTAAGGGAACAGTCCAAACAGCGGAAACCTTCCAAGATGGATCAAACATGAAGTTTACAACGGCTAAATGGTTAACACCAGATGGCAATTGGATTCATGAAAAGGGGATCACTCCCGATATTGAAGTGAAGATGCCGGAATATGCACAACTTCCATACATCAATCCTGAAAAGGAACTGAAGGAATCAGACTTATCCGATCAGGTGAAAACAGCAGAGCAGATGCTCAATGCACTGGACTTGAATCCAGGAAACGTTGATGGATATTATGATGAAGATACGACAAAAGCGGTTAAGCAGTTCCAGGAAAAGAATGAACTAGAGGTAACTGGAACGTTAAATGCTGAGACGACGGTTAAGCTAATGTCCAATCTTCGAGAAAAGCTAAAAGAAAACGATCCGCAAGTGAAAAAAGCGATCGAAGAGTTAACCAAAAATAATTAAGTGGTAGATCTCGGGTGAAAGTACCTGAGATCTTTTTTTTGGCTATTGGTTTCTTCTTACTCGTATAGAATATATGAGATGTACCAACAATGAACAATGAGAGTATATATGAGGTGATCTTATGAAAAAAACAGCGTTACTGCTGACTTTATTTTCTGTATTCATTGTTGTAAGTTGTTCACCTTTCTGGGATGAGAGAGAACAACCTGCACCAAAAGAAGAAGTTCAATCGCAAAAGCATTTCTTAGATGAAAAAGATGAATCTATTTTCCCTTTAGTCCTTCAAGATAGAAAATCTCCTGTTCATGTACTTCTAATCGGTTCAGATCAACGAAATAACGAACCTGCCCGTGCAGATGTTTTAATGGTTGCTCAATATACTCCGCAATCAACATCCATGAAGATTGTCTCCATCATGAGGGATACATTTGTAAACATCCCTGGATATGAAAAGAGCAAAATCAATCATGCGTATACGTGGGGTGGAGAAGAGCTCCTGGCTGAAACGATAAAAAGTAATTTCAACATAGAGGTTCACCATACCGTGAAAGTAGATTTTAATGATTTCATAAACGTAATGGATCTCGTTTTTCCAGAAGGGGTCGGGGTTACAGTGTCAGAACCGATGATCAAGTATTGGAAATGGTCAAAGGATCCCGGGAAGCAAGTGTTAAGAGGAGAAGAAATCTTACAATATGTAAGGTTTAGAGGAGACATAAGTAGCGATTTTGGACGAGTGGAGAGACAGCAGGAAATCATTTCGTTAGCAGAAAAAAGTCTAATGGAGCAAATGCAGTCTGGAGAAGGAATTACAACCGTCGTTTCCATTATGAGAGAAGGTTTAAAAAACGTAGAAACCTCTACACCAATGAGTGAAGTGATTAAGTATGGAATGTCATTAATGCTAAATCCCGTAAACTCTGTGGACACACTTCGAGTACCGATAGAAGGAAGCTTTACGGATCTTTCTACAGCGACTGCAGGACAGGTTTTAGACATGGATGAACAGAAGAATCAAGAAGCCATCAGTGAGTTTCTGAAAACGGTTGAGTGATTTACCAAGAATGAAACTCGGAAGAATCCAGGTCCAGGAAAGTTTCTATCTTCTTCATCTTTCTTACAATCAAATCATGTAAATATTTCTTGTACTTCGGATCTTCCGCTTGATCATGTTCCACATGCAGAATTTTAAGGTGTTCCAGATGTTCTTTTAATGTACGCTCATCACTTTCCGATCCACCTGACAGGACTTTGCGGAGAATGACGTCCACCAATTTTTCGTGGCTGGCTTCGATTGTCTTCGTCCCTTGCCGGGCATAAATGGCCCCATACCTTAATTCACCTCTTGTTACAATAGAGGTGTAGGGAACGTATCGTGGATCATAATCAATGATGAGAACCTGGAATCGTTTTAAGTTCAACAAAGGGTGAATCCCTTTAGGGAAAATGAAGTCCTCGGTGCGATAACGTAAATATTTAGGAAGCAGATGCTGTAGTTTATTATCAACATCTGCTTTATCTAAAAATTCCTCATCTGACAACCCCTTTAAATCTAACGATCCATCATCAAATTGCATCACTCCAATAATGATGCATCCACCTCCTGTATTGGAGATAGCCAGAATATGCTTCGCCATCTTTGTGAATTCAATCCAATCTGATTTGAAATCCACGTAATCCGTTTCACCCGTATTATGAAGCAACAGATCCTTCAATGTTTCATGAGAAGGATTCTTCAAAAAGTCCCTTAACTTAAGCGGAACGATCTTCTCATAGTACAATGACAACCCCACCTTTTATAGTACTCACATGTGTATTGATCCTGCCGAAACGGAACGGTCTTTTATGATGATAAATGAAAGAAGTAAATAACATCCATAAATCATCTTAGATGACCCAATTCCTCTTTAGTTCATTCTATGCGTGTAAACATAATAAAACGCTTTTTACAATCGCTCTTTTCCATAAGTTTGTTGTTTTTTAACATAAGGTCTACTTTGACTCTGTCCATTAGTGTGTGCTGGATGGTGAGGGGAACCGCTCCACTTGCAGCTTGCGTTCGGCCGATCCTCCTCAGCTTATGAGCTGCACCCCTATTGTTGGACACACCATCTTTAAGAGAATTTTCGTGACAGATCTATAAGGTGTCAAAATACAATCTAATTAGAAAGTATAGTTTTCTTCAATATGACATTAACCTTTACTCACCTAAAAAGAGGTATTCAATTGATCCGTCACAAAACCTTGACTAAGAACTGATTTTTGAGCAAGCGTCATGAGGTTGATATTGTACACAATTGTTTAGTAAAATTGTTTTTTTGGAACAAACGCTCAAAATATCTATAATTGGAGCTTTTTTTGTTTATAGTCCATTAGCCAGTCAGAATATAGAAGCACAGAGTGGATTGTAGCGGAAGGCACTTGACTCCTGCGGGAAATAGAGGAAAGGTCGAGACCCCGCAGGGCAAAGCCCGAGGAGGCTCGACTTCCTCCCCGCGGAAAGCAAGTGCCTGGAGCGGAAAGGAACGGTCCGTATTTTCGCACTAACACTCATGATATATGCACTTTTTCTTGGAAGTTATGCAAATCCAGCATCCTGTAGTGGACATCCACTACTACTTTTATCTCTAAAATAGCTATAAACTTTGTGAAAAGAGATTTACGAGAATACCTTCATTGTGTTCACAAGCGCTTTCTAATAGAATATGTATAGGATCTATAGAGAGGAAGATTAAATGAAGAAAGATGTTTATATACTATCCGGATTCCTTGGAAGTGGAAAAACGACGTTATTAAAAGATTTGCTTCAAGCCTTAAAGGACCAGAATAAAAAACCGGC
Source organism: Rossellomorea sp. DUT-2 (assembly GCF_052665285.1). NCBI lineage: Bacteria > Bacillati > Bacillota > Bacilli > Caryophanales > Bacillaceae > Rossellomorea > Rossellomorea sp. DUT-2. The sequence goes on along the minus strand of NZ_JBQPEO010000002.1, from coordinate 249,714 downwards.
TGTATTAATGAATGAATTAGGAAGTGTATCCATCGATAGTGATGAAGTTGAAAAAGATACGGCTTTACGGGAGTTGCTTGATGGATGTATATGCTGCACCATATCGGAAAAGCTGGAGTCACAGCTTCAGGAGTTACTGTTTAATGAAAATTTCGATGTACTGGTCATTGAAACAACAGGAGCAGCCCATCCCGTTGAAGTTGTCGATTCCATCTTATCCCCACTTTTTGCAAATCAGTTCGAATTTAGAGGGATTGTTACTGTTGTGGATGGACTCCAGTGGAAAAATAGGGGTGAATTCAGTCCTGCCGTATTACAATTGATGAGAGAACAAATTCGCCATGCGGAGTATATTGTGGCAAATAAGATGGATTTGCTTACGGAGATGGAGCAGGGAACATTCTCGTATGAACTTCAGCAAATCAACCCAAATGCTAAAGTGTACTTAACGAACTATTCAAAGGTCTCTATGACAGATCTATTATCTTTAAAAGCGGATAACCGAAACGGTTCCTATGAGAAAGCATCGATCGGCGAGCATTTAACCTTACAAGCAATCGTGTATACATTCAATGGAACAGTAAATGGAGAAGCGTTTGAAGAATGGGTGAAAAATCAACCTGACAGCATTTATAGAATGAAGGGGTATGTTCCTTTACAGGGGCGAAAAAATCCAACCTTGTTTCAATATTCATATGGTATGCCCTTATTTATGCCGGGAGACATGAAATATCCTACCAATTTCGTCATAATTGGAGAAGATTTACATAAATCAGAAGTAATACGTTCATTGCAGGAGATAGATATAACTGAATAACCTAAGGGGTGGAGAAACAATTCATGGTGTTTCTATTGTTTAGTGTAGAACTGATCTTATTAATCGGTGGACTTTACGGGCTGAGTATACATGAGACCACTCTGCAGTTCATCATCTTTACTGGCCTCATCGTACTAAGTGTCATCATGTTTATTTCAACGATCGTGTATTATCAGCGAAAAAAACATAAAAGGGAAAGGACCAATGATTGTTGGGACTGTGCAATCTATTCACCTGACTGTCTTCCTTTTCCAGGGGGAAAGAAGTTTGACTGTGATTCACCGGACTGTGATTGTACTCCGGACTGCAGTCCATAGGAGGGAATAGAGTGAAAGGCATCCTTACATTATCCTTTATGCCCTGTCATAGAATACGAGAGCGTTCCCTCGTCGTCAGGGGGAAACAATTTCCAGTATGTTTTCGCTGTATGGGTATTCTCATGGGCATTCTAATCGGGATCCCGTACGTTTGGTTGTATTTCCATTTGGTATCATTCGCTCATTTGCTTTATGTGGGGATGCTCATCTTTCCCCTACTGGCAGATGGATACACCCAGAAGTGGAAGTGGAGAATGAGTACTAATTCGTTACGGTTGCTGACCGGATTCCTATGTGGGATCGGACTATCAATCAGTATCATTCTATTCTCCAAGATGGGAGTCAGAACCGTCATGGTCTTGACGGGTTCATGACCATTGACAGATCATAAGAAAATGTTTAAACTATAATAGTTAACTTAGTGAACTATTTATTTAGTGCAAGAAGTGAGAAAGGTCGATTTTTAGTGGGAAAAGAAATGTACGAGTTAGAGGGATTATTCAGATCCGTTTTTAGAATGATGAAATCAGATATTCGAACCATCTTTGGTGAGTTCATTTCCAATGGAGAATTCCGGGTGCTTCAGCTCATTAGCGAGAATGGGGCATTGAAATCCTCGGAAATATCCAAACGTATGGAAGTATCGGCAAGTCACATCACTTCTATTACAGATACATTAGTAGAAAAAAGCTATATCACAAGAATGCGGTCTAACGAAGATCGTAGAGTAGTAGAGTTAGCTCTGACACCTCAGGGCGAAGAAATGCTTTCTCAATGTGAAGAAAAAAAGACTCAATACTTCCAGGAACTATTTGTGAAATTTGATAAAGAAGAGATAAACCACCTGATTGAACTTTTTGAAAAACTATTGGCATCGAATCGCAAGTAATAAGTGTGAGCATGAAAGAGCAAGGGTTGACCGTAATGGGTCATCCCTTCTATTATGCTTAATTACTTAAGTAAGTGAATTATTATTATTATAAATATTAAGGGAGACTTAAAAATGGAGCACTTAGAACATCGTAAAAAAGTAATGATCATGATAGCCATCATGTCAGCCATGTTATTCGCAGCATTGAATCAAACGATAGTAGGAACGGCTTTACCCCGAATCATCTCTGAAATCGGTGGGATTGACTACTATAGCTGGGTATTTACAATCTTTATGTTAACCAGTTCGGTAACAGCCATATTAGTAGGGAAATTATCGGATATGTATGGAAGAAAGCCATTCATCCTCCTTGGTATAGGAGTCTTTATGATCGGGTCATTCTTGAATGGACTTTCTTCCTCAATCATTCAATTAATCATCTTCCGGGGTATTCAAGGCTTTGGAGCCGGGATGATCATGTCTACTGCTTTTACGGCTGTAGGAGACCTGTTTTCGCCTCGGGAAAGAGGGAAATGGCAAGGTTTAATGAGTAGTGTATTTGGTCTGGCAAGTGTGTTCGGACCTACATTAGGAGGCTGGATCGTTGATAATGCAGATTGGCATTGGGTATTCTGGGTCTTTCTGCCAGTAGGTTTCGTCGCCTTTGGGATGATTTATAAAATGTTTCCTTCACAGAAACCAAATAGAGGACTGAAAGTGGATTATTTGGGCTCTGTTATGCTTACTCTGACGATTATTCCATTATTATTGGCCTTTACATGGGGTGGAAATGATTATGATTGGGTTTCCCTTCCGATTATAGGGTTACTGTCAGCAACGGTGATATTCTTTGTCTTATTTATCATTACGGAAAAGAAAGCAAGTAATCCCGTTCTTCCACTTCAATTATTCAAGAATAAAATCTTCACTTTATCCAATATCATTGGATTTATCCTGGGTGCCGGGATGTTTGGAGCCATTATGTATATGCCGTTCTTTATTCAAGGGGTCATGGGGACATCTGCCACTAAGTCCGGCTTGGTAATGATGCCGATGACATTGAGTATGGTGATCGCAAGTACAGTTGGTGGGCAGATCATCACGAAGACAGGCAGATATAAATTTCTGGCCCTAATCGGTTTGTTCGTCATGAGTGCTGGAATGATTCTCTTATCCTTTATGGATACGAACACAACCAATACAACGGCTCTAATTAATATTATTATAGTAGGAACAGGTCTTGGGCTGAGCTTCCCTGTGTTCACTTTAACGGTTCAGAACGCTGTCCAGCATAAGTTCCTTGGTGTGGCTACCGCTGCCACCCAATTATTCAGGCAAATCGGCGGTACGATTGGTGTAGCCATCATGGGTACCGTGATGAATTCTTCCATGTCTTCAAAGATGACTGAGAAAATGTCAGAAGTGAAAGACTCACCTCTTCTTACAAATCCTGAATCATCAGGAGTGCTGAAGCAGCTTCAGGATCCTCAAAACATTATGAATGGTGAGAAATTAAAAGAATTACAATCAACATTACCTCAAGAATACCAAGGGATATACGCAACCATTCTCGATGGGGTGAGAGAGTCGTTAAGTTTCGCTTTAACGAATGTCTTCTTTATTGGTGCTATCATCCTTCTTGTTGGTTTTGTATTAACGTTCTTTATGAATGAAATCCCATTACGTATGTCGAATAAAGATGTAACGGAAGAAGAAAAAGAAACAAAGCTTAAAGAAGCTTCCAATCATTGATTGGATCCAGTTCTAAATAAGAAGAGGGGTAACCGGGTGAATCTGTACTCAAACACAGAACCAACCAGTTACCCCTTTTTAAAAATGAATTACATCTTACTCTCTCCAAATTTCTTAAACGTCATCTCATCCTCCACTAAACCGCAAGCGGCACATTGTACTTTTAAATCCGGTCCATTGTATGCTAGATGAAAAGGCTCGATCTGCCCTTCTTCATAACTTTGAACAACTTCTCCAGAGGCAGGATCGAGTTTCACACTCTGAGATACTTGTTGTATAATATTAAATCGTGTACGATTCGTCTTACAGCTGGGACAGCGATAGGGTGTAGTCATGTACATCACCTTTCTTTGTTTTTTTCTAGTATGCTTAATAAATAAACTTTTTATGTAAAGGTTGTTGGATCATGAGATTAGAATCATTCGAAGCATTATTAGAGGCCTACAGGCAGATATGGAAAAACCGATTATTAATAAGTGAGGATACTTCTTCAGAAAAAATCCTGAAGGAAACCATTAAACGTGAACTATTGGACGGAAATAGTCATCCAAGAGTGCGTAAATCAAAGGAAGAAAAATACCTATCAGCTACGAAGAGAATCATTGAATCGGACCTGACGAGTGAAGAGAAAGTTTCATTAATAAAGGTACATCTTGAAATGGTCTCACAATTGAACGGAGATACATAAAGACATTTAAACGTTTAGCATGTAAAACCGAGGACAGACATTGCGTATCCATCCATGATGGAGTATCAGAAAATAAACAAATCATCTCATTCTGAGCATTTCCCTTTCTTATATACCTACACAGGTATATAATGATGATTAGATGATAAAAAAGGATGATGCCAGTATGCTAGTAATAAGCTTACTTCTATTTAGTGTACTTTCTTATATGATGTACTATCGATATTTTCCTGTTAGAACAAAACAATGGTCTTCTCTCGAGGTGACTTCCCGGAATGTAGTGGTGGATGTTCGGGATTATCAAGATTCATCTAAAGAAGAGTGCGATAATATTGTAGCGATCCCATGCGGATATATAACAAGGCATTACCACGATATCCCTGAGGGACCAATTGTCGTAATGGGGAGTAATCCGATTGAATGCAATGTAGGGGTTAGACAATTAAAACGTCTTGGTTTTGAAGTAGAAGGATATATTATCATTCAATCTGACAAAAAATGCAACGAATACCTATCTTTAGGATGAAATCGCATGTTGTGTGAAATGTTACTGTAACATCCGTTACAATGATGGACCCTTCAAAAAGCTGTCAATATTGATATACAGGTAATTATTAGTCTTCAAGACTAAATAATACAATCATTGGAAATGTAAGTAAATCATTTCGGAAATACATTTCTCCCTACTAGAATCAATGATTACTATAGTACTATAAAGAAATTGTCTTTCAAAATAGAACAATTGATTTCTAGTTACCAAGTTCTCCCGTAAATGTAACAAAAACAGGGTGGTATGATGAATGTGCAGCAAGGAAAAACACATTCACTAAGGAGGAATTCATTTTTATGAACAAGAAAATGATGATTTCAACTGCAACAGCATTCACTTTATTAGCAGCACCATTCGCGGCAGGTAAAGCTGACGCAGCAGCACCATGTCCAACAGATAAGGTTGCTCAACAAGTGAACGCATTTAAATATAGTGGTAATCAAGAAGATTTAAATAAATTTGTACAAGATACTCTAGCAAAATACCAAATCGAAGGTAAAGATATTAATGTACAAGAGCTGTTAAAAGGACAAGCTCCTAAAGCTCAGGCAGCGCCAGCGCCTGCTAAGGAAGCACCAAAAGCAGAAGCGCCAGCACCAGCTCCAAAAGCAGAAGCACCAAAAGCAGAGGCGCCAGCTCCAAAAGCAGAAGCACCAGCACCTGCACCAGCACCTGCAGCAAACGAACAGCAACAGCAACCAGAACAACAGGCTAGTGAAGAAACAGGTCAATTAAGCCAATATGAGCAAAAAGTAGTGGAATTAACAAATCAAGAGCGTGCAAAACAAGGTCTTCCAGCACTTAAAGTAGATACTGAGCTAAGCAAAGTTGCACGTGAAAAGTCTCGTGATATGCAAGCGAATAACTACTTCTCTCACGATAGCCCGACGTACGGTTCACCATTCGACATGATGAAGCAGTTCGGCATCCAATACAGCTCTGCCGGTGAAAACATCGCTATGGGTCAAGCTACTCCAGAAGAAGTAGTACAAGCATGGATGGACAGCGATGGTCACCGTAAAAATATCTTAAGCTCAAACTACACTCACATCGGTGTAGGACATGTAGAAAACGGTAACTACTGGACTCAACAGTTCATTGGTAAATAATATAACGCAACCATGAAAGCAGCCTCTCTTTTGGAGAGGTTGTTTTTTTTACTTTAAAATTAAAGTGATGTTCACATTTGGCACAACAAATCCTCCAAAGAAGGTTTGAGATTAGGTTTTCACTCAACTAGGAAAGATATACAAAGAATAGCGCGTGTAAGTTCATGAACACATGAATTAAGAGCTCACATTTGCAATTCAGCCTAATCATTCTTACTATTGAAGTATAACGAGTACGTGGAGTGAGCTTGATGAAAGAAAAAGTTGTGCTAATAACGGGAGGGTCGAAGGGGATCGGCCGGCGAACGGTAGAAGAATTCTCGAAACAAGGCTATACCGTTATCATTAACTATAGGCAAGACGATCAATTTGTTAAGGATCTTGTCTCCCACTTGAAGGAGAAATTTAACAATAAATTAATAGCGGTCAAAGGTGATATTTCTGTACCGGAAGAATGTGAACGAATGGTAACGGAAATATGGACTGAAGTCGAAAGTATCGATATCTTAATTCATAATGCAGGTCCTTACGTGAAAGAGCGGAAGTCATTTGTGGATTATTCCCCGGAAGAATGGAATTACATAGTAAATGGAAATTTAAATAGCGTTTTTTATTTATCAAGGCTGATCATCCCTAAAATGCGTGAAAAGAACTGGGGAAGAATCATTACGTTTGGATATGATCGAGTTGAAACAGCACCAGGCTGGATCTATCGTTCCGCGTTTGCGGCAGCAAAAGCGGGACTCGCTTCCTTTACGAAAACGATATCAATAGAAGAAGCTTGTAATGGAATAACCGCCAATATGATCTGCCCTGGAGATATCGTAGGCGAATGGAAAGAAGAAAAAATCCATAAAGCAAAAGAATATCATGATCCGGGCACACCGGTCGGGCGACCTGGGACAGGGGAAGACCTTTCGAGGATCATTTCTTTTCTTTGTAAAGAGGAATCTGATTTCATTACCGGCTCCATCATCCCCGTTACAGGGGGCAAGGATGTGCTGGGAAAGGTATTTCGTCAGTGAATGAAAGAATAGACACGGCAGAAAATAGAATCTGTCGTGTCTATTGATTTCATTTATGGGTTTATTCACTTATAAGGCTATATTCTTTACGATACTTTTTTTGTATGAATAACAGCCTGGCAGTCAATGTTATGGCACCTGCCGTTAATCCGGAAGTCAGACCAAGCCAAAATCCATATGGACCAAAGTCAGTGTAGTTTGCCAGGACATAACCCAAAGGTAATCCAATGACCCAATAGGATATGAGTGCCATCATAAAGGTGATATTAACATCCTTGTATCCTCTGAGTGCCCCTTGTACCGGAGCCTGAATGGCATCTGATAGCTGAAAGAATACGGCATACAATAAGAAATGAGCCGTTAATTCCAATACATATGCATCATCTGAATAAAGGTACGAGATTTCTGAACGGAACACGAGCAAAATCACACCGTATATGACTGCCAATAGTAATGCAAAGCATACCCCCATCCAGCTGTAGATCTTTGCATCCCGAAGCCTTTTCGCTCCTACCTCAAACCCTACAACAATGGTTAATGCCATCGAAATACTAAGAGGGATCATATAGAGAAAGGATGCAAAATTGATCGCTGCTTGATGAGCTGCGATGACAACGGTGTCATAGTTGCTCATTAACAAAGTAACGGCAGAGAAAATGCTTACTTCAAAGAAAATCGATAAACCGATGGGTACCCCGATTTGAAAGAGCTCTTTCCACTTAAGAAGGTTTGGCTTATGAAGGGTTTTAAAGACAAAGAATTGGTCAAAAGGACTTTTCGTATGCACGACCCAAAAGGCAATGAGAGTAATGACCCAATAAGTGATGGCTGATGCATAACCCGCACCTACTCCTCCTAATGCAGGGAAACCGAGTTTTCCGAAAATCAGTATATAATTAAACACCACATTGATTGGAAGGGAAAGCAATGTAATAAACATGGTGACCCTTGTCATTCCTAAAGCATCAATAAACGATCTCAGCACATTATAGATGAACAATGGAATCATCCCAAATGAAAGTCCTATAAGGTACTCTTTGGCTACAGTACGGACCTGTGTTTCGATATTCATTCCGTTCAGAATTGGATTAAGAACGAATGCTCCGACAATCATCACGAAAAGTGATAGAGCAATGGCAGCATAGACACCTTGAAGCACAGTGTGAGGAACATCTTTCTTATTTCCTCCTCCTATTAATTGAGCGACGATGGGGGTAACCGCGAGAAGGATGCCACTTAACCCTGTAAATACCGGAACCCAAAGGGAGGAACCTATGGCGACACCTGCTAGGTCGGAGGGAGAATACTTTCCTGACATGATGGTGTCAAAGAAATTCATCGCAAACATCCCAAGCTGGGTGACCAGAATGGGAATGAGTATAAGGGACAATTGTTTGATTTTATCTTTAAAAGTGTGTGTTTCTCTCATGGAATGAACTCCTTTGCATAACGGCACTTGAACATATGATAAATTCACTATCATACTGTATCATATTTTTAAGTGATAGAGAGTCAAATATGCATTTTAACGCAGCACTCTTATATAATGGGTGTTGAAAAGATTAAGTTGTCAGGGAGGCAGAGAATGACTAAACAATGGCAGGACTGGATTTGGATTGTTTTTTTAATATGGTACGGGGTGGGGATCATTCTCGTTTCTCTCGATTGGCTTCCACCGTCCCTTCAATGGGCAAATGCCGTTTTTTTATATTTGGCCGGTTTTTTGGCTATTCTTTATGCTATGAGGAAATTCGGAGGACAAAATGGGGCCATCATCGCGATGTGTATAATGCTCCTTACGATTTTTGCAGAGTCTTTAGGTGTTCATTATGGACTGATATTTGGTTCTTACCATTATGAAAAAGACTTTGGCATTCAACTAGTTGGCGTACCCATCACCATAGGCTTTGCCTGGGTAATGGTAATCTTCACGAGTATGGCACACTATGAATTTCTACTTTACCACAGTAAGACTGTAATGGGAGCGTTTATTTATAGCACGGTCACATCCCTTTTAGCGGTGACGATGGACTTGATTATTGATCCGGTAGCGTTTAAAGGACGTGAATACTGGATATGGGATGAGGGTGGGATGTATTATGATATTCCAAATCAAAATTTCTTAGGCTGGTTTTTTGTTTCGTTCTTCATTCAATTTATTCTGTACTATTGGCTAAAACACGAGGGTGTTTCTTCACATTGGAGCTCGCGGATGAGACGGTTGTATTTCCTCGTGATCTTTATGTTTATCGTGACAGCGATCGTAGAAGGCTTGTGGCTGGCTGTTTGGGTTACATTGGCACTTTACGGTGTGTCTCTCTTACTTAGAAAACGATTGGAGAAGGTAGTATGATCGAACCGAAGAAAAGTCCGGGATTTCAACGCATGTTGGCCTACTACCTTACTTATCAGCTGAAAAAACATTTTTATCGTGTATGGATCGATGATCAGAGGGAGGAAAGGAAATCACCTTCCGGACACTTGATACTCGCGAATCACTCGAGCTGGTGGGACGGGTTGATGGTCTTTTACTTAAATCATTATGTTGTAAAAGAAGACAGCTATGCGATGATGAGTCAGAAAGGGATGGAGGAATTCTCTTTTTTTCGTAAAATCGGGGCATTCTCTGTGAACCCTGAGTCACCTAAAGACTTAGTCTCTTCTTTAAAGTTTGCTGAAAAATGCCTGCAACAGAAAAGAACTGTCTGGATCTTTCCCCAGGGGAAGGAAGAGCATCTTGAGAAGAGACCTCTTTCATTTATGAGTGGACCTGGCTTCTTAAGTGAACGTAACCCAGGGATAAAGGTAACGATGGTCACGTTTTACTACACATTTCGTCATGATCAAAGGCCTGAATTATTTATCCGGATCTGTGAAGAGAATGGTGATCATAGCAAACAATCAAGAAAAGAGCTTACAGACAGTTTAAGGACGATTATGGAAAAAAGGCTCGATTCCCTAAAAACTGATATCATAAAAGAAGACCTATCGAGCTTTCAATTATTACTCAAAGGATTCCCTACGAATAGTGAATGGTTGAGTTTCTGGAAAAGAAGGAAGCGGGGGTGAATAGACATTGAATTATTATATCCTCATCACGCTCTTATTTGTTTTGGTCACATTCATCAATCTCCTCTTTTTGCCGAAGCTTTCCAGTAAGTTATCTTCGAATGAATTTGTTTCAGTCCTGGTGCCAATGAGAAATGAAGAAAGGAATGTGAAGGGATTAATTGCAAATATAAAGAAGATTACCCATTCACATGTAGAATTTATCATATTAGATGATGGCTCGACGGATCGTACGCAAGAGCTCCTATCTCAACTGACGAAAGGGGATTCCCGTTTTAAGGTAGTCAATGGGAAGCCCCTTCCAAAAGGATGGGTAGGAAAGGTCCATGCATGCAAGGAGCTTAGCAGACATGCAAGCGGAACCTATTATTTATTCCTTGATGCAGACGTCAGGGTGTCCCCGTCCGTCATTGAGAAAGTATTATTTCAGATGAACCACTACGATGCAGGGCTTGTAACGGGATTTCCCCAATTTCCCATCCCTACTTTACTCGGTAAAATGCTGGTTCCATTTCAACACTTCCTGGTATATTTTCATTTACCCATTGCAGTTGCCAATCATACGACTAAAAAAGCATTTACGGCTGCTCACGGGTCCTTTATGTTTTTTAAGAGGGAAGCGTATGAAGAGTGCGGTGGTCATGAAGCGGTGAAATCGTCTTTATTAGAAGATGTGCATATTGCGAGGAAAGTGAAAGAGAAGGGTTGGAAGGTAACAATCGTTAACAACACGTATGACGTGACATGTCATATGTATGATACGAATAGGGAAGTATGGGCAGGTTTCTTGAAAAATATTTATATAGGTTTAGGGAGAAATCCCATTTCAGTTTGGCTACTTTCCCTTTTTTACTCTGTATTTTACATACTGCCGCTTCCCCTGTTCCTATATGGGTTAATAGCAGGGGAATGGAGCTATTGTGTTCCGTTGGTTGCGATATGGGTACAAACCCTTATGATTGATATGGCATCCAATCAATCCAGGTGGCATTTTCTTATCATGCCGCTTGCTTCTATAAGCTTTATCATCATTATGTGGGCTTCGATGCTGAGAGGAATGAAGAAACAGGGATACGTTTGGAAGGGGAGGACCTATTCATGAAGGATATTGTCATTATTGGAGGCGGATTAGGGGGATTGTCCGCCGGTATTTCTCTCCAAAGTAAAGGCTACAACGTAACGATCATAGAAGATAACCTTCATCCTGGAGGGAAAATGATGCCTGTTGAAATGGATGGGTATTCCTTTGATTTTGGTCCGAATACCATTACCATGCCTGAAGTGTTTCAATCGGTGATCAATGATGCGGGAGGAGACTCTTCTCATTATTTTCAGTTTAAGCGACTTGTAAAACATACGAAAAACGTCTTTCACAATGGGAGAATTCTATATCAATCAGCGGACCCGGAGGAAATGAGTACGGAACTTGAAAAACTAGATCCGTACGGGGCATCTCATTACAAAGAATACTTAAGGGAAGTGGAAAAGCTGTATACATTAGCCGAGCGGGGTTTTTTCTACCGGGTTTTTGGTTCATGGCGGGATTATCTTTCCCCTCAGCTATCCTATAGCTTTATGAAGGTCCGTCCCTTTGAAAAGATGGATCATTTTCACCGAAGGTTCTTTCAGGATGAGGATGTGTTGAAGGTGTTTAATCGTTATGCAACGTATATTGGATCCTCGCCGTATGCGTGCCCTGCTACCTTTTCGTTGATCGGCCACCTCGAGATGAAAGAAGGGGTGTATTATACGAATGGTGGGAACACTGGTATAGCTAAGGGCTTCTATCAATTCTTTAAAGAACTGGGAGGGACTGTCCACCTGGGGAAAAAAGTTAAAGAGATTGTGGTCAAGGACAAAAGAGCAGTGGGTGTTGTAACTGGAGACGACGAAACGATATCTGCTTATGATGTGATAGTGAATGGAGATTTTATCACGGCTACGAAAAACCTTATTGAAGAGAAAGATCGTCCAAGCCACCCTGATAGGAAACTGGATGCCTATGAACCTTCCATTTCCGCTTTTGTCATTTTGGCAGGGTTACGGACCTTTCAGGATTCCGTTCATCATCATCAAGTGTATTTCACAGAAGATTATCAAAAGGAGTTCTCGGAGATTTTCATAAAAAAAGAGCTTCCAAGTGATCCTACGATCTATATCAGTCATTCAGCTGCCACTGATTCCCGTGTTACAAAGGGAAGTAATTTGTTCATCCTTGTGAATGCTCCAGCCGCTCCGTTATCCGACGAGCAAGCCGATGCTTATAAGGAGAAGATTTATCAGAAATTAGAAGCAAAAGGTCTTCCTATACGTGAATCATTAGAAGTAGAGAGAGTATATACCCCGGATACGATCAAACAGAAATTCTCCGCCTATAAAGGCTCTCTATATGGCCTTGCTTCCCACCGGATGACAGAAGCGTTTCTTCGCCCTTCCAACGTCAGCAAGGACATTGAGCACCTTTTCTATGTCGGAGGTACGACTCATCCGGGTGGAGGCTCCCCGATGGTTACAATAAGCGGAAGAAATGTAGCGAACTACATACTGAAGCGAGATAAAGAAGCACTGTTTTAGGAAGTCTTCATTGCATCCTCCTATGGGTTCTTCGCTGAGATTGAAAGGGTTCTTATTGAACATAACAGGAGGAACCCTTTTCTTTTGTCAAATTTTCTTAGTTCTATCCTACCTGCATTTTTGGTAAAGTGTATAATGATGAATGAGAAAGATAGTAGAAAATCGAGTTAGGAGTTTATACATATGAGTAAACGTATATTATTTACAGGTGGTGGATCAGCAGGTCACGTTACAGTAAACACGGCACTGATCCCACACTTTGAAAAAGAAGGCTGGGAGATAACGTATATTGGATCGGAAGAGGGAATCGAAAAGGAAATCATAACAGAACAGTTTCCTCATATTCCGTACGAAAGTATTTCAAGTGGAAAGCTCAGACGATATTTTTCATGGAAAAACTTTTCGGATCCATTCCGGGTGATGAAGGGCGTGTTCGATGCATTAGCTGTCATTCGAAAGACGAAGCCAGACATCATCTTTTCAAAAGGGGGATTTGTTTCCGTTCCCGTCGTCATGGCTGCCAAGATGGCAAAGATTCCAGTAGCGATTCATGAATCAGATGTAACGCCGGGACTCGCGAACAAATTAGCGGTTCCATTCGCGACCAAAATCTTCACCACTTTTCCTGAAACGGTTCAATCACTTCCAAGTGATAAATCATTATGTGCAGGAGCGATAATACGTGAAGAGTTGTTTACAGGAGATGCACGGGAAGGAAAACGATTAACCGGGTATTATGAAGATAAGCCTGTATTGATGATTATGGGTGGGAGTCTTGGTGCCAGAAAAATTAACGAAGCGGTAAGAGGGAATCTGGATGACCTGTTAGCCGATTTTCAAATCATACACATATGCGGTAAAGGGAATATCAATGAAACTTATACCCAAAATGGCTATCGACAATATGAATTCATAAAAGGTGAGCTTCCTCACTATTTAGCCATGACAGATTATGTGATTTCGCGCGCGGGATCTAATTCGATCTTTGAATTTCTTGCGTTGAAAAAACCAATGTTACTGATCCCCTTATCAAGGGAAGCCAGTCGGGGAGATCAGATCCTTAACGCTAACAGCTTCGTAAAGCATGGATATGCATTAAAGCTGGAAGAAGAAGAGCTGACAGAAGCGAGCTTCCTTATGAAAGTCAAGGAGTTAAAGGAAAATAGAGATACCTATATCCACAGCATGGAAAAAGGTCAAAAAGCTTATACCATACAAGACATGTATGAGGAACTTTCATCTATGTCCCGATAAAAAGTCATTGTCCTCCACTTTAAGCATATAGTATATAAATGGTTGAAGGGGAGAGGCACGATGGCTTATCAATTTTCAAAAGGATGGTACCTTCAAGAGCTCAAAAAGGCGGGAATCCATTATCATCCACTGGAAAAAAGAAAATTGGAGAATTATAAAACCTATGTCGTAAGAAATTTGTATTTCGAGAAAGTAGCGAAAAAAAAATAAAAAGAGGGAGCTGCCTGTAGTTTGTGTTTATCTCTTGAAAAAGAGATAAGACGTCAACGATCAGCAGCTCCTTTTTTTATGAGCTATAATGCTTTTTTTGCAATAATATCGTTCGTTTTCCCGCTGAATCTATGGGAGGATAAGTCTTCATTCTTGTTCATGAATTTATTTTCGATAAGGGATTGATACCAATAAATAATGATGGAATAGCTGATAGTAACCATATACATATAATGATTCTTCATCCGTTTTAATTTATATATGCCTTTTTTCTCAAAGAATGAGGTAAGGGGATAGGCGAATATATAATTAATGGCGAGGTTCAAGAGCATATAAAGCGGGAAGGATCGAAAGGTTAATCTGAAACCCAAAGTGTAGCACATAAGAACGGGCCAAGAATAAACATTAAATCACCTAGTAATTTTTCTTGTTTATTCCCACGAATCTCCCATAACTTTAGCACCGAATTACATAGGGTGATGGTTGTTAGAATGAAGCTCACTAAAATCGCAGCGGGAGAGAAGCGGAGGATGGTTTGCTTTTTGAGAAACAACAGGCTTCCCCAAGATAGTACAACTAAAATAATTCGAATAGGCATTGTGACAGCCCTCCTATAAACCTTTTTCTTCACTATAGCTTTCCCGGATGTCACTTGAATTTATGTATGAAGGAGGAGAGAGGAATCGTAAATGCATTGATATTATACAAAAAACCGATTTCCTCATTGGGAAATCGGTTTATATCCTAAGCTTCCAAAGCCTGCTCTTCTTCTTGGGATTGTTGATGCTGATATAGATAGAGTGTGTATAAGTCTTTAGGGATTTCATATATATCATATACTTCTTCTTGAGCATTTAATTGTTCGTAAAGAGATTTTCTTGTGTCATTCGCTTTTATTACATATGGAAGTTTTTCTGCTGCTTTTTGGGAGCGGGTATTCACTTTGCGGATTCTCATGAAGATGGTTTCCATACCCAGTTCAAAGAAAAGCTCAGCGAAGAAAGCGTCTTTGGCTGGCTGGTTGTATCCTTTTCCATGGTAGGGTTTGCCAATCCAGGTTCCCAGGAATCCAGCATTTTCTTGAATATCAAATAAGTTTATTGTTCCGATCGGGTTGCCCCATTCGTCCAAAATGGTTCGTGAAATGAGTTCTCCACGTTCCTCAGCTTCAATCGTTTGTTTCGTTAAGAATAGGAGTTCGTCATAGGAATGAGCTTTTTGACGCACAAAAGGGAAGACTTCCGGGTGCACCATCAGGTCATAGAGCTCATGACACTCATGTAATTCACGTTTCTTGATCATAGTAGACCCTCCTTGAGGGCAGTCTACTTGCGTACGATCCCACCCTCGAAATTTTTAAATGGTAACTAAAAAATTTCGGGGTGGGAATCGAACCCACTAAGACCAGTCAGAAACTGGTGGCGCACCTTTTGCCTTCCCTTCATTACAATCACTCTATAAAGTGTTTTAGAATAATGTAACCGGAAATATATTATCCATTTGTATCATATACGAAATATCTCAAAAAGGAAATAGGCAAAATGCTAAATTTTGATGAAAATTTTTAACAAATTCCTACACGTTTTGATAAGCGATTTCTCCATTCACCATCGTAATGATGGGCTTCGCCATAAAATGAAATGGATGGTGACTCCAAAGGACTAAATCCGCATCCTTGTTCATCTCAATACTACCGATCCGGTCAGATACACCAAGGTTTCTTGCGGGTAGGATGGTAATGCCTTCAAGAGCTTTATGTTCTTCCAATCCTTCACGTACAGCTATAGCCGCACACATATTTAAGTATTGAATGGGAGTGTACGGGTGATCTGTCGTGATGGATACTTCGACACCGGCTTCCGTCAATTTTTGATATGTGATCCAGCTTTTGTTTTTCAGCTCTACTTTCGATCTTCTCGTGAAGGTGGGGCCCACTGAAACCATTAAATTCCTACCGTGAAATTCCTCAGAGATGAGATGTCCTTCTGTACAATGCTCGATTCGTAAATCCAAATTGAATTCGTCGGCAAACCGGACCGCAGACAGGATATCGTCTGCACGGTGCGCATGTATCCGAACCGGAATTTCACGTTTTAAAGCGGAAACTAAAGGTGCAACCCTCAGATCTTCTGGGTGATCGCAATATTTAGCTGAGAAAAATGCTTCTCTAAGCATACCCATAATGCCCATCCTAGTAATGGAATCATTGTTGCCAGTGCTATGAATCCGCTTCGGGTTCTCCCCCAGGGCAATTTTCAATCCGGAGGTTTCTTTAATGATCATAGAACGAATCGTTGAGCCATGGGTTTTGATCACAGCAGTCGTACCACCGATGACATTTGCGCTCCCCGGCATGACATTAACCGTTGTGACACCGTACTTCAGAGCATCTTTAAAACCGGGATCCAATGGATACACGCCGTCAAAAGCCCGGATATGAGGCGTCATGGGCTCGATGGTTTCATTAGCATCGTTACCTGCCCACCCTGTACCTTCGTCATATAATCCCAGGTGGGTATGGGAGTCGATGAAGCCGGGGAAGAGAAATTTTCCCCGGCAATCATACACTGAAGCCTCGCGGGATGGCTCTACGCTATGTGAGTATATCTGTTTGATTTTTCCGTCTTTTATAAGGACAGAGCCGTTTTGAATGGGCTTTGATGTGATGGGATATATGGTTGCGTTCTTTAATAGTATGGAATTCATAGTTAATCCTTTCGTGGGTCTTGTTTCCTTCTTATTTTAAACAATATCATGGGAAAAAAGAAGTTATTCCTTCCTTTTGTTTCTCCAATTGGAAAAAAACAGATAGAGAAATGTTCCTAACACCGCAATGAAACTCAAAGGCTTAATATAACGTACTCCGATTACTTCTATATGCTCCCAATGAGTACCCAGCTCCATCCCGATGACAATAAACAATAATGTCCAGGGGAGCATGGCTGCAAAGGTATAAAGACTAAAAGTAGATAGAGGCATGCGGGTGATGCCCGCCGGAATACTGATGGCGTGACGGACAATCGGAATAAATCGAGCGGTGAAAATGACGATGGTACCATGTTGATCAAACCATTTTTCAGCAGCAGTCAAATGCTTTTGCTGAATAAGAAGATACTTTCCATATTTTTCGAAGAAGGGGCGGCCACCATAATAGCCAAGCCAATAAAGAAATAGTTGTGCAATTGTGCCTCCTATGACCCCGCTAAGGAAAGCTCCAATGAAGGTTATCTTACCGGCATTCACCATAAAGCCTGCGTAGCTTAATACAAGCTCGCTTGGAATCACTTCTATCATGAGTGCAAGTGCGATACCTGTGTAACCCCAATCAGTTAATTGTGTCAGGATGTGTACAATCGTTTCATGGTTCATCGAGTTCCTCCTACATGATTCCTGAATATTGAAGAAAGAGAATCAAGAGCCCTAACGCCCACACGTAGTAAGAGAAAATTTTCAGCGAGTGCTTTTTCAAGAAATTTACCATCGTAAGGATTGCGAAGTATCCGAACACTGCAGCACTTACTGTTCCGATGGCTAAACTTGAAAAAGAAATCGCTTCAACAGTTCCCCCTATCATTTCCTTTCCTTGAAGCACAATCCCTCCGAGTATGGCAGGGGTAGACAGAAGAAATGAAAAATAAGCCGCCGTTTCCCTGTCCAGTTTCCTGAATAAACCTGCCGCAATGGTTAAGCCTGATCTTGATAATGCCGGGAATATGGCTGCTGCTTGAAAGCTCCCGATCACCACTGCATCAGTGTAAGAAAGATCATCAAGTTTTTTATAGCCATTTTTCACTCCATCTGCAACATACATAATACATCCCGTTGCAAGAAACTCCCATCCGATGGTGGTACCCGACTTTGAGATTGTGTCAAAAAAATCTTCGAACAAAAAACCAACGATTACAGCCGGGATCGTTCCAATAATGAGAATCCACGATAATTTACTAAAGGGGTGCCTTAGCATGTAAAGAAGTTCCTTTTGATACACAACGAGAACAGCGATCAAGGTTCCGATATGAAGCATTGTATCCAAGAAAAGTCCAGCTTCCTCCAAGCCAAAGCTAAGCCTCCCCAGATAAAGGTGACCTGTGCTTGAGATTGGAAGGAACTCAGTTAAACCTTGTATGATTCCCAGAATAAAGGCTTCAAATTTATTCAAATCCACCACTACCTTTCTGCAAGTCCACTAAGGACAAACTCCTCTATTTAACATATATTCCATCCATTCACGTTTCATGAGGACTGTCCTGAAGTTTGATGAATTTCTCTTTAAGGGGTTTCAAAAAAATACGAGATAAGATGAAACTTTCTGACTGAATGCACGTAAATATAGAGGAGGATAGAAACAAAGTGACTGTTTACTCTGATTTAGGGTGAGCGGTGAAAAGGAGGAATTTCAATATGCCGACAAAAGATGAAAGAATGATGGCTGCTCTTATTTATATATTAAGCTTTTTCACAGCATTCATTGGACCATTGATCATCTGGCTTATCAAGAAGGATGAATCGGAGTTTGTAGACTATCATGGAAAGGAATATTTCAACTTTCTCATTTCATATGCCGTCTATGGTTTGGTAAGCACCATTTTGATGGTGGTGCTGATTGGATTAGTTCTGGCTCCGGTCGTGGGGGTCCTGGCCTTGATCTTTACGATATTGGGAGCGATCAGAGCCTATGAGGGAGAGCATTATCGAATTCCGACGGTCTTCCGTTTACTTAAATAAACAGATGGGAACTCATGAGCATTCATGGGTTCTTTTTTCTGGTTCATTAAAGAGCATTTTTGAAATAATGTGTTGACAAAACTATCTGAATATTGATAGTTTTATGAAAATATCTTACTGTTTTTAGGTTTGTCCCCGAAAGGAGCATGTCCATATGACGAGGGTGGATAACAAAGAGAGAGTGCTTAGGTTGATGGGTATTTTGAGTGAAGAAACGGATGAGGATCATGAGTTGAGTCTGGATGATATTATTCTTCGTTTTAAGCAGATGTTTGGCCCGGACGTGAAATTAAACAAAAATTCACTAAAAGATGACCTTGAGCATCTTATCAGAAATAATTTCGATGTCACCATAAACCAGGAAAAAGAAGGGCTGCCTAAATATTATAGTCATCAGTATCGCCTGTTCGAGCTATATGAACTTCGCATGCTCATCGATGCAGTCGTTTCGGCCAAATTTATATCCAAGAAAGAAACGAGGCAGCTGACAGGAAAAATAAAGCGTCTCACAAGTCTTCATCAAGGTAAAAAGCTGCATAATGAAATTCAAATCGATTCCTCCATTAAAAGTGAAAGTCCCTATATTCGCCTCGCTATCCATGATATTCATGAAGCAATCGCAGAACGTAGAATGATTACGTTCCAATATGGTCGATACGATGTGAGGAAACAGTTTAACTTGAGTCATGACGGAAAGCTTTATAAAGTGAAGCCCTATGCCCTTGCATGGGCAAATGATTTCTACTATCTCATTGCCTATTATTTTGAAGCAGACGAAATTCGCCACTACCGGGTTGATCGACTAAGGAATGTAGAACCCCTTTCAGAAACCTTTCCATACGAGCCATTTGATGTATCTAAGTATGTACAATCGACCTTTCATATGTTTGCAGGTGATGAAGAATGGATCAAAGTTTCGTTTCAAAATCACCTCATCAATGTGATCATCGATAAGTTCGGAAAAGATGTAGACATACAAAGAGACGGTGAAAACCATTTTATTCTCACAACAAAAGCCCGTGTCAGTACCGGCCTGGTAAACTGGATCTTAAATTTTGGAAGCAAGGCGAGAGTCATATCTCCTCCCACTCTAGTGGACACTGTTAAAACGGAGGTGACTAAACTGTATTCCTTATATCAGCATTAATGAAGCGCTGAACCTCATTGCATGGGGCTCAGTGCTTATTATTGTTTCAGAAACTTATTTTCGCTCTTTTCGCAAAGAGCGTTGTTGTTAACATGAGTTCTGCAAGGCTCTGTCAATTAGTGTGTGCTTGATGGTGAGGGGAACTGCTCCGCTTGCAGCTAGCGTTCTGCCGAGCCTCCTCAGGTTAGCCGAACGGGGTCTCGGCACGACCAAAAGCCGCCGGAGTCTGCGGAGTTCCCCTCACCATCTTTTATAGGTTTATTGTGACAGAGCTTCAACGTGTGCTAGAAAACAAAATAACTTGAAAAATACTTACTTAAGACAATCAATCTCACCTTTAGGAAAAGAGCTTATATTTAAAAGAATAATGAACGATTTTCATTTTCCTCCGTCTTATATTTGAAAAACAAAAGGAGGAATCGAGATGAATGAATTACAAGAAGCATTTCAGGCAATAAATTGGGGGCTTGTTGCTCCTGTCATCCTTATTCAACTCATACTCATGGTGGTTGCAGTGATTGATTTGATCCGGATTAAATCAACGAATGGGCCTAAATGGCTATGGGTTCTCATTATACTTTTTATCAACATCATTGGGCCGGTTGTGTATTTCATTTTTGGAAGGAGACATGATGGATGAACGTATTAGAAGTATCTTCTTTAGAAAAGAAGTATAAGGAAAAGCTTGCCGTAAATAACCTTTCCTTTCAATTAAAACAAGGTCGTTGTACAGCTCTGCTGGGTCCTAATGGTGCAGGGAAAACCACTACCTTAAATATGCTGGCAGGGTTGATTACACCTACTAATGGATCAATTTCAACAAGCGGTTCCTCTAAAGATATACGGCAATTGATAAGCTACCTGCCCCAATATCCTTCCTTTTTTGAATGGATGTCAGGAAAGGAATTTCTCACCTTTTCCGGTGAAATCTCAGGATTAACCAGGAAAACATCCCAATATCGATGTGAAGAGCTTTTAGAGTTAGTCGGTTTGCTGGAAGGAAAGAATCGAAGAATTGGTCAATATTCGGGTGGAATGAAGCAGCGTTTAGGGATAGCTCAAGCTCTTATTCATCAGCCGAAGCTTTTAATCCTTGATGAACCTGTATCTGCCTTAGATCCTTTCGGGAGGAGAGAAGTGCTGGAGCTGTTAAAAAAGTTAAAGAAGGAAACGACGATCCTTTTTTCTACACATATTTTAAATGATGCAGAACAGGTTTGTGAGGACGTGTTGTTCTTGCACGGTGGAGTCCTGATTGAAGAAGGGCCACTTTTAGAAGTAAAGAAAAGGCACCAGACACCGAGATTGAGCCTGTACTTTAACGAAGATAGCGAAAAGTATAAACCGTATCTGCTGCAAAAAGATTGGGTTCATCATCTTGTAGCAGAAGGAAATCGTCTTTCTTTCGAAGTAAGTGAACTGGAAAGGGATAGAGCGAGAATCTTTTCATTGATCTCAGAAAAGCATTGGGGAGTAACAAGATTGGAAACAAGTGAACAGAGCCTTGAAGAACTATTCATGGAGGTGATCAAAGTATGAAAACATGCTGGATTTTATTCAGAAAAGAAATGCTGGAACTAACACGGAATTATAAATTGATTTGGATGCCCATCGTATTCATTTTATTTGGGTTAACGGAACCATTGACGGCCTTTTATTTACCAGACATTATTCAATCAGTAGGAGATCTGCCGGAAGGAACGGTCATCAGCATTCCAACACCCTCATCTGAAGAAGTATTATTGTCGACCATCAGTCAGTTTAATACCTTTGGCGTCCTCATCATTGTATTAGGATTCATGGGAATGATTGCGGGAGAGAGAAAGAGCGGAAATGCTGTAATGGTACTGGTGAAGCCCGTCTCATACGCATCTTATATTTATTCCAAATGGATGGCTGCATTTGTTCTGGTGTGGGTCTCCTATGGCCTTGGGATGCTCTCGGGTTGGTATTATATTCATGTATTATTTAACGGAATTGATTTTACCTCATTCGTGCAGGGATTCTTCGTCTATGGCTTGTGGCTTACCTTTATCTTAACAATGGTCGTTTTCTTTAGTAGTTTAGTAAAAACGTCTGGCCTGGCAGCATTCTTTACGATCGGGATCGCCATATTATTAACCTTTGTGTCAGGGTTCATGACCAGAACCTTAATGTGGTCCCCAAGTCAGCTAACCAACTATGTAAATGAAGTCATCCTTCACAACACGTGGCCGGATCACCTGACAGGGACCATTATCCTTACTACCATCCTTTGCCTGGCCATCTTGCTCATAGCACCACCACTCTATAAGAAAAAAGATTTAATCTGACCAAGTCATCTCTATTTTTAGAGGGACGGACCTCAATTAAAGTAAAAGGATTACCTTATTTTATGTCGAATAATGGTAATAGAAGGGAGGAGGCTGCATGATAGAACTTCAATACACCCATAAGGTAAACAAATTGATTCAAAACGCCCATATGATTGCCGAAAGGAATCATCATACAAGCATTCAAAGCATGGATCTATATTTAGGAGCCGCTCACGTAAAAGAAGGTACTCTAAGGGAGATGTATCACCTTTTGGAACCCTATATGGAACAGATAGAAAACATATTGAAAATCATTCCTTCGGAGCCTTCAGATACAGAACGAATGGATCGCTTTTCCATTCCATTATCAACCCACGCAAGAAAGGTATGGAACACATCGATTGAAGTCATGAAAAGATACAATCAAACGTTTGTAAACGAAGGTCATATTATTAAAGCGTTTTACGCCCATCTACCAGAACATCCTCAGGTCCAAAAAGAGCTTGATGCTATACCTCATGAAAGGATTATCCGGTCTGTTACTACAGCGCGAGATTTGACGGTTTATTTATTGAACAAAGATTGGAGATATGAAGTGAACCCTGAATTCCAAATCAGACCTGTTCAGGCTGAAGATGAAAAGGAACTATTGGTATGGGTTGAGGAGCATTTTGGAGGATCATGGTCAAAAACGTTGTTACAGGCCTTTCAATCATCCGAGGAATTTATCCCGATTATCAAAGCGGAAGAAAAAGGTGAATTAATTGGATTTGCAGCCTTTGATGTGTATAAAAATAAAAAAGGGATTTACGGGCCGATGGGGGTGCTCCCAGTCACTCGTCATAAAGGAGTGGGAAAAGGACTCCTTTATCATTCATTGCAGTGCATGCAAGAAAAAGGGTATATGTACGCTGTATTAAAAGAAGCCGGACCCATCGAATTCTATGAAAAGAAGTGTAACGCTAAGCTTATTCCTGTGGAGAATGATGAATGAGCGAGAGTCACAAACATCAAGAATGAATCAATCAGTGGCTTGATCAGTGAGCAAGTTAGTACACATTTTTACTATTTTGTGGGAAAATAAAGTCGTTTATTCGATACCGGTGACGAATATTCTTGCATCATTAGGGAGGTAGACAAGAAGATGATGATTGAAAATACAGGACTCGTTCTCGAAGGTGGAGGAATGAGAGGGATATACACGGCGGGAGCATTGGAATACTTCCTGGAAAGAGGCATTGAATTTCCTTATGTTGTCGGAGTATCTGCGGGTGCATGTAATGCGGCATCCTATTTATCCAAGCAAAATGGACGCAATAAAAAGGTGAATGTAGACTTTATCCGTGATCCGAAATATTTATCTTGGCGAAACTACTGGAAAACAGGAGAGTTATTTGGAATGGATTATGTGTTTGATGAAATTCCAAATAAGCTGGTCCCTTTCGATTATGAAGCTTTTCACTCTAATTCAACGGAATTTATTGTCGGAACCACAGATTGTCATACAGGAAAACCGGCGTATTTCTCAAGAAGAGAATATGGGGAGGAGCTTCTTACGATTATCCGTGCGTCAAGTTCCCTGCCATTCGTCGCTCCGATCGTTGAATTTGAATCCCGTCATCTTCTCGATGGAGGAATAAGTGACCCTGTTCCCATCGAAAAAGCTGAGCAGGACGGATTTAAGAAGAATGTAGTCATTCTAACTAGAAACAAGGGCTATTATAAAAAGCCCTCACGATTTTCTTTCCTTGTGAAAAGAAAGTATCCTGGGTATCCTGAATTACATAAGACGATGTTTAACCGGTACTTGCGTTACAATCAAATAATCAAGGAATTAGAAACGAGAGAAAAGAATGGGGACGTTCTGATCATTCAACCTCAACATCCATTAAAAGTAAGCCGTATTGAAAAAAATCCACAAAAGCTGGACGAGTTGTACTGGCAAGGCTATCATGATGCAGAGGCTAAAGTAAAAAAAATAATGGAATGGAATCGCCCAGCCACTCCAGTGCACTCATAACATATAAGCCAACCTATGACAGAAAGTCTTCTTTTTTTAGAGGGTTCTGCAAGCGTTGGTTTTTTCTATTTGAATGGTCTATTTAAGGGATTTTTACATACATATGATAGAGATTCCTTGAAAGGACGAGCATTTCATGAACCTCTACCAAATCTACAAAAATGAACAATATACGTTGCTTTATCGAAGTATCATGTATTTTCTCATAGGTGTAGGAATGCTGATTGTGACCCGACAGTTATATTATTTTCCCCTGTTAATCTTTATACCCGCGTGTTCTAATCTATATCTCAGTTTCAGTATGAAGAAGGAGCTAAAGAAAGCGAACCGATTATTTTATGAAACAATACCTGTATCCCGGCATTCTTTAGTCGGAGTTCATACGAAAGAAGGTTCCTATTACTTAAAAACGAATGGATGGTCAGAATACTTCATTCAAAGAACGTCCTTGATCAATAACCCAAAACACTATATGCTTCACCGAAAACATAAGCACCCGCTGCCATTCTTAAAATGGAGCAGTTCCATGAAAATCGATATGGGCGGAGGGGGAAAGGTTTTTTACTTGAAATACCAGAGCTCTACTGCTATTGAATGGCGTAGTGACGATGGTGACACGATTATCATCTATAAAGGAAACAAACGATGGATCTTGAATTATAATAAAAAAAATTATTTATCCTTACAAAAAGGATATCTTCCTCAAAGTGTTCAAAAGCTCTTTGACTATCACCATAGTTATGTTTCTTTTTATGAAACATATAGCGAGGAACTGGATTGGCTTCTTATTTTCCTTTGGTATGTAGACAGTGATTATTTTCTTACCGCATAGTAATCCTTTTTTTTCATTTGGGTACGCTAAAAAGGAACATTGTGGAGGTGAGATGATGAATGCTGATTACAAACCATGTTTAACGGCTTTGCAACGATGTCTGGAAGCATGTAATGTATGCTACCATGCATCCCTTAAGGAAGAAAAAGCGATGATGATGTGCATTGAACTGGACCGGGAATGTGCGGATATTTGTTCCTATGCCATTAATGCCATGCAGCGAAGCAGTAAATTTGTTCAACAAATTCTGGTCCTTTGCGCAGAAATCTGTGATGCGTGTGGAACAGAATGTAATTCTCATGACCAACAGCATTGTAAGGACTGCGCTAAAGCCTGTTTTGAATGTGCGGAAGAATGCAGAAAGCAATTAGCATAGTATTTGAAGGATGCTTCTATTAAGTAGAGGCATTTTTTTAATCCTTGTCACTCATCCTGTGCATCTGATTTATGGTTGCAGTCGGGATCAGAGAGGTGTTTGCGATATAGTATTCAAAAAATTAGTACAAAAATAAAATTCTAGAGCTCCTTACATGATTTCATTGATGAAACTATGATAGAATAATGATAATCGAATAGGTTTCCTTCGGGGCAGGGTGAAATTCCCTACCGGCGGTGATGAGCACATGCTCTTAGTCCGTGACCCGGCTAATGAAAATTAGACGGTGGATTTGGTGAAATTCCAAAGCCGACAGTGAAAGTCTGGATGGGAGAAGGAACGGCAGTATTTACTTGATCTAGACGCGAGAAGTCTACCTTTTTTATGGGGATTTTTTTCCCAAAAAAGAAATCATGTGAATGCTTTATTCAGTCATGCCAACTTCCCCCAAGTAAAAACTTACTTGGGGTTTATTTATTTTAGAATAATAGTGATGAACGAAGGGAGGTAAAACGTTTGAACGATTCACCATATATGAAGCTTGCCCTCTCAATGGCAAAGACGACCCAAGGTCAAACATCGCCCAATCCTGCCGTAGGAGCGGTCGTGGTGAAAAATGGAGAAGTCGTTGGGATGGGTGCGCACCTCAAAGCAGGAGAAGGTCATGCAGAGGTTCATGCCATAAAGATGGCAGGAGCGAAAGCAAAGGGGAGTGACGTCTATGTTACGTTGGAACCATGTTCCCATTACGGGAAAACACCTCCTTGTTCACAGCTGCTGATTTCAAGCGGAGTGAGGCGAGTCCATATTGCCGGCACAGATCCAAATCCCCTTGTCGCGGGAAGAGGAATCCAACAGTTGAGGGATGCAGGCATAGAAGTAATGGTCGGAGAGCTTGAAGAAGAAGCACTCGAACTAAATAAGCACTTTTTCCATTTCATTCAATACGGCACGCCTTATGTAACCCTTAAGACAGCTGTTACATTAGACGGGAAAACAGCTTCAGCTTCAGGAGATAGTAAATGGATTACGTCAGAAGCTTCACGCACAGATGTCCACTATGATCGTCACAGGCATGACGCGATATTAGTAGGAGTCAATACCGTTATTCAGGACAACCCACACCTTACCACCCGTTTGCCCCAAGGTGGAAAAAACCCCATTCGAATTATTTTAGATACCTATTTACGAACACCTCTCCACTCCCATGTAGTGGAAGACTCGAAAAGCAGGACGCTCATCTTTACGGGCAGTGCTGTCAATGAAGAACAGAAGCGGCCCTATATGGAATCAGGCTGCGAAATCATCACCCTTTCAGAGGAAAGGATGGACATTCACACAGTTTTAAAAGAACTTGGTGCCCGGAATATCGGATCCCTTTACGTAGAAGGTGGATCTACTATTCATTCTTCCTTTTTAAAGGAAAAAGCCTTTCAGGAATTGATTATGTACATGTCACCTAAGCTTGTAGGCGGAAGCTCTGCCTTCACCAGTTTTGGAGGGGAAGGTTTCCCGACCATTGCAGAAGGTCTGGAAATGGAGATTAAAAGTCTTGAACGAGTAGGAAAGGACATTAAGATGGTTGCTTTACCTATAAGTTAACATTTTTGATTTGAAAGGGGGAGAAATGGATGTTTACTGGAATCATTGAAGAAATAGGATCAATTGAACGCATGAAAAAATCCTCCTCCTCTATGGAACTGACGATAACAGCGGGCCGCGTTTTAGAAGACGTTCAAATTGGAGATAGCATCAGTGTGAATGGTGTCTGTTTAACCGTCACTTCATTCAGCTCCAGGCAATTTCAAGTGGACGTGATGCCTGAAACCTTCGAAGGCACAACGCTACGAAATCTATCCCATGGTTCTAAAGTGAACCTGGAGAGGGCGATGGCTGCAAACGGTCGTTTCGGCGGGCATTTCGTTAATGGGCACGTCGATGGAATAGGGACGATCGTTAGAATAGAGAAAGTTGAAAATGCCTGGTATATGGACATTTCCATACCGGAAAATCAGAGTCACTTGTTTATTATGAAGGGCTCTGTCGCAATAGACGGCACTTCCCTTACTGTTTTTGGTGTGAAAAGTAATGTCATTACGATCTCCTTGATCCCACAAACGAGAGGGGACACGGTTCTTGGCGAGAAGAAAGTAGGGGACCGTGTCAACATTGAATGTGATGTAATGGCGAAATATTTTCATCGCTTCTATGAAGAAAAGGAACAGTCTAAGAGCACTTCAAGCCGCATGAGCTATGAATTTTTAAGTCAAAATGGTTTTGCTGACTAATAGGGAGGGGTTGCCCCATGTTTAATAAGATCGAAGAAGCTCTGGAAGATTTGCAGGCAGGTAAAGTCGTCATCGTAGTCGATGATGAAAATCGTGAGAATGAGGGAGACTTTATTGCCCTTGCCGATAAAGCGACTCCAGAAGTCATTAATTTTATGGCTAAAGAAGGAAGAGGCTTAATTTGTGCCCCGATAACAGAGGAAATTGCACAAAAACTAAAGCTTGCACCGATGACGATGTCAAATACGGATCCTCATGGAACGGCATTTACGATTTCTGTCGATCATAAATCCGCAACTACTGGGATTAGTGCATTTGAGAGATCGACCACCATACAGGAATTATTGAACCCGGACTCATTGCCCGAGGACTTCAAAAGACCCGGTCACGTATTTCCCCTTGTCGCCAAAAAAGGGGGGGTACTAAAACGGGCAGGACATACAGAAGCTGCCATCGATTTGGCTATTATGTCAGGTGCCAAGCCATCAGGTGTCATTTGTGAAATCATGAATGAAGACGGCACGATGGCAAGGGTACCTGAGTTGATGAAACTGGCTGATAAATGGAATCTGAAGGTCATCTCCATTGAGGACCTTATCAGGTACAGACGGAAAAAAGAAAAACTCGTCACGAGAGAAGTGGAAATTGAACTTCCAACCGAATTTGGAAACTTCAAGGCCGTTGCGTACACAGAAAACCTTACAGGAAAAGAACATATCGCGCTTGTGAAAGGAGAATGGTCCGAGGATGAGGATGTACTCGTTCGCGTTCACTCTGAATGTTTGACGGGAGATGTATTCGGTTCCAATCGCTGTGACTGTGGACCTCAGCTTGCCACAGCACTGACTCAAATTGAAGAGCATGGAAAAGGTGTACTGCTTTATATGAGACAAGAAGGCCGTGGGATTGGTTTAATCAACAAATTGAAGGCCTATAAGCTTCAGGAAGAAGGCTATGACACCGTTGAAGCTAATCAAAAACTGGGCTTTGGTGATGATTTGAGGGAATATGGAATCGGAGCACAGATTCTGAGAGATTTAGGCATAACAAAGATGCGTCTACTGACCAATAATCCTAGAAAAATTGCCGGAATTAACGGGTACGGATTAGAAATCGCAGGTCGAGTGCCGATCCAAATGCCGGCGAAATTCGAAAATGAGAAGTATTTGAAAACAAAGCACGCAAAACTTGGACATATACTTAAATTTTAGGAGGAATTTACAATGAAAACAATTTATGAAGGTCATTTAGTAGGTTCAGGATTAAAGGTTGCAATTGTCGTATCACGTTTCAACGAGTTCATCACATCAAAGCTTCTGGGTGGGGCAGAAGATGCATTAAAGCGCCACGGTGTTGAAGAAGGAAATGTTTCTGTCACTTGGGTTCCAGGTGCATTTGAAATTCCTATGATCGCCAAAAAACTTGCCCGTTCAGGGAAGTATGATGCCGTTGTTACACTGGGAACGGTCATCCGCGGAGCAACTGCTCATTTTGAATACGTAAGTGGAGAGGTAGCAAAAGGAGTGGCCAATCTAAGCCTGCAGGAAGATGTACCCGTCATCTTTGGTGTCTTAACGACGGATACAATTGAGCAGGCAATCGAAAGAGCCGGTACCAAAGCAGGAAATAAAGGGTGGGAAGCAGCAGTATCAGCCATCGAAATGGCTAATCTGATTCGTGAGATTGATAAGTAAAATTTTTCAACCAAGCCAAGCCTCCATTTTGGGAAGCTTGGCTTTTTACGAGGGACGGATCCGAGGCGTATGGGGATAAAATTGTAAAACAGCTGGATTCCTGGTGATTTCTGCTGGATTATTCTCCAAAACGGCTCGATTTTTCACAAAAGCCGCTGGATTATGTTCCATTTCGGCCGGATTCCTGATGGTAAACCAAAATCCCGCAGACCCCACCCACTAAAATACATATTGGCAAACGTCAGACCTTTTGCTAGAATAGTATTTTGTGGCTCCCCTTATTATGGGAGGAGCGGGTAGGGAGAGGGCAGTTTTATAGGAAGATTATATTATGAAAGCACGTGGAGGTATTTTTCAGTTAAAGAATCACGGTACCACGATGAAGCAGGAGATGATGGCTGGAGCAATCGGTTATTTCACGATTGTGTACATTATCGCTGTGAACGCTTTAATTCTTTCTGAAGCTGGAATTCCATTTGAAGGAGCGGTTATGGCAACCATTCTTGCCTCCTTCGTTGGGTGTTTGGTGATGGCCTTTTGGGCAAATGCACCAATCCTTCTGGTTCCAGGTATGGGAATTAATGCGATGTTTACGTTTACTCTCGTAAAATCATCCGGCTTAACGTGGCAGGAAGCTTTAGCTGTCGTAGTGATTTCAGGAATACTCTTTATGATCATTGCATTTACAAAGCTTTCAAAAGTATTATCGGAAGCCATTCCCCAAACATTAAAAGAAGCCATCACTGTAGGATTAGGGATGTTCTTAATGTTTATCGGTCTTGAAAAAGGCGGTCTCATCCAAAGAGGAGAGAGTGCCATCATCATGATTGGTGATTTTGGGGAATTAAAGGTGTTGGCCACGGTGCTGACATTCCTGGTGACGATCTTTTTGTTTGTTCGGAATGTGAAAGGTCAATTTTTATGGAGTATTGCTTTTGGAACCATACTGGGATTCATCTTTGGGATCGAACCATCGATTCAGTCCAGTTCATTCCAATTAAGTGAATACAGTCAGGTTTTCGGTCAAATATCCTTTAGCGCCATTTTGGAGATTCCGTTTTGGATTGCGGTTTTTTCAGTTACGATGGTGCTGGTATTTGAAAACATCGGTCTCGTTCATGGACATACGGATATGATCGATCAACCTCATAAATACTCTAAAGCCTTCCAGGCGAATGCATTTTCTGCCTTTACATCAGGATTCTTCGGAACGAGTCCGACGGTTTCTACTGTAGAAAGTGCTGCAGCCATGACAGCAGGTGGTCGTACGGGACTAACGAGTTTGACTACTGGAGTATTATTCTTGGGATCTGTGTTGTTTATTCCGTATTTAAAGTGGATTCCAGATCATGCTATCGCCCCAATCCTCATTATCATTGGCGGCTTAATGATTCAAAATATACGACATATGGATCTTCGTGATTTAACAGAGGCATTTCCAGCCATTTTTATCATTGCGATGATTCCATTTACGTACAGTATCGCAGATGGAATTGCCATCGGCTTTATTCTTTATCCAATTTTAAAATTGGCTACAGGTAAAGCGAGAGAAGTATCCATTCCTCTATATATCATTGCTGCATTGTTCCTTATGAACTTCTTTGTTCATTCGATTCATTAAAGCGGTAAAGAACTCAAGTGGATTTGTTCACCATTACGATTGAAATCGTAGTTGCTGACATGTCTACTTGAGTTTTTTTGGTCCTTACAACTACTTCCAAATTCCGTAGACTTTCCACATATTTCTTGGTATTATTATAGTGATTAATGAAACTTTTGAACTATTTTTATACATATATCAGGAAATCAGCAGGGGTGAGTGTAGTGGAAGTGTTTGTAGCGAGACAGCCAATTTTTGATCGGAATGGAGAAACCGTAGCTTATGAGCTTTTGTACAGAAACAATGAAATGAATATGGTTCCGAATATAGATGGGGACCATGCCACGGCCGATGTCATTATTAATAGCTATTTAAATATTGGTCTTGAAAGCTTGTCCGCAGGCAAGCCGTGCTTCATCAATTTCACAGAAAATCTTTTAATGCATAGAGTCCCTACCTACTTCAATCCCAAGGAAATTGTCGTGGAGATTTTAGAAAATGTAGTTCCTAGTCCTGAAATCCTGAATGTTTGCTTAGAGTTAAAGGAACTGGGTTATAAAATCGCTTTAGACGATTTTGTCTTTAATGAATCGGATCCTAACTACTTAAAATTAATGAAAATTGCGGATTATGTGAAGGTTGATTTTCTCCATACAACAGATACTGACCGGGGAACTATTGAAGTTTTCGCTAATTTACTGGGGTACAAGCTTTTGGCAGAAAAAGTGGAGACAGAGGAACAATATGAAGAAGCAAGGAGAAACGGATACCATTTCTTTCAAGGGTATTTCTTTAGTAAACCAAAAATCATTTCTACTCATGACGTACCTACATATTTTCATTCCTACTATTCGATTATTCAAAGCCTGGAAATGACGGAACCGAGCATTGATGTGATTAGTCGATTGATTGAACAGGATCTTTCATTGTCCTATAAACTTTTAAAATTAATCAATTCACCATCTTACCGCCCTAAACATAAAATTCATTCTATTCGACAGGCTATTGTCCTATTGGGTCTTCTGGAGATTAAAAGATGGATTTATGTTTTAGCTGTCAGGGAACAGGTAGGTAAGAGGAAGCAATTAGAAAACGAAGTTATTACATTATCTTTAACGAGGGCAAAAATGTGTGAGTTACTGGCAGAGAAGCACAATCGCAGTTCAGTGAAGTCGAGCTATTTCCTAACGGGTATGTTTTCATTGATGGAAACTATATTATCTATGCCCTTTGAAGTCATCCTGAATGAATTACCATTGAATGATGAAATCTGCAATGCACTAACGGGTACCTCAAACGAGTTCAAAGACATTCTGGAGCTGGTTGTTTTGCTTGAAAAAGCTGACTGGACAGCAATCGAAACAAAAATGGGCGAACTGAAATTAAACAAAAAAGATGTGATGGAATGCTATCAAACATCATGTAAATGGACCCGAGACCTCTTACATCTTGAAATAGCAGAGATCAGTTAGTTACCAAACAGGTTTATATTCCCCTGGAGTCAGATATTTTCGTTGGGGCTTTATATATCTCTTCAATTCAATGAGAAGTAATCGCTGGAGGTGCTTAGATGATATTTGGCGGGCTACATCTTTAGGAAAAGGATAGATACCGATTTGATTGAAACGCACACGATAGAGACCTTCATGTAAAAGGTCTTTTTTGTCATTCAGAATATGGGCCAATACAGTCACAACCCGGGAATGGAATTCGTCACACGCTTCTTCTACCTCTTGAACTTGAAACCGAAAAGTATACTCATCTGTCATGATCATCACCCATTCCATTGTCTCTAAATGGACGAAGAAATTCAACTTTTAAGTTTTCTACAAATCACACCTTGAGGATTATCTTTAATAATATTGGGTGAGATGATTGCGAAAAGAGCTTGTTTGTGGCAAGCTAAGACTATTAAGAATAGTTTACTAGTAAATTACCGTGGAGGGATTCACGATGAACTTGAATCTAATTAAATGTCATGGATCTGGAAATGACTTTTTACTGATTGATGAAATGACGAATGGATACGAATTCACTGAAGAAGCAAGGCAAAATCTTGCCCTTGCACTATGTGATCGAAAGTGGGGTATTGGAGCGGATGGAATCCTATTTGTGTTGTCAAGTGAACATTGCGATGCACAAATGAGGGTATTCAATGCAGATGGATCTGAAGCATCCATGTGCGGGAATGGACTTCGTTGTGTCGGTCGCTATGTGTGTGAGCTTCTCGACAAAACGACGATTGTGATTCAGACGATGAAAGCGGATCTGCGGGTTTCAGCTCAAGAGGCTATCTATGAAAATATACCGACGTATAATGTTGAAATTTCTCCTGTATTATTTGAATTGAATAAATTGCCGATGAATATGGATCGTGAGGAGTTAGTGGACGAGATGATTCCTGAAATTTCAGATCGATTATCGTTTACTGCACTGGCTGTCCCCAATCCTCATCTAATCAGTGTTGTAAGCACAGAACATATTCTTTCGAATGAGCAGAAGACGATTGCTGAAACAGTTAATGGTCCTAATAATCTCTTTCCTGATGGAGTCAATGTCAGTTTTGTTCATCCATTAGAAAAAGGTGCGATTTATGTTCGTACCTTCGAAAGAGGAGTAGGCTTTACAAATGCTTGTGGAACGGCCATGTCTGCATCCAGCCTTGTGACATGCTTACTCAATCAGAATGAGTTCGGCAAGGAAATAGATGTATATAATAATGGTGGAAAAGTACGTGTCGTGGTGAACCAATTAGGTGAAGGGCAATACAATATGGAGTTGATCGGGAATGCAACGTATCTCTACCAGGCTCAATTTGAATTGTCTATCACACATCCTGAAGATTATCGTGAGATTTCCAGACAGGATTTTACTGAAGAAGGAACGTACGAACTGCTTCAGAATCACGCCAAATCAATTGTTGATAGTAAAGTATTTATGAGTGCCTAAACGAATAAAAAGCCTGAGCTTGTGTAAGTCAGACGAGAGTGTCCCAAAAAGCTATGCTTTTGGGACATTCTTTTTTTTGTGATTCGATTGCTGTTTCAAAAATTGGATCACGTCATCAAATGGCTGGAGATCTTTTACCCATTCGAATTTAGTGAAGGGACACCCCATCTGCTGGAACCTTTGCAAAACAACATCTATTGTAAAGTGTTCTGGATGGAGGTCCTCATTTACTTCATACCACCAGAGGGGAGTGGCGATTAAAGCATCTTCATTCCCCCTTAGGGAATAAGGCGCAATGATGGTTTTTCCTTCTCCATGCTGAATGTAGTCCACGTATAACCTGCCTTTTCGGTTCTTTTTTAAACGCTCGATCGTAAAATCCTCAGGATAATTGGTCACAAGGTAGTGTGCAATGAATTCAGTAAACAAACCGGTGTCCTTCCATGTGTATCCCGGTGGTATGGGAATATACACTTGCAACCCCTTATTTCCTGACGTTTTCACAAAACTATGCAGGTTGAGTCGGTCGAATAGTTCTTTCATAATGGAAGCCGCCTTAACCGCCAGGGAGAATTGATCCCTGCTGGGTGGATCTAAGTCAAAGACCACTTCGTTGACAGATGTATCCTTCGTTCTTTGGAAAGGAATGTGAAATTCCAATGCAAGCTGATTTCCAAGCCAAATCAATGTCTCCAAGTTATTGCATACCGTATAGTCGATATTGTCCACCTTGTACGTTTCAATAAATGAAGGGGCGTAATCAGGCGTATTTTTTTGATAAAAGGATTCACCAAAGAGCCCGTGTGGAAAACGAATACAAGTCAATGACCTATCCTTCAGGAAAGGCAAGATAGCGACAGACATCTTCCGAAGATACCGAACGTAATCAAGCTTTGTCATTGATACTTTCTGAAACAATTCCTTATCTGGATGAGTAATTTCAACCCCACGCGGAAGGGATGCTTCGTCCAGCTTGAATTGCTCCATGGTGCAGGATTCCGGGGTAATGGAAAATAGAAAACGATGAAAATGTGGTTCCCTCAGTTGACCCTCATACCAATTCAAATATGAAATTTCGACAGTTATAGCTGGGTCTATGTAATAAAGGGAATTCTCATTCTTCGTATTATTCTTTTTGATCATTGCTTTTAATGACTTTTTCTCTCCAGGAGAAAGACCAAAGTGAAATAAGCCTATAGGCATAATCTTTTCGTTATTGAAAACGCCAATGTGATAGTAATCGTTCGTTTCATCCAGCGCAGTGATGAAACAGTGACAGTGTTTCCAATTCTTAGTTTTTACCCAACTTCTACTTCGTTTTCCCGCTTCCCACCTGCTATTCTTCCTCTTGGCGACAACGCCTTCACCTTCCTCTTTTTCTACAAGTTCCCATATTTCCTGTCGATCATTGAAATAGGGAACCATTTGAAGGGTAGATGGGAGAGAGGGGGTAGGTTCTAACGGCAATTGAAGAAAGGTAAAAACCTCTTTCAATTTTTCTTTTCTTGTAAGGTAAGGTTCGGGGGCAAATGATTTCTCCCCATACTGGAGTAAATCGAATGCCAGAAATTTAACGGGTCTTCCGGCTGCAGCAAGATTGATTTTCTGCTTATTTCGCATTCTGCCTCTTACCTGCAGTTCAAAGAATTCACTGCTGCAGGAAGAGCGTAATAGGGCAATCTCTCCATCCAAAATGAAAGGTGTAGGTAAATCTCTTTCATTGAGTAATGTTTTAATCTCTTTTTCAATTTCCGGGAAGTGTGGAAGCAATTCCTTCCCATTTCGACTTTGAAGACTTATCTGATTCTCAGAATCAACGTAGAGAATTCCGCGAAATCCATCATATTTCACTTCATAAAGCCATTCCTCATGTTCAGGGAGTTCATCATATAAGGTAGGAAGCATCGGTTTCATATCTATTCACCTGATTTTTAGTATTAGTGTGACCAATGAGTGTTTATTTATTTCCAGATGTTTAAGGGAATGAAGAGTATCGGCCAACTAAATGATAAGGATAAGGGATTAGTTTATGTGAAGGAGGGTATTGATATATGCATACGATGTGGAAAGGCTCAATTAGTTTTGGACTGGTGAACATCCCAATTAAACTTCATTCTGCTACAGAAGATCGTGATATTAAGCTTCGTTCACTTCATAAAGAGTGTCATACACCGATTAAATATGAAAAAGTATGTCCAGCATGTGAAAAAGAAATCGGACATGATGACATCGTTAAAGGCTATGAAGTGACGAAAGGGAAATTTGTCGTTCTTGAAGAAGAGGAATTGAAGGAATTGAAGGAAGCGAACGGGGATAAAGCCGTGGAAATAGTAGACTTTATCAAAATGGAGGAAATCGACCCGATATTCTTTGATCGGAGTTATTTCGTTTCACCGAATGATGGAGGGAAAAAAGCATATTCATTATTGCGAAAAGCTCTTCAGGAATCAGGAAAAGTAGGTATCGCCAAAATCACGATGAGATCGAAAGAACAACTCTCCATCGTTCGGGTATATGAAAATACACTCGTAATGGAAACCATTCATTATCCAGATGAAGTGAGGGGTACAGGGGATGTACCCAATGTTCCAGAAGAAGATGAAATAACCGACAAAGAGCTGAAAACAGCAACGATGTTGATCGATCAGCTTACAACTGAATTTCAACCGGAGAACTATAAAGATCAGTATCGAGAACGCTTGAGTCAGTTGATTGAATCCAAGCAAACCGGGCAAAAGGTAGTCACAACGAAAGAAAAAGAGCCAAGGGAAAATGTGACAGATTTAATGGCGGCACTTCAAGCCTCCATTGATTCATCCAAACCGAAAAAGACGAAGAAGCAAACGAAAAAGAAAACGACTTCAAAGAAAAAAGCTCAATAGAACATAAGCCGTGAGTAAAGAGAGGGACAAGTTTTGGAGGAGAAACATATAAAACAAGGAGTATTTGTTGCACTATCGGTCATTTGTTTGATTGCATTTACATGGGGATTCGTCACGATTGTCGAAGAGTGGAAAGAAAATGAAATCGCAGAATTTGACAATGGTGTCTTTGAGGTAGTAAGAGGATTTATCTCACCGAAGTTAACGACCTTTATGACTTTCATCACTTTCTTAGGTGGTATAAAAGGAATCACTATCATTGCTTGCAGTGTGGTTGTCATCTTACTGTTTTTAAAAAAATATCCACTGGCGCTTTTTGTGGCGATTACGATCACATCAGGGGCAGGGTTTAACGGGCTGCTCAAATGGATTTTCAAACGAGAAAGACCTGATATTGAAGCACTGATCGAGCAAGGCGGTTATAGCTTTCCCAGTGGTCATTCCATGAGTTCCTTTATTTTCTACGGGACTCTTGCATTCATATTGTTTCGAGCACTAGATCATAAACGGTATAAGTGGGCAAGTGTCATTGCGATCAGCTTCCTGGTCCTATTGATTGGTCTAAGCAGAGTGTATTTAGGAGTGCATTATCCAAGTGACATTCTTGGGGGGTTCACTGCAGGAGGTGCCTGGTTGACGCTTTGTATCGTCATTTATGCATACTTCCATAAACGAAAACATTGGAAAGAAAGTGAGAATTAAATGGAAACAAAGCGCTCAGAAATTCTTCTGAGCGCTTTGTTCCATTATCATTAAAATAAATTAAAAATATACGGTCCAATGGAAGTGGCATAAAGAAGAATGTAAATACCCATGAAATAAAATACTCCACCAAAAGTACCCCAGTCAGGATCTCTCCCTAATTTCCATAGTAGTGAAGTAATGACGCTGATAACGAGTAATACTATATACTCACTTCCTGAAAACATCAGGTATTCCGGAGCGGCAAAGTAGAAGTAATCGCCCATCGCTTTAGTGATAAAGGTTATCGGCATGACTAAAAACATAATGATAGAGGCATATTCAACCCAGTTGATCTCTTCTTTCTCAAATATATTTGGTTTAAAAATATAAAGCAGAATTAAAAGAAATAGAGAAGGCAATACCCAATAAAATGAAACCATAATCGTGAGTAAGCTGCTGAATATCATTAGTACGGAATTGTTAAAGGCTTCTTTGACACTTCGTTTCGACCATTCTGTGCTATTGGCGATAACTTGTGCATCCTGTGAAGCGCCAAATAATTCATACGTATCTCCATCATATTCCAACCAGGCAATGCTCTTATTAGTAAGCTTGAGTGGAGAATACGTAAAATGTTTAGTTGTACTGATTGGAGCCGCTGTTAATTGGTTAGAGTCACTGAAAGGTGCTACATATAGACTAATCGCATTCTCATCCCCAACCCGATGACCTTCTGATGTGAAGAGAATGGATTTTTCCCCATTAATGGAAAGAAGTTGTGCGGTTCTTGGACTTTGAAGTTTGCCCCCTGACATTTCGTTCGTAAAATCAATTTTTGTGGGTTTCAAAATAGAAGATCCTATTTCATCTATCGGTGTTTGCAACTTGAAAATCTTATATGACAATGTGCCTTGTGCTCGCATCTCTTCATTATAAAGAAGAGTCAATTGATTGTTTTCTGTGGTAAAGGTTAATCCATTCATATGATGATTCGTTGCTGTGTTTACAATTGCAAATGGTTCTTTCACTACTTGTAACGTATCATCCATGTAATAAAGGTGAGAATGAACGTCATCTTGTCTAACCTGTATTACGGAACTGCCACTATTTCCAATATAGACGTCCAGGATTTCATTAGAAAAGCTGAAAACCTCTTTCACTGATAAATCAACAGGGTTAAGAGAAAAAAGGTTCTCTTTATTCCAGAAATACACAGAATTCATTGCCGTGCTTATCCCTGTTGCTTCCTCAGCATTCGTCGTTACTTCATTACTTTCTGTAGAGATTAATTTGTCATCCTTGAACTGAATGACTTTCGTACCGTCTGTCCAAAAAGGATGGCCTCGGGTAACGCTGATGTCTAGCGTGGTTTCTCTGGTTGAATCCAGTGCTTTCTCGAAAGTAAACCCTGTAATTTTCCCGTTACTTGCCAAGTAGAGTCCTTCATCTCCATTAAAGATAACAGGGCGTTCTTCAGAAGTGTAGTCTAATGGGATGGATCTACTCCAATCAGGCTGTGGTTGTTGTTTGACTTGTAACAGCTGGTGGAGAAATAGTGCCCCTATAAACAGAACGATTAACACTAAAGGTATTCCAAATGATTTGAATTTCTTTTTCAAACATATCCCCCTCAATTCTCTATCTCTATAATATGAGCTCAATTTAGAATTTTACCATAATTCACATTTCGAGGCACCAAATATTTCCTTCGGTAAATAAAAGTTTTATATTGACATTTAGTATATGAGAGATTACAATGATATTGAAAATCATTCTCATTTGAACAAAAGAGTTTCCCCCTCTTTCAATAGAGAGAATGGTTCATGAAAAACCCCCTTTATTAAATATAAAAAGACAGACCCTCAGCATCTGGTGCGGGTCTGTCTTTTTATATTGCATTTCATTTCTTACTGTCGTAAATTGTTAAAGGATGTTGTATTTTAAGGAGGGGTAAGAGTAAGTGGATCATAAAGAAGATAAACGGTTCAGGGTTGCTGGTCACGAGGCACTGATAGGCATAGCACTTGTCCTTATAAATTTCTTATGGTGGTATGGTTTTGCATTCGGTTTAGGTGGTCAACCGGTTTCAGATTATGATTGGATCCTCGGGATGCCAGAGTGGTTTTTTTACAGCTGCATCGTTGGCTTTTTTCTTATGGTATTGTTAGTGATCATCGTCGTAAAGTACATGCTTACTGACATTCCTTTTGATGATGAGGAGGATGATCATGAATAGTATGGCATTGATTCCCTTATTCGCTTTTTTAATCTTGATTTTTGTTGTGGGAATTTATACGGCCAGAAATGTGAGTAGAGCAGATTCCTTCGTCCAGGAATACTTCTTGGGAAGCCGTCAGCTTGGCGGATTTATTTTAGCGATGACCATGATTGCGACCTATGGAAGTGCCAGTAGTTTCATCGGAGGACCGGGCGCAGCATATACATATGGTTTATCGTGGGTTCTTTTAGCTATGTCACAGGTTGTAACAGGTTACTTTGTTCTCCTAATACTCGGGAAGAAGTTCGCGATTATGGCCCGGAAATACAAGGCCGTTACATTGATCGATTATCTACAGGGCAGATATGGAAGCAATAAGATCACCATTCTATCGGCCATCAGTATCATCCTATTTTTATTTTCAGCCATGATTGCTCAATGGGTAGGGGGAGCGAGGCTCATTGAATCATTGACCGGTTTATCCTACGAGAGTGCTCTTTTTCTGTTTGCCGTATCGGTACTCGTTTACGTCATTATCGGAGGCTTTCGTGCGGTTGCCGTCACCGATGCGATTCAAGGGGTGGTCATGCTTGGTGGGACCATTATTCTATTGATTGCCACCATCATAGCGGGAGGTGGCATGGAAAACATCATGATGGGATTGAAAGCGGAAAATCCTAACTTATTAAGTCCCCATGGTCATGATGGAGAATTAAGTGCCCGCTATATTTCGTCTTTCTGGATTTTAGTGGGCGTGGGTGTTGTCGGATTGCCTCAGGTGGCAGTTAGAGCCATGAGCTATAAGAATTCCCGGTCCTTACACAGAGCGCTCATAATCGGAACCATTGTCGTCGGTTCCATTATGCTCGGTATGCACTTAATTGGTGTGCTTGCAAGGGTTGTGGTCCCGGGAATAGAAGTGGCGGATAAAGTGATGCCCCTTCTTGCTTTAGAAGTTCTTCCACCATGGCTTGCCGGGATTGTCCTGGCTGCTCCGATGGCAGCGATCATGTCGACAGTGGATTCATTATTATTGATTGTTTCCTCGGCTATTGTGAAAGACGTGTATATGAATTTCATCAATAAAGATGCAAGGGAAAAACAAGTCAAAAGGATTAGCTTTTGGGTGACAAGTATAACGGGAATTCTCGTTTTTCTTATGGCGCTCAGTCCTCCTGAATTAATTATCTGGCTTAATTTATTTTCATTTGGAGGCCTTGAAGCTGTATTTATTTGGCCGATTGTTTTAGGTCTGTATTGGAAAAAGGGAAATGCCCATGGTGCCATTGCTTCTATGATTTCAGGACTGGTGGCGTACATCTTATTTCACAGTTTTGCACCTAATTATCTGGATATGCATACAGTCATTTTTCCAATTATCATTTCCTTTTTCATGTATGTGCTCGTTTCCCTGTTTACTCAAGCACATTATCGTCAAGATGGATGGGTTTAACCCATCCATTTTTGTATTTATCGAGGGAAAAGAGTACGTTATAGAAAAAATCAATGAATTGGGTGAAGAATCTTGAAAAATTCTGTTGTCATAATAGGCGGAGGAATCGGTGGTCTGACTGCAGCTTCACTCCTTGGAAGTGCTGATTACAATGTACAGATTCTTGAGGCTTCCAGGGAATGGGGAGGATGCGCCGGTAAATTCCACAGAGGAAAAGCCTTATTTCCTGTAGGGGCAACTCTTGGAATGGGGTTTGAAAAAGGAGGTATCCATCAGCGTATTTTTCACTATTTAGGGATAGAACCCCCTACGTCTTTGATGCTTGATCAGGTTATGGATATTCATCTTCCAGACAAAACCCTGATATTCTACCGAGATAGGGAAACACATGTGAATGAGTTGAAGAAAGCGTATCCAGAAATATCAGAGGAGCTGAGCTCTTTTTATGAAGAAGTGTACAGGATTGCTGCAGAAATACGAAAGCTGATGGTCGCGTTGCCGATACTTCCACCTAAAACGGTGAAAGACTGGATGGAACTTACGTTAAGTTTAAAACCCGGATCTCTGATGCTGCTCCCTGCCTTTCAAAAAACAATGCTCGACTTATTAGAAAAACACGGAATCCACGAACACTCTTCATTTAAGCATTTTATTGATGGGCAACTGATAGATAGTATGCAGGTGACCAGCGGGCAGTGTGCATTATTGATGGGATGCCTGGCTATGGATATTTATCACGAAGGTGCATTCTATCTGGAAGGTGGATTATTCCAAATAGCCCAAAGCCTGGTCGGATTTTCAGAGTCTATAGGGGTTAAAGCGACCTTAGGGAGAAAGGTGGTTAGCATCGATCGTGATTATCATGAAAAAGAATGGATCATCTTTGACCATAGGGGCAATGAGTATCGTGCAAATCATGTTATATGCAACTTGCCGGTGCAATCTTTAACAAATCTTTTTCCCCCTCATTATAAAACAAATCTTGATAACTATCTAATAGTAAAAAATAAAGAAGCTATCTGGGGAACCATGTCCCTTTATATGTTGCTGAAAGCAGAATCACTTCCAGAGTCATATCCTTTGTTCTCTCAAATTTGTGCAAACCCAAATGGAAATATGTCAGAAGGGGATCATCTCTTTTTATCGCTATCCCATCCAAATGATCGTCAGCGTGCCCCGGAAGGATTCCGTACCTTAACGGTATCAACCCATACTAAATTAGAAAAATGGGAAACCAAAGAAAAGTACGATTCCTACAAGGAGAATCTTAAGGAGAAAATGATCGATTCCATAGAGTCAGTCATTCCCACTATAAGAGATAGTCTTGTAAATCTTTACCCTGGTGCACATAAAGCCTGGGAACGATTTACTGGTCGGCCAGGGGGGATTGTCGGTGGGTTTCCTCAATCTAATGGTCATGCTCTCTTCAATAGTCTTTCTCACAGGACTCCCTTGAAAAATGTATGGGTATGCGGTGACTCAGTCTTTCCGGGTGCAGGGACCATCGGTGTATCTGTAAGTGCTTATCATGTATATCACTCCATCACTGGCAGAAAACTTCAGAAGTAAAGGAGGAACCTCCATCACTAATGTAGAATTTTTGGAATGGGGTGATAAAATGTATAAGCTGACACAGTATAAAGACCCGATAGTATTCCAAGATAAGGTCCATTCCCTTTTAATGGAAGATGAAGCAGCGAATAACCTGCCTTTGGGTCTGTTGAACACGATGAAAACGAGTGACAAATATAAAGATCCGCTTCTTCTTTTAGTGGAAAATGAGGTCGGGACGGTGGTGGGATCCTTCATCATGACCCCTCCTCATTACCTTGTCAGTACACTTAAGGTGGATAAAGTAGGAATCCGGGGAGTAGCCGAACAGCTCATAGCGTTTTGCGAGAATACCAATATCAACATTCCCGGTTTTGTTGCTGAGAAAGAAACCGCACTTCAATTGACTCATGCATGGTGTCACGTTATGGGAAAGAGTTTTAACATCCGTATGAGGCAACGTGTGTACCAATTGAATAAGGTGAATGATATTCCGTTGAGTGATGGAAAAATGGTTCCCGTACGGAAGGGACAGGAGGGACTTTTAGCCCGATGGCTCCTTGGATTTATCGAGGATACAGAAGTGATACCC
The DNA here is from genome assembly GCF_052665285.1 of Rossellomorea sp. DUT-2. Lineage (NCBI taxonomy): Bacteria > Bacillati > Bacillota > Bacilli > Caryophanales > Bacillaceae > Rossellomorea > Rossellomorea sp. DUT-2. The sequence continues at coordinate 206,173 of NZ_JBQPEO010000002.1, read as the reverse complement.
ATGTCGGGTGAAGAGGCTCTTGAAAGAGCGAAAGATATGATTGAAACTGAACCATATGTGTTCTTTTGGGAAGTGGACGGAAAGCCTGTTTCCATGGCACGGGGGGCAAGAAGAACGGAAAACGGCATTACCGTAAATTTTGTATACACCCCTTCAGAATACAGGAAAAAAGGATACGCATCTTCTGTTGTAGCAGAACTGAGCAGTCTCTTGTTGAAGGACCACTCCTTTTGTTCGCTCTATACGGACCTGGATAATCCCACCTCCAACAAGATTTATATGGAAATCGGCTATAAGCCAGTTTGCGATTCGATGATGATTTCCGTTGAGTGAACCTTTTGATGCATATCGGAATATTTTTTTATATAAATAGTTGACATTGTGAATGAATGCTATTAGTATAATAAACAATTAATTAAATGAGCGAATGGCTTTGACGAAGAGGAGTACCTCTGATCGACACTTAAGAGAGCTGGTGGTTGGTGAGAACCAGTGTGAACGATCTTTGGGAATGGACTTCCGAGCCTCCAAACCGAAACTTCAGGGAGTAGGCTTTGGCGAATGTCTTATCGTTACAAAAGGCGCGTATTCAAGCAAACCGCTTCGATACGATTGAGTGGACTGTTCAGTCAGTCAACAAAGGTGGCACCACGGGTATCTCGTCCTTTACATGATGTAAATGGATTGGGATGCCTTTTTTTTATAATTGAATATTGTTAAATCGTTGAGTAAGAGGAGTACATTCAAGTGATGCATGACAGAGAGCTGAGGATGGTGAGACCTTAGCATGATAGCTTGTCTGGAATGGACTTATGAGAGATGATCTGAATGGAAGTAGGATCGTACGGAATTCCACCGTTAAGTGGATAGAGTATCGGGTGATAGACCCCGTACTTGAAGCAAGAGGGGGTACATCAAAGTATCCCAATCAGAGGTGGCACCGCGGTCAGCATCGTCCTCTATGAACAGATTTTTCTGTTCATAGGGGACTTTTTTTATGAATTTGCAAGTGGAACAATGAATTGGAGGCATGAAATGATGAAACAGCAAGCATTGGATTATGTGGTGAAAGAATTAAACGGAGACATATTTACACCCATCTCACTTTTTCAATCGTTAAAAGGAAAGAAGAAATTTTTATTGGAGAGCTCATTGAAGCATGAACAATCCGGTCGGTATTCATTTGTTGGGAGTGATCCATTTCTAGAGTGTAAAGCATACGGAAATACCGTACAGTTAAAAAAATCATCAACAAATGAAGTTGATGAAAGAGTGGGGAATCCCATTCAAATCATTCAAAACCTTATTCCTTCCCACGAACTAAAAGGTGCGCCTTTTCCATTTACAGGCGGGGGGATTGGTTATCTGGGATATGACGTTATTCGACTCTACGAAGAAATTGGTGTAACTCCTCACGATGAATTGGAAATGCCGGATATTCATCTCATGTTTTATGAAAAAGTCATTGTGTTTGATCACCTGGAGCACAAGGTATTTATTGTCGTCATGAATGAGTGGACAGAGGGTCAAACAGGAGAGCTGGATGAAAAGGTGAAGGAAGTCGAAGCTGAGCTGACCAATGTGTATTTAAAAACTCATAAAAAGAAACTGGATCGCCTTTCCTTCCATGCTCAAACTTTAAAAGATGAATTCATGGAAAAGGTGGAGAGGGCAAAGCAATCTATAGGAGAAGGGGAGATATTTCAAGTCGTGCTCTCTCAAAGACTTAAGGCGTCCTTTTCTGGGGATCCATTTTCATTCTATAGAAGTTTGAGGAAATCGAACCCTTCCCCTTACATGTTCTTCATTGACTTCGAGGACTATGTTGTATTGGGTGCATCACCAGAAAGCTTGCTGAAAGTTCAAGGGAGGGAAATCACCACGAATCCAATTGCAGGAACGCGAAGAAGGGGAGAAACACATGATGTGGACAGGGAGCTCGAGAAGGAATTACTTACAGATGAAAAAGAAATCGCTGAACATCGAATGCTGGTTGACTTAGGAAGAAATGATTTAGGCAGAGTTTGTGAGATCGGCTCGATTTATCTTTCAAAGTACTTAACGATTGAGAGATATAAATATGTCATGCACATCGTTTCGGAAGTAAAGGGTGAATTAAAAGAAGAAGTTACACCACTGGAAGCATTAACAAGCTGCTTGCCGGCAGGTACCGTAAGCGGGGCACCGAAAATAAGGGCGATGCAAATCATCAATGAACTTGAAACCACAAAGCGTGGCGTGTACTCAGGTGCAGTCGGATATATAGGGGTGAATGGTAATTTGGATTTTGCCCTTGCCATCCGGACGATGGTACTTAAAGATAAAACAGCATACGTTCAAGCCGGTGCCGGGATTGTTTATGATTCAGACCCAGCCAGTGAATATGAAGAAACCATGAATAAAGCTAAATCATTATTGGAGGTGACAGGATGATCCTTCTTATTGATAACTATGATTCTTTTACGTATAACCTGTATCAATATATAGAAGAGCTCGGTGAAGAAGTAATCGTGAAACGGAATGATGCTATTTCTTTAGAAGAAATCAAGGATTTGAACCCTGCAGGAATCATTCTATCACCTGGTCCTGGGAAACCGGAAAAAGCGGGCATTTGCATCTCGATTATACAGAATCTTCACGCTAGTGTGCCGATTTTCGGGGTTTGTTTAGGGCATCAGGCAATCGGGGCAGCATTCGGGGCAACCATCGAAGTGGCTGACAAAGTCATGCACGGAAAAACATCCCTCATTAAACACAATGGCTGCGGGGTATTCGAATATCTGCCACAACCTTTAGAGGTGATGAGATATCATTCCCTGGTAATTAAGATTGGGACACTGCCGACACAATTAGAGGCAGTCGCATTATCTATGGATGATAATGAAATCATGGCGATAAAGCATATGAAATATCCAATGTACGGTGTTCAATTTCATCCGGAATCCATCGGTACGAAAACAGGAAAGAAAATCATTCAAAACTTTTTAGTTCAGATGAGAAAGGAGAATAATCGTGAAACCTTATCTACAGAAGCTATCTAACGGTCACTCATTAGAGAGAGAAGAGATGAGAAGAGCAGTAGAAAAGTTGTTCATTGAAGAAACAACGGATAGTCAAATCGCCTGTTTCCTGTCCCTATTAAAAATGAAGGGGGAAACAGTGGAGGAAATTACCGCTCTGGTTGAAGTTTTAAGAGAAAAAGCGATGCCGATTAAAAGCACATTACCAGGAGTATTGGATAACTGCGGAACAGGTGGGGACGGATCCCAAAGCTTTAATATTAGTACAACGAGTGCATTTGTTCTTGCCGGGGCCGGGGTGAAGGTTGCGAAACATGGGAACAGAAGCATTTCCAGTAAGACCGGTAGTGCAGATGTGTTAGAACATTTAGGGGTGGCCCTCGATTTTCAATCTCATGAGGTGGAAAGTCTACTGGATGAAACCAATATTGCTTTTCTATATGCACCCCATATTCACTCAGGTTTGAAAAAGGTAATGAAGGTCCGGAAAGAACTAAAGATACCTACCATCTTTAATCTCATTGGACCATTAACGAATCCGGTGCATCTGGAAACTCAACTCCTTGGGGTATATAGAAGAGATAAATTAGAAACGATGGCAAATGTTTTACATCAATTGGGCAGAAAACGGGCGATTGTCCTTAATGGGGCTGATTACATGGATGAAGCCTCATTAGCAGGGGAAAATCATCTCGTTCTGCTGGATCAAGGGCAAATTACTTCCCTCACCTTAACGGGAGAAGATGTCGGCCTTCCTTATTATTCCCTGGAAGAGATACGTGGAGGGGACGCAGGGGGCAATGCCCTTATTTTAGAAGAAGTATTAAATGGGAAGGAAGGGGCTTACACTGATACGGTCTTATTCAATGCAGGAATCGGTCTGTACGCGCATGGCAAAGCGGCCACCTTTAGAGAAGGTGTAATGCTAGCCAGAGAAAGTATAGAAAGCGGTCGTGCAAAAGAAAAGCTCCACTCCTTGGTTCGTTATAGTCAACAACGTCGAAAGCAGGTGATTTAAGTGTCTACCATTCTACAAACCATTCTGGAAAAAAAGAAAGAGGAAGTGAAAGAGTTAAAGAATGCAGGTTATGAATCCTATTATTATAAGGGGGCTCCCAGGAATTCCTTATTTGAAGCATTAAAATCAGCATCCAGATTACAGGTGATAGCTGAAATTAAACGGGCATCTCCATCAAAAGGAGATATCCGCACAGAAGTGAATCCTGTGATTCAAGCAAAGAAGTATGAAGAAGCGGGAGCCTGTGCCATTTCGGTATTGACCGATGCTCCTTTCTTTAAAGGATGTATGGAGGATCTCGCGAATGTTAGAAAAGCAGTCTCCCTCCCCATTCTTTGTAAAGACTTTATTATCGATGAAATCCAGATAGATCGTGCAAAAGACGCTGGGGCAAATGTCATCCTTCTTATCGTGGCTGCCCTGGATGTAAACAGACTACAAGAATTATATTCTTATGCAACGAAGCTTGGCCTGGAAGTTCTGGTAGAAGTTCATAATGAACAAGAAATGAATGTCGCAATGGAATTGGGGGCAACCATCATTGGTGTGAATAATCGAAACCTGAAAACCTTTGAAGTAAATCTTCAGATCACAGAAACTCTCGGCTCCATGGTAAATGGAAAAGATATCGTGTTCATCAGTGAAAGTGGAATAAGAAATGAAGAAGACTGTCACCGAGTCGTAAACGCAGGTGCGGATGGGGTCCTTGTCGGAGAGACGTTAATGAGAAGTGATGACCCTGCAACGATGCTTGCCTCCTTACAAGTGGGAAAAGGCGTGGTGAAATGACCAAAGTAAAGGTGTGTGGAATTAGAAGACAAGAAGAGGCTCTGTGGGCACTTGAAGCTGGAGCCGATGCGATAGGATTCGTGTTCGCAGATAGTAAAAGACAAATTGACGTGGAATCAGCAGCACTAATAAGTGCTTCACTGCCTTCGAATGTATTAAAAATTGGTGTGTTTGTAAATGAGGCTAAAGAGAAGATGGAGGAAATATCCAGAACAGTAAATCTAGATTACGTACAGCTTCATGGAGATGAATCAGTCCAGTTTTGTAATAGTCTCAATCTTCCTTTTATCAAGGCGATTTCGATAAAGGAAAAAGAAGACTTAGATGGGATCGAATTCTTTGGCGGAGAGATGATTTTGGTGGATAGCGGAAAGGGTCCTCATCGTGGAGGGAATGGGACGACGTTTAATTGGGATTATGTCGATGAACTAAACATCCCTCAACAATTGATCCTTGCCGGTGGATTGAATCTGGATAATGTTCGGAAGGCGATCACAAAGGTCCGTCCCTATATGGTGGATGTTTCAAGTGGTGTGGAGACGGATGGGAAGAAGGATAGAAGAAAGATCGAATCATTTATTCAAGAGGCGAAGTCGGTATAACGATTGATTAAATCAATGAATGGAGGAATTGAGATGATATACACACAACCAGATCAAAAAGGGTTATTCGGGCAATTCGGGGGAAGGTTCGTTCCTGAATCATTGATGAAGGCTGTTCAAGAATTGGAAGAAGCTTATGATGAAGCCTCTAAGGATGAAGAATTTCAAGAGAAGCTTCAAAACTACTTAAAGGATTATGTAGGAAGAGAAAACCCACTCTACTTTGCTGAAAATCTAAGTAAACAGGTAGGGGGAGCGAAAATCTACCTGAAACGTGAGGATCTTAATCATACGGGTGCTCACAAAATTAATAATACAATCGGTCAGGCCCTTCTCGCTGAACGGATGGGCAAAAGAAAGATCGTGGCGGAAACAGGGGCAGGGCAGCACGGTGTGGCAACGGCAACGGTATGCGCTCTATTAAACCTGGATTGCGTCATTTTTATGGGGGAGGAAGACATTCGCAGACAGAAGCTCAACGTATTCAGAATGGAGTTACTGGGAGCGAAAGTGGTGAGTGTCACCCAGGGAAGTGCCACATTAAAAGATGCAGTCAATGAAGCTCTGCGCTACTGGGTCGCAAATGTAGAGGACACACACTACATTATTGGCTCCGTTTTGGGACCACACCCATTTCCTAAAATGGTTCGGGATTTTCAAAGTGTGATCGGGAAAGAAACAAAGCGACAATTCTTCGAAAAGGAAAAATGCCTGCCAAAGGCCATCGTCGCTTGTGTTGGAGGCGGCAGCAATGCCATCGGAATGTTTCACCCGTTCATTGATGATAGGGAAGTGGACTTATACGGTGTGGAAGCGGCTGGCAGCGGGGTTGAAACCGACAAACATGCAGCTACATTAACAAAGGGGTCCGTCGGGATTCTTCATGGCAGCATGATGTACCTGCTGCAAAATGATGAAGGGCAGATTCAAGAAGCCCACTCTGTTTCAGCAGGCCTTGATTACCCTGGTGTCGGTCCGGAGCATAGCTACTTGAAAGACATTGACAGAGTGGAATATACGTCCATTTCAGACGTGGAAGCGTTAGATGCATTTAAGCAGCTCTCACAGACAGAAGGAATCATACCGGCACTGGAAAGCTCACATGCAGTCGCCTATGGGGTGAAGTTAGCTGAAGATATGTCAACAGAAGAATCGGTTGTCATCTGTTTGTCAGGCAGAGGAGATAAAGATGTAGAACAAGTGAAAGAGTTACTGGGAGGTAGTCAACATGGGTAAACCATTTCTTGAAAACACGTTTAAAGCTGAACTGGATAAAGGAAATAAACTGTTCATTCCTTATGTGATGGCAGGGGATAAGGGGCTTGAGACCTTGATTCCAACCTTGAAAATGCTGGAAGAAAGCGGGGCGACGGCCATTGAAGTCGGGATCCCGTTCTCGGATCCCGTTGCCGATGGCCCGACCATCCAAGAGGCAGGGAAGCGGGCACTGGAGAATGGGACGACACTGGAAAAGGTGTTTGAAGTGTTAGAGGAAAGCAGAACTGAAATTGGCATTCCGTTAGTCTTTATGACGTATATTAATCCCATTTACAAATATGGAGTAGAGCGTTTCTTTCAGGATTGTAAGAATGCAGGGGTGGACGGTGTGATCATTCCTGATCTGCCACTTGAACATCATGAATTGGTTAGGGGACCATCTCAAGAAAATGGAATCGCCATTATTCAATTAGCAACGCTTACGAGTCCGTTAGAGAGAATTCAGGAATTGGCTTCCGTTACTGAAGGTTTCCTTTATGCTGTTACGATTAATGGTATTACAGGAACGAGAGAAGGGTTTGGCAGCGATATTTCAGATCACCTGAATAAATTGAAAGAAAACAGTCCGGTCCCAGTACTTGCGGGGTTTGGAATATCCACTCCTGAACATGTGCGTACCATGAGTAAGTACTGTGATGGAGTAGTCGTTGGAAGCAAAATAATTGATTTGATCCAGCATGAATCGTTTGATGAAATAAAAGAATTAATCAGTGCTTCAAAGGCTAAAGCATTACATTTGTAAAAATTACTGAATTATTCGTAAATAAATGAACGCCTAGATTAACAGATTCTAAATGTGTGTTAAATAAAGGTAAATAGCCTTCTTTTTCCTCGTGAAATCAGTATGATAGAGATGTAGTTGAACAAAGCATCATAACAGGAGGCTATTAAAATGAAAAGGTTGAAAAAGTGGTTATTAATGTTAATGACAGCTCTATCAGTAGTAACATTTGCAGCCGGATGCAGCAGTGACACAGAGGAAGACACAGGAACGGAAACGGAAGAAAACATGGAAGAAGAAAGCAACACTGAAGAAAGCAACACGGAAGAGTAAAATGGTACAGTCAGTCCTAAGTGGGCTGGCTGTTTTATTTTCAGATCAGAAATACGAAGATTAAGGTTGTATTGTACTACTATTTCTATTAATCTGACAATATAAGACATATTCGATAGAGAGGACAAAAGGATGACGATTCCAAATCGATTAAAAATAGGAGATACGATTGGGATTTGTTCCCCATCTTCTCCAGTCGCTGCTCATTGCCCTAAAAGATTGAAAAGAGGGATTGAAGAGCTTATGAGGTTGGGCTTTAACGTGAAAGTAGCGCCAAACACGTTGAAAATAGAAGAGTATATGGCTGGTACCGTTGAGGAAAGAGTCGAGGACCTGCATAATCTCTTCGGGGATAAGGATGTAAAAGCCATCATCACCACCATAGGGGGCACCTGTTCTCATCAACTTCTGGATCATCTTGATTTCTCATTAATCCAAAAAAATCCAAAGATATTCCTCGGCTACAGTGACATAACGGCTCTCCACATGGCGATTTATCAAAAGACCGGTCTCACAACATATCTTGGACCTGCCGTTCTGCCTCAGTTTGGAGAATATGGGGGAGTGCAAACATACACAAAGGAACACTTTTTCCAATCACTCGTTCAAGGAGAAAGAGTAGATTACTCCGCCTCTCCTTCCTATGTAATGGAACATCTGTGGTGGGACGAAGAAGACAATCGATTAAGAGAACAAGTTGAAAATAAGGGACCTTCTGTAGTCAAAGAAGGGAGAGCAGAAGGGAAAATCATTGCAGCCAATATGGGAACCATGCTCCTTCTCGCAGGTACAGAATACTTGCCAGATCTCGATGGTGCCATCTTATGTATTGAAGATGATCCAGAGGAAACCCCTTCGTCAATTGATCGATATTTAACTCAACTCGGACACATGGGTGTATATTCCAAAATTAATGGTCTTGTCGTTGGACGCTTTCATGATCACGTCAGCTTTAAAGAAAATCAACTGGCCGGCATTTTATCCCGTGTCACAGAGGGGTATGAAATCCCAGTCGTGACGGATCTGGATTTCGGTCATACTGACCCCATGTTTATCCTTCCAAACGGAATCCGTGCCCAGCTTAAAGTCCACGGAAATCAAATTGATTTTCACCTGGTGGAAAAGCCGGCTACATAAGGAGGAGTTCATATGATTCAAAGAAAACTGAATACAGTGTTTATTCCCGTGGTTAATCTAAAGGAATCCGTCGATTGGTACGAAAAAGTGCTAGGTTTTGAAATCGATCCCGTGCAGTATAATGAGATTGAGGAGCTTCCCGTTTATACTTTTCAGATGGGGGAAACATCACTAACTCTAGAAGAGGAAAAAAGATTCACTCCACCTGCTTCTAATGTTCCAATCTGTAATTTCCATACCACTCAAATAGAACAAGTAAGAGAAGACTTTCATGAAAAGAAAGTCACAATTGAATCCGGGATCATTACGTTTCCCGGCTTTTCTTATTTTAACTTTAGAGATGTCAACGGGAATTTATTAATGATTTGTACGGGATAAAGTCGATTAATAACATGTAAACAATAAAATAAAAAACCTCCTGAAGAAATAATTTCTTCAGGAGGTTTTTTATTTTGGCAAATTTACTTCACACCCTTCACACATACCGTTAAAGCGGGTTTAACATTCTTATAAGAAAGAGTGATATCTTTAAAGCCAGCTTCATGCAAAGCTTCAGAAATACTTTCGCCATAGTGTTCCGCCCGGCTATCCCTTTCTTCATCCCCGCGTGGCTGGACGGTGATAAGAAGGATACCGCCTTTTTTTAGCATATTATATAAGTGTGAAAGGGATTTTTCCTGGTCCTTCCATAGGGGATAGTTATTGACGGAAAAGATCCGATCGTATTCAACATTGTTCAATTCAAATTGACTAATATCATGAACAAATAAGCGAACTCTTCCGTTCTCAATCGCTTTTTCATTCTTATTTTGTGCAGCATTCTTCATGGTCTCAGAGATATCAACCCCATCCACAATCGATTTAGGAAAACGACTGGAAATTCTATGAATGCAATATCCGGGCCCATAGCCTACTTCCAGAATATGATCGCCTTCTTTAATGGACAATTGCTTAATGGACCAATTATTTATTTTTCGATTATCGAATTCCATTACTTTTCCGACAAACCAGCCGAGTAATCCATTCGGACGCTTGAATTGCTTTTGTAATGAAAACAACAGGGCATCACCTCTTTTGTTATAATATGTTTTTATAAAATAGTATCGTCTATTCACCTTTCCACTAATACACACAAACAAAACCTTGAAAGCGATGTTGCAATTTTTTGAAAAAGTGGCATAATATAAACAAATCTATTTTGCGTTGATGAGAAAAGTACATAGATGGGTCCCTTATCAGAGAGCTTCGGCAGCTGAAAAGAAGCAGGGTAACTCGTTATGGAAAATGGTCTCGGAGCATTCTATTCGAACCGCTTTGGTGTAGGGTAGAACGGGAATGGGCATCCGTTATCAATGTCACGGTATAAGAGCTTTTTTATGCTCCGTACTTGCTGAGATAGTCTTGTGTAAGCAAGCTATAAACTAAGGTGGTACCACGAGTTCAACCCCTCGTCCTTAGATGTCGATTGATATCTAAGGACGAGGGGTTTTTTTATTTTATTCGAGGAGGAAAAGGCATGACCATATTTATAGGTGGCGCCTGGCCATATGCGAATGGGTCGTTACATTTAGGGCATATCGCAGCCCTATTGCCAGGGGACATAATTTCACGATATTACCGTTTAAAAGGGGAGGATGTTCTCTACGTGTCAGGAAGTGACTGTAATGGAACCCCTATTGGCATTAGGGCCAGACAGGAAGGAACAAGTATTGAAGAGGTCGCGAATCGATATCACAACGAATTCCTCGGGTGCTTCCATGCTTTAGGATTTAGTTATGATGAGTACACAAGAACTGACCACTCGCATCATCATAAAGAAGTGCAAAAGATCTTTACCACCCTTTATCATCGGGGCTGGCTTTATGAAAAAGAAGTGAAGCAAACATATTGTGAGCATGATCATCAATTTTTGCCGGATCGGTTTGTAGAAGGAACTTGTCCCGTTTGTGGCTCGAGGGCAAGAGGTGATCAGTGTGATCAATGCTCTACAGTGTTGGACCCGACAGATCTAATCGATAAATCCTGCAAGCTCTGTGGCCATGAACCGGTTCTTAAAGCGACAAAGCATTTATATTTCTCTCTTTCTAAATTGCAGGAGCCTCTTCAACAATTACTGAAGGATAACGGCACGAGGTGGAGAGATAATGCTCTTCAGCTCACTAGTCGCTATTTAGAAGAGGGCTTGCATGACCGGCCGGTGACAAGGGATTTAGAAAATGGTGTGAAGGTTCCGATTCAAGGTTTTCATGATAAGAAAATTTATGTATGGATAGAAGCAGTGAGTGGATATTTGAGTGCTTCTAAAAAGTGGGCGGGGGAGCATCAGCGTGAGTGGAAAGACTTTTGGCAGGAGGCAACCACGTCCTACTATGTTCATGGAAAAGATAATATCCCTTTTCATAGTATTATTTGGCCGGCCATACTTATAGGAATCGGCGAAAAGAATCTTCCTGACTATATAGTTTCAAATGAATACTTGACGCTTGAGAAAAGGAAAATCTCAACGAGCGGAAATTGGGCTGTTTGGGTGAAGGATCTTCTCAACGACTATCACCCAGATTCCATCCGGTATTTTCTCACCATAAATGCACCGGATAAGAGAGATGCAGACTTCTCCTGGAGAGAATTTATTTATAGTCATAACAGTGAACTGCTGGGAGCACTGGGGAATCTGGTTCAACGCACGTTAAAATTTTATGGGAAAGAATTTGGTCATGATCTTACACTTTCTGTTGTCCCCAATGATATTAAGAAAAAAATAGGAGAAACGTTTCTTTCTGTCGGTCAATCGATTGAAGAAGGGAACACTCGACAGGGAATTGAAAAAGCATTCGAATTCATACGATGGTCGAATAAGCGTTTTGATGAAATGAAACCGTGGAATGTTATAAAAGAAGATAGGGAGGAAGGAAGAAAGGTACTAGAGGAATTCCTGTACGTAATATGTAACTTGAGGAACCTCATTCAGCCGTTTTTGCCCTTTACTTCTTCAAAATTGACTGATCAGCTGGGGATGAGCGGACAGTCCGTATGGGCACCGGTATCATTGCCGTTAGAGATCAGCATTGAAGCGACAACACCATTGTTTAATCGAATTGACGTTGATCAAATTGAGATAGAACGGAAACAATTGAAGGAGAAAGCACAGTGAAACCAAAAGGAGTATGAGATGAAGATTATAGTTGTGTCCGATACCCACATGCCTAAAAAAAGGAGAGGGCTACCGGAAATTCTGAAGGAAGATCTCAGGAAAAGTGATTTAATCATCCATGCCGGAGACTTTCAAACCCTTGATGTTTATAAAGAGTTTATGGGGTATGGAGAACTGATTGCCGTTGTCGGAAATGTGGATGATCCAGATCTTAAGGAGGTTCTCCCCCAAAAAAGAATCATCATGAAAAAAGGACTGAAAATCGGTGTGGTGCACGGAGACGGGAAGGGAAAAACAACGGAAAAAAGAGCTCTGGAAGCGTTCGAATCTGATGAAGTGGATTTGATCGTCTTTGGTCACTCACATATCCCATATTCCCGGTATATGAAAGGGAGGCTACTGTATAATCCCGGATCTCCCACTGATAAACGGAAACTCCCTTACTTCTCGCATGGTGTTTTGACCATTGAAGACACGTGGAAAATAGAACATAAATTTTACCTTTAAAAAAGCACAGGGGGATGAGCCTCTGTGCTATGCTCCTTAATATGACTTAAGTCTTATAATGCAAATTGGTAGTAATCCTGACTATAGAAGGATTGAAAGCCACTTGATTCATAAAGCTTAAGTGCATTCCTGTTTGTAGCAGCTACATCCAGGTAAATATCGCTGGTCCACTCGGATTCCTTCATCACGACTTGAGACAGGGCATTTCTACCGATGCCTTTTCCCTGATGGGAGGGATGGATAGCAAATCCATAAATAAAGCTTCGATTGTCCACTCGTTGGATTCTAATCTTCCCTACGGTCGCTCCATTATATACAATCATTAAGTTGCCTTCCCCTGATTCTTCAAGCAATCTCTTGGTATAGGATTCAGCATCAGACCTTACAACGTGAAAGCATTTTTCATCAAGGTCAATAATGGTTTCAATATCCTTTTCAGTAGTACTTCTTAATTGGACATCAGCGGCGTTTACAGATAAGCTTTTTTTATTCCATTTCATTTCATATTCAGTAAAATCATAAGAGGCATTTATTTTCTCAATAAATTCCTTTCCGGAAGCTGATGAGCCGGGAGAATTAAGTAAGAGCTTTCGAACAGATCGTGACCTTAGTGACTGGACGGCTTCCTGGAATAGTTCTCGAAATAGTTGCTGTTTACGGTAATCCGGGTGAATCATCCCACATAATTCATATGTTTCACCAAATCCGTACAATCCTAAAAATCCAATCAGTTGATCCTCTTTGTAAAGAAGAAAATCATCCAGGCTGTTTGTACGGTTTTTAAGCATATCCCAGTTCAGTTTTAATTTTATCTCTTCGTGCTTTTCGCAGACGATCTGCAGGTTTTTAATGTCTTGAAGCTGTTTTGAAGTAAGCATGTTTCATCCCCATTTAATCGAAATATAAAGAATATTCTTACTAAATTTTATTGGAAATCCTTTATCTAGACAAGTGTTTTTTTGGAAAAAAAACGATGGGACAAAACTAAAAAACCACGATGTAAATACAAAAAATTCCAGCGTATGCTCTTCATGCCGCTAATGATTTCCGTGCAAGACTACGCTTTCCGCGGGTAGCCTGTGAGCCTCCTCGGCAAGCCTGCGGGGAAGAAAAGTGGAGGGGCTTTGTTCAGAGGCGGGGGGCATAAGGCGAAGCGGCCACGAAGGCGTTCTTTGCCTTCTTGGACGATTTGACTTATGACATGTGCCTCTAAGCCCCGGAGCTGGACGGGTCTCACATAAGCTACTTTTCCCGCAGGAGTCTTCGTCTTGCACTCCAATCAACCGCTGGAAACAGCTAAAATAAAATGTACCGAAAATAAATAATAAACCCGAACAAATCTGCCTACTAAGAAGCAGATTTGTTCGGGATTTACTTAGACTAAAACACTTTTGTCCCAGCCTCTCCAGCTTATACTTTTTCTTGTATTCGTTGAATCACTTCATGCAGTTCATCAGGTTTTAAAAATTCGAGAGGGGAGAAGCCTTTTTCAAACATGACGGATTCGCTTTCGATCATCAGTACATATCGACCATTCACTTTCGCCAGATGAATGCTGTCACCAAAGTCGGAGAGAAGGGCTTTCACGGAAACATGATCAAGCTTCACCTTCAGTTCGACTTCAGGTGATTGTTCCACGATTTGGGAGGTGGCTTCTACAACTTGTTCAGTTGTGAACCTTTCCTGAAGCTCACGCTTTGGACTGATTGCCCATTCTTCCACCGCTTCTTCAAACTCGACACGTTCATCGCTCTCTTCAGCATAGGTTTCTGAAATATGTTCCTTTACCATCCCGTAAACTTGGGATTTCACGATTTCGGGCATGGACTTTTCATATTCCACCCATTTCAAGAAATCTTCAAAGTATCTGGCGTGTGAGGCTTGATGGATTTTGATTTCGGCAGAGTCCATCATACCTTCATCAGGCATATAGGGATACTGGATGGATTTCATGTTTTTCGTCGTAATCGCCATTTCAACATTATGAATCAGAGTCGCTTCATCGGTTATGGTGGCAACCTTTGGTTCGAAATCACATTTCATGATGAACACAAACGGATCATCAAAGAATTTCGTCAGCTTTGCAGTCGCAACAAGGAATGCACCACCTCGGATAGCACTCGCTTCTATGTACATTTGAACAATTTGATCACAGGCTTCGCGAAAGTCCTCTTTGTTTTCTGCAAACCGGGTACGGTGAAATAAATTATAATTTGGATTGGAAGTCAGTTCATGACCCGGTTCTACTACAAAGCGTCCAATTTTAGTGGGGGCAGACTCTGACTTTGAATGTCGGTCTACCTTCCGCTTCACAATCTTGGTTAGTTCACCATCTAAAAAGCTTTTTAAGGGACTTTCTTCATAATCGGTTCCCGTTAACGTCTGAAAATGCTTATGCCGTTTATCGGCTTCTTCGCCTTTGCCCTCTACTTGTATTAAATAGAAGGAAAGGTTCTGAATAGTAAAATCCATGTTTTGTTCTCCTGACCTAAATAGATTCGTTTACATGTAATCATCTATACATTCATTGTTACAGTATAGAAAAGCTGAAAAGGTTCGTCAATTGACTTATGAAAGTTCATTCTGGTGAGATACTACTTGTTAAGAATTAAATATAGGTGGTGTGCTATGTGGGGAATCAATCTTTTTTTTCGTTGGTGAAGAAAGGAAACAAGTCATCGTTTTTCGCCATGGTGGGGAACGGGATTCTGGCGATTGCAAAAGGGATAGCCTACTTCATCAGTGGAAGTGGAGCAATGTTTGCCTCGGCGATGCATTCTTTAGCTGATGCAGTGAATCAGGGTTTTGTGTTTATCGGAAGTGTTCTATCTGAGAAGCAACCAACGGAGAAATTTCCGACAGGCTTCGGAAGAGTCATCAATCTTTTTTGTATGATTGCGGTTATCGTTGTTTCCATTATGGCCTATGAAACCATACGGGAAGGGATTCATTTACTAAAACATCCCGCTCTTGTGAAGGGCATTTGGCTGAATGTGTCAGTATTACTACTGAATATCCTTATCGATGGCGCCATCCTCTTTAAAGTGATGAAGGAAATCGGACAGGAAGCAAGAGCTGAAAGCACAGGCATGGGGATTTTCTCAGGAGCATTTAAAAACGTAAAGCGTGCGTCACCACCGACAAGGCTCGTATTTTATGAAGATTTGGTCGCTGTTTCAGGGGCTATCTTGGCCTTGATTGCTGTATTGGTGTCCTATTTTTCCGCCTATCAGCTACTGGATGGAATCGTCACCATAGTCATTGGATTCCTCATGGTAGGTGTCGCCTTCAGGGTTGGTTATGACAACATGGTCGGTCTGATAGGAGTTGCTGCGCCGAAGGAAGTCGAGGACCGAATCGCAAGTACGATCTTTGAGCACGAAGCAGTTATCGATATCTTCAAACTAAGAATAACTCAGGAAGGTCGATACTATCATGTTGAATCGTATCTTGAACTGAAAAGAGGATTACCACTTTCTGAAGCAGATGATA
Organism: Rossellomorea sp. DUT-2; assembly: GCF_052665285.1. NCBI lineage: Bacteria > Bacillati > Bacillota > Bacilli > Caryophanales > Bacillaceae > Rossellomorea > Rossellomorea sp. DUT-2. The sequence continues at coordinate 190,125 of NZ_JBQPEO010000002.1, read as the reverse complement.
TTAAATTTGCCATTCAGGACAAATTAATGAGTGACCCGGATATTGCAGACGTAACGTTGGGGATCATCGAGGATGATGGTATTCAGGAATGGAAAGGAAGTAAACCGGAACCTCAATAAGAAACAGAGCATCCTGCTGAGAAGTTCAGCAGGATGTTTATTCGTTCAGGATTAAATTAAGTATTCTTAGCTTCCATCCGTACACGATAGAATGGAATAGGAAGACGGGGAAAACGTATAGTTTGGTCTTGCTTCATGTTCATACTATAATAAAGAAAATCATAGAATAGATTATGTGAGGAGGGGAGATAGAATGGATGTGAATGAGATACTGCAGCTATTCAAAGAGAGAACACCCAGAATACTTGGAAGTGAAACATTTTCTGAATATGCTATTCTACTTCCTTTGATTGAGGTCAACGGCCAAACGCATGTATTATTTGAAGTCCGTTCCTTAAACATGAGAAGACAACCAGGGGAAATTTGTTTTCCTGGAGGGCGGATAGATCGAAGTGATTCGGATGAGAAAGCAGCAGCTATCCGTGAGACATCAGAAGAACTGGGAATTCATACGGGCACCATTACAGATGTGTATCCCCTTGATTATATCGTGTCTCCTTTTGGGACCATCATTTATCCATACGTAGGCAAAATAAATGTATCCATAAAAGAGTTAAAACCGAATCAAGCTGAGGTGGAGGAAATCTTTACTACACCATTGACCTATCTACAGGAAAGGGAACCTGACTTGTATAACGTCAAGTTCAAGATGGAGCCCGAAGAGAGCTTTCCGTTCAAACAAATTCCAGGCGGAGAAAATTACAACTGGCAGGCTAGAAATATGAAAGAACATTTTTACTACTATGAAGACAAAGTCATATGGGGATTAACTGCCAGAGTTCTTCATCATTTTGTGAAACTCATTTCGTAATAGGACCATTAAACATGATCTCAAATAAAAACGAAATCTTTTTAAAAAGAAATTCTACAATTACCCATACGTATTGACATTCGTTTTCAATTAATACTTTTTTCGATAGGGCAACATGTCGGAGAAAGTATTTTTGTTTGTAAATATGTAGCAAATTGAAGTGTTTGTAATGGTTTAAATGGAGGTAAAGACAAGTAAGCAAAAGATGATGAAAATAAGGAGAGGGGAAATAACGATGATTATTCGCGCTAAATGTTGGAGAATGTTAAGTGTACAGGAAAAAATGTTTATCCTTAAAGCTGTATGTAATAAGCATCTCAAAAAGTAATGAATAGGAATTTTCTTTATGCTCCTTAGAAAAACGTACAATTTCATCATGTTCATGAAGTCATAAAGCCGATATATATAACGGAGATTCCTATGAAGTTCATCTAAGACTCCTTTGCTTCTCTATTGGAAATGATTAATCTATCGAAATCTTAAAAATCGTCCGGTTGATTTATTGGATGTTATCGATTGGTGGATTGGTGGTAAGATCAAACCGAAATAATCAAGAATCAAAAAAGCTATATAGGAAATCGCTACACACTCTGTTTACTATAGCCAGGAGTATACATGGCTACTTTGATCCAGCCACCAAGTGATTTTTCGTATTGTTATGCAAAGATAAAATAGGATGGCTAAGTCCTTTTACCCCAGGACTTCTATTTTTATTTATCAAAAAATACATACCTCAACTCTATAAGTCCCCTGATATCTATCTCAATTAATAATTTTTTATAAAATCCCCTATCATCAATTTCCACTTTTCATTTAACATTTGGTAAAATAATATAGTACATACATATAAGGGGGACACCTTAGTGAAAGGATCAAAAGTAGTAATCATAGCCGTAATCCTTATGGCCATTCTATTAAGTGCCTGTAACCGGAATGCTGCTGAAATGGTCGTGAGTGGTGGGGTCACAATAAATGAAAAGGCCAATACGATTACATTTAGAGGAGTGCTCTCAGACAAAGCACTTGAACCGGATACTCCGTTTCAAACCCGTTTCTACCTGCAGGGAACCACAATTAAAAACGCTCTGGGAACGGATCTGATTTATACTGATGAGGAGTTAAAGAGCCGTAAACAGGGAGAATCACCACAAGAGTTTGAGGTTAAGAAAACAGTGGATATTAAAAAACCGGAAGAGATTGATAAGTTAATGAGTGAAATAAAGAATAAAGATAAAGAAGCCGTCACGATTGAACTTGTTAATGATAACGGTCGGATTGATGATCAAGTTCTTCATAATGTAACAAAGGAGTAGGACCGCAAGGTCCTGCTCCTTTGTCTGTCCTGATTACTTGGTATTGACCGGTCTTTTTAAGGCATACAAATCATCCTCGAGAAGAAGCATCTTATCCATCAATACATCTTTAGAATCCATCACTCCCTGATTATAGAGGTATGGACCAATCTCTTTCATAAAGAAATCAAACCAATTACCAGCACCTAAATCTCCAATTTCGTTACCGGTCTGCTCATAATAAAATGTCTGAATTCGCTCAATCATAGTATCTTTCTGTTCTTTTGGTATCTTCGTAAACATGATAAATAATCCTCCCATCGACTTTCTTCCATCGTAACATAACGGGCCGATTACAGGTATGAATCCCAGCCTTGGATATTTCTAATCAAATAATATGCATGTAAGATAAGAACAAAGAAAACCATGAAATTCTGAAAGACTAGTGTAGCAGAAAGAAAGTCATCCAACATATAAATTTGTATAATTGTGGCAAACTATCCTGACAGGCTAAGTGCCTGTACTTCTTATATAAACAAAAGGAGAATGCGAATGTGGCAGGAGTTTAAAAAGTTTGCCGTGAAAGGTAATGTCATAGATCTTGCAGTGGCGGTCATTATAGGTGCTGCTTTTGGTAAAATCGTCAAATCCCTGGTCGATGATATCATTATGCCCCTTCTAGGTATATTGCTTGGTGGCATCAGCTTTACGAACTTAAAAGTTACGGTAGGGGAATCTGTCATTACCTATGGAGTGTTCCTGCAAAACGTAGTGGATTTCTTCCTCATAGCCCCTCGTCATATTCTTTATTATACGGCTATATAAGAAAATGGAACGCAAAGAAGAGATCAAAGCGGAAGTGAAGGTCGATCAGAAGGAAGAGCTTCTTAGAGAGATACGTGATTTATTAAAAGATCCCAGGCACAGTCCAGAATAATTGATTAATCGACAAAAAACAAGGAGATTTCCTTTATTTATCCAATATATAGTAAGAGAAGAACAAGAGGGGGAGAAACAATGGAAATCAACTCAATATATTTAATTAAAGAAAAAAATGGAATGAAGAAAGACTTTTCTTTACTCCTTTCAATGATGGACTATGCACGGTTCACTTCTATCAGCGAAGTTGAGAACTTACCGGTTGAAATGCTAGACTACCGATGTCACGATGAAGCAAATTCAATCGGTATGCTTCTTGCCCATTTTGATGCAGTTGAAAAAATTTATCAGGTCCTTACCTTCGGGAACCTAAGTGATGATGAAATAGAGGAGTACGCAATGACCTTGGAACCTGCCTTAAGCTTAGGCAGTAAGGCAGCCGAATGGATTAAAGGAAATAAAGTCGAATTTTACCTTGAGAACTTGCAGATGACCAGGAACAAAACGGTGGAGCAGTTCAAACAACTGGATGAGGATTGGCTATATGAAGAAACGGACTGGTGGTATGGTGAAAAAGGAAATAACTTTTTTAAATGGTTTCATGTATTTGAAGATGAAATCAATCATAGGGGACAAATACGTATGATTAAAAAACTCTATGCAAAAGAACACAATATTTCAATCGTGGACTAAATCCTACATCGTATTTTACAAAAAGACCCATTCATATTCTTGTATGTTGCATGAGATTCTGTTATAGTAAAGATAGTTATTTTTGTTCGGTTAATATGCATGATTGAAGAACATTCGTCTTGAATCTTAATCAGAGCAGGAATATAAATATTTTTATGTGCAACTGCACTAGGAGGTACTTGTTTTATGTTACAAGGTAAAGTTAAATGGTTTAACGCTGAAAAAGGTTTCGGTTTCATCGAAGTTGAAGGTCAAGACGATGTTTTTGTTCACTTCTCTGCTATCCAAGGTGAAGGATACAAATCATTAGAAGAAGGTCAAGACGTTACATTTGAAATCGTTGAAGGTGCTCGTGGACCACAAGCAGCTAATGTTCAAAAGTAATTCAATCGTAAAACTCCAAACAGAGTACGTCAGCTGACGTACTCTGTTTTTTTGTGTCTTCCCACGTCGAGTGGATACTCGACTCTGTTCAGTATCTTTACTGGTTTTTCCTGAAAAATTCTGTTACTGTACTGTTAACGATACTTTATTTACTGGAGTGCTGAATTTTGTGGAAAAACGCTAAGAAATTCTTTATTTTTATTGGAGTTTTCATAGGAAGTAACATCATATTAAGTATTATTGCTGGTCTGATTTTAACAAATTTGTATCATAGTAATGAATTTAAAGGATCTCCCGTTATCGGGACCTTAATTAATGTCGCAGCAGCTGTATTTGCGGTTTTTGTTGCGTACAAACCGTTAAAGAGGAAAGATCAGGCTTAACCTGGCTGGGGGAAAGTTATGAGTTCCTTCTCCCCTTTCATATAATTAATTTATCTTATTTCTGTCTATGTGCACACTTCATAACAGCAAGAATAAGCTAATCACACTAACCTTTCCGGAACAATCCTGGGAGGTTTTTCTATGTTAAATATGTATGAGGGAGATGTTCATCATTAGATGGAATCTATCCAACACATAAGAGTTATCGTGAAGGTTCATTTTTACACAATGGAGACAGTAGTTAAAAAATTCCTTCGCTGATAGGGACGGGCTTCATAGAAAGAGACTAGTCAGTTGACTAGTCTCTTGATAAGTATTCAATTGTGTCACTATGTTTTATTTATTTTGTTGGTTTTGTTGATTTTGCTGATTTTGTTGTTTAGCAGCTTTTCTAGCTCTTTCAGCAGCGTTTTGCTCTTGAGCAAATTCTGCTTCATTTTTTTGTTGTTGTGGTTTGTTGTTATTGTTGTTAGTCATGGTTATCACCTCCGTCTACTATAATTTGCCCCGAAAAGAAAAAAAGATACATGAAAAACCAAATTATACTTGTGAAGTTTACATATTCAAATTAGTGAGGGACGGACCTTGAAAAGGTCCGTCCCTCACTTTCCAGTTACTTACTAGTTTAGCCCTTGGAAAAGAGGGGTACTAATAAGTTCGTGCATTTATTTTCTTTACATACCTATTTCTACATGATAGAGCTACATCAACGAATTAAGGGGGAAGTCATTTGAAAAATTTTACACCAATGTTTTGGATTGCGATTACAATCGGCATCATTTTTGTGGCTTGGGGGGTTATTTTTCCTCAGGCATTGATCGATATCATGTCCAGTACCCAAGGAGTTCTTCTAGACAAATTTGGCTGGTTTTATCAATTTTCAGCTTCATTCTTTTTCATCATCGCCATCTTCTTTGCATTTAGTAAATATGGGAAGATTCGATTAGGGAAAGACACTGATAGACCTGAATATTCCACATTGACATGGTTTGCCATGCTCTTTAGTGCAGGAATGGGAATCGGACTCCTATTCTATGGAGTATCGGAACCTGTTTCTCATTATTCCACTCCACCATTTGGAAAAGGCGGGACCATAGAATCAGCTAAAATCGGATTACGCTATACATATCTTCATTGGGGATTCCATGCCTGGGCCATTTATGCTGTTGTAGCATTGGCCCTTGCCTACTATAAATTCAGGAAGGGCATGCCAGGGTTGATGAGTGCCACATTATATCCAGTCATTGGGGATAGAGTGAAAGGTCCCATAGGGTATATTGTTGATATTGTCGCTGTGTTTGCCACGATTTTCGGTGTGGCGATTTCACTTGGAATTGGTGCACAACAAATTAACAGTGGACTTAATTACCTGATGGGAACCCCGATTGACTTTAAAGTTCAGCTGATCATCATGGGAGTTGCAACGGTTCTATTTATTACTTCTGCTGCTACTGGTTTATCAAAAGGAATTAAATATTTGAGCAATGCCAATTTGATATTGGCGGTCTTGTTATTCATTGTCTTTCTCATCGCAGGTCCTACGCAATTTGTTCTGGAATTGTTTTTGACCACTTTTGGGAGCTATGTTCAAAATCTTCCTAGTATGGGGTTACGCTTTTCCCCATTTAATGTGGAGAATAATCAATGGGTGAAGGATTGGACTATTTTTTATTGGGCATGGTGGATCTCATGGACACCGTTTGTGGGAACCTTTATTGCGAGAGTTTCAAAAGGAAGGACTGTTCGTGAGTTTATCATCGCCGTCATCATTGTGCCTACAATCGTATGCGCCCTGTGGTTTGGAGTATTCGGAGGCACAGGATTGTATTACGACTTTGTTCAAGGTGTAGATGTAGCGGGTCAAAGTTTGGAGACGGCATTATTTTATGTATATGATCAAATGCCTCTAAGTGGGGTCCTTTCAATTATTTCCTTAATCTTGATTATCACTTTCTTTGTGACGTCGGCCGACTCGGCAACATTTGTACTGGGGATGCAAACCTCTAATGGAAGTTTGAACCCTCCATTCTTCGTGAAGTTCAGCTGGGGGATCGTACTGGCTGCCATTGCGGCGATCCTGATGGGGACTGGCGGCATCAGTGGATTGCAAGCAGCCACCATCATCACAGCCTTACCATTGGGGATAATCTTATTTGTCATGACATATGGGTTAATTCTTTCATTCCAAAAAGAAATGAAAGAAAAAAGGAATAAAACGTCAGGTGCCGGCAAGTAATTTTATTAACATGAGAAGTAATATTATAAGTGATGAACCCTCTATTTTGTATAGAGGGTTTTTCTATTGGGATTTTTGCATCAATGAAAAAAATGATACGCCAACGTCGATGATTTTGATAGGATTAAGATACTTATCGAAAAGTTTTGAATAGAGGGAGAGTGTGGATTCAATGAAACAGATTATCGCAATGGGTGGGGGAGGCTTTTCCATGGAGCCTGAGAATCTGCTTTTAGATCAATATATATTAAAGCAGGCTGGGCAATCAAATCCAAAGGTTTGTTTTTTGCCTACGGCCAGTGGAGATGCAGAAGGGTATATAGAGCGATTTTACAATGCTTTTCACTCGCTTTCGTGTGAGCCTTCACATTTGTCTCTATTCAAATTACCAACCAAAGATTTAGAGAGATTCCTTCTTGAAAAAGACATTCTCTATGTGGGTGGGGGCAATACAAAAAGTATGCTTGCCCTATGGAGAGAATGGAAGATTGATTCTATACTCAAGAAAGCATGGGAATCTGGGACGATTCTTGCAGGTTTGAGCGCCGGTTCGATCTGTTGGTTTGAAGAAGGAATTACTGATTCGTTTGGTGAAGAATTAGAAACGATTGAAGGTTTGGGATTCCTAAAGGGAAGCCACTCCCCTCATTATGACGGCGAAAAAGATCGGCGTCCCCTTTTTCAATCATTTATCCGTAAAGGGAAACTTCAAGCAGGCTATGGGGCGGATGATGGTGCTGCTTTACATTTCATAGGTGAAAATCTTTATAAAGTAGTGAGTTCAAGAGCTCATGCTTCGGCCTATTGGGTCGAGATGAGAGAGAACGCTATGCACGAAACGGTTTTATCGACAGAATATCTAAAACAGGAATAAAGATAGTCCCTGATTTAGCATACTTTCAAGTTCGATGACATAGGGATAGTGATGAGTCTTTTTCTAAGGAGGAGAACACCATGTCTGAAGACAAACGAAATACTCCAAGTGACTTAGTTAAGAACACGTCAAAGCAAGCCAGCGGACTAGTCAATAAAACGGCAGACACAGCTAACGAAATAATCAAAAGTGTTAGCGGTAAAGGCGGACTTGTAGGAAAAGTGTCAGATACATCGGCAGATTTTGTGAAAAATGTAAGCAATACCGGAAACAAAATGGTCGGGAAAACAGTAGACACGGCAAGCAAGGCAGTCAAGGGTGCATCCAATAAGTTATTTAAAAAGAAATGAGTAAACGAGGGGAGCACTTCCTATGGAGGGATTGCTCCTTTTCTTTTCACCTCTAATATCCGAGGAGGCTATGATAAAATGAAGATGAAGAACTCAGATCAAAATGGAGGGTGAAAATGACACGCATTCGTTTTATTTCAGCTACCGATACATATGCCATTAGACAACAAATCTTAAGGCCGACGCAATCAATAGAGGAGTGTCATTATGAAGGAGATTCAGACGATAGTTCCTTTCACATTGGCGTTTTTGAAGGAAAGGTGCTGATCAGTATCGGTTCCTTTTATCAGGAGGCACAACCGGGTATAAATGGATGTCTCCCTTACCGGCTAAGGGGAATGGCCACTCTTAAGGATTACAGGGGGAATGGCATTGGAAAGCAGCTTATCGAATACAGCGAAAAGATTCTAAGAGAAAAAGGGTGTGAAATGTGGTGGTGCAATGCCAGAATTTCGGCTGGGCCATATTATGAGAAATTGGGTTTAACTCAGTTGGGGGACGTATTTGAAATAGAACCAATCGGGCCTCATGTGATTATGTATAAACAGATATGATTGTCGGAATCGATGCAATATGTAAATGACATATCAACTCCTTAACCTTCTTCCTATACAACTACCACGTTTTTGTCACGACATAAAGAAACAACCGGCAAAAGCCCGGTTGTTTCTCCATTATCATTCTTGAATAGCAGATCTTCTCAGTTTAATAAACTTCACTAAATTTAACACAATGGTTTTTGTTACCGCGTAAAAAGGAACAGCCAGGATCATTCCAAGAATACCTGCCAGGTTTCCAGCCACCAGCAATAAAATGATTATCGTCGCTGGATGAGTATCGAGGCGCTTGCCTAAAATCAGGGGTGAAAGGAGGTTCCCCTCTATTTGCTGGGCAATCGTGACAACCACGATGACGAGAATGGCTTTCGTCGGTGAATCAAACAGGGCCACGATGATGGCAGGTGCAGCACCGATAAAAGGACCGATAAACGGAATGATGTTTGTTACAGCCCCTATTAACGCCATCACCAATGCGTAAGGAAGTCCAATGATTAAATACCCGATAAACGTCAGGGTCCCGACAAAGGAAGCTACCGTCAATTGTCCCTGTATGTATGCGGCAAGTGTATCACTCGTATCCTTTAAAGTGTTGATCCCTTCTTCCCGGTAGGCAGGAGGAAGAAATTTTGAAATGGCCTTAGGAAATTTATGGCCGTCTTTAAACATAAAGAATAATAGAAAAGGGACGGTGACAATCAGAATCGTTATACTGGTCAGAACACTTACTAATCCTTTAAGAGCAGTTGTAATATTATCCGGTAAAGTATTGGCAAAGTCCATTAACTGTTTTTCTACATCTTTTAGTGATACATAATCCTGACTCATCATCCATTTGAATTGTTGAGTCTCAGATAAGTATTCGATGAAGTTCCTCGTTTGTCTTGCATACTCCGGAAGTTCATTGAACAATCCTGTTATCTGCTTTGTGAGTATAGGCGCAACATTTCCAATAATTAACACCATCAGACCAATGATAGCAGCATAAAGCACGATGATGGCAATGGTTCTCGGCAATCTTGCTTTTTCCAGGAGATTGACTAATGGATTTAATAAAAAATACAGAAATCCTGAAATGATAATCGGGAAAAATAATGTTGAAGCGAATACGACAATCGGTTCAAATAAAAATGAAATCTTTGTTGAAACATAAATAATGGTAAGAATAATGAGAATCTGAAGGCTCCATGAGTACATCTTTTTTTTGGTCAAGCTATTCACCTCTACCTATCGACTTGTTTGTGTGATTAAGTATATCAAATACTGAAAGGAAAACCCTACTAATATATAGAGAATAAGGAGAATTATTTTGTGAGAAAAATCATTCTGGATAAGTTGAAAAGTATTGAAAGAGAAGAGAGAGTCAGGATTCTGTATGCAGTCGAAGCAGGGAGTCGGGCATGGGGGTATCATACAGATGAGAGCGATTATGATGTAAGGTTTATATATATACGGGAGGTTCCCGCATATTTAAATCTTCAAGGGACCAAGGACGTTATTGTAAAGCCTGTACAGTATTCCATTGAATTCAGCGGATGGGACCTTAGTAAAGCACTCAAACTTCTCCGTAAATCAAACCCCTCTCTAATGGAGTGGTTAACAAATGAGAATGTGTATATAGAGCACCCGGACATAGAGAAAGTCAGAAAGCTGAGAGAACAGACTTTTTCTCCAACCCGCTGTTTGATTCATTATTATCACATGGGTAAACGCAATATGGAAAAGTATTCGAATGAGGAAATCAAAGATTTAAAGAAAATGATGACGATTATCAGACCGTGGCTTGCTTTTAAGTGGATAAAAGAGTATCAAACGTTTCCACCAAATGGGGTGAACGAAATGGTGGACTCTATTACTATGAATGAAGAAGTGAAGGCTACCATCTCTTCTATGCTCCTATCTAGAGTTAATGGGAAGGAAGTTCCGTTCCCTCATTTAATGTATATGGAAAAGGACATAAGAGAAGATTTTCTTAAAATGGAGGGGACTATGAAGGATCTGCCCAGCGATGACTCTTTTCAATGGGGAGAAATAAACGAAACGTTCTTAAACATTTTAGAAAATGTGTGGGGTGTACATTTAGTAAGAGAGAAACGTTAACAGGATCCTTAGACATGCATAATAGCACCTTCTTTGGGAAGCATAGAAAAAAAGATTCTTACTGAAGGTGCTAATATGAGTTCGTTTAATAAAAGGAATAGAAGAATACCAAAGCAGCTGCTTTCAGAAAAAGAAGAAGTTGTGCCTGAATTTCTCACTCTTGAAGAGAAAATCTCTTATTTTCGTAATGGTTTATTTAATACTGATGATTTAAAACTAAGAGAATTAACTTTTAATAGTAAAATATTGACCATAATGTTTATTGATTCTGTCATTGACAATAGGAGCTTACAGACGTATATTATCAAACCTATATTAGAGAAAGGTTCCGGTGATATACGTGATGTCGTAAGCAGTAATAGCATCAAAGAAACATTGTATTTAGACGAAGCACTCAGTGCAATGGTGGATGGCCACTGCCTTTTACTAACGGAAGACAGTGAAATCATGACCTTTATCAGTATGCCTAAATTTCCTACTAATCGTTTTGAACCAGTAAATGAAAAAGTGATTAGAGGATCACATCAAGGGTTCAGTGAAAATATCACAGAAAATGTGCATCTTATAAGAGAGAGAGTTTCAAGTCCAAAACTGACTGTGAAATATTCCAGTATAGGAGAAACAACAAGGACAAAATACGCTTTAGTTTATTTATCGCATTTAACAAATTTAGAATTGTTGAAAACGATTGAGGACCGGATCAATTATGTTCAAGCAGATGCGATTCAGTCACCTGGATATTTTGAAGAATTTTTAGAAGATAATTCGTTTTCTCCATTTCCACAGTTTTTAAATACGGAAAGGCCGGACCGGGTAGCCGGAAATCTAATGGAAGGCAGAATTGCTCTAGTAATGGAAGGAAGCCCTACGGTATTACTCTTGCCAGTGAATTTCTTCTCTTTCTTTCAAACATCAGAGGACTATAATAACAGGGCATTTATCGGTTCATTTGTACGATTTATCAGATTAATCAGTTTTATTGCAACACTTTGTTTACCCGCTTTTTATATAGCTGTCATCTCCTATAATTATGAAATCATACCGGTAGAAATAATATTTTCGATTAAAAGTTCCCTGGAGTATGTACCTTTCCCTCCATTGATTGAAGCCGCCATTATGCAATTAACATTGGAGTTGCTTCGTGAAGCTGCTATACGATTACCGAACCCTATCGCACAAACCATTGGGGTGGTGGGGGGACTTGTTATCGGGACGGCTGTTGTAGAAGCGAATTTGGTTTCAAATACCATGGTTATCGTAGTGGCGATTACAGCTATATCTTCTTTCGTTATTCCATCTAATGAAATGAGTACTTCCGTTAGGATACTAGGTTTTCCCCTCATGATATTTGCTGCTTTATTTGGGGTTCTTGGAATAGTAATCGGGTTGATGTTGCTGTTAATCCATATGTCGACGCTTAAATCATTAGGTCAATACTATTTATACCCTGTTGCACCTTTGGATTTTAAGTCATTGAAAGACACCTTTATTCGCGTTCCCATGTGGCTGATGAAAGAAAGACCAAAGGATTTGAAACCACAGTATAAGTGGAAAACGACAGATCCTCGAGGATGGAAAAAAAATGAAGAATCAGAGTAATCTTACTTCCATACAGTTGATGTTATTCATTGTCCAAACACAAATTGGAGTAGGGGTTCTTGGCCTTCCATTCAGCGTATTTTCCATTTCCAAAGGTGATGCTTGGATTTCAGTATTGTTGGCTGGTATTGTTGTTCAATTATTTATCACGATATTTTGGGTCTTGGGCAGAAGGTTCCCTGCTAAATCCCTTTTCCAATATTCAATACAATTGGTTGGAAATGCAGGAGGAACATTCATAAATATTTCCTATGTTGTGTATGGATTGCTAGTTACCAGCCTTATTATGATGTATTCAACTGCCATCATCAAAACGTGGGTGCTGACACTTACACCAAAATGGATCATTATGCTTCTATTAATGGGAACCGCAGTCTATTTAGGAAGGGAATTATTATCTGACATCTGCAATGTTTATGTGGTTGTTTCGGGATTGATTTTCTTTCTAATCTTGATATCTATCGTTGTATTGATCATTTATCCTGTTGATTGGAGGTATTTGCTTCCGATTGGTCACTCAGGAGGAACCAATATTCTAAAAGGGATAAAAGAAGCATATTTCTCAATGCTTGGTTTTGAATTGCTTTTGTTTCTTTTTCCTTATTTCCAGCATAATGGGGAACGGACCGTCTTATTCTCAGCTTCAATGGCCAATCTATTTGTGACATTGCTCTATGCATTTCTTACAATAGTCAGTCTTGTGACGTTCAGTCCTGAAGAAATAGTCATTATTCCTCAGCCGGTACTATACTATGTGAAATCCCTGTATTTGCAAATTGTCGAGAGAATTGATTTGGTATTTGTTTCCCTTTGGGTGGTAAGTGTCATAACTTCGTTAACCAGCTACCTTTTTCTATCAACGGAGGGAGTCGCTCATACGTTTAAACGAATCAATCGTTCTGTCATAACAATTTTCTTTGGCAGTTTATCTTTTATCATTGCCTTAATTCCCAATAAAGAAGCAGAAATGGAGCTGTACAACAAATGGGTGATTAATACATCCTATTTATTCATACTTGTCATTCCATTTCTTTTTTTAGGAATCTCTTTTATTTTCAAGAAAAAGGAAAGAGGGAAGAACGTATGAAGAAAAGAATCTTCTTACTCACGGTTCTATTTCTCATTCAGTTGACTTTAACGGGTTGTTGGGATCAACGATTGTTGAAAGACGGAAGGTTGGTTTTTTCCTCTGCCTTTGATTTAGTTGATGATGAAACCATAAGAGCTACAGCCATTATCCGTGATTTTAAAGATCGGACACCAACCAATGTAGTGGTACAAGGGGAAGGGAAAACCATACGTGAGACAAGAATGCATATGGACCGTAAAATTTCCGGAGTATTTGAGCCATCAAAAAATCGGGTGTTTTTATTAGGGGAAGAATTAGCAAAAAAAGATATCTATAAGTTTTTAGATATTTTTTACCGGGACCCCAATAGTTCCATTTCTGCCAAATTAGCAATAGTTGAAGGAGGAAGTGGGGAAATACTTACAAAATTAAGTGAAAAAAACGTATTGATTTCAGAATTTATCATTGAACTACTCAAAAGTGCAGAAACTTCTACTGGAATTCCAAAGCAAAATTTACAAACCGTCTGTACGTTTATGTTCGATGAAGGAAAAGATTTTGCTCTTCCTCTTATCAAAATGGAAAATGGTGAAGTGGTGTTAAGCGGTACGGGTATTTTCCATAAGAATTCAATGTCAGGTACTCTGACTTTTGAGGAAACAACATTATTTCTATTGATGAGCAACCAAGTGGCTAAGCAGACTCGATTTGTATCCAAAATTGAAGAGAATAAGAAGATGAATATCGAAAATTATATTACGTACAATATGTCTGAATCTAAATCAAAGCTTAAAATTGTTTCGGACTCACCAAATAATATACAAGTCGAAATAAATGTAAAGGCAGAAGTATCTGTTGTAGAATATCCTGAAGATAAATTAACCGATAAGAAAAAACTTAAGAAACTAAATAAACAAATTTCAAAACGCTTAACAGAAGATGCGGAAAAAATGATTGAAAAAATTCAGCTGGCTAATTCAGATTTATTTGGTATTGGCAGAGAGTTAATTGCATATCACCCAAAAACATGGGAAAAGCTTGATTGGGAAGAAAAATACCCCACCATTACGATCACTCCTACGATTGAAGTTGATATTGTTGGTCATGGAATAATCAATTGATTGACTCCTTTTCAATAATATATTAATAAATTTTATGGTAGAGGAGCTCACCGTTTGTAATTAAATCCAGTAAGTAAGTGAAAATCAATGTATAAGTAAACAAAAAAGTGTCCAGCCACTGAGAACTGCAACACTCAAAGGCTGGACATTGTTATGGGGTCATGAAACCATCTTTAAACCAATAATACTCCCTATAATGCAACTAATAAAAAATAATCTCTTTAAATCCTTCGTTTCCCTGAAAAAGATCATCCCGATGATGACAGCCCCTGCAGAACCTATCCCTGTCCAGATTCCATAACCCGTACTTACCGGGATATCCAGTAGAGAAAGGGATAATAAATAAAAGCTTATCCCTCCCGCTGCGAAGCTAACGATGGAAGGGGCAAGCTTCTTGTATCCTTCAGAAAGCTTCATAAATGTTACCATCACAACTTCAGAGAACCCGGCAAAAATAAGAAATATCCACGCCATTAGTAGGACCTCCCTGTATCTTGTTCTTCTTTATCACTCATTTTGAGGCCGATCACCCCGAAAATGAGAAGTGTGATAAAGGCGACTTTCAACACGCTAATCCCTTCATGTAGAAATACCATCCCCACTACAGCAGTGCCTGCTGCTCCAATACCTGTGAAGACCGCATAGGCAGTCCCGATAGGCAATAATCTCATGGAGTTTGAGAAAAAATAAAAACTTACCAAGATAAGGAGAGCCGTGACAATACTGGGGACAGGTTTTGTAAACCCTTCTGAAAGGGATAACCCAGTTGCCCAGCCAATCTCCAAAATACCACCAATAATAACGTATATCCAACCCATGATGCTACTCTCCTTTGCGACTTGATATACCTAATTCATAAACCTTCCAAGCCGATTCAATTCGTTGTCTGAAAATTTCTTCCGTGTAATAGTGATGTTCTAAAAAGACACCATCAACTAAACATAAAAAGGAGGCAATAAATTCATCCTCCTCAATTTCACTAAACAGTTTGTGTTTTATGCCTTCTTGGTAAATGGATACTAAAATCGCAGATGTAACCATTTCAAACTGAATGAATTGTTTTTGAATAAGATCTTTAAAAGCTTCTGGAGGAAAGAATGTCACTCTCTTCCATAGCAGTGCTTCTTTTGTTGTCATCAATCGGTGACAAAATAAGTCAAAGAGCATTCGAATATTTCTTAGTGGTTCACTAAGATTCATTTTTTCTTCGGCACTCTTATACGCCGTCACTTCAGACACACTTAAATCCTCGATTACTTCCATAAATAAATCCTCTTTACTTCGGAAATGGTTGTAAATGGATGGCTTTTTAATACCCACGGCGGTTGCAATTGCCGTTAATGAAGTATCCTCGTACCCTTTTTGGCCGAATAAATCCAATGCGACATCTTTTATGAGTTGTTTGTTGTCATTTTTCATGTTTATTCACCTTCTTCATTAACTAACTAACGGTCGTTAGTTTTATTGTAAATCCATTTTTGAATTTATGCAAGAGGGAAAATAATCGAATGTATTTCATGTTTCTTACATATAATCATTTGTTGATTTTATATGGAAGGAAAGGGATATACATGATGGGCTTACGGGCGAAATTTGTGATACTTGGTATGTTGCTTGTTCTTCTGGTGGGGCTCTTTATTCTGAAGCTGGTGGTTATCAGCCAAGAAGATTGGGTAGTGATTGAGGAAAAGTATTTTCCGGCGAATGATAGAAAAGGTGCGGAAGGAATTAAATCAGGTGAGGTTATAGATGAAAACAGCAGCAATCCCTCATGCTCTATGAAATTTGATAACGGTCATACCTATAAGCTGGATTGTGATGTATATTTAGATTTTAAAATAGGAGAGAAGGTCAAAATAGTTTCAGTTGAAAATAATTACGTGAAATTAAGAAGGAAGTAAATAATACTGAGGTACATACCCTTCGCATGGTAAAATAACAGGTACTAAATGATGAAAGGGCTGATTAGACGAATGAATAAACGTGATCTCGTTCAATATTTTATTGTTAATAAGGAACTGAATATGTCAAAGGGAAAAACGGCAGCGCAAGTGGCACATGCCGCTACTCTCAGTACGCTGACGATGATGTCATCTGATTCACCTTTTCAAGATCGACAAGCAGACTTTGTAGAATGGGTGCAGACAGGAATGAAAAAAATTGTTCTAAAGGGAAAAGCCGGTGAGCTGGAGAAATTAGAGGGTGATGGATATTTCAGTATTCATGATAGCGGGTTAACTGAAATTAAAGAGGGATCTTTAACAGTAGTGGCACTTCCGCCCATGGAAAAGTTTGAAGCAAAAGAGATTGTCGGGCACTTAACACTATTAAAAAACTAGAGAAGAAGAAGGAGGTCATTCATTGTTTTCTAAAGTGGATACAGTACATATGTGTGTAACAGATTTAAAAAAGACTACACAATGGTATGTAGAGGTGTTGGAGTTTGAGCAGGTTTTTGATTCAGGAACGTATGTTGTGTTTCAAATAGGTCAAGGAGTCTCTACTCTAACAGTTCAAGAGGGAGAGGTCCGTCCCTCATCCATTAAGCCAATTCTCTTTTCTGATGCGCTGGAAGAGAGCCGGTTAAAGCTTGTGGAGAAGGACGTAAAGGTTGGTGAGATAAAAGAGGATGGGGGGGTTACATTTTTTGAGTTCTGGGATTTAGATGGAAATGGTTTTGAGGCTTGTCAATATAAAACGTTCTAATTCGGTCTGTGTTTCATTACATTAGCTGGTTCAGTGAGGAGATTGATCAATGGGTTACATAGAAGAATTAAGAGAAATTGTTGGAACGCGCCCCCTTATTTTAGTTGGATCGGTGGTCATTATTTTAAATGAGAAAAAGGAAGTGCTGTTGCAGCAACGGAGATTTCCCAATGGTTCATGGGGACTGCCTGGGGGATTGATGGAATTGGCAGAATCAACGGAAGAGACCGCGAGAAGAGAAGTGAAGGAAGAAACGAATCTGACATTAGGTAAGTTAAACTTGTTAACCGTGTATTCTGGTGCGGATCAATACATTAAAGCTGAAAATGGAGATGAATTTTATGTAGTCACCACTGTTTACTTTACAAATGATTACAATGGAGAAATGAAAGCAGAACACTCTGAATCCATTCAACTTAAGTTTTGTAACTTAGAGGAACTACCTGATACTATTGTGAGAAGCCACCAGTGTATGCTGAATGATTATAAACAACAGATATGCATAGGGTGAGCAGCGTTGCTAAAAAGAAAAAATGGCACACGAGAAGAATGATCCCGTGTAAGGAACTCTCTTCCTTGTGAAATTTAACAGGGTAACTCAGTCCATCTCTCTATACTTTGAGAGTGATTACAAAAAAGCTGATCAGGTTAGGTTCTGATCAGCTTTTTTAGTAAATTATTCTATAGAGAGAAGCGTTTATTTTAAAGTATCTAGATACGCATAATATGCGGCTAGTTTTTCATTGTTGTTTGCAGCCCGACCGTTCCCTTTTAATGATTTACCTATCGCGAAATATTCTTTATGAACAGGCAGAACGTGAACGGTAATAGCTGGACGCCCTCTATGTCTATAATCCTGAGGAACGTGAAGCATGGAAAATCGTTTCATAGAAATGCCTCCTTTAAGGAGAAAGCTATTCTACCCATTTATTATTATTTAGGTAGAATCAATAGTTGTTTAACATTAACATAATGATCGATTTGATTCAAATTTCAGATTATTACCTACAATTCATTGTGATAAAATAATTTAAAAGTACCCCCATGAATGGTGTCCTTCTTTCGTATTCTTTGATAAGAAGGCAAGAGGCTTGTAGCCATGCAGAGTAGACACACAACTTGGGAGGTATTTGTATGAACATTGATGATGTACTAGAAGATACCGTAGAACTTGGACAAGAGGATATAAATCGCCCAATCTATCGCATTGATATTGATAAACTTCTAGATTTGACAAGTGATATGTAAGAGGAACATTACTATATAAGAGAAAAGGCCAGCCTTAATCCAGGCTGGCCTTTTCTCTTTTTGGTTTAGTCATGTCGTTTATGCTTGTTTAGTAGTTCTTTAAGAAGATTGATGATGGTGGCACGTTCGTCTTTGTTAAAGCTTTGAGTCCATCCTGAGATAAGTCTTTCTTCTTCAGGTGATAAGTCACGCTGCAAACCATCAACAAAGACTTCTGTTATTTCATCTCTTGCATATTTGGGGTTGATAGATTCATGTTTCATCAAATTACCTCCTTCATTCTCCTTTACTCTTTTCCCTTTGCTAAATTAATACAAACTTCCGAACTCTCTTGTCCCAATTTTGGTTATGTAACGAGTCGATTAAGGCAAGGATAGTAAGAAAAAACTAAGGAGAAATCAATGTCTCTTCCTTTCTTCATTTCCATATTGATCATGCTGATTTATATTGTCAGTTTTATGCGAAAGAAGCTTTCATTCACTTCAAACTCCATACAGTTCATGGTGTTATCGATCATTTCAACGAATTACATTACGATTATGACCAATAAACTGGAGTGGATTAAGGCCTCAGAGGACGTCACTCAATTCATCAGCTTATTGATAAACCGGGAATGCATTTTGCCATTAGTCGGGATTGTCATGGTGAATGGTTACTTGAATGACGGAAATAGAACTCATCGATTCTTATTATACGTATGCTTGCTATTCTTTATCAGTGTATTGGATATTCTCCATATACACTTTAAAACCCTTGAGTATCCTCAATGGAGCCTGTTAAATACAATTATCATGAATGGTACATTTTTATTGATTTGTATTTGGATAGGGCTAGGGCTATATTATTTGCAGAAAAAGGAGGAGAGAGATAGTGGACAGAATCTATGAGAGGTCATTTGACTTAAACGAGTGGTTTATCATCATTAGTCTCATCGCTCTCCTTTTATTGATCTGGATTACGCCAAAAATATTCTCATTCCTTGAAGGGTTAAGTTATTATATGTATGGCATATCTATAGGAATGTTCTATGATCATACGATAAGTATTCCTCCATGGGATTTCTATGATGTCAATGACAGTTCCGCTTACCAGGCAATTGACTTTGTAAGTTACATCATGTATGGCCCTTATAGTTATTTCTTCATATACATATATAAAAAGCTAAAGATAAGAGGGATCATGAATCTTGCTTATTTATTGATTTGGACAGCTTTTTCTCTCTTGATGGAATGGTTCACGCTCAAAATCGGTATATTCCATTTCGATAAAGGGTATGAAATGTATTGGTCGATTCCCATATATATGGCTGTCCAAAGCATTCAACTATTATTTCATCATAAAATAAATAAGAGTGCCTAGTGTTTGTGTAGGTTCTGTTCTCAAAGATTGTTGTTTTCTAATATAGAATCTTCGAGGGCTCTGTCGACCAGTATATGCTGGATGGTGAGGGGAACTGCTCCGCTTTCCGCAAACCAAAAAACCAGAAGCCATGATGCAATATGGCTTCTGGTTTTCATTATATGGGAAGGACAACATCATATTGATTGAATCCGATATCCTCAAGAGCCTGTTTTAAGCTTGAGCTTGTTTTTAAATCGTCGAAGGTAATGCCCAGATTCCCTAAAGTATGGGCAACTTCAGGACGGATGCCGGTTAATACCGATTGGACACCCATCATTTTTAAAGCATTTACAATCTGATAGATATTATGCGAAACCATCGTATCCATTATGGCTACACCGGATATATCAATAAATAAATATTCCAGTTGTAATTCAGAGCTTTTCTTTAGTGCCGTTTCCATAACAGAGCTGGCTCTATGAGTATCAATGTCCCCGATAAGAGGAAGTATCGCAATTTTGTCAGCTATCGGCACAATCGGTGCTGATAGTTCATCCATAGCAGTATGAACTAGGGCCAACTGATCTTTCTGTTGCTTAATAAATAACTCATTGAAAAGATAAGCAATTTCATCGAGTAAGGGATTTATCTTTTTGTTTGATTGCAGCATAATGGAGGCTGAAATTTGTTTGTCGATTTGCTCATTGAAAAAATCCCAAATGGCCGTACGGAATGTGGAAAGAGTTTTTAGAGAGTCGTTTAGGGAGATACCTCTTTCTATGGCTATTTCCCCAACTTTCAGAGACCACTCTTTTATTTTAATGAGAGAATCCTTTTGATCTTCATATAAAGATTCACCCAGTATTTGTATTAATTCAACTCTCCACTCTGTGATCTTCTCCATTTGCAAACCTGAAAACTTAAGTTGTTCAGAGTAACGTAGTTCCTGATAGTCAATTATACATTTAGCAATTTCGGATTTATGTGAAACGATTTCTTGACCCAGATATAATAATTCATCTCTCATTCTTTTCAGTCAACTCCTTATACTGCTCATTTATTTAAAACTTTCAAAATAATCTCTTTTAATGGTAATATAGTATATCATAAAATCTAGTAGAATTATACTTCTTAAAGCATGGATAATGTACGCACATTATAAACAGCAACTTTAACAGAAGGAGTAAATGGAATGACTCATATATGTTTAGTAAGGCATGGTCAAACAGAATGGAATCTCTTGGGTAAATTACAAGGTCAAACAGATATACCATTAAATGAAACTGGAAAGATTCAAGCAGAAGAATGCAGAGAATTTTTGAAGAAATCACAATGGGATGTTCTCATAACCACTTCTTTGATGAGAGCCAGAAAAACAGCGGATATTATCAATGAATCATTGGAACTGCCAATAGTGGAAATGGATCATTTCAAGGAACGCCATTTTGGTGAGGGGGAGGGACTGTCCCGTGAAGAAAGAGAAGAGCGATATCCTGACTTTATCTTTCCTAATATGGAACCGTACGAAGAGTTGGTCGAGAGGGTACAGGTAGGGCTGGACCATATTCATGCTCAGTTTCACGGCAAGAGGGTACTGTTAGTTGCTCACGGTGCTGTCATCAGTGCAGTATTACGGGAGTTTCATGCAGAGGAGGCAATACTGGGGCATGTGAAGTTATTTAACGGTTGCCTGACCAATCTCCATATGAAAAATAAACGATGGGCAGTTCATTCCTATAACGAAGTAGGTCACCTATCAGAGCATTCATAAAGTTTGATAGCAGGTAACTTTCTGGAAAGACGTTTTGAATTCTATTATAATGAGAAGTGCATAAATGGAGATTCATGAAACGGTGTGATTTCAATGGCAATAATTTTGTTTGATGGCATATGTAATTTTTGCAATAGTAGTGTTCGATTTATTATTGAACGTGATCCTGAAGGAATCTACCAGTTTGCTTCCTTACAAAGCGATATTGGTCAACAATTATTGAAGAAGCACAACATTCCTTATACAACAGATAGCTTTGTATTAATTGAAGATCATAAAGCGTATGTTGAATCAACCGCTGCTTTAAAGGTGTGCTCTCATTTGACATGGCCATGGAAGTTTTTCACTACATGCATAATCGTTCCTAAGCCCTTAAGAGATAGGGTTTACAGATGGATTGCCATGAATAGATACAAATGGTTTGGAAAACAAGAGAGTTGTAAGCTGCCTTCGCAAAACATAAGAGAACGTTTTATCGAATAGAAAGACTCGAGGAAATGCCCCCCGAGTCTTTTCGTTTCTTATTCAGTTTTAATTGTTTTAATCGAAACCCTTCTTCCAGACCGTGGCCCATCAAACTCACATAGGTAGATGCCTTGCCAAGTTCCCAATAGAAGTTTCCCATTACTGACGATGATTGTTTGAGAGTGTCCGACTGTACTTGTCTTTAAATGAGCAGCCGTGTTTCCTTCTCCATGTAGGTCGAGAGTATGTTCCCAAGGGTATACCTCGTCTAATCGACGTAGAAAATCTGTTTTCACATCGGGATCCGCATTTTCATTCACTGTGATTCCGGCTGTTGTGTGTAAGGATTGAACCACGACAACGCCTTCCTTCATTTTTTCACGGTTGACGACTTCTTGGACATACGTGGTGATATCAATCATTTCATCGCGCTTTTTTGTATCGATTGTAAGAGTTTTTATCATAGCAATGACCCTTTCTATGTAAGTCTCATTCCTCTACATTCCACTAAAAGGCTTTCTTAAAACCAGCCGTACTCATTAACAAATTTCACAAGTTGGTATGTTCGCAGTAAACGGGAAAACGAGCGTAATGTGGGGAGGGGGTTTTATCCCATAGTGGATCATGAATTTTTCTGATACTACAAATTTCTTCTGCTGATTCCGTTTGAGGAAAGTATGAATGGCTCGTTTCATCGGTCTACTCCTATTATTCACATGATGCATCTTGATTTCCTATGAATGTATGCCCATTACGTTCGAATGAAGCTCTGTAACACTTTCCGTCTTTTGTCCTGTATAGGGCTTCATACACTTTTTCTTTATTATCAGTGGTATGAGTTTGAATGATTCCAATGATGGTTGAGTCGGGAGATACGGTTTGTAGAGATGTTTCAATGCTAGAGTGCAAAAGGAACCGCTGATAGCCATATATTATAATAACGCAAGCAACAAGTAAGATGAACATCCAGCGGAAGCCTTCGAGTAGTAAAGTCTTATTCATTAGAGACTTCTCCTATCTTCTATACATTCTCCATAGAATAAGGGCTAAATATAGCCCTTAAATGATTCAACTTAACTTTTCAAATAATCTTTTAGCAAGGTTTAAAGCAGCCATGTTATCTCCATGAAGACAAATGGTATCCGCTTTAATTGATAATACCTCACCATCTGTTGAAACTACTTCTTGTTTCTCCACCATTCGTAAGACTTGCTTTTCGACTTCATTTTCATCATGAAGTACGGCATTGGGAAGGGAACGGGGAGTTAATGAACCATCAGATTGATAAGTTCGATCGGCAAATACTTCATGAGCAACATGCAACCCGATTTCCTCTCCTGCTTTTGTCAGCTCACTTTGAGAAAGGCCGAACAATGTTAATTCAGGGTCAAGGTCGTATACTGCTTCAGCAATAGATGCAGCCAGTTCGGAATCCTTCGCAGCCATATTATAGAGGGCACCATGAGGCTTAACATGTGACAACTTGCCTCCCTGTGCCTTGACGAAAGCGAGAAGTGCGCCTGTTTGATATTGTACAAGGGCATATGCTTCTTCAGGAGTGATATGTATCACTCTTCTTCCGAACCCTTGAAGGTCAGGTAATCCAGGGTGAGCACCAATCTTTAGATTGTGACTTAATGCATTTGTGACTGTTTGTTTCATTACGAGGGGATCTCCCGCATGGAATCCGCAAGCGACATTGACGGAGGAAACGAATTTCATCATTTCTTCATCCTGTCCAATTGTATATGTACCAAAACTTTCTCCTAAATCACAGTTTAAATCGATTTTCATTTTTCCATCCTTTCATCCACTAGAATGAATTGTAACATTCTGAATTCTTGTTTATCATATCATATATTCAATCAGGATGCTTTTCTGATAGAGTAGTGGAGAATTAAGGGGGGGGGAATGATTTTCTCATCAAATTTTAATCTTGCTCTAATGGGGTTCACCTTTTCACACGTTAAAATGAATCTTGCTTATGAATAAGGATATATCACTCCTAAACAAAAGAAAGTGGGGTAGCTTTCTTTTTGTTTAAATCTTTATTATGTAAGACCCATTCTAATTTCTTTTCTTTGGAGACAAAAGTTTTGCTGAAGCTTTTGTCTTCTTTTTGTCTATTTTTAAACAAAATTGGGCTCTATTGGTTAGAATGAAGAGAGGGAGGGATCGAATGGATCTTGTGTTTAAACAAAACCAAAACGTTTTTAATTACAGGGTAGTGGCCGTCTGGATAGAACAGGACCATATTTTATTACATAAACAAGTGGAAGACAGCTACTGGTCGTTGCCCGGTGGAAGAGTCGTCATGGGTG
The DNA here is from genome assembly GCF_052665285.1 of Rossellomorea sp. DUT-2. Lineage (NCBI taxonomy): Bacteria > Bacillati > Bacillota > Bacilli > Caryophanales > Bacillaceae > Rossellomorea > Rossellomorea sp. DUT-2. The sequence goes on along the minus strand of NZ_JBQPEO010000002.1, from coordinate 165,806 downwards.
AAGCATCACAGGAAAGCTTAAAGAGAGAAATGAGAGAAGAACTGGGGATTGAAGTTCATGTAGAACAATTGATCATGGTGAACGAAAATTTCTTTCCATATAAAGAATGGGATTTCCATGAAATTGGATTTTACTATAAAGTGAAAACTGCAGATCGGGCAATTTTTCAAAAGGACGCCTTTCATGGGCTGGAAGGGGATCGTTTATTATACAAGTGGATTCCCATTGAAGAACTTTCAGAAGTACAATTATTTCCTCAAGAGGTTAAAGATATGTTATCACATCAATCGAATGAAACAATGCATATTGTGTCAAAGAAGTGATTGAAATGGAAGGCAGAGAAGAACTTCTCCACCTTTTAGTCTATGTAGTACTACTTACTGTGTATGAGTCAGTTTAAGCTTTACTTTATGAAACAAAGATTTCATCTTTCCTTCGTTTCTTTTCGCTTTGGGGTGATGTTCAATTACTTTTGTACGTAGAAAATAATTAATGACTTCTTCAGCCAGAATGAGAAGTACAAAAAGAGTAGCAATCACGATTATCCAGGTCATATATATTCCTCCCTTACGATCCCTATCATGTTTATGGATATATCTACCACATTGTGTATCGAAATAAACATGTCGGGATTGTAAAGGAGGAGCTTTCTTTATTCTACTCAGCAGATCTGGGTGTGCAATTGAAAAAGCGGAGCCTGCATTTCTGCTCCGTTTTTTCATCATGGAATGAATCCTTAAGCCTTTTTAGTTGAGACAGCTTGCTGGGGAGTTTCCGGAACCTTAATGAAAAGCATTCCGACCAGGCTGGAAAATAGGCATAGAAGGATGAAAATCATAAAGGTACTAAAAGGTTCAATCAACGCTACTATAGGGGGACCTAAAGCGACACCTGTAAACCTCATTGAACTGTAAATGGAGGTAATGGTTCCACGGTGTTCCTTCTCGATTCCTTCTGTTATCAATGCATCCAAACAGGGAAGGGCTGCGCCCATTCCGATACCAGCAATGGAAAATATGCTCAAGATGACCCCTAATCCTTCAGTCAAAATTAATGGAATGAAAGCGACCGAGCTCAATAGGGATCCAAATACGATGACCCACTTCATCTTGTCTTTGCTCTTTCCGATCACTTTTCCGGTTATATAGGAGGTAAGGCATAAAAAAAGGAGTGGGACTGCCAAATATAGTCCCTTCATTACGCCGTTAATTCCATAAGCCTGCTCTAAGCGGGTTGATAAATAATATAAAAATCCAAATAAAGTAAACATGGAAATGATTCCGATCACAAAGATTCCGAAGATCCATTTCTTTTCCTTCCTAAGGACGATTCCCACCTCATGAACAAATTCCTTAATGGTTTGTTTCGCTACTTCCCCTTTTTTAGCCGGGACTTTTACAAATACCACGATCAGTATTATGGATAAAAGTGAAAATACTGGTATGGAAAAGAAGGGAATAAACCAAATCCATGCAGCAAATAATGCACCAAGTATCGGGCTTAGAACTTTGCCGAATGTATTAGATGTCTCGATTAAGCCCAATCCTTTGGTGATTTGATCATCGTCCTCATACAGATCACCGACGGTAGGGATGACGACCGGGAAGGCACCGGCTGCTCCAATTCCTTGAACAACCCTTCCTACAATGACAAAAATATAGGAGTTCGAACCGTATAAGGAAGCAAATCCACAAATGAGGCCACCGATTCCCGCAATGACTAAACTGGGTATTAAAATGTTTTTCCTGCCGAAACGATCGGATAAGTAACCGGCAATTGGAATGCAGAGTATGGCTATGATGGAGTAAACGGTGATGATCAAGCTTGATTGAAATCCCGTAATGTTAAGCTCCTTTTCTAATTGAGGAAGAACAGGGATCAACATCGAATTCCCAAGTGTCATAACTAAAGGAATAGAGGATAACGCAAGTAAATCCAATTTTTTCTTACTTTCCATTTCGTGCACCTCATTCTTATTTATACAACTCTTATTTTCTTCAACAGGAGTAATTTCATACTATCTATTTATTTGATTATAATATCATTATGTAAACTTATAATTTCTTTCTTCTCTAAGTGAAAACTTACCCTTTTCTCATTCAATTTTAATGAATGTGGAGGAAAATGACGGTAATGATAAAAGGGAGGTAAGAACCATGTGGATTCGAATAATTCCTATTTTATTTTTCAGTTTTACTGCCATTACATTAATGACGTATCAAGGTATTGAAATCTTTCAAGCGCTTAATGATTTTATTTTCAGCAAAAGTAAAATAAAATAAGACGTATTAGCCTTTAGAGCAGGTGATTTATGTGAAAAGAATTTTAGTCATAGAAGACGAAAAAAATCTCTCCCGGTTCATTGAACTGGAACTTAAATATGAAGGATATGAAGTGGGTCTTGCCCATGATGGAAGAGGAGGGTTAGAGAAAGGCTTAAACGAGGATTGGGACATAATCTTATTGGATCTTATGCTGCCGAATTTAAACGGACTTGAGGTTTGCAGAAGAATACGGCAAGTGAAAGCGATTCCGATCCTCATGATAACGGCAAGGGATAGTGTAATGGATCGTGTATCAGGATTGGACAGCGGTGCGGATGATTATATCGTAAAGCCTTTTGCTATTGAAGAACTGTTAGCGAGATTGAGGGCCGTATTCAGACGAGCCGGAAATGAAGAAGCAGCTTCGACTCAAACAACTTATCATTACCGTGATATCACCGTTCAAAAGGAATCAAGGCAAGTATTTAAGCTTGAACATGAAATCGAGGTTACGAAAAGGGAGTATGACCTTTTACTCGCATTTTTGGAGAATAAAAATATTGTTTTGACCCGTGAAGTCCTTCTCAATAAAGTGTGGGGGTATGATACCGAGGTTGAAACGAACGTAGTGGATGTTTATGTAAGATATTTACGCAATAAAATTGATTCGCCCGACGAAGATAGCTACATCCAAACTGTACGGGGTACTGGGTATGTGATGAGGACATGAATACATTCCTGAATCGTTTTAAGCCCTCTTCCCTTAAGGTGAAGTGGGCGTTAGCCGCTGGTTCAGCCATATTTCTTGCCTTTTTCTTATTTAGTTTTTTTCAATATCATGCAATCAGTAAGTGGATGGTGGATGAAGAAGAAAATAATTTTGGTCGTGTACTGGATGAAATTACGGTGTTTTTCAAACAAAGAGGATCAAATATACAGCTCCAGGACATTTATGATAGCCGGGATTTGATGAAACAAATAGCTGAAAAGGACCAGACTATCCGTGTTTTAGATAATCAGGGGAATCAAGTATTGGAAATACGGGGTGAAGATGAATCAGCTTTTTACGTACCGTTTCATCCCGTTGGAGAGACGTCAGTTACACTCATAGAATCTGAGAAAAATCAAATGCTCATTGGGAGATCTCCGATACGATCGAATCAATTCAATGGATATATTGAAATTATCCAGCCTTTAAATCGATATGAAAAGATCATGAAGAACCTGTTCTGGATGATGACCATCACGGGGGTATTAGCACTCTTGATCAGTGCAATTATCGGCTATTTCATGGCTAAAAGCTTTGTACGTCCATTAAATAAGCTTTCTGAAACAATGAGATCGATTGAAAGGAAAGGATTTCACGAGAGAGTAGAGATTGTGAAGGCACATGATGAAATAAGTGACCTATCACAAATTTTCAATAAGATGATGAGCGAAATTGAGAAATCCTTTCAGCAACAGCAACAATTTGTTGAAGATGCATCACATGAATTAAGAACGCCCATACAGGTATTAGAAGGACACCTGGCTCTTTTGAACAGATGGGGAAAAAAAGATCCGACGATTCTGGAAGAATCTTTACAGGTGTCATTGGAAGAACTTGAAAGAGTGAAAAGGCTTATAGGGGAATTGTTAGAACTTTCTAGAGCGGATCGTGAGAAATTTGACCTTCAAACCGTTCGTGCCAATCCACAAAGAGTGGTTGATAAGGTTATTAGAGACTTTAAATTTCTACATCAAGAACACACTTTTCTGTGCTTGGATGAGTTGGATCATGAAACAATGGTGACTATTATGCCAAGGCATCTGGAACAAATTATGATCATCCTGTTAGATAATGCCGTTAAATACTCTGATACGCATTCAAACATTGAAATAAAGCTAGTGAATCTGGAAGAAGATGTGATGATCGAAGTGAAAGACGAAGGGATCGGAATCCCAGAAGAGGATCTTCCTAAGATCTTTGACCGGTTCTACCGCGTGGATAAGGCCAGAAGTCGTGAAAAAGGCGGTTATGGTTTGGGGTTAGCCATTGCATCAAAGCTCATTCAAAACTACAACGGTGAAATCTTAGCCTTAAGAAACGAGCCCGCAGGTACCATTATTCGCATCTCTCTTAAGTATGCTCATTAAATGTATTCTACGAGAGGAGACGTCTCAATATTTATCAGAGACGTCTATTTCTGTATATTGCATGTCGATGCTTTTAGGTATTTTCAGCTCTAATATCCCGTCCTTGTATTGAGCCACTGCGCCTTTTTTTTTCACTAGACAAGGGAGTGTGATGACCTGTCTTTCCTCATGTCCCGGGATGTTCTCGATAATTGCCTGATTCGACGTATGGAATATTCTCAATTGCTTCATCCACTCCTCACTTGGAACTTGAAACCGGATGTAAATATCCTCAAAAGATTCAAAGACATTTGCAGGTATTGAATTAGAAGAAGGTGAAGACTGACCCCGCTGAGATTTCTCCCCTTGATTGCCCAACGGATTCATAAAGGATTGCGCCCCGCTCATCATATCATTAGGATTCATCATACCGTCCCATCCGCCCGGGAACATTTTTTTCATCATACCTTGTATATAGGAATCCATTTCTTTCGGATTCATCTGATTCATTTGCTCTTTCATGTCTTTATTGAAAGGGAATAAACTCCATGGGAACATGTGAACCACCTCACTTTAATCTATATAGGCCATCTGCCATGATTGTTATATTGTATGCAATGCATGGGCGATGAGTTCATAGGCAGGAGGCAAGAAACAAAAAGTAATATAGGGTCAGCGCTGAAAATTTAAACACATAAGGCTTATCTAACATTCTAAAAATCTAATAATCTATAAAAAATTATGAAAAATAACAAAAAATATTTGGTTTTTTTTAGTAACAGTAGTAAGATGGTTTATGAAAAAAGCACCCTCATATAAGGGATACAAGAAGGTGAAAGAGAAAGCGCTTAATAAAATATTATTTCAGAATAGTCGATATAGAAAAAGGTTTTCTTGTAATTTATTATGGGAATATAAGTAATAATCATAATTAAAATACGGAAAACAAAATTTTGAGAAATTTGTCATAAAGACTTTATCTTACTACTGCACAGTGATAAAATGTCCTTGTAAGCGTTTTTATGTGTTTAAAATTACTATTCTTGCATAATGAAATATGGCTTTGAAATTGTAAGAATACATGATACCCAAATTATACTAACTGGCAAAATAGTTGGAGGTTTTTCACAATGAAAAAGCAATCGGCAAAAGGGGAACCGTGGCAATCGTTTTACGGACCTAACCTAGGCTATGTAATGGAGGTTTATGAACAATTCCTGGAGGATCCGACAGACGTAGATCCTGAATTGAAAGAATTATTCGAACAATGGGGCCCTCCTACAGCTGAAGACGTACAAGTAATCGCTAGTGCCCAGCATGGGGATACATCATTCACACTGCCGGCACAACCGACTGCGTTAAGTAAAATGGTAGCTGCAGTCAAGTTAGCAGATAATATTCGTACATATGGTCATTTAGCTGCGGATATTAATCCCCTTAATGACCGAAATAGAGACACAAGAAGAATTGAACTATCTGAGTTTAATTTATCTGAAGAAGATTTAAAGCAGATTCCTGTTGATTTCTTATGCCCGAATGCACCTTCACACATAAAGGATGGCTTGCAGGCAATCAATCATTTAAGACAGGTCTACACTAAGAAATTGGCATTTGAATATGCTCATGTTCATGAGCTTGAAGAAAAGAATTGGTTAAGAGAAAAGATTGAATCAGAATCCTATTTCACTCCTCTTTCTAAGGAAAAGAAACTGGCGTTATTAAAACGGCTTGCCGAAGTGGATGGATTTGAAAAATATATTCACCGTACATTTGTTGGTCAGAAGCGTTTCTCCATAGAAGGACTGGATTCTATGGTGCCTTTACTGGACGAAATGGTCCGTTATTCAGTTGAATCAGGTGCTAAAACAGTCAATATCGGCATGGCACATCGAGGGCGCTTAAACGTGTTGGCCCATGTTATTGGTAAACCGTATGAAATGATCTTTGCCGAATTCCAACATGCCCCAAGCAAGGATCTGATTCCTTCAGAAGGTTCAATTGGGATTACATATGGATGGACAGGTGATGTTAAGTATCATTTAGGTGCTGATCGCGAAATCTCACCTCTACAGTCGTCAACAGCGAGAGCTCGTGTTACTCTGGCGAATAACCCAAGTCACTTAGAGGTTGTGAGCCCGATTGTGGCTGGTTACACACGTGCTGCACAAGAAGTCCGTGAAGATAAGGGTTATCCAGAGCAGTCACCGGAATCTTCCTATGCCATCATGATTCACGGAGATGCTGCCTTCCCTGGACAAGGTGTTGTAGCTGAAACATTAAATATGAGTCAACTACGTGGATATAACACGGGTGGATCCATTCACCTGATTGCGAACAATATGATCGGTTTCACGACTGAAAGCCGTGATTCCCGCTCGACGAAATATGCATCTGATACTGCCAAAGGCTTTGAAGTTCCTATTGTCCATGTCAATGCAGATGATCCGGAAGCTTGTCTTGCTGCAGCTGTGCTCGCCTATGAATATCGTAAAACCTTTGGAAAAGACTTTGTCATTGATTTGATCGGCTACCGCCGTTTTGGGCATAACGAAATGGATGAACCGATGGTGACGAATCCATTAATGTACTCAGTCATTCAAAACCATCCAAATGTTAAGAAACTATATGCTGAAAAATTGATTTCAGAAGGAATCGTCACAGAAGCAGATGTAGAGAAATTGGATACCGACATCGAAGAAGAATTGAAAACGGCATACGATAAGGTACCGGCTAAAGACGATGATCCCGATACCGTTCTTGCTCCACCTGAGTACGTAGCAAATGGCTTACCGGAAATTAATACGAGTGTGGATTTTAAGAAGCTTGAAGGTTTAAATGATGAACTGCTTCAATGGCCGGATGGCTTTAATGTGTTCAAGAAATTGGATCGCATCTTAAAACGACGCAGCCAGGTTTTTGAAGGAAAAGGAAAAATTGACTGGGCCCATGCAGAGACGTTGGCGTTTGCTTCTATCTTGAAGGATGGAACGCCGATTCGATTAACGGGACAGGATTCCGAGCGTGGTACATTTGCTCAACGCCACCTGGTTCTTCATGATGAAAAATCCGGAGAAGAATACATTCCTTTACACAATATAAAGGACAGTCATGCTTCGTTTGTTGTTCTTAATAGTCCTCTTACTGAAACAGCTGTTGTTGGATATGAGTATGGGTACAATGTGTTTGCACCAGAGACGTTGGTTCTTTGGGAGGCACAATTTGGTGATTTCTCCAATATGGCACAGGTGATGTTCGATCAATTCATTTCAGCTGGCCGTGCAAAATGGGGGCAAAAAACCGGCCTAGTTATGCTGTTACCACATGGATACGAAGGTCAAGGTCCAGAACATTCAAGTGCCCGCTTAGAGCGATTCCTGCAACTGGGTGGAGAATATAACTGGACGGTTGCCAACTGTTCTACAGCTGGTCAATACTTCCATATTCTTAGACGTCAAGCTGCGATTTTACAAAAAGAAGAAGTAAGACCACTTGTCATTATGACGCCGAAAAGCTTGCTCCGAAATCAATTTGCAGCTGTCACAGCAGAGGAATTAGCCCATGGAGAATTCCATTCAGTCCTTGAGCAAAAGGGCCTTGGTGAGAAGCATGAGGCTGTTGAACGGGTTGTATTATGCAGCGGGAAAATTGCGATTGATTTAGAAGAGAAGCTTCAAAATATCGATGATAATGATTGGTTACACATTCTTAGAGTAGAAGAAATTTATCCTTTCCCTAAAGGTGATATATCAGCCATTCTGGAAAGATATTCAAACCTTAAAGAAATCGTATGGATTCAAGAAGAACCTAAGAATATGGGAGCATGGACATTTGCAGAATCACGACTCCGTGACATTGCTCCTGAGGGTGTTGAGGTGCATTATGTCGGTCGTCGCAGACGTTCCAGTCCATCAGAAGGTGAACCAACAGTACACAAAAAAGAACAATCACGAATTATTAACGAAGCGTTAACTCGATAAGAAAGAGGAGGACATCACAGTGGCAGAAATTAAAGTTCCAGAATTAGCAGAATCAATTACAGAAGGTACAATCGCCCAATGGTTAAAACAGCCAGGGGATTATGTGGAAAAGGGCGAATACATCGTTGAGCTGGAAACAGATAAAGTGAATGTTGAAGTCATTTCTGAAGAAGCAGGTACGATTCAAGAACTTAAAGCTGATGAAGGCGATACGGTCGAAGTCGGTCAGGTTATTGCCATTGTTGGTGCAGGTGGAGAAGCTCCAGCCACTTCTGACACAAAAGAAGAAGCACCTGCTCCTAAACAGGAAGAGAAGAAAGAAGAGGCAACCGAAGAAGCACCAGCGAAAGAGGACAAAAAGAATCGTCCAATCGCTTCTCCTGCCGCTCGTAAGTTGGCACGTGAAAAAGGTATCGATCTTTCCGATGTGCCTACAGATCCTCTAGGGCGTGTTCGTAAGCAGGACATTGAAGCTTATAGCAGTAAGCCGGCTGAAGCTCCATCTAAACCTTCCGTTCAAGAGAAGAAGGCACCCGCGAAAAAAGCTGATGGAAAGCCGGTTGTTCGTGAGAAGATGTCACGCCGTCGTCAAACGATTGCAAAACGCTTAGTAGAGGTTCAGCAAACAGCAGCCATGCTTACAACGTTTAATGAGATTGATATGAGTAAAGTAATGGAGCTACGTAAACGTAAAAAGGATAAATTCTTTGATGACCACGATGTAAGACTTGGTTTCATGAGTTTCTTTACAAAAGCAGTTGTAGCGGCTCTTAAAAAGTTCCCATACGTGAACGCAGAAATCGATGGGGATGAAGTTGTCCTTAAGAAATTTTATGACGTTGGGGTAGCCGTATCTACGGATGATGGATTGGTAGTACCTGTTGTACGCGATTGTGAACGCAAAAACTTTGCAGAAATTGAAGGGGAAATTATGGAACTGGCTACTAAGGCCAGAAACAACAAATTATCTCTTGGGGATCTGCAAGGTGGTTCATTCACGATTACAAATGGTGGGGTATTCGGTTCATTACTATCCACTCCAATCTTAAACGGACCGCAAGTTGGGATTTTAGGAATGCATAAAATCCAGCTTCGCCCAGTGGCCATTGATAAAGATACAATGGAAAATCGCCCTATGATGTACATTGCTTTATCGTATGATCACAGAATCATTGATGGGAAAGAAGCAGTTGGATTCCTGGCAATGGTGAAAGATTTACTTGAGAATCCAGAAGACTTACTACTTGAAGGCTAATTAGTCCTGATTGAATAAGAATAGATGAATGTTTGGCTGATTCATACATCCATAAGTGGATGATGGATCAGCTTTTTTTCACGTTTTTTTACTAAGAGAATAAAATATGGATAACTAAAATAAAGTTTGCTAAAGGAAACTCTCGGACATGAATAAGGAGGGAAGATGTAATGATGAAGAACTTCAATTCAAAAAAAGTGATTCAGTATTCATATCTATTTCATAAGATGGGGCTATTGGATAGTAAGCAATTCAAACAAATGGTGGAATATCATGGATCCAAAATTAAGAAACACAGTTAAGGCATGTTCTATAATGAATGTGATTCAACATATGTTGTTGATTTTTCTTAATCTATTGATTAGAGAGCTTGGAGCTGAAATCAATAGCCCAGTTAAATTGAATAGAAATGAAAAAAGACAGACTCAAGTGAAGATGAGTCTGTCGTAAAAATTGCATCTCAGGGGGTGAGATATAACCTAGTATTCTTTTTTAATTTTCATTGTCAAGATTTCCTAAAAGGTTTCAATCCTCGGTTACGAATTTCTTTCTTAAGAAGCAAAATCCAGTCTTGATCATTCCCTTGTTTCTCAGCATCACGATAAGCTGCCACCAACTGTTCATTACTTAAGATTTTCATGACCAACCTCCCAGGAATGTATAAAATATAGAATTTTCTATATTTTCTATTTATTCTACATAGAAATCACTCATTTGAAAAGGTTTTTTTATAAATTACGTCTAAAGTAGTATTTTTAGTTTTTATGTAGAAAAAGGTTTAGAGAAGGCGTTTTTTGTCTATATAAAAAAGTTGGATTCATCAAAGTCATGTAGAAACTTGTCATCTAACTCCTATCGATAGTTATTCACCTTAGATTAATAAAAGACAAAAATAATCACGATTAATTAGTTTGAAAATTTTAATTTTTGTGATAATATTACACGCATAAGGAACTGAAATTTTAACCTCTTTGACTACCTATACTGTAAGGTTCCAGGCTTAACATGAATACACATAAAGGGGGATATCCATTTGTCGGAGATAATACAAACAACTGTTGGTGAATTACTAGAAGAAAAAGCTCGTATACAGCCTGAGGTTGAAGCGGTCGTTTACGCAGACAGAGGATTAAGATGGTCTTATCATGAATTTAACCAACAGTGCAGGCAGGCTGCAAAAGGGTTTATGGATCTTGGGATCGATAAAGGAGATCATATCGCGATATGGGCTTCTAACACTCCTGAGTGGTTAGTAAGTCAGTTTTCGACGGGCAAAATGGGAGCTGTACTGGTAACCGTAAATACTAATTATCGTACTGCTGAATTAGAATATTTATTAAAGCAATCTGACAGTAAAACGATTATTCTGATGGAAGAGTTCAGAGGGGCTTCCTATATAGACATGTTGTATGAAATATGTCCTGAATTAAAAACGTCTAAACCCGGGGAATTGGAGAGTTCAAAACTCCCCTATTTAAAGAATGTCATTGTCTTAGGGGAGAAAGCATATCCAGGTACATATAGCTGGCAGGATATTATGGATAGAGGAAATGATGTTGAGGAAGGTAAGTTGGATGAAAGACTTTCGAGCCTGTCCCCCAATGATGCCATCAACATGCAATACACGTCAGGCACGACAGGATTTCCTAAAGGAGTCATGCTTACTCACTCTAATATCGTAAATAATGGATATAATATTGCCGGGTGCATGAGATTGACGAACGAAGACCGTTTATGTATTCCTGTTCCATTCTTCCATTGCTTCGGATGTGTATTGGGTACACTTGCATGTGTATCGGTTGGGGCTACTATGGTTCCATTACAGGAGTTCGATCCGAAACAGGTTCTCCAAACGGTGCAGGATGAAAAATGTACTGGTCTTCACGGGGTGCCAACCATGTTTATTTCCGAGTTAAACCTTCCAGACTTTGATCAATACGATCTGTCCCATTTGCGTACTGGAATTATGGCGGGAAGTAACTGTCCGATCGAAGTAATGAAGGGCGTCATGGATAAAATGGGGGCAGATGAGATAACCATTGCCTACGGTCAGACAGAATCTTCACCTGTCATCACTCAGACACGTACCCATGACCCGATTGAATTAAAGGTAGAAACGGTTGGAAAAGCCTTGCCAAATGTAGAGGTAAAGATTGTGGAGCCTGGATCGAACCGGGAAGTCCCCCATGGGGTACAGGGTGAGTTGTGTACTCGTGGGTATCACGTCATGAAGGGGTACTACAAGAATGAAGAGGCTACCCGGTTAGCCATAGATTCTGAAGGTTGGCTGCATACTGGAGACTTAGCGGTCATGGATGAACACGGCTATTGTAGAATTACAGGAAGATTAAAAGACATGATCATTCGAGGCGGTGAGAATATTTATCCGAGAGAAATTGAAGAATTTCTTTATTCCCATCCGAAGGTATTAGATGTTCAAGTCATTGGAATCCCTGATGAAGTCTATGGTGAAGAAGTTATGGCCTGGATTATTTTGAAGGAAGGTCTAACCGCAACACCAGAAGAGATTAGAGAATATTGTACAGGGAAGATATCCCGTCATAAAATTCCAAGGTATATCGAGTTTACTGATTCCTACCCAATGACAGCTTCAGGGAAAATTCAAAAATTTCGTTTAAGAGAGCAGGCGAAAGAAGCAGCCCTGCCTAAAAGTAATTAGAAATTTGAAAACGCTTCCTTAAAAAAGGACATTCCCAATTCATCGGGAATGTCCTTTTTATACGTATATAAAAGTATAATAGGAGTAGTAGATAACTGAAACTTCAGAGACTATTTGCTAAAATAAAGGAAAGCCGTACGAATTAATTAACAATAATATAATTATGTAATCAACAGGAAGGGGATTATCTGTGTACGTTTTTGTTTATGGGACGTTAAGAAAACACGAAAGCAATCATTTTTTATTAAAGGAAGCCATATTGATGAGGGAACAAGCTTGGGTGGAAGGTGTTCTTTACGATACAAAAAGAGGATACCCCGCACTAAAAGAAGGCAATGGGACCACTTATGGCGAATTATATAAAATTAACTCCAGTATATTATCACAGTTGGATGAGTTGGAGGATTTCATCGAAGAACGTGAAGACAACCTTTATTTACGAAAGCTTAAACTGGTTCATACAGATAATGGACCGCAGGAAGCTTTTGTGTATTATTCCGAAAACGAAGAATTGTTCCATGAAGAAATTCAATCAGGAGATTGGAAAGTACATCAGTTTCTAAATGACAAGCCTGATAGAATACTTTATTTTGCGTATGGTTCGTGCATGGATGATGAGCGTTTTAAATTTGCGCAAGTAGACCACCATTTCAAAAAATGTCTTGGTGGAGGAGTTCTGGAAGGATATTCTATGAAGTATCTCTTTAAAGTACATGATGGTGGCCGGGGAGACATTATTGAGGATGGAGGTACAATGGAAGGGGTAGTATATGATATCCCTCAACAAGCAGTAGAATACTTGTTCACGAGAGAAGGGGTAGCCCCTGGATGGTATAGAGCAGCTTTCATCGACGTAAGGATTGGCGGGAAGCTTTACAAGGACGTATTGACCTTTATTGTGAAAGGTAAGTGTCAGGAAACTTGTCCCCCAGATCATTATGCAAAAGAGATTCTACGTGGCAGTCGGCCACATGTAAGCAAGTCCTATCATGAGAAGTTACAGCAACAATTAGTTGGAATAGGGATGACAGAAGATCAGGTGCAGAATCTTCTCAACGAAGAAGAATAAATGTACGAATGAGTTCCGGGAGGTGAAGTCATGAAGGTAAGTAATGATCTATTATTCACTGCAATAGAATCACATCACTGGGACTATCCAGATCAATTGATACCGAGTGAAGTGGATAGTTTACACAGTGAAGGAATCGTTGCAATCAAAAATAAACAGTTGAAAAATGTCTTTGCTAATAAGGTACCTAAATTCATTATAAACGATTTGAATGAACTTCATGAAAAATGGAAGATGATTGAAGGCTTTTATGGAAAGGCATCCTTTAGTATGTGGATTAGGGAGCCACTTATCGATCAGGAAGAGCAATTCCTCCAATCACATGATGGTATGATGGAAGAGCATTATGAGGGACTGGTATTTGATCTGAATCAGAGTCACTTCATTCCTTCACCTTCTCATAGAGTCATTAGAGTTGAAAGTGACCTTCACATCCATGATCTTGTAGAAATCAGTTCCTCCATATGGGGATATCGGGAAGAAGACAAGCCGGTCATCTTTAAACAAAGAAAAGAGTTTATGAGCAAATGGGGAACGGATGGAGGGTTCACATTAGCTTACAATAAGGAGGGGCTTCCCGTTGGATACGGAAATTATCGGTTCAGCCGTGATCATGAATTCCTTTACCTCAATGGAGGAGGGGTGCTCCAAGAAGCAAGGCATGAAGGAGTATATTCTTCATTAGTGGCCCATCGATTGGAAATGGCAAAACGGGCGCAATGTCGGTTTGTTACCTGTCAGGCCAGAGTCGGCCACTCTGCTCCCATTCTTAAGAGGTTAGGGTTCCAAACGTTTTCAACCTATCAATATTGGGTAGTGAATAGAAAGGCGCGGTAAGCAGGAAAAAATAGTCGCTTTGTGTGAAATGGGGTAGTACGATGGATGTTTTACTACAATTGGTCGATCAATTTGGATATATCGCCATGTTTCTTTTTAGCTGGATTGTTTTTTTAGGATTACCGGTACCTAACGAACTCGCTGCTGCACTATCGGGATATTTATCTGAATGGAGAAATTTCAACCTGTATACCTCCTTTTTCTTTATGTATAGTGGATTAATCTCCTATGGAATCTTCGCCTTTTTAAATGGCCGATATTTCGGAACAAGATTAATATCTCGATTTATGAAGGGGGATAAATCAAGGAAACTCATTGACAATGGTGAAAAATGGATAAATAAGTATGGTCCATTTGCCATTTCGTTCAGCTATTTTATACCAGGCATCCGATTATTCATGCCTTATATTGCAGGAACGTCAAAAGGGATTTCTTTCATGAAGTTTCTCTTATATGCTCTTCCGTCTGCTTTTGTTTGGGGATTTGTGTATTTTCAGATTGGGAGGTATTTTCCAAAAAGTTTTCAGGGATTACTGGAAGAAGTGAGCGTGAAGGCAGGAATCATTTTCTCCATTTTATTCATCGGGGTTATCGTGTACAGTATTGTTATTACCTTGAAAAAAACCTCTAATACCTCGAAATGGAAAAAGGTACGCTATAGAAAATAAGAAAAGACTGATCAAAGATATCTTCTACTTTAATCAGTCTATCTATCTTGTTCATCTTTTATTATAGTAAAATACTTCCCGAATACACCCAACGCTTTAATTGTGGTCCTTGAGCCATTTTCATCCTCATATATTTTACCGATTGTGTTAAATAGCAAGTAGCCATTTTTAACATTTGAGCCTGTTTCAATCAGGGTTGAATAAGAATTTCCTTCAAGTTTCTTCGTACAGGTTATAGATTCATGACATTCAATATTGTATTCATCCAAAAGCCATGAATAAAATTGTTCTTCATTAGGTCGGTGGGTGCTCATGTAAAAAACCATCAATACTAAAGTGAACATTCCAATTCTTTTTAATCCGTCTCTCACCATAATCGAACCTCTCCTACAAATTCCTCCTATAATATACCATATTTTCTTATTGAAAGTGGTAGTTTCACAAAAAAATGACAAATCAGTTAGTAGTTGAACTTATAGCTCTGTAAGAATATACTATTAGCATAGTACATTCATAAAGGAGGTTATTAAATTGATTCACAAAACTTGGACGGAAAAAAATACCGGGAAAAAGGTAAAATGTGTACATACGGACGCAAAGAAATATACAGTTGAAAATGTTTTAACCATTGGAAAAGAATACGAAGTGAAAAACGAATCTGAAGAGTATTACTTCGTCATCGATGAAAGTGGGAAAATGGGAGGCTTCTACAAAGAGTACTTTGAAGAAGTGTAAGCCACCCCTTTCTGGCTGGTTTCTTCTAATGGAAGAAACCGGCTTTTTTTTGATGGCTACTAAAATATGGTGCAAATGGGGAGAAGAGAATGAAACACTCATTTAGTAAGCGAATCATTTCTATGGAGGACCATGCATCTCTCATTAACCTGTTCAAGAGTTATGAAACGGAAGTATATGGAGAGGTTCAAACGAGTGAGGCTGATATTCAAGAAATGATTGAATCTATTCCTGAAGCTGACCGAAGAGGGCTGTGGCATGATGGGGATTTAGTAGCCATCTCCATTCTTACTGAAAAAGATCACCGTTTACCTTCATTACTCATTGCCCTTCCAAACGTTCATATGGATCTCTATATAGGTGAGTTGGCGGAAGAGCTTTTTATATCAGCCAGGAGAAAGAAAGAAACAAATTCCGACTCAAAAACCATTATCCTATCTGCTAATCTTGAGGAAGAGAAGAAGGCTTTTGAGAAATATGGCTTTACACCAACCCGTTATTGGTTCCAGATGAAAAAAGACCTAAAAAATCTATCTAATGCATCCGTCTCTTCATCTTATTGTATATCTAGTTTCAATCCCGATACCGACGCTGAGAGTCTTCATCAGGTGTTTGAAGAGGTGTTCTCAGACCACTTTGATTATCATCCATCCAGCCTGGATGAATTTAAGAAGCGTTTTCTTCGTCCTTCATTTGACCCTGACCTCTGGTTTGTATTAAGAGAAGGGAATGACCTTGTAGGTTTTGTCTTTTGCACGGTTAACGATGAAACAAAATTAGGGGAAATCTCTCATTTGGGGATTCGCAAAAAGTGGCGTCGGAAAGGGCTCGCCCACTATTTGCTCTTTTATGGTTTTTCAAAATTGAAAGACGAAGGAATGACTACAGCAGCTCTATCAGTCGACAGTGATAGCTATACAGACGCAACCATCGTTTATCAAAAAGCTGGTATGTACGTATCTCGAGGGTTCACTCGATATGATTTAAAAGTATAGAAGCTGAAAAACACCCGATAATGGGTGTTTTTTAACATTTTAGTATATCAATTGGTTGCTAGTCCAGGACTAAAATATATATTCTTTGCAACAAAATTAGGCAGAGCCTTTGCAGTGTAAGCGTTATTACATGTAGAATGTCTAGTATGTGAAATGGAAAGGATGTCTTTAAATGAATGTTGAACGATTATTACCAGAATCGGTTACTTATATAATAAACGAGAGAAAGCGATTATTCTCTTCTTCTGAGCATTCTTCATTAATTGGAGAAGGAGGGTATACCGCTAGTGAAGACTATATTATTGAAGATAGTATCATTTCTCTGTCTTTAGGGAAAAATCTTCTTCTTAAAGGACCCACTGGTTCAGGGAAAACGAAGCTATCTGATACCTTATCATCCATCTTCTCTCAACCGATGCACAGTATAAATTGCTCGGTTGACTTAGATGCAGAAGCATTACTGGGTTATAAAACAATCAGCGAAAGAGACGGGAAAAACACCATTGAATTCATTGAGGGACCTGTTATTCAAGCGATGAAAAATGGGCATCTCCTTTATATTGATGAGATTAATATGGCCAAGCCTGAAACGCTGCCGATCTTAAATGGTGTGTTGGATTACCGCAGAAGTATAACGAATCCATTTACAGGGGAAATAGTTAAAGCCGCCCCTACATTCGGTGTAATAGCGGCCATCAATGAAGGGTATGTAGGCACGGTCCCGTTAAATGAAGCGTTAAAAAATCGTTTTGTTGTAATCGATGTGCCATATATCGAAGGGGAAACGTTAAAGAGTGTGATTAAAAGTCAAAGCAAGCTGTCCGATTCTAAGCTTATTACTCAATTTGTAGACTTGTCTTCGGATTTATTGGTTCAAGTGAAAAATGGCCAAATTTCAGAGGAAGCGGCTTCCATACGTGCCCTATTGGATGCCTGTGATTTAGCCGTGCACTTGCCTGCAAAAAGGGCTATACAACGCGGAATCGTTGATAAACTGGAAGATGAACGAGAAAAAGCGGCTATTAAAAATATAGCTGAAACCTTATTTGAATGAGGGACTTGTAATGCATCGATTTATTCAATTTAATGATGAAACCATAGACTCTTTTTTAGTAATGGAAATGGCTGATTTGACGAAAACACTTTCCAAAAATGCCGATATGAACTTGAAATACGGACCGTTTTCTTATCTGGATTATAAAGAAGGAACGGTTTATGTCAGTCATTTTTGGGATCACCGAAAAAAAGAAGAAGAAGTACATGGATTGAAAAGTGATATTTATTTAAGGACAATCGGTAATCTTCATGAAACCACAAACGATGATGTTATCGATTATATTGAGAAGGTGAAAGCAACTTCTGTTCCCCGGTTTGCCAAGCAGTTATTTGTCATTGGTGAAGAAGCTCGCTTAGAGGAAATTTGTAAATCCAAGCGTCCGGGAACAAAGAAGTCATTTGAAACGAGAAGAAAATTATATCGCCAGCACTTCGAGGCGCAGCTTAAAGTAAATATTACGAAAAGTGTTTTCACAGATGCACTATTTAATTCAATATTCCTTCTTCTCCATGCACAATCTCCTTTAGAAGAACCTGTTCGGATAAGTGAGGATATTGATTTAGCAATGCCCTTTTTACATCGGCAAATCACCCGCTTCTTTGAAACCCGTAACACAAAAGATGTAGTAAGAATTTGCTTGGAAATGGTAGACGTAATCGATGAGATTGTTAGAAAAGATATGTTAAATGAATACTTCCATTTACCTGAAGATGTGTATAACACGGAGGAAATGTTTACTGATACATTTGACGATTTAAAGAGAAAAGATCCCCTTGCTAATCAGGATGTGTTGGAAGAAGAAAGCACAGGGGAGGAAGAAGTGATAGATGAAGAATTCCGTACCTGGCACCGGGAAACGAGTGACAAAGGGGAGTCATTCCTTCAGTTTGACTTAGATCAAGGAAGTCAATCCGATCTAATGGGCGAAGGTGTCCGTGAAGGGGATGATGGAGACCAGGCAATGGCTATGGTACAGGGCTCAGCTAAAGAAACGGAGCAGGAGCAGTACCATAATGTGAGGGCGCAGGAGCAAGAAAGAGAGGAACTTGGTGGAGGGGAAGGTGAGTATGGAAAGGACAATCGCTTTGCTGTACCTCACTTTATTTCGCCAACCATTCCTACTTCAGAAGACAAGCACTTGTATAACCTTAACAAAGGGTTAATCGCTCCTTATCAAAAGAAGCTTCAAAGAATGATCGAGAAAACATTGGAGCATAAGCGAATCCAGCCTAGAAGTGATTTGCACTTCGGTAGGCTGAACAAAAAGTTATTGCGGTTTATTACTGACGATAATCCAAGACTTTTCTATAAAAAACTGAATCCATCTTCTGAAATAGATGCCGTGTTTTCACTATTGGTAGACTGTTCCGGTTCTATGTATGACAAAATGGATCAAACCAAGCTGGGAATTACGTTATTTCATGAATCGTTAAAGTCCGTTCGCGTGCCGCATGAGGTTATCGGCTTCTGGGAAGATACCAACAGGGCCACCAAGGCCAGTCAACCAAATTACATGAATCCTGTACTGGACTTCTATTCTTCCTTAAAACCTAACAGTGGCTCAGAAATCATGCAGCTCCAGCCTGAAGAAGATAATCGGGACGGCTTTGCCATTCGGTTAATGACAGAACGGATCCTCAGACGGAACGAAAAACAAAAATTCCTTCTTGTCTTTTCTGATGGTGAGCCAGCAGCCATGGATTACGAGCAAAACGGGATTGTTGATACTCATGAGGCTGTATTAGACGCAAGAAAACAAGGAATTGAAGTCATTAACGTCTTTTTAGCGAACGGAGAAATAGAAGAGGGGCAAAGAAAAACCATTCAGAACATTTATGGAAATTACAGTATTCTTGTTTCAGATGTAGAAGAACTCCCTGAAGTGTTATTTCCTTTATTACGGAAGCTTTTGTACAAAAGTATCTAGATGAAGAACCAGGACGATTACATGGGAACCATGTAGTCGTCTTTTTTTGGGGGGAGAGGAGGAATTCAAATCAGTCCTTAGGCTGAAATAAAATCAATCACCCATCTCATTCGGATTACCTTTACCTGCAATATACTGAAAGTAATAAAATGAAAGGGGATGGATAAGATGAACAATATTTCTGATATGAATGCAGCGATTCATGAATATCACAGGATGAATCACATCTTGAATCAAAAAGGGTGGAGGCAAGAAAAAACCACTAAGAAACAAGTTTTCTCTCCATGGTTTGGTAAGAATCTGTAAGTGGAAAATCCGTCAAGTTCGAAAAAAGAGGAAAAAAATGTATAATAAAAGAATGACTATTCTCACTAATCGTAGAAGGTCATTCTTTTTTGTATGGTGAAAAATCATATAAATGCGAGTCGTATTCATGATGAAGGGAAGGTTAATAAATAAAATGATGAGAAAAAAATTATAAAGAAAGGGAGGTCACGGAGATTATGCATGAGTTAGATATGCACCATATTTTTGAACTGGGACTTATTTTAGTGATGATCGCAGCAGGCATCACGGCAATTGCCAAGAAATTCAAACAGCCATATCCAATTGCCCTAGTCATTGTAGGTGCCCTTATCGGGTTATTCAATATACCAGTCCTTGGGCCCCTCAAGGATTTTATAACAGAAGGAGAAGTTTTTAATTTTGTCATTATCACATTATTTTTACCAGCGCTTCTGGGTGAAGCAGCTTTGAAGATGCCTTTTACCCATTTGCGTGCCAATAAGGAGCCGATTATTGCCTTGGCTTTTGGGGGAACATTCATTTCGTTCTTAATTATCGGCTTTTCAGCGTATTACCTCTTTGACTTTTCTATTCCGGCAGCATTTGTTTTTGGAGCATTGATGAGTGCAACAGACCCTGTCAGTGTACTATCCATATTTAAGAGTGTAGGAGTAAAGAAGAGGTTGGAGGTTGTCATTGAAGGCGAAAGTTTATTTAATGATGGTTTAGCCGTTGTATTGTTCAATATATCCGCTTATTATTTACTATCCTATATTGATGCAGGCTGGTCTGGAATCGGGAGTGGTATCTGGGAGTTCATCCGGGTAGTATCCTTGGGTGTCATTATTGGAAGTTCCCTCGGTTATGCGTTTTCCGTTTTAACGAAGTACTTCGATGACTATCCGTTGGAAATTATATTTAGTGTGATTTTGTTTTATGGTTCATTCCTCCTTGCAGAGAGCGTCCATGCTTCAGGGGTTATCGCGGTCGTAATTGCAGCTCTTATATTCGGTAATTACGGCGGAAAAATCGGTATGAGCCCTACAACAAAATTGAACATAAATAGTTTTTGGGATGTAGCCGCGTTACTTGCCAATTCCCTTGTTTTCTTAATGGTCGGACTTGAAATAACGAGGATAGATTTTATTGAAAAATGGCCATATATTTTCGCAGCCATTCTCTTAGTACTCCTGGCAAGAAGTATTGCAGTCTATACAAGTTTATCTCTCATCGGGAACTTCCCTCATAAATGGAAGCATATTTTGAATTGGGGAGGCTTGAAAGGATCGTTATCAATCGCCTTGATCCTCAGCCTGCCGAGAGATTTCCCAGGAAGAGAAGACGTCTTGATTCTTGGGTTTAGTGTGGTATTATTCAGCCTTGTCATCCAAGGATTGACAATCAAACCCTTGATCAATTTTTTAGGGATTAAACCAAAAGAAGGGGGACATGTGGAATTTGAAAAATTGCTCAGTCAACTCCACAGATATGAAACAGCCATTGGAGAAATCCATCGCGTAAAACAAAAGCTTTATATTACAGATCCAGTATCCAATGAGCTTGTCGATATGTATACAAAAAGAATCGACATGTTAAAAGCCCAATTGGATGATTTATTCAAAAAAAATCCAGTAATAAAAGCAGATCAGCTTACGACTCTGAGAAAACACGCACTATACGCAGAATATGAGGCTGTCGCAAAACTGGAAAAAGAAGAAATCATCACAAGCTCCATTGCTGAAAAAGAATATGATGATATAACCGATAGCATTGTCCATAATGAGGAAAAATAGTAAAAGAGGAGCCAAATCGGCTCCTCTTTTACTTTCTGATTTCAATGAGTTTTTGTTTTAAGTCGTTTTCCATCGTGACCATTTCCTGTTCTGCCTGCTGACGTTTCTGGCGTCCTTCTGCTTGTATGGCCAATGTTTCTTCAATGGTGGAAATAAGGTTTTCCTGTGTTTTCTTCAACGTTTCAATATCAATGATTCCACGTTCATTTTCTTTCGCAGTTTCAATACTATTTGTTTTGAGCATCTCTGAATTTTTCAGAAGGAGCTCATTGGTGGTGCGAGAAACCTGTTTCTGAGCGGCTACAGCCTTTTGCTGATTCAGAAGAGTCAGTGCTATGGCAATTTGATTCTTCCAAAGAGGAATGGCTGTGAGTACTGATGCCTGTATTTTTTCGGCCAGTGCCTGGTTCGTATTTTGAATTAGGCGTATTTGGGGGGCAGACTGAATGGTCATTTGTCTACTTAGCTTCAAATCATGAATACGTTTATCCAACCGATCCAGAAACTGCATCGTATCATTGACTTCCTGGTAAATTAACTCGTCATCCGTTTCTTCCGCCCTCTTGCGTAATGAAGGAAGAAGTGTATGTTGAATCTCTTCACGTTTAATTTCAGCTGCTGCAATATACATATTCAGGGCTTGAAAATAGTCTTTATTTTTATCATACAGGGTTTCCAATAGTCGATTGTCATCAAGCAGGGTCTTTTTTGAATGTTCGAGTCTGACAGAAATGCGATCGATCTGTGAGCCGATCTTTTGGTATTTGGAAAGGACCTCCTGCAGGGAGGAAGAGACTTTACGGAATAGCTTTTTGAAAACACCTTTTTGCTTGGTGTTAAGCTCATCCGGATTCATTTGCTCGAGCTTTTTCATTAAATCTCCCAATACATCGCCAATTGGACCGATGTCCCGTTTTTGTACATGATCGAGCATGGAGTGGGAGAAAGTGGAAAGCTGGGTTTGAGCGGCAGTTCCATATTTTAAAATCGCTTCATAGTCTTTATAGTCGATCTGAGCAGCTAATTGCTTTGCCTTTTCCTGCTGTTCTTTTGGTAAGCGGTCGAGTAGCAAAGGAGACTTTGTCTGTTCACTTACAGCAGGCATTTCATCTCCAAACGGGTTGGAAAGCAGCAGGTCCAGTTCAGATTGTTCATTTCGTTGCTCCATCATAAAACCTCCGATATCTATTTTAAGTCTTTTTTATGAGATAAATGTTGATTGGCAAAGTTCAGTTCAAACTGGAGTGTATCCATATCATTAGCCAATACGTTTTGCAGGTCTTTTTCCAATGACCCTGTCAGGTCATCAAGTGTAGTACGGGTTTGTTGAAGTGATAAAAATGCTTCCTTGTTTTTCCCGGGTTGTGCAGCAAGGAATGTATATTTTTCTGTAATTTCAACAACAGAATCCAGATGGTAGAAGAAAAATGATTCTGCAGAAAAGAATCTTCTCGGCTCTTTCTTTACGAGTTGATAAATTCTTCTGCTCAATCTGTTCAATTCGAGGATCTGTTTAAAGGCACCAAGTGACCTAACCCTTAATTGTTGTTTTTGAAGGCGTTTTACTTTTTCTTTCGCTTCTTTTAAATTCTTGTTAATATATCGAAATTCCTGTGAGGAAAGTCCATTTTTTTTCAGCCACCATCTCTTCTGGAGTCCTTTTACAAGGAAGAAAAGGAGAATACCCGTACCAAGGCTTGACAAGGATGTAAGAGGGAATCCTAAGTCAAACAGGAGTAAGTAGGCGATAAAACTACTGGTCCCTATACTGAATGAGATGACTGTTCTTACTAAAAATTGAAGAAATGTATTCATTTCATCTACCCCTTAATAAAGATGCTTACGTTAAATACGATTTCATGTGCAAAAAGGTTTCATATTGTTACTCTTATTTTATTGTAAATGAAGGTGAAATGGAAATATAGACACCTATTATTACAAAGTCTGAAATCGATGTCAGGATTTGACACCATTCTTTCAATTTCTTAACATTTCTCAGATTCATGATTAAATAAAAAACATTTTTGATAGAATGGGTAAGTACATTGACAAGACAGGTGTGTGGATATATGAAAAAATGGTTCATTGTTCTGATCTTATTCTGTTTTACTGCCTCTATCGTATCAGCTCAAGAAAATAATGTAAAAAAACCTAAAAATATCATTAGTGATTCGGCTATCATTATAGATTCTAAAACAAAGAGTATATTGTATTCGAAAAATTCGACTAAACGGATGAATCCAGCAAGTATTACAAAAATTGCTACAGCTATTTATGCAATCGAGCATGCCAACCTGAATGACGAGGTGGTAATAAGTGAGAAAGCAAGTAATACAGAAGGCTCCACCGTTTACTTGGAAGCAGGAGAAAGGGTTTCTTTGGAGCAGTTACTACAAGGGCTGATGGTCAACTCCGGTAATGATGCAGCGGTTGCCATTGCTGAACACACCGAGGGCTCCGTTCAGCAATTTGTTGGAAAATTAAACGTTTTTTTAAAAAACGAAATTGGCGTAGAGGATACGAATTTTGAAAACCCTCATGGACTGTTCGGTAAAAATCATTATACAACGGCTTATGATATGGCAGTGATTACTAGCTATGCTTTAAAGAACAAACAATTTCAAGAGCTTTTTAGTTTGAAGTCAATTGATTGGTCGACTGAGGGATGGAATACTACTCTTTATAATCATCATAAGATGGTGAAAGGGGAACTTCCTTATCCGGAAGTGACCGGAGGGAAGAATGGGTTCATTGATGAATCCAAACATACGCTTGTGACTTCCGCTGAAAATAAAAATCTTTCTCTGGTCGTTGTTACGATGAAGGCTCAGTCGAAGAGAGCTATCTACTCAGATACCAGGAAACTACTTGATTATGGATTAAGTGGTTTCACCAGAAGCTCTATTCCAAAGGATTCGGTCTTTCACTATGAGGATACTTCTTTTGAGCTTAATCAGGATTTCCAATTTACTCAGCCTGCGAATGGGAAGTTTACTGAGAGCCTGGATCGAAATGGAGTATTAACACTATATAACGAAGATCAGGAAGAAATGGCTTCAAAAAAGCTCATTCCCGTGTTGAAATCTCCCGTAACACATAAAAACTCAGTTGCTTCGAGTGAAAGCTCAGGATTATTTTTCGGAGATGAATTACGTCAACAAATCCTTTTTTACCCGTTTTTTATTTACATGATCCTGCTTTTCATTATGGGAATTTCCATTTTCAGAATAGGATCTGTCAAAAAATAATCTTTTAAATGTAAAAAAGGGAGCTTGCGGGCTCCCTTTTTTCATTGACTTTCTTGTTTTTCTAATGATGGTTGATGATGATAAAGAGTCTTACCAATCAGCGTTTGTAAGATGAGAAAGGCCCCTCCCACTGTCCAATATAGGGGTAAGGCAGCTGGCGCATTAAATGAAAAAATAAAGATCATAATGGGCGAAAGATAGCTCATTATTCTCATTTGGGCCTGCTGTTCTGCAGGAATATTCATCAAAGATACCCGAGCTTGGGCTAAATAGACCAATCCAGCAATTATGGCCATTATATAGTCCGGCTGTCCCAAATTAAACCATAGAAAGGAGTGGCTTGCGATTTCAGATGATGACCGAATCGCATAGTATAACCCGATTAATATGGGTGTTTGAATTAACAAAGGTAAACATCCCATATTAAGAGGATTCACTCCATGTTTTTGGTAAAGCATCATCATTTCTTGCTGCAATTTCTTCTGTTCATCTTTATCTTTCGCTTCTTTTATCTTTTTTTGCATTTCCGTCATCTCCGGCTTTATTAAAGCCATTTTCCCTTTCATATCCTGTTGATTCTTATACGTTTTAAGCATAAAAGGAAAAAGGACGAGACGTATGAAAATTGTAATGAGAATGATCGCAAGACCAAAGTTTCCATCCAGGAAGGTACCTATTTCATGGATAAGAAACGAAAAGGGGTTAACAAGATAGTCGTGAAAGAATGCTCCTTCAGTTGTTGCACTTTGACACCCTGACAGAGTGAATAATGCCAGTAGCATGATGAATGAAATTTTTCTCAATGATAATTCCTCCTCTGTATAAATGCTTGTTGGTTAAAAACAAACAGAAGAGGATTCTTCGTCATTATCGGTATGATAAAATTGAATTTTCATGCATGTAATGAACTTGATCCCGATAGGAATTATATCATTAGCCTCAACACACTTGGCAATGATATTTGGTCCTTCAACCCTCTTATCATAGGGGCGTACGCATAGATGAAATGTGCCAGGGATGTGATTCCAAATCATAGCGACGATAAATAGTAATACTATAGTTAAATGTAATGGACTAAAGTAAAAGTCTAATAAGTCTTGTATAATGATAAATGTCACTGGAGAAAACTCCTTCTATTTACTGATAAAATGAATGGTTAAAGCATAAACTCTATTCCAGTTAAAGTATACAGCTAAATGGAATAAGAAACTATGGTAATTGTACATACGAATAAGTGAACAAAAGGATTCAAAAAAATAATTTATTAAATAGGGATGTTATACAGGATGAAATATCTATTAGTCGGGATAGGTGGAGCGTTAGGAAGTTTGTGCAGGTGGGGAATTAGTTACCTCTGGACGATTCAAAATGGATTACCGTTTGCAACACTAACGGCGAATCTACTGGGAAGCTTTCTATTAGCTTATTTCTATAGTCGATGGTCTTCTAAATATGAAAAATCGTATTTACTTATTGCAACAGGGTTCTTGGGTTCTTTTACAACGTTTTCGACACTTAGTATCGAGTTGATCACCTTTATATTGCAGAAGCAGTGGGGCATGTTTTTCGTGTATATGACCATAACTTCTATTGGTGGTGTCCTTTTAGCATGGCTGGGTTTTGTATCAGGAAGAAAAGGGAAGGTGAACAGTCATGGGCGTTAACATATGGTTGATAGCATTAGGGGGAAGCCTAGGGGCAATCGGACGGTATTTGGTTGCGAACGTTGTTAAGCGGTTCAGTAGTTCGAATTTTCCGAAATCGACCCTATTGGTTAATGCATGGGGTTCTTTATTTTTGGGGCTACTGGTTGGAAGTGGTGCCGAAGAGAATGCTATGTTTTTTTTCGGAATCGGAGTGTGTGGAGCATTTACTACTTTCTCAACCTTTAACTGGGAGGTATTGAGGCTTCTCCAGGGGAAAGTGAAAAGGGGGCTATTTTATTTCTTCGGAAGTTATTTCGTTGGAATTGTATTTGGAGTGGCTGGATATGCAATGGGTATGGCATTTTAAGATGATGACATACCCATTTTGAAAGATTCCCAAGTGGCGAAATTCCACCTTTAGAGAGCCCACATTCATACATTAATCAACTACAATATACGCAATCATTGGACCATTACGATCAATGGTTTCATGTGTTTCACAAATCAGTCTATACGTTCCCTCTTTTGAGAACGACACATTTACTACGGTTTCTTCTCCTTTTTTCACCGTACCTTTAATATCCGTTCCCTCAATATAAAATGGATGTTCCATGCCGTTGACTCCGTATATCCGTAATTCTACAGGCAGCTCTTTTTCTACTACAATCGTTCCAGGGTCCCATCGATAGGCCTCAATCTTTTTTCCTGAGGCTGTTTCAGACTTGAATTCCCCAGTGACCAGCTGGATGACTTGTTTGTCACCCGTCTTATCTGATAATGAGACGGTAGGATAGGAGTTTTTAGAGGATAATGCCCATATCGTCCCGACAGTAATGATCATAATGGTCACTAATATGGCGATGATGGAGCCTTTCTTCAATACAATAAAATTCAAATGTTTTTCCTCCCTCTTATAATTAGCTTTAATCCAAATAGGTCTATTCTAATGGCTCTTTTCGCAAAGTTTGTGGTTATCTTCAGTAAGAAAGTAGTAGTTGATTTCCGCTGCAGGATGCTCGCTTTCCGCGGGGCTGGCGGTGAGCCTCCTCGGCTGCGCCTCCGGGGTCTCACCTGTCCATCTATTCCCGCAGGAGTCGAGCCTCCTGCAGCGAGAATCAACTTTCCGAGCATGTATCCTTAAACGAAATAAATAAAAACAAGAATTTTAGCAAACAACCTCAATTAAGGTGAGTAGAGATTGATTTTTTTTAAGGAAGAAGACTTCTGTTTTCCAGTTACATTGTTTTTCTAGCACACCTTTAAGCTCTGTCACGAAAATTCTTTTAAAGATGGTGAGGGGAACTGCGCAGACTCCTGCGGAAGTACGGGCGTGCCGAGACCCCGGAAGCGAAGCTGAGGAGGCTTGGCCGAACGTCCGCGGAAAGCGGAGCAGTTCCCCTCACCATCCAGCACATACTAATTGACAGAGCCTTGGCAGAGCTTATGTTAAAAAACAAAAATGTTTACGAAAAGAGCCTTTCTAATATTCCTATGCTTGTACAGGGGGGAACTTGTCAATAATTTAGAGTAGTATAAGTTAAATATTTTTCTTTCGTTCGTATTTTATGTACAATTTGAACATGGGAAAAAGGAGGGTGAAGCATTGAATAATACATGGAGAGTCATGACAACAAAAAGTGATGCAGAGCCTTGGTGGTTTTTTGAAGGCTGGAAAAAAGATATTGTTCAAGAGTGGACATTTGATAACAGGGATGAAGCAATCGAAAGGTTTCTTGAAGAAATGAGACGACTGAGTAAAAGCTATCGTAAGTCAAAAAGTAAGAGGTTGCACTCAATTGCTTTTTGGGACCCGGGTGAAGAGTTTTTTTGCGAAGCGTGTGACGATGATCTACAGGTCTATTACGGATTGATCATTTTTGAAAATGACCGACCGATGGAAATAAAGGATGAGTCCGTCATCAATGAAATCACAGATCGAATTCAACAATAATAAAAATGGGTCCATCTTTATTGGATGGACCCTTAGGTTTAATCAATCAATCACTCCTGTGCGAATGATTTTATTTTCTACTTTCACATGAAAAGAAGCATCCTTGTACAGTTTATCCCACTTTTCCCTCGATAAATCTTCGTGTCCCCTTATACTTTTATATTCCATTCCAAATCCAATCGGGTCCGTGCCTTGCTCTTGAAGCATCAAGATAATTTCTTTAATGTTTTTTTCGATATAGTCCCCAATCTCATCTTCAAGCAATCTTAACGCTTTTGGATCTGACAACTTCATTTCTTCAGACATTTCAAGTAAACGTGATTCGATCTTCAATTTCACTTCAAAGGATGGTGTTGCTTTTTTCTCCGCTTTTATCTTATGAGATGATTTTATACTATCAATCATAATATAAACCTTATCTTTTTCGTGGCCAAGATGAGCACTTGTTAAGTAAGGTTTGAACTTTTCTACCGGTAGTTCCACTTCGACGCTGCCGGCATTATAATCTTCCATAAGAGATCGAATAAAAAAAATCTTGTCTTTTTTAATGTCTTTAATGAATTTATCCCTTGTAAACAATGCGAACCCATCCACTCCAACCTTCCCGTCTGTTGCCTTTAGCAATGGCAGGATGGGGTCTTTGCCAACACTGCCGTAGTCGGTGATGAATTCTTGTAGTGTTGGAGAAACCAGCAACTCCGATTCAACGTTTTGCCTGACCAAATTATATAAGTACGTTCCCATATTCGAAGGTCTTTCCGTCATTTGATAATTCAGGATTTGTTCGGCAGTCGTATCAGCTATTGTCAAGTACACCATATTCCCAATGGAAGAATCCCGTTCCAACGTATCAACCAAGTGGGAAATCCCTTTTTCTGCAAGCTCTCTTCCGTAAACTGTTATCCTCAGCTGACCGGAAACAAGCTTATGATCGGTTTCTAAATTCTGTGAGAGACGGATTCCTTTACTGGTCTTTGACTTACTTATGAGGACCTTTTCAACATCCTGCATGGCCGGGTTAAACTGATAGAGTACTATTGTCCCGGTTATTTTTTCATCCTCAGCCTGATCATATCCAACTGCAGTGATCAATCCAAGCTTTTCTAAATATTTTTGCTCCACGCAGCTGCTTAAGAAACATGTACAAAGACAAAGCAGGAGGAGCATGATGTTTCTAATCATACATCTACACCCTTTTTCTTCTTAGAAATGTATTTCAATTTAACCAGGATGAACAGGAAGCATGGATAAACAAACGAAAGAATAAAGCTAGTAGTACCAACTTTGTCTGTAATGGTATTCATCGTGATACGATCCTGCACGCATAGGGATAATATCCAAAGCAGGATAGCGAAGAGGTAGATGGCTTTTTTTTGCGAAACATTAAATACCCTTTTCATTCCTCTTGAAGCTGTCCAAAAATAGAGACAAATGTTTGGAAGGATGACGAGCATCCAGAAAGAGACGGCAATGAATTCGAATCGCTCCAAGTTTGGGATCCTCAATATCTTGAACATGGACAGGACTGGCCAGATGGTCTTTATAAGGGCATCTTCTGAGAAAAAGCCGATACTTACAACGGTCACAACCGTAAAGAGAAAGGTGGAATATCCTGCACCGATAAGTCCATATCTTAGTACTTTTTTCTTTTCCTTGATGTAAGGGTACACAAATAACACCAATTCAAAGCCAATGAGGGTAAAGCTTGATTTATATATACCCATCAGTATCTGTTTGGGGGAGGATGTTAATACAGGTTGAAGATGATTGAAGTCCATATATTTAATGGGGGTGTAGATCATGAATACTAACCAGAAGGCAAGGATGAGTCCTAAAAAAGCAATTCCGACGACTACCCGAATTCCCCCCAACACACTATAAACCATTAAAAAAATCAATAACCCCATCAAGAGCCATGTGGGCATTTTGGGGAATATCCAGGCTTGGACCATCTCAATATAGTTCATTAAGATCACGTAGGTGACACTGAGATAATATCCAATGTAGAGAATGTTAAATCCTTTGCTGATCCATTTTCCATAAATATCTAAGTGAATGCCATACAAGTCGGTACTATCGTAAGTTTCAAGCATTTTTATCATGAGATATAGAACAATCGAAACGAGAATTCCAGCTAATACGACAGAAATCCATGCGTCCCTGTTCGCCTCCATGTAAATAACTCTTGGCAGCCCTGCAATCCCGACTCCCGTTTGGGCAGTGTGTAAGATAAACATGATCAAAAAGGCATTAAACATTAACCGTTCCTTTGGATTCACATTAATATTCATTCAATTCATCCTTTACTCATCAACGTCTTTCTTCTCTTTTGCTTTCTTCTCAGGGATTCGTCCCTGATCTATAGGGTGATTGGAGATGGGACGTTGGACTAGATACTGATAGGGTAAGCGGAATAGACTGTATTTGAAGTCTGCAAACCTAAATGGGTAAATTGGTGATAAGTAAGGTCTGCCTAATGTTGTCACTTTCAGTAAATGAATGAGAATGAAACAGAGGCAAAACATGATTCCCACACCACCGTATAACCCGGCCATGATGATGATTGGGAAACGGATGATTCTCACAGCTGTTCCGATTGCATAGCTTGGAGCAGTGAAGGAGCCCAAGGCGG
Organism: Rossellomorea sp. DUT-2; assembly: GCF_052665285.1. Taxonomy (NCBI): domain Bacteria; kingdom Bacillati; phylum Bacillota; class Bacilli; order Caryophanales; family Bacillaceae; genus Rossellomorea; species Rossellomorea sp. DUT-2. The sequence continues at coordinate 134,672 of NZ_JBQPEO010000002.1, read as the reverse complement.
ATATCGCGATGATAATAATTAAAATGTTACTGGTGAACCCAGCTTGCACTGACGCTTGACCGATGACGATACCACCTACAATCCCCATTGTTTGCCCAACCTTTGTTGGTAATCTTGCTCCAGCCTCTCTTAGGAGCTCAATGATGAATTCCAATAATAGAGCTTCAAAAAAAGGCGGAAATGGAACGTTAGATCGTGACTGACCTAATGAAACCAGAAGAGCAGATGGAATCACCTCATAATGGTAAGTTAATACCGCCACATAAGCAGGTGTCAATAGGATGGAGAAGAAGATTGCCACAAAGCGAACCAATCTTAAGAACGTTCCCATATTCCATCTCATATAAATGTCTTCCGTCGATTCAAAGAAATTCATAAAAGTAGATGGTCCGATGACCGCTGTAGGACTGCGATCGACAAGTAAACAGATCTTTCCATGAAGGAGTGAGATGGTACAGCGGTCCGGTAGCTCAGTTGTAATCAACTGCGGGAAGAACGTATAGGAATTATCTTCAATCATCTGTGCCAGGACAGTAGAATCAACAATGCTATCAACCTCTAATTCAGTTATCCTCTGTCTGAACGTATTTACGTTCTCTTCTTCAGCAATGTCTTTTATGTAAACCATTTGAACTTTTTTCTTCGCTCTTGAGCCAATCATGAATGTTTCAACGCATAGTTTAGGATCGTTAATATTAGAACGAATCAGATTTAAATTCTTCGTGATGGATTCTGTGAAAGAAATTTTAGGACCAAACACAAGGGATTCTGTTTCAGCTTTCTCCAACCCTCTTGTACCTTTATCAGCAACATCCGCTAATATCCCATGGGTATCACCCTGCTTGAAAATATAAGCAGTTCCATTGACGATGTTATTTACAACGTCATTAATTTGATTCGTCTGTGTAAGTTTCGCAATATTAATCGTATCCTGGATCATTTGATAATTCAGGTCACCTTTGGATTCCTCAAGAGCCCTGATGATACTATCCTGCATCGCTGTAGTATTGATTAAATCATCAAAATATACTACTGCAAGCTTCTGTTCGCCTATTGTAATGATTCTGAATACCAAATCTTCACTATTGCTTACCAATGAAAGGATTTCTTTATGAAATGTTTCTATATCAAAGCTATGGGGGGACCCATTTTCAATATCTTTCTTCACTTCTCTACGTCTAAACACAGAATTCAACACCCTAAACCTCAATTTATAGATTAGACTTCCCATGAATCCTGTTCTTAATCACAAGGTGGCATTTTTTCATCTAGGATCTTTTAGTAAACTTAGTGGCGATTATACAGAAGAAAGTAATAGTTGTTTCCGCTATAGCGAGGCGGGTGGTGAGCCTACTTGTAATTCTGCTCCTTCTGGGTGTCACCCATAGGTTTTGCGCAACTTTCAAAAACGTAAATTTGTTTTGGATAAGTGATTTGTGAACAAAATGTTGACCGTTCCTTTCCGCTCCAGGCACTTCCTTTCCTCTATTACCCGCAGGAGTCAAGTGCCTTCCGCTCCAATCCACTCTGTGATACTACATTATTACTGGCTATAGGTATAGATAGACAAACACAAAAAAAGCTCCTATTTAGATAGTTTGTTCCCAAAAACATACTATCTAAATAGGAGTGCAAAAACACTACAAGATGGGATTTTCCCCTATAGAAATCGTAGACAAATATATGTTGGTGGATCATTGAATTATTTTCCTGGATCAAAAATCCCTTTGTTTTGTTTAATGTAAGAAGCACCAAACCGTAAAAAATCTTTTGAAAGGCTGTTTCATTTAGATAGTTGTTTTTGTCACTATGAAGCTCTGTCACAATTTTCTTATAGATGGTGAGGGGAACTGCGGAGACTCCTGCGGAAGTACGGTCGTGCCGAGACCCCGTTCGGCTAAGCTGAGGAGGCTCGGCCGAACGTCCGCGGAAAGCGGAGCAGTTCCCCCCACCATCCAGCACACACCAATAGACAGAGCCCTAGCAGATCTTATGTTAAAAACGATAACCATTGCGAAAAGTGCCCTTTATCAAAGAGAAAGGTGGTTGAAATATACATATTCTGTAAAGGTTTTGGGCAAGGTAGGAGTGGAGGTGAAGCAGATGAGCAAGAAGAAAAAAGATGCATCAAAAGCTGTGCTGGGTTCTTCTCAAGTGGAAGGACAAGGGACGACCAACCAGGAATTATCAGGTGGAGTAAAGGCCCCTTCTTCCAGAAACAGAAAGAAAAAATGATGAAGGACCTTTTTTCTTCCTTCATTACATAATGGTGCGTTTGTTACCTTTCCTGAGGAGTTCATATATTAAATTGGAGTCAAGTATGGTATAATGGAAACAATCGCAGAAATTTTACGATTACACTGGCTACACATAAATGACCACATACTATCTGCAGCATAAATTACCACAATCATTATTTTCCTGTTAGAAAGCATAGCAAGGAAATCCTACTTACCTTAAAGGAGGACGTTCAATGGCTTTTGGTCGTAGAAATCAAGTTGAGGAAGAGATTAAAACAGAGGATACAAAGATTTGGGCTTGTTCCGCCGAAGATTGTAAAGGCTGGATGAGAGATAACTTCAAAAGTGAAGATACTCCTAAGTGTCCGCTTTGTAAAGAAGATATGGTGACATCTACAAAGGTATTACAAGTTGTAGACAATCCACATCCTACAATTAAATCATCCTAGTGAATCGTAGAGAACCAATCTATACTGATTGGTTCTTTTTTCTAGTCAAGGCAAAATGAGCATCATATAATGAGGTGTTTTTGAAAAAATTATTAAACTCTTTTTTTATATTTGAATAGGATGTAATGTATTTATGTATTAAAGGAGGTAGCACCATGTCTAACAAGAAAGAGAAAGAAGTTAAAAGTTCTTCAACTGAGAGTAAAGATACTGTATGGGATAGCTTTTGGAAGCTGACGAAGCCTGTTGAAGTAAATAAAGAAGAAAAAACAGTCAAGTGGTTTTAATCTAATGATAAGGCTGTACATTGCGTTTAAGAATGTACGGCCTTTTGTTTAAAAAATGGGAAACCCTATTGGCACGTTCCCCGTTCTGGAATACAATAAAGGAATAGTAAGATCTATTGGGAGGGGAAAATGTGATTCTAGAAGCAAAAAAAGTATTAAAGCAGTACTTTGGATACGACGAATTCAGAGATGGACAAGCGAGTATTATTCAATACATAATTGATGGGAAAAACACAGTAGGGATCATGCCGACAGGAGGAGGGAAATCGCTCTGTTACCAAATTCCTGCTCTAATGCTTGATGGAGTTACACTTGTTATTTCTCCACTCATATCTTTAATGAAAGATCAGGTGGATTCGTTACTTCATCAAGGGATTCCAGCAACCTACATTAATAGTACACTATCGAATAGTGAAGTAGAGACCAGGATGGAAGAGATTTCTTCAGGTGAATACAAACTCGTTTATATTGCTCCTGAAAGATTAGAATCATTTGGATTCATTCGATTCCTCAATTCTTTACCCATTCCCCTGGTAGCTGTTGACGAAGCCCATTGTTTATCCCAATGGGGTCATGACTTCAGACCAAGCTATTTAGGGATTTATAAAGCTGTTAATCAACTACAATCAAATCCCACCATTCTCGCTCTGACCGCGACTGCAACTCCACAGGTACAAGCTGATATCCTTCATCATTTACACATTCCAGATCAATATAAAGTAATAACTGGTTTTCAACGGACGAATTTGTTCTTCCAGGTTGTAAAAGGTGAAGATCGTAAGCGTTGGGTTGAAAGGTATGTACAAAAGAATCATCAGGATTCCGGCATCATTTACTGTGCAACACGGAAGGAAGTTGAAAACCTTTATATTTATCTTGATAAAAAGGGATTTTCCGTCGGGAAATATCATGGCGGGCTGTCTGACACAGTAAGGCAGGAACAGCAGGAAGCCTTCCTGAATGATTCCATTACCATCATGATTGCGACCAATGCATTTGGGATGGGGATAAATAAATCAAATGTACGCTTTGTGATTCATTACCAAATTCCGAAGAATATGGAGGGATACTATCAAGAGGCTGGTAGGGCAGGTCGTGATGGAGTGGACAGCGAATGTGTCTTATTATTTTCACCACAGGATATCCAGACACAACGGTATATCATTGACCAGAATATCGTAAATCAGGAATTACATGATAATGAGATGCAGAAATTACGCGAAATGGTTGATTTTGTCCATACAGAAGCATGTCTGCAGAACTACATTTTAGCGTATTTTGGAGAACAAGTAGAGGAAGCATGCGGTCATTGCAGCAATTGCTTGGATGATAGGGAATCCGAGGATGTAACGAAAGAAGCTCAAATGGTATTATCCTGTATGATGCGAATGAATGAAAGATTTGGAACCTCACTCATCAGCGGTGTACTAACGGGGTCAAAGAACAAAAAGATCCTGGAATGGGGGTTCGATCGGCTTTCCACATACGGATTAATGAAGGAACAATCACAGAAGGATGTCGGACTGTTCATCGATTATTTGATTTCAGAGGGGGTCATACAAGTCGAGGGGGGGAGCTTTCCTATCCTGAAAGTTTCATCAAAAGGCAAAGAGGTGTTAATGGGGGAAAGAAGCATAACGAGAAAGGTTCAGCCTACTGTTTCGGCCATCATCCCTAAAGAAGATGGCTTGTTCCAGACCTTGCGAACACTCCGTAAATCAATTGCAGATTCTGAAGGAGTCCCCCCATTCGTTATTTTCTCCGACAAATCCTTACAGGATATGTGTGTGAAGATGCCGAAAACACCTGATGAATTCCTCCAAGTGAGCGGGGTGGGGGAAAACAAGATGATTCGGTATGGAGAAGTTTTCATCAATGAAATCTCTTCCTTTTTAGTTGAAAATCCAGAGCGTGAAGTCGAAGTGTTCAAACCTGCACCACCACGCAAGACAGGTAAATCTGACACGGCTTCCTATTTAATCAGCTATGAGTTGTTCAAAGATCACTTGGATATAAAAAAAATTGCGAAAGAAAGAGGAATGAGTACAGCAACGATTGAAAATCACATTATCCGAGCCTATCAGGAACGCATCACGAATGACTGGACCATCCTCTTTACAGAAGAAGAAGAAACACTTATTGAAGACGCAGTCCAGAAAGTAGGGACGGACCTCTTAAAGCCCATTAAAGAGGAATTACCGAATAAAATAAGCTATTTTCAGATTAAAGGATACTTGGTTAAACACGGTCAATATGAATGAAAAAAAAAAGCAGGTGCCATCAGGCTACCTGCTTTTTCTGGTTCACATTAAGCTTTCATGGAAGCTTTCATCTCAAGAAATTCATCATAAGTCGTTTCTTTATCGATGACACCATCTTCGGTGATTTCAATAATGCGATTCGCAATGGTTTGAATGAACTGATGGTCATGGGAGGCGAAGATCATCGCACCTTTAAAGTTAATCAATCCATTATTCAATGCAGTGATAGACTCCAAATCTAAATGGTTTGTTGGTTCATCTAATAAAAGAACATTTGATCCACTTAACATCATCTTGGATAACATACAGCGAACTTTTTCTCCCCCTGAAAGAACACTCGGCTTCTTCAATACTTCTTCCCCTGAGAAAAGCATGCGACCCAAGAATCCGCGAAGGAAAGTTTCACTCTCATCTTCCGGTGAGTATTGACGTAACCAGTCTACAAGGGAAGGTTCATTTCCTTCAAAGTACTTGGAGTTTTCATTCGGGAAGTAAGCTTGAGTTGTCGTCACTCCCCACTTGAATGTGCCGCTGTCCGGCTCCATCTCACCTGCAAGGATTTTGAAAAGAGTCGTTTTAGCAATTTCGTTGGCTCCGACAAGTGCGATTTTGTCTTCTTTATTCAGGATAAAGTTCACGTTGTTTAAGACCTTTACTCCATCAATCGTTTTTGTAAGACCTTCTACACGTAGAACATCGTTTCCGATTTCACGCTCAGGCTTGAATTGTACATAAGGATAACGACGTGAGCTTGGCTTGATATCATCCAATGAGATTTTTTCTAACGATTTTTTACGAGAAGTGGCTTGTTTCGACTTAGATGCATTTGCACTAAATCGGGCAACGAATGCCTGAAGCTCTTTGATTTTTTCTTCTTTCTTCTTATTCTGATCTTGAGCCATTTTAAGTGCTAATTGACTGGACTCATACCAGAAATCATAGTTCCCGACATAAACTTGGAGCTTTCCAAAGTCAAGGTCAGCAATATGTGTACATACTTTGTTTAAGAAGTGACGGTCATGTGATACTACGATGACTGTGTTCTCAAAGTTAATTAAAAAGTCTTCTAACCACTGAATCGCTTGAATGTCCAAGTGATTGGTAGGCTCATCCAGTAAAAGAACATCTGGCTTGCCGAATAGTGCTTGTGCCAATAATACTTTTACTTTTTCTCCACCTGTTAGTTCGGACATTTGTTTCGTGTGAAGATCTTCGTTGATTCCTAAGCCTTTTAACAGGATCGCAGCTTCTGATTCAGCTTCCCACCCGTTAAGCTCGGCGAATTCACCTTCTAATTCTGCAGCTCTCATGCCGTCTTCATCAGAGAAATCTTCTTTCATGTAGATGGCATCTTTTTCTTGCATGACTTCATATAAACGGGTATGCCCCATAATGACAACTTTCAGCACTTCATATTCTTCATATTCGAAGTGGTCCTGCTTTAATACAGCAAGTCGCTCTCCTGAACCCATTGATACGTGGCCGGTCTGAGCTTCGATTTCTCCTGAAAGAATCTTTAAAAATGTTGATTTACCAGCACCGTTTGCTCCGATAAGTCCGTAGCAATTCCCTGGATTAAACTTTATATTCACGTCTTCGAATAGCTTCCTATCACCAAAACGTAAGCTTACATCTGATACTTGAATCATGTGTGATATACCTCCTAATACTCAATCTAAAAGATTATAACACGCGAGTATGCTAAAAAGATAGAGTGTTAGCCGGAACAGTGAGAAATTCTTCAGCTTATAATGAAGATGACTCCTGAATAGTACGGCATCGATACGAGCTAATGAAATGATGCAGAGCATCACTATGGATGGGCTTCAGGCATAGTCTGTAAAAGGCTATGCTTTAGGAGGAGATGTTTGATGTACGATCAATATCCACATTACTTTGAAAATCAGGATGACCGTCAAATCGATCGACAACTGAGAAGAGATATACAAAAAGCCATTAATGATGAATTTTTAGCTATATCTTACTATACACAACTGGCAGAGCTTGCCCCGAATGATACAGCCAAGCTAGCAATCTTGGGAATAAGGCAGGACGAGATCCGTCACTTTAATGGATTTACACAATCGTACTTGCAACTAACAGGTAGATACCCACCCATTAATTTAGTCAATCCAAGAGACCTGCCTTCAAATTACCGGCAAGGGATAAGAGAAAGTATTAAAGATGAAAGTGAAACGGTATCCTTTTATTTGTCTATTTCCAACAGACTTACCGAGCCAAGAGCCAAACGGAGATTTATGAGGGCTGCATATGATGAACAGCGTCATGCAGAAATACTAAGGAACCTATAAATGATGAGAACTGAAAGCAGCCAAAAAATGGGCGGCTGCTTTCGGTTTTTTCTTTTGATTTTTTCTGATGAATCCACTACACTATAATTACATAAATTCCAATCAGAAAGGTGGGAATTAAAAGTGGGTTCACCTTCACTCAATTCAATACCGAAACCTTTAGTTCAATTAAATCAGTGGTTCATCGTTTCTACTGTAGCCATTTCATGGGTGTTTCAAATAGAATTCTTCATATTGCTTCCATTAATGGTGGGGTTATCGGCTATGATATTTAAGTTCAATCCCGTCATAAAGGCAGGGAGGAAATTCTTAAAGAAAGAGCTTTCATCGTATCCTCCTGAAGACGCTGATCAGCAGCGATTTAACAACATGATTGCCGTGATTTGCTTAGGAGCAGCGATCATGAGTGCTCTGGCTGGATGGAGTACAGGATTCTACCTTTTCTCAGGAATGGTATTCCTAGCAGCGACCGTCGCGCTTGGGGGATTCTGTATCGGTTGTTTTATCCGTTTTCAATGGAAAAGGTTCCAATATAAAAGGTCTTTACAGTAGCCTATTGACAATGAATCTCATACATTGTAAACTATTCATGAATTTAATTAATGTATACAAAGGGAGTATGTTCTATGTTAGGTGTCGTTCTTAACTAACCGTGAAATGAATACGGACATTTTGCAGGCAATAGCCTTAAAAACAGGTTATTGAATAAGCTTATTTAGCTTTGCCTACAAAGTGTAGTTAAGAACAATGGTCATAGCATACTCAACCCTTTAATAGGAGAGCTGTGTCTTTGTGCACAGCTCTTTTTGTGTACATGAATCGGGAAATCTGTGAAGTCGTTTCTAGCTTCTGGTTATGAACGATTCACGTTTTACGTAGACACATGCGATTATTATTGGCAAGTCAGTATACGAGTGAGTAAGACCACAATGGACATTGTTCGTTGTGGTCTATTTTTTTATATGGAGGAGAAAACATTGAACGAAAAGACATTTCAAACATTAGAATTTAACAAAGTCAAGGAAGAACTGTCACGGTATGCCCTTACAGAAGAAGGGAAAAAGGAATTGATGAAAATAATGCCATCAATCAATAAACGCCAAATTGAAATGCGTTTAGGTGAAGTAGCGGAAGCCGTAAGAATCCTGGAGAAAAGTGCGAGTATACCGATTCATGCTTTGGATGGCGTGGAAAACATTGTAGCAAACCTGAATAAAGGGGTGCCATTGAAACCAGATCAATTTACCAGCCTCTATTATTTTCTGGATGCGTGTAAAAAAATTAAGAAATTCATGGAGGATAAACAGTGGGTGGCTCCAAGGGTATCTTCATATGTTTATTCGATTGAAGAGATCCCTGAAATTGGGGAAGAAATCAATCGATGCATCCGTAATGGGAGAGTGGACGATCACGCCAGTAAAGAGTTGTTAAGGATCAGAAAACAAATGGGGATTCAAGAGGATCGGTTAAAGGATAAAATTCAATCGATTGTAAAGTCAGCTAAATATAAATCATTCCTACAAGAATCGATTGTTAGTCAGAGAAATGGCAGGTATGTTCTCCCTATCAAGAAAGAATATAAAGGGAAAATGAAAGGGTCCGTTTTGGATTCATCTGCTTCAGGGTCGACTCTCTATATTGAGCCTGAGGAATTAAGCATTCAGCAAGATCAGCTTCTATACTATAAGCTTGAGGAAGATCGTGAAGTTGAGAACATCCTCTGGATGCTAACAGGGCTGGTTCAAACGTACGAACCACAATTAAAGCTGGCGATTGAAACGATGGTGCATTACGACGTCCTATTTGCAAAGGCTAAATATAGCCGCTCCATTGATGGTGTGAGCGCACTTGTAAATGAAAATCATCAAATACATTTAACAAATGCGGTTCATCCCCTGCTTGGAAAACAGGCAGTGCCATTATCCATTCAGATGGGTGAGGATTTTCATGCGTTAGTCATAACCGGCCCGAATACTGGAGGTAAAACAGTCGCCATTAAAACGGTGGGCCTACTCACCCTCATGACCCAATGCGGTCTTCATATTCCGGCAGAAAAGGGTAGTGAAGTCAGTATTTATCAAGATATTCTTTTAGATATTGGGGATGGTCAAAGCCTTCAGCAAAATTTAAGCACATTCAGCTCCCATATTAAAAATATTATCGATATATTAAAGAATACAAATGATCGAACCTTGGTTCTGTTAGATGAGCTTGGTTCCGGTACGGATCCCCTAGAAGGAATGGGGCTGGCCACAGCCATCCTGGATCAATTATATGAAAAAGGAGCCACGATACTCGCAACTACCCATTACAGTGAAATAAAGCATTTCGCAGAAGAGCATGAAGGCTTCGTGAACGGGAGTATGGAATTCAATATTGATACATTACAACCTACTTATAAGCTCATAGTGGGTAAGGGAGGCGATAGTCAAGCATTTGCCATTGCATTAAAGCTGGGAATGCACCCTGAAATCATTGAAAAAGCCCATGAAATTACGTATAGGGAAAAGAAATGCTATGACCTGGGAGAAATCGATTATCATGCCAAGAAGGAGTTGGAAAAGCAGGTTATCGTAAACAAATATAAAAAAAGGAACCATAGTAAATCTTCCTCAAAGGGGGAGAGTGGAGGTCCATTATTTAATAAAGGAGATAATGTTAAGATTTCAACGAGTGGAGAATTCGGGATTGTATACGAAGGACCTGATGATAGAGGTGATTACACCGTGCAAATTAAAAGTGAAAAAAGAATAATTAATCATAAACGTCTGGATCTTTATGTTTCGGCGAAAGAGCTATATCCTGATGGTTATGATTTTGATATTATTTTTAACAGTAAAGAAAACCGGAAAAAAGATAAGCTGATGGGAAAACGATTTGTTGAAGGTTTAACCATAGATCATGACGAATAAACAAAATAAACGTCCTTAAGCAATCGCTTAAGGACGTTTTTACGATACCAAAGGGATTAAAAGGAAATGGTTTACGACAAGTTTGTCAGTATATAAGAAAGTATGATACCTAATGAAGACAGAAATCCGACAATGGGACCTCCTTCTTCAAACGCCTCTGGCAGCATCGTAGAGGATACCATGGCTAATAATCCGCCTGCCCCGAACGCTCCGATTATGTAAGATATGCTCTCTGCCGCATCCTGTAAGAGTATATACCCGAGCAAGGAGCTAAGGGATGAGAGAACGACTACGCTTCCCCATAGGGTAAGAATTTTACTTGTACTATATTGATCAAGCTTGAAACCGATACTGCTTGATAATGATTCAGGTAAGTTACTGATGAAAATGGCGATGATAAACACCCATTGTATAGGTTGGTCTCCTATAAAGCTGACTCCAATAATGATGGATTCGGGTATTGCATCCATTATCGTTCCTACATAAATAGCTAATCCTGAGTGACCATGGGGATTCTTCTTTGACCTCTTTCTTTCACTTCCACCTTTCTTTGAAATGAAGATTTCGAAAAGAGTGAATAAGAGCGCCCCTAGTAAGAACATAGATGTGAGGTGGAGCAGGTCCGCTTTCCCTTCTGCATCACTTAGTAAATCAAAGGTGGCAGAACCTATGATCAACCCGGTTCCCAATGCCATGATATAAGCGACTATTCGTTTTGATATGTCCAAATAAATCCCCATAACAGCACCGATTAGGAGGGATAAACTAACAATCCCTCCCCATAAAGCAGCCTGGAACATTTCTCCACCTCCGTAAACATTCTACATAATGAGTTTTCCCTAATTGTGAGTGGAATTAAACGCTAAATCAGTCCTTGAATAGTTTTAAAGTGCTGTGGGGATAGTAAGGATGAATAATAATTAGGAGGTAGTAAATTTGAAAAAATATCTATTGATATCCCTATTGGGATTAATGTTCATGAGCATTGCAACAGGTTGCGGCATGGGGAATGACATGAATGAAGAAGGACAAGAAATGAATAACCGTAATTTGGAAAAAGTGAACTACAAAAACAATCAGGCTAATCGTGATTATGTGAATAATCGTGAGTATGTAAATGACGGAACAAGGAGAGAGAATTATTCACTGGCCGAAAAAGAGGCAAATAAAGTGGTCAGTCTTAATGAAGTAAAAAGCGCATATGTATTGACAACAGATCAAAACGCGTATGTAGCGGCGGTACTTGAAGATAATATGAATGGAAAGGTCTCAAAGGACCTGGAGAAAAAGATCTCGGATCAAGTGAAAAGTCAAAACGGAAATATAAATAATGTTTATATTTCAACTAATCCTGATTTCACTGATCGCATGAGGGATTATGCGAACAAAGCAGAGAATGGGAAACCGATTGAGGGTCTGGGAGAAGAAATTACTGATATGCTGAAACGAGTATTTCCGAACAGAGGATAATCCTAATGGTGAAAAGTCGAACATTGCTTCGGCTTTTTTTATTTGCCTGTAGGAAATGGACAGGGAATTCAGTATACTATTTAGAGTAACGAAATAATAGGGAGGAGTGACAATGTTTGACGCAACCTGCTGTGAAAACCCTGCCCAAACAGAATCCTACCATTTACGGTATTTTATTAGCCATCAGTTCCGGTCATTTTATCAATGATACGTTACAGGCAGTTGTTCCGGCCATGTTTCCGATCATTGAGAAGTCCTTGCAGTTGAGTTATACCCAAATTGGCTGGATCGCATTTGCGCTCAATATGACTTCTTCATTGTTGCAACCGGTATTCGGTTATTATGCGGATATACGATCAAAACCTTATCTACTTCCATTAGGAATGCTTTCAAGCTTAATCGGTTTAGTGGGCTTTGCATTATCCGGTCATTTTTTATGGATAATCTTATCTGTGTTATTCATCGGATTCGGCTCTGCCATCTTTCATCCCGAAGGTTCAAGGGTAGCATATATGGCAGCCGGAAACCGCAGGGGCCTGGCTCAATCGATTTATCAGGTAGGTGGGAATACCGGGCAGTCACTTGCCCCATTGATTACGGCCTTTATTTTTGTCCCATTCGGTCAAAAAGGGGCATTATGGTTTTCCATTGTAGCTATCCTGGGGGTCATTGTTTTATATCATGTATCTAATTGGTATTCGGAACAATTACGTTCGAATGAAAAGATGAACCGACATAACAAGACAAACGTGAAGAAAAATCCGATTCATCCAAGAATTAAGTGGGCAATGGTATTAGTGGTATTTTTAGTGTTTGCCCGTTCGTGGTACGGAGCCGGGTTATCCAATTACTATCAGTTTTATTTAATTGACGATTACGGTCTTTCCATTAAAGAAGCGCAAGCATATATTTTTGTATTTATGTTTGCGGGAGTACTGGGAACCTTCTTGGGAGGGCCGCTTTCAGACCGCTTTGGAAAAAGGAATATCATATTTTTTTCAATGTTGGGGGCTGCCCCGTTAACCCTTGCTTTACCTTACTTATCTTTAAGTATTGTTTATCCATTTATCTTTTGCATCGGGTTTATTTTGTCTTCAAGTTTTAGTGTAATCGTTGTGTATGCACAAGAGCTTTTGCCACAAAAAATTGGAATGGTGTCGGGACTAACCGTTGGACTTGCCTTTGGAATGGGAGCTGTAGGTGCAGTCATCTTCGGGGGACTCGCAGATCTATACACCATTCGTTTCGTCATGATACTTTGCAGCTTTCTCCCACTACTGGGGATGATGACGTTTCTGCTTCCTTCCGACGAAAAGGTGAGAAGTTTTCATAAACTTCCATAGAAAAAAAGAGAGTGATTGCAAAGGTGATAATCAGGCAATCACTCTCTCTTTTTAAAGGGATCTTTTCGCAAAGATTGTTGTTTTCTAAAATAAAATATGCCAAGGCTCTGTCAACCAGTTTATGCTGGATGGTGAGGGGAACTGCTCCGCTTGCAGCTATCGTTCGACCGAGCCTCCTCAGCTTAGACGAACGGGGTATCGGCACGCCCAAAATCCGCCGGAGTCTGCGCAGTTCCCCTCACCATCTTTAACAGGATCTTTGTGACAGAGCTTCAAGGTGTACCAGAAGTAATTCATCTTCCTAACACAATCAATCTTTACTTACCTTAAATGAAATTGTTTGTTAAAAAGCTTGTGTTAATTGTTTTCGATTAAGGATACATCCTCAGAATGTTGATTGGAGCATCCTGGAGCGGAAATCAACTACTGCTTTCTCCTCTACAATAGCAACAAAAATTTACGACATGAGCTTTTAAGAAAAAGCAAAGTAAACAATGAATAATGCACAAAGGATGTACATGATTGGATGAACGTCTTTCCATTTTTTTAACGAGATCATCGCTAATGGATAAAGGACAAACCCTAAGGCAATCCCGGTTGCAACACTGAAGGTTAAGGGCATCATAATGATTGTTACAAAAGTAGGAATGACGATTTCCAAACGACTCCAGTTAATATGCCTCACTTCAGTAGCCATTAAAGCACCGACTATAATCAATGCCGGGGCTGTCACCTCAGGAGTAATAACAGATAATATTGGTGAAAAGAAGAGAGCAATAGAGAAACAGAATGCAATCACTATAGAAGTGAATCCCGTTCTGCCTCCAACGGCTACTCCTGCAGAGGATTCTACAAATGAGGCTGTCGTTGAAGTCCCAAAGATCGCTCCTGCCACTCCTGAAGCGGAATCAGCTAACAAAGCTCTACCTGCATTCGGAATCTTATTATCTTTCATTATACCCGCTTGACTGGCAACAGCAATCAATGCCCCTGCAGTGTCAAAGAATGCTACAAATAGGAATGTGAAGATCACCGCCATAATTTCAAGGGTGAAAATGTCACCTAAATGAGTAAAAACAACTCCAAATGTAGGCTCTAAACTAGGAACCTTGCCAATAATTGAGTGTGGCACGTCGATCTTCCCACTAACCATACCAAGGACGGTGGTTGCGACCATTCCGTAAAATATTCCGCCTCGAATGCCTCTAACTAACATCATCAATGTAATGACGAACCCGAAGACTGCAAGAAGTGTAGTGGGAGAAGAAAGATTTCCGATTGAGACAAAGGTTTCTGGATTGGCAACCACAAGTCCGGCATTTTTAAAACCTATAAACGCTACGAAGAATCCAATTCCACCTGCAATCGCATACTTTAAATCCTGTGGAATGACATTGATGATTTTCTCGCGTATTTTCATGACACTTAAGATCATAAAGATGATGCCTGCAACAAATACTCCTGTCAGTGCAATTTCCCAAGGAACGCCCATTCCTATGCAAACTGAAAAGGTGAAGAAAGAGTTAAGTCCCATGCTGGGGGCAATACCTATCGGGAAGTTTGCAAGTATCCCAATTAAAAGGGAACCTACAATCGCCGACAGGGCAGTAGCTGTAAATAAAGCGCCTTTATCCATCCCCGCCTGACTTAGAATGATTGGATTGACGACAAGAATATAGGCCATTGAAAGGAAGGTCGTTACCCCTGCTAAAGTTTCTTTTCTATAAGTTGTTTCTCTTTCAGCAAATTGAAAGAATGTTTTCATGTATTATAACCCTCCAAGAAGATAAAATAAAAAAACTCTGGTTCAAAAGCAACCAGAGTTATATCTACAGGATAAAATAATTGTTAAAGAATTACTTTATTCTTGTAGACAAGCCATTTAAGGTAGCTGGTAGAAACGTTCAAGCCGTATTCTTGAACTTATACAAGGTGTATGAGATTTTGTTATAATTGAATTAGAAGCATCATATCAAGTCACTTTCATCAGGTCAATGGAAGCAATAAATATTCATGAATTCATTATTTTCTAAATTGGTGGTTTATTATTAAAATCGCCTCATGGACTATACATAACCATTGAAAAAAGCTATATTTAGTGAATACAAAACTTGAGTAGAGAGAACTTAAGTTAATACTTAAATGAAATAGGAGGAAATAGAATAATGTCTTCTTTAAAACCAGGTACGGTAGTGGATTTATTCGTTGATCATGAAGTACCTTATGGTTTCTTTCTAACGAATGAAATAGATCGTGTGCTATTGCACCATTCTGAGATAACAGAAGAAGTTCAAGAAGGAGATACTGTGAAGGTGTTTCTTTATCATGATAAGGATGTTCGCCTTACGGCCACAATGCGTATCCCTAAAGTACAAGTCGGTGCTTACGGATGGGCTGAAGTAGTGGATAAACGGGAGGATTTGGGCGTTTTCGTTAACATTGGCCTTCCTAAGGATATTTTAGTCTCAGCAGATGATCTTCCAAAATTCCTGGAACTTTGGCCAAACCCGGGTGATCAGTTGTTTTTAACACTTAATCGTGATAAGCAGGACCGCTTATACGGAAGATTAGCCACTGAAAATATCATTGAACAAGTCTCTAGAAGAGCATCTACAGAAATGATGAACGCAAAAGTGCAAGGACGAGTGTATCGGCTTCTTAGAGTCGGAACCTTCTTCCTATCCGAACAAGGATATCGGTGCTTCGTTCACGAGAATGAACGCAAAGCGGAGCCAAGACTGGGAGAGCTGGTTGAAGGGAGAGTAATCGACGTTAAGGATGATGGGAACTTAAATGTTTCGTTCTTACCGTTAAAGCAGGACAAAATGCTGGACGATGCGGAGGTCATTCTTGAGTATCTTGCAGAAAGAAATGGAGCTATTCCTTTTTGGGATAAGAGCCAACCGGATGAAATTAAAGATCGCTTTAATATGAGCAAAGCTTCCTTTAAACGGGCTCTTGGAAAACTCATGAAGGAAGACCGGGTTTATCAAGAAGAGGGCTGGACATACTTGAAAAAGTAATGAAAATAGCGAGGAGGCTCCCCCTGAGAGAGTGGACCCTCCCTATCCTTAAACATATAAAAGAGTGCTGACCATGACTGTCAGCACTCTTTTGTATTATGATTCTATTTGTCTCACATTTTGCTGGCCTTTCTGTATACTTACGGATTTAATAGGCAGGAGCGTGCCGATAAATGCGATGAAAGCACATCCGATCAATACAGATGAATATCCTGTCACTGCCATAATGGACAACACTCCGAACACCATAAGGTCCAGGCCAGAATCTACAATCGATAGCAAGGAGATGGTTGTTGCCCTGATCCCGGATGGAATCAAATCATTGCTTAATTGAGCGTATATCGGATAACGGATGGCTCGAACGAGTCTTAATACGAAAAAAGATCCCAGCACGATCCATAATGATGAACCAAATAAAGCGGATAATAGTAAACCTATTACGGCTAACAAACCAGATACACTCATCAGCTTCACCCTCGAAACCCTTTCAGTCATCCATCCGATGGAATTAGAAGCGAAATAACCGATGACTGCCGAAATCGCATAAAAAACACCAATTAAATAAACAGGCAATCCAGCCTCCTTCATCAATGGCTGATCAAAGTATTGATAAACAGCTCCTGCTGGAATGAAGACCAATGTTACGTTTAGAAACATCAGCAAAAGCTCCGGTGCTTGACGAATCACTCGCAGACCACTTTTAAGTTGAGAAAAAGGATTCTCTTTTGTGAAGGAGTCCATAGAGGGCTGCTTAATTTTAAGGACGAAGAATACCTCTATTAAATGAAATGCCAAGCCTAAGATAATAAGTAGATTAAATTGGCTGTCAGCTAAATCTTGAGCTAAATAAGAACCGAATATAACCGCAATCAACATACTGATAAAAGTAGCAGATTGAATTTTTCCCATTGCATGATCCATGCGATTTTCTTCATTGGATTCTTTGAGAGAGTCATAGATAAGTGCCTCATCCGCCCCGGAAAAAAAAGTCACGCTAAACCCATTTATAAAGCTGTATAAGAAAAACAACCAAGGCTCATAGGCAAATAAAAGAAGCGCAATACTTAGGATCTTAAGCACAGATCCAAATAAAAAGGAATACTTTGCCCCAAACCGATCAGCAAACATTCCGGTTGGAACTTCTCCAATTAAAACAGCTCCACTCCAAAACATGAGTAGAATCAAAATTTGAGAAGAAGTTAATCCTCTCTCAAAATAGAATAAAGTCAAGACTGGTTGAAGAAAACTGATCGTACCAAAAAAAGAAATCCAAAATAGCATCCGTATATTATGGGATGCAATCGTTCGTTTGTTCATATATGTCTCCTACTTCCTGTTATTGTACTATTTGTCCCGGAAGAAGGAGCGTCGTTTCATGTATATGGAACTTAAACGTTCACTCCTCCTTGAAATGGTGAAAGTGTTTTGAACGTTTTTTGCATGTTATTTCCTCCTCATTATTGATGCCATAAGTTTAGCATAATGATGAGAAAAAGAAGAGACTTATTTGTTCGACAAATATCTGCATAGTGGGTAAATGAAAGAAGGAGGGAACTACAAGAGGGAACCGAGCAAATCAGGTGATGTATGGCTATTGAAGTGGAGGACTTCCTCGGTTCTTATCATTAAAATGGTCTAATTTTTAAAAATTTATTCACTATTTGTAAAATGGTTCGAATGGATGATCATTTCATCTTTTCATCCTTCCCTTTCTCTATATAAACGTATCGATCCTTCCACTTTGTGTCTTTCGTAAAAAACGTTGTAAACACCGAGTGGGAAAAGGTCATCACGAAAAATAGAATATGGACTGGAAATAGGAGCGTTTCAAAAATGGTGAAATTTCCAATCCTACTAAGGATGAAATACAAGTAAACACTTAAAAACAAGTACTGAAACAAATAAATATAGGGGTCTGTCCATACCATTACCGGCGAATGTATAACAAAAGAAGTGAGAGAGGTAATCCACAAAGAAGATAATCCCAAAAGGATGATGTTTGTGGATTTTGCCCCGGAAGCGAAACTCTTCGACCACCCGTGGAATAACTCGCTTAACCCGTTCCCATACATTCTCATGGATATGGCATTGCTTCCGCTGACTGCTTCTACTAATTCTCCACACTTTTTTGCACGTTGACTTAAAGCAAAATGCTCCACCATATTTCCTTTGATTGCTTCGTGCCCACCGATTCGCCGATATACATCTCTTGAACACAGGAAGCACTGGCCAAACCCACCCGAAGGTTTGACCAACCCTGAAAGGAGATGGGTGACACTTGTTGCGGCGAATACGATTAAATGAAACATCATGGATAATGTTTCATATCCATTATTCATCTTATGATAGGGATGAATGCTCAGAACCCCCTGACATTGCTGTCGTTGATAAGTCTCGCATATTCTAAGAAGTCCTGCTTGCTCGAACCATGTATCTGAGTCAACAAACAGTAAGAATTCCCCCTTTGAAGCTTCCGCCCCATTCCAACAAGCCCAAGACTTTCCGTTCCATCCATTTGGAAGAGGAGGAGTATCTATGACTGTTGCTCCAAATTCTTCGGCTATAGCCTTCGTCCGATCCTTCGATCCATCATTTACAACGATCACTTCAACCGGCTGAATAAATTGCTTCTGAATACTTGATAATAGATTTCCAATCGTCTGTTCTTCATTTCTGGCAGGAATGATGATGGAGCATTTTTTTACGAGAAAACTATTCCTTACATGAATGGACTTTTTGACTGTAGGGATTCTAGTAAAAAGGAAAACGGTAAGTATAACAGATCCTAACCAAATATACATTTTTTCACCCTCAAATCTTTTGATTATTATCGACATTTTAACCATTTTCGGTAAAGGTGATACCTTCATTCATCAGTATTGGATGTTTTGTGTGAATAATTTCATGCCTAATTTGTTTGAAGTCGGACAAAATGGACACAATGAATGGCTGAATAGTCTATTCATTCGAATACGATCTTTCTCGTAAGGAGGAAATGAAAATGAAAAAGAAAGTAATCATCGTTGGTGGCGGCCTGGGTGGTATGTCAACAGCCATCCGTCTTGCCTCAGAAGGATATGACGTTACAATTATCGAAAAAGGGGAAAGACTTGGCGGGAAATTAAACAAAAGAGAAGGGAAAGGCTTTTCTTTCGATACAGGACCATCGATTCTTACGATGCCGTGGGTTCTGGAAAAAGTCTTTGCTCATGCAAGCCGTGATCTGAATGATTATGTGGATATTATCAGAGTGGAACCGGGCTGGAGGACATTTTTTGAAGACGGAAAGGTCCTGGATGTATCTTCGGACCTTCCAACGATGTTAGAAGAAATGAAAAAGACATCCACGGAGGATGCGAATAATTTCTTTAACTATTTAGGCTACTGTGGAAAAATGTATGAGCTCACAATGAAAAGCTTCTATAAAAAGAGCATCAATGGCTTGCAGGACCTACGCACCATGCACCCGGTCAAAGAATTACTGCAAATGGATCCGATAAAATCCATGGATGCTGCAAATCGTAAATTCATTAAAGACAAGCATTTGCAGCAGCTGTTTAATTTCCTGATCATGTACGTCGGTTCGTCACCTTACCATGCACCAGCCATCATGTCACAGCTTACATATGTTCAGCTGGGGCTCGGAGTCCATTACGTAAAAGGCGGAATGTATAAAATTGCAGAGGCAATGGCCAAGGTGTTGGAGGAACTCGATGTAGAGATCCGCTTAAATTGTGAAGTTGAAGATATTCTCACCACAGGCAGCCGTGCTGAAGGAATACGTACGAAAATAGGGGAAGAGCTGACGGCGGACATCGTTGTATCGAATTTAGAGGCCATCCCTTGCTACAAATCCCTTTTGGCTGATTATCATGAATCTCCTAAGGAAGTAGAGGAACTAAGCAAGTATGCCCCTACGGTTTCAGGATTGGTTCTGCTGCTTGGGGTAGACCGTAAATATGATCATCTTGCTCACCATAACTTCTTTTTCAGTAAGGATCCTAAAAAAGAATTCAGGCAAATCTTCGATGAGAATAAGCTGGCTGATGATCCGACGATTTATATTGGTATCTCGTCGAAATCGGATCCCACACAGGCTCCTGAAGGAAAAGAAAACCTGTTTGTGTTGACACATGTGCCACCTTTAAAAGAGGGTGAGGATTGGACTCAATACAAAGAATCATATCGACTCAAAGTGCTGGATAAGCTGGAGAAAATGGGCGTAACCAATTTAAGGGATCATATTGAATACGAATATACCTTCACTCCTAACGACCTTCAGACCCTTTATGGGGCGAATGGTGGTTCAATCTATGGGACTGTCACAGACCGAAAGCTTAATGGAGGCTTCAAGATTCCGAATAAGAGCAGAGTGCTTTCTAATATGTACTTTGTGGGAGGTTCAACCCATCCAGGTGGAGGTGTGCCGATGGTCTCACTTTCAGGACAACTGACAGCGGAACTCATCCTTAATGAGCAAGTGAAGGTGAATCGATTCATTGGTTAATATGAAAAGGTGAAGGTTACATTTATATAATCTTCACCTTTTATGTTTTTACTGCTTTTCTGAAGAATGATTATCTACCGTATCCGAGTTATTTACATTCTCTTCATCTTCATCAGGATAGGGGTCAAAGAAATTGACGACTTTCCCTGGGCCTTCAAACCCGATAACCTGCTCTTTATCTTCTGTGTTTTTCTCGTTTTTCTTCATACAAAAAACTCCTTCCTGCCATTAGTTTGGCGAAAGGAGTTTTTTTCATCCCACTATTTAGTTCTTCCAATGATTATCTATAAATTGATCGCGACCTGATTTTGCCCGGTCTTGTTTATATTCATCTGGATTTTTCTTGTAAAATTTTTGATGGTATTCTTCTGCCGGATAGAAAGTGGAAGCAGGAAGGATGTTTGTGACGATAGGCTTCTTGAATCGTCCACTGTCTGCTATTTCGTTCTTTGTGTTTTCAGCTAATTGTTTTTGGTGTTCATTATGATAGAAAATAGCTGTCCGGTATTGATCCCCTCGGTCATGGAATTGTCCGCCATCATCTGTTGGATCAATCTGTGGCCAGTATAGCTCTAATAATCTTTCATAAGGGAATACATCAGGATTAAATGTGATTTGCACAGCTTCGTAATGTCCACTATTTCCTGCTTTTATATCTTGATATGTTGGGTTTTCAAGGTGGCCCCCTGAGTAACCTGACACGACATCAATTATTCCCGGTAATTCATCAAATGGCTTTACCATGCACCAAAAACAACCACCTGCAAAAGTAGCGATTTCTTTTTTTTCTTTCATTGCTGAACCTCCTGTACCATATGTGCTCCTCTAAAGCAGTAAAGCGATTGCTTGAAAAAGATTTTATCACGAAAGAATGGGGGGGACAATCTATTAGCTCGAAAGGTTGCAACGGGAAAAGCTTCGAAAAGAAGTATTCCTGCTATTTTCAGCAAAGTTTATCAAATTTCATTCACTAACCTTAGAATCTTGTGTATAATTCTGTTGAACGGAAAAATTACATACGATATGAGATTAGGTGAAGCGGAAGTTTCGGTAGCAAACTTTTTAGCTTCATAATAGGGAAGTTGGTGTAATTCCAACGCGGTCCCGCCACTGTAAATGGAAGTGAGCTGTATGAATACCACTGTACCAATAGGTATGGGAAGGTGCAGCAAACATTGACCATGAGCCAGGAGACCTGCCTAATGTCTTTCGCACCAAATCTACGCGGATAGAAGGGTGTAATGTGCATGTTTAACGGTTTAAAGCCTTTTTATGCATCTTACACAACATCTCTAGTCCCACTGGAGATGTTTTTTTGTCTGGAAATAAGTTCATTCACAGGAGGAAAACGTATGAAACACACATTCAAAATTATTCTTGCTCTAATAGTATCTCTAGGACTCCTTTCAGCTTGCGGTACTGACAATGAAAATGTAGAAAAGAATAAAGATAGCGGTGAAGTGGGCCAGGGACAATCTGCTTTTCCTTTGTCAGTAAACGACGCCCTGAATAATAAAGTCACGATGGATGAGCAACCTAAGCATATTGTTTCATTGATTCCGAGCAACACAGAAATCTTATTCGAGTTAGGGTTGAATAAGGAAATCGTAGGGGTTTCAGATTTTGATAATTATCCAAAAGAAGCGGCGGAGAAAGAAAAAATAGGTGGAATGGAATTTAACGTTGAGAAGATTATCAGTCTGAATCCGGATTTGGTTCTTGCTCATGAGTCCACTGCTGTGTCGGCAGAAGAAGGGTTAGAACAGCTTCGAGGTGCAGGGGTAAAGGTCTATATCGTACGTGATGCCAATAGCTTTGAGGAAGTGTACACCACGATGGAAAACATCGGCACATTGGTCGGCAAGAAAGATGAATCTGAGTCCGTCATTTCTGAGATGAAAGCGGATCTTGAATCCATTAAGGAAAAAGTCAGTGGTGTATCTGAAAAGAAAAAAGTGTATGTAGAGGTTTCACCTTCCCCTGACATATATTCGACAGGAAAAAATACTTTTATTGATCAAATGCTCTCACTGGTAAATGCCGAAAATGTGATGAGTGATCAGAAGGGATGGGTCCAAGTAAATCAAGAAGCGGTCATCGCTTCAAATCCTGACGTCATCATTACAACCTATGGTTTTTATAGTGAAAATCCTAAAGAACAAGTGATGGGCCGAGAAGGTTGGAAAGATGTAACCGCTGTGAAAAATGAAGATGTCCATGACGTTCATTCAGATCTGGTCACACGTACTGGTCCGAGATTAGTTGAAGGAGTAGAGGAAATTGCAAAGTCGATCTATCCGGAGTTATTTGCAGAATAAAATATGGATAACATACGGGTTGGCTGTATCGTTTTTACTATTCGCCATTCTCGCCGGTATATCGATTGGAACCGTCTCTGTCCCGCCAAAGGATATTCTGTTCATCGTTGGAGCTAAATGGTTTGGATACCCTTTACCGGAAGAAACTGATCCAATGTTTGCAAATATAGTGTATGCCATAAGATTGCCCAGAGTATTATTGGCATTATTGGTTGGAAGTTCCTTAGCAATTGCAGGAGCTTCCTTTCAAGGACTATTGCGCAACCCGCTTTCTGATCCATATACATTGGGTGTGTCTTCAGGAGCATCGGTCGGCGCTGTTATTACATTGTTCTTTAACTGGAGCATTCCGTTCATTGGGAAGTTTACGCTTCCCTTTCTCAGTATCCTTTGTTCGATTATAACCGTGTTCCTCGTATTATGGTTTGCACAGAAGGTTGAAAGAACCATGAAGGTAGAAACCATCATATTAACCGGAATCATTTTCAGCTCTTTTTTAGGTTCTCTTATATCCTTAATGATTGCCCTGACGGGAGAAGAATTAAGGCAGATCATAGGTTGGCTTCTTGGAAGTGTATCCATGAGAGGGTGGGATTACATTACGATTATATTGCCCTTTTTCTTAATTGGAGTGATCGTTTTGTTTCTCAATGGCAAGGAACTGAATGGCATGAGCTTTGGTGAAGAACAAGCCCATCATATCGGGATATCCGTACAAAAGAGAAAACTCCTCATCTTAATTGCAGGAAGTATACTGACGGGGGCGGCTGTTGCCGTTTCAGGTACAATTGGATTTGTAGGGCTTGTAATCCCTCATTTTCTAAGGAGGATGGTAGGGCATGACCATAGACACTTACTTCCTTTGTCCATCGTTGTAGGCGGGGGCTTTCTCGTGTTGGCCGACCTCATCTCAAGAACAATCATTGCACCAACCGAGCTTCCGATTGGAGTGATAACAGCTCTTATCGGTGCCCCGATGTTTGCTTATATTCTACTGAAGAAAAGAGGGCTTTCATCATGATAGATCTAAAAGGTGTCACAGTAGGATATAACGAGAAAATAATCGTGGAAGATATGAATTTTCATATAGATAAAGGAGAATTCTTTGGGATTCTTGGACCGAACGGAAGTGGAAAGACGACCTTGTTAAAAGCCATGACGGGTCTGCTTCCATTAATGGATGGAAGCATCAGATTAATAGGAAAAGAACTGCATCATTTTACTTCAAGGGATTTAGCCAAACAGATAGCGGTACTTCCTCAGATATCGACGGAATCCTTTTCGTATGAAGTGAGGGAGACGGTTATGCTTGGGAGATATGCTCACCAAAAAGGCTTTTTAAAAGGAACGACTGAACGGGATACAGAAATAGTAGAGAAGGTAATGGATCAAACGGGCATTACGTCCTTTCAGCACCGCTACCTCCATGAGTTGTCCGGGGGAGAACGCCAGAGGGTATTTCTTGCCCAGGCTCTCGCTCAGGAACCGCAAGTCCTGTTGCTTGATGAACCTACTAATCACCTTGATCTTTCGTATCAGAAATCATTGTTGGATTTAATTAAGAATCAAACGGTTCACGAAAAATTAACAGTTATCTCGATCTTCCATGACTTGAATTTAGCAAGTTTATACTGTGATCGCTTACTTCTCTTAGACAAAGGAAAAACGAAACTTCTTCACCACCCGGAAGAGGTTCTGAAAGAGAAGCATATCGAAGAGGTGTATCGTACGAAGGTTCAGAAACAAGCTCATCCTTTAGTGGCAAAACCTCAAATGGTCATTGTTCCTGAGGAGAGTGCGACCGAGGACTTTGTGTTAGATGAAAGCTTCCTGAACGTGAGGGAAGAATACATACATTTCTCTGCCCCTTACCCATTAAAATGTATGTCCTCAGGAATCGTTGGTGCAGGAATCGGATGGTACAGGCACTTTATCAACCGTAGAGTACCTGCAGATTATGACTGCTCAGATTATCAAGAGGATATGAAAGAATTTCTTGTTCATAAAGACCTGGATCCCTCATTTTCTGTAGGTATGATGACGGCTCTTCCTTTAAATAATATGGTATGCGATCGCTTCGATGTTCAGGGGCATTCAATATTCGTTGTGGTGACAGCTGGTGTCGGAAATGCGATTGATGTCTCAACAAGTTATCAATATGATATTGATTTAAGGCCAGGTACGATTAATACGTGGGTGTTCATAAATGGGAATCTGTCAGATGAAGCATATATAGAAGCCCTTGTAACCTCAACAGAAGCGAAAGTGAGGGCCCTTCACGACATGAATGTGAGGGACAGAAGAACAGGTCAGCTGGCAACCGGGACACCGACGGACAGTATTCTGATTTCCTCCAGTCAACAAGGTAAGCTGGAACCGTTTGCCGGGCCGATTACACCGATAGGGAAGTTGATTGGGCGAGGTGTGTATGAGGTAACGAAAAAAGCCATTCAACGCTATTTGGATCAAACAGAGTAGAACTAATTTAATGGCAGGGTGATTGAGGAGAGGGGGAATCGACTTGGGAATCCTATATTTTATAACCGGAGGGGTTAGAAGCGGCAAAAGCTCTTTTGCTGAAAAATGGGCAATAGAGAAGAAAAAGTCAAACGTTCCATTGGTCTATCTTGCTTGTGGAGTGAACACGGACAGGGAGATGGAGCAAAGAATCTCGAAACACCGGCAGGACCGGCAATCTTCTAAGGTGGAATGGACCACGATTGAGTGTCCCAATTCGATTGAAAGGATCATCAACCACATTCCTCAACACTCCGTTGTTCTGTTAGATTGCCTCACGACTCTTTTAACAAATGAGATGTATGGTAATAGAGAGGAGAAAGGTCAGAATATAGAAGAGAAAATCTATCAGTCTATCATACAGTTGCTAAATAAAGTTGATGTACTGCTCCTGGTTAGTAATGAATTGGTTTCTGACCTTCCAATTGATTCAACCGATATCCTTACTTTCCAGAAACGGCTTGGTGCATTGCATATAAGAATGGTGAAAAAAGCATGTGTGGCGATTGAAATGACGGCGGGAATCCCGGTTGTGAAAAAGAGGGGTCCGAATGAGGAAGGACGGTTTACACATGATCCTAATTAAGAGCTTTCTCCTTAACCTTCAGCTTTTTACTATTCTGCCGATCCGTAAAGAATTTTCCATAGGGAAAAGGGAAATGAAGTGGATGGTCCGGACATTTCCACTGCTAGGTTTATTTGTAGGTGTGTTTCTTTTAGGAGGATATGTTTTTCTGAATTCTCTTACCCACATAAGCCCTTTAGGAATAGCATTCTTTATTTGGGTAATGCCAATCGTATTAACGGGTGGTATCCATTTAGATGGCTATATGGATGCTAGCGATGCCTTTTTTTCCTATAGAGATAAGGAGAAGCGATTAGACATCATGAAAGACCCGAGGGTAGGTGCCTTTGGCGTTTTGTCACTGGTGGTATTGCTTTCTTCAAAGTTTTTCTTTATTTATGAAACCATCCTTCAAACCCATTCCACTATTTTTATTGTTATGATCCTTGTGTCCATTCCCTTTTTAAGTCGAATGATGATGGGGGCGAGTCTAATTCTTATCCCTGCAGCCCAGAAGTCCGGAATGGGATATGGTTTCAGTAAGAATATGACGGGTTATGATCTTATATGGATTGTTTCTGGTTTATTGCTGGGTGGAGTCGGCAGCTTCTTTTTAAATTGGTTTTATTTTTATGCTTTATTCACCATGGTGACGCTAGCTGTATTCTGGTTGGTTTATTCTAGATCCATCAAATGGTTTGGCGGTATGTCCGGCGATACAATCGGCGCCAGTGTAGAGGGAGTGGAGTTGTGTTTATGGATGACTATATGGTTATTGCATGTATCCGCCATGGTTTAACAGATGAAAATGAGCAGGGGAAATACCTCGGCTGGACCAATTCCAGTTTATCTCGAAAAGGAATCGAATTACTTAAAAGGCGAAATACTCTTTTTGAAGAGTATGAACGATGCTTTTCGAGTGATCTTAACCGCTGTTTAGAAACCGCTCATTTTCTGTTTCCTCATGCTCCATTGATCTCTTCATCCCTTTTAAGAGAGCTACACTTTGGAAGCTGGGAGGGTTTAACCTATGAGAGCTTAAAGGAAGACGATATATATCAAGAATGGATATTGGACCCATCCATTTCTCCACCTAATGGGGAAGGGATGAGTCAATTTGGAAAACGAGTCGAGCTAGCCTGGGCACAAATCATAAAACAGATAGAAGAGCACAACGGGAAGCGGTACGCCGTTATTACTCATGGTGGAGTCATTCGACATCTATTAACGTCGTTATCTCCCAGAAATGTTCACAGAGCGTTTTGGGAATGGGAGGTCAACCATGGGGAAGGGTATGAATTGGTATGGAAGACAGAAAATGATTGGAGGAATCAAACATGTACTTCGTTACGGGAGGTTCCTTTAATGGGAAAAGCAGATGGGTGAAAATCCATTTTAATCTTAAAGAAACGGATACAACCTGGATTCCATTATTTAATGGAAAAAGGATTCAATTGGATGAGATCAACTTTTCAAACTCTGTCATTGTAATTGAGGGGCTTGAGTATGGAATTCGATCAACCATTTTAAATAATGATTCCGAAATAAGAAAGTCTTTTACCATTTTGATACAATCCTTAAAGCAGTGGGAAGAAGAAGACCCTGATCGCAGAGTGATCTGGATAGGTTCAGAAATCGGGAAAGGAATTGTCCCAATGGATAAGCTGTCCAGGGAGTGGCGGGATTTGACAGGTTGGGTTTATCAAGATCTGGCGGAAATGTCTCAGGAAGTTTGGCTGGTTTGGTACGGCCTTGCTACATCATTAAAAGGATAAAGGAGAGGGTAAACATGCAGCTTTACACAAGAACTGGTGATAAAGGTCAAACGAGTTTAATCGGTGGAAGAGTAGATAAAGATGATATTCGTGTGGAAGCATATGGAACATTGGATGAAGTGAATTCTTTTGTTGGGCAAGCCATTTCAGAACTGGATGTCGAGGGTTTTCAGGATGTACTACAGGATCTTGAGACGATTCAGCATGAACTATTTGATTGTGGAGGGGACCTATCCAACGTTTCTAAGCATAGAAAAATCAAGCTTCAGCCCGAATCCGTCCATGCGTTGGAGGAGAAGATCGATCTGTTTACGAAGGAAGCGCCTCCACTTGAGAAGTTCATTTTACCAGGGGGCGTGAAAGCATCATCAAGTATTCACATAGCCAGAACGGTTACAAGAAGAGCAGAGAGAATCATGGTTGCACTTTCCAAAACGGACGAGGACTTTCCAGTGGTGACATTGCAGTATATCAATCGATTATCCGATTACTTTTTCGCATTGGCCCGTGTGATCAATTATCGTTGTAATGTAAATGATGTCGAATATATCCGAAGCGCAAACGTATTTTCAACCAGTAAAGTTCAGAAAAAAAATGAAGAGTAATCTTAAGACTCTTTTGCTACTTTCATTATTTATGGCTTTTTCTGCGATTGGTGGAATGGTGAAGATACCTGCCGTAATAGGTACGGTGGCATTGGATAGTATGCCTGCATTATTGATTGCTTCCCTTTACAATGGGAGATGGGGGGCAATCGTTGCAGGCGGAGGTCACTTGCTTTCGAGCCTGTACGCCGGCTTCCCGCTTGGCCCATTTCATGTGCTTATCGCTGCTGAAATGGCCTTCTTTGTATGGTTATTTGGATATGTGTTCTCGAATGGGAAACGGGTACTTGCAGCCATCCTTTTTTTTATAGGAAACGGTCTACTCGCGGGAATTCCATTTATATTTATCCTTAGTTCTTCATTTTACTATGCCATTCTTCCTTCCTTACTCATAGCCAGTTTCATTAATTTAACGATTGCCCACTTCTTGTATCCTCCTCTTCGTTCAAGAGTGAAAAAGGGGGAAATCGCATGATCAAGCTTCGGGATATTATATCCATTTCA
The DNA here is from genome assembly GCF_052665285.1 of Rossellomorea sp. DUT-2. Lineage (NCBI taxonomy): Bacteria > Bacillati > Bacillota > Bacilli > Caryophanales > Bacillaceae > Rossellomorea > Rossellomorea sp. DUT-2. The sequence goes on along the minus strand of NZ_JBQPEO010000002.1, from coordinate 105,584 downwards.
ATTTCAGATGAAGAAGAGTTGATCTTGGCTTCTGATTGCAGCGGAGGGATTGGAAATAAAGAAGGAGATGTGGTTCAGGCGGATCCGGAGACAGTGGGTTATTACTGTTTCCGTGTAGCAGCGATGGAATGTTTGGCCGTGGGAGCAAGGCTCAAAGCTATTCAATTACTGAACTTTACAAGTGATGCTGTATGGGATCAGTATTGCAATGGTGTGAAGAAAGGTTTAAGTGAAATGAAACAGGAAGGTACTCCCATTACGGGGAGTACTGAATCGAATATCGGTCTTAATCAATCGGGCCTTGGAGTTACGTGTATTGGCATAAGAAACAAGAAGAGAACCTATCCCTCCTGTACAAACCTTGCTTATGCGCTTATCGGAACCCCCCTGGTAGGAATGGAAGTGATGAAGCAACATGCTTCCATTGCACCACTGGGTCTATTTATGAACTGTGTTCAACACCCTTCTATCATCGATATAATGCCAGTCGGCTCTAAAGGTGTTTTTCATGAACTTTCTCTCTTATTAGGAAAGCCTTTAAGAAGAGAGGATGTCTTCACATCCCAAGACTTGGACAAATCCAGCGGGCCTTCTACTTCATTCATCATATCTTACAACAAAGTGGAGGAACCAGAAGTAATAGAACTTACGAACGGTTACTTCCATTCACTTCATTTGCAGTGATAGGAACAAATAAATACTTTTATGGATATTTGTGATAAAATAAACTTTCGAATGGTATGGAGAAATGTGTTAGTTTATCCAAGATTCTTCGATTGTCAATTTCTCTAGAATAGAGTACTATTTCATACTATCATCAGTAATTCATGAATCACATAAAAGTAGGTGTAGAGATGGATTCACGATTAGATCGCAAGTCTAAAAAGAAAAAACGCGGAAGAAAAGTGATATTGGTATTATTTTTACTTATAATTAGTTTACTCGGTTATGCAGCGTTTCAATTTTATAGTGGATACAAAATGGCTGGAGACGATAAGCTTCAAGAAGATTATAAATTTAATGGCGTGAAAGATAAAAACGGTAAGGTTAACGTATTGCTATTGGGAGTCGACAGCAGAGGCGAGGAGAAATCCAGAACCGACACAATGATGCTCGCACAGATAGACCCTAAAACAAATGAAACCAAACTTGTTTCCTTTATGAGGGATATATATGTAGAAATACCGGGATACCAAAACTACAAGCTGAATACAGCTTTTTATTTAGGTGGACCAGAGTTGCTTAGAAAGACTATCAAACACAACTTTGATATTGATATTCAATATTTCATGGTCGTCGACTTCAAAGGATTTGAACAATCCGTTGATGTACTGGCACCGGAGGGCATTGAAATGGATGTGGAAAAGGCGATGTCGGAAAACATTGGCGTTTCCCTTCAGCCTGGTGTTCAAAACTTAAATGGGAAAGAATTATTGGGGTATGCAAGGTTCCGTGCTGATGCAGAGGGGGACTTTGGCAGGGTTGAAAGACAACAAAAAGTCATAAACGCTCTTAAAGATGAGGTCCTCTCAATAGGTGGAGTAACAAAGCTTCCTAAAATGGCGGGATCCATTCAACCCTATATCCAGACAAATATGAGTAAGCTTGATCAAATTTCTATCGCTAAAGATATCCTGTTGAGTAACAGCCGCGATATGGATAAGCTTACCATCCCAGTTGAAGGATCGTATGGTTTTGGTAGCTATAGCGGTGTAGGGTCTGTACTGGATATTAATTTTGAAGAAAATATACAAGCTCTGAAAGACTTTCTTAATGGTAAGAACTCAGACGAAGCTACAACTGAATGAATGTATAAAGCCCGTTAAGGTGAAAAATGCTTAACGGGCTTTTTTGTGGATTGGGAAGTAGGAATGAATTAGGGCTAAGAACTGCTCTAACAGTTTGTGTTGGAAAAGCCGACTCTCATTCAAGCAGTAAAGCAAAAGCAAAAATTCTGATTATACGCTCTCTGAGCCAATATATAGCCTTTAGAAGGAATCTGATTAACATAAATGGTAATGATAACGCTTCCACTTCGTATTACGGCTAATTCCTAACTACTTCCTTTAATGCCCTTGATATCATATACCAGCATGTTACGATTATAAACGTTGTGAACAAACACACGACAACAAAGGTTTTTAGACACATTAACCAGGAAATTTAACAACATTAAATTCTTTCATAATTATAATTAAACTTAAAAAAATGAATGTACGATTAAAAACCCGACAATTAATATAGGAACAGGAGTGGATATGATTGTTAAAACATAAAACGATTGCTTTTCTAGGTGCAGGAAACATGGCGGAAGCAATGATTTCAGGTACTGTACAAAGCGGAAAGATCCCATCAGAACAAATTATTGTTTCAAATCGAAGCAATCAAGGAAGACTTCAGGAAATGAAAGCGAAATATGATATAACGGCTTTAACAAAAGATGATCTACCCTTTAATGAGATAGATATTCTTATTCTCGCGATGAAGCCAAAGGATATTGATAAAGCATTAGATTCCATTAATCAATTAGTAAGAAACGATACAGTGATTATGTCGGTGCTTGCAGGAATCACTACCTCTCATATGGAAGAGCAACTACCTGCAGGTCAGCCTGTTATCCGGGTCATGCCAAATACATCAAGTATGTTGAAAGAATCTGCTACAGCCATTAGTGCAGGTCGCTTTACTTCAAGAGAAGATATGGAAAATGCAAAAGAGTTATTATCAAGCATTGGTGAAGTATTCGTGATTGAAGAAAGTCAGATGGACATTTTCACTGGTATTGCCGGAAGCGGCCCAGCATACTTTTACTATTTAATGGAACACATTGAAAAGACAGGTGCCGAAGCCGGGTTAGATCCCGAATTAGCACGTAAAATCGGAGCTCAGACCATTTTCGGTGCAGCCAAAATGATGCTTGAGCGTGAAGAATCACCAACTCAACTAAGAGAGAATGTAACATCCCCAAATGGTACTACAGCTGCAGGACTTGATGCATTAGCAGAGTTCGGCGGAGGTAAGGCTATCTCAGAAGCTGTCAAGGGAGCAGAAAAACGATCGAAAGAAATAAGCTCATCCTTACAGTCCAAACAATTAGTAACCAGCTAACCAAACATCGAATCGTAAGCACCCCAAATAACTAATACCAACCATACAAGAAATACAAGTCCGTCCCCACACACATAAAGAGGGGCGAGGGACGGACCTTTTTACTAGGAGTGATTGAATGTCCCAAAATAATCAGAAGAAACGTATCGTAATCAAGATTGGAAGTAGTTCATTAACAAGCCTGCATGGAGAAATGAGTCGTAGAAAATTGGAACGTCTCGTTGATGAAGTCGTCCGTTTAAAAGATGATGGCCATGAAGTATTGCTTGTTTCATCAGGTGCCGTCGCTGCCGGTTATCGTAAATTAGGATGTTTAACACGTCCAAGCTCTCTTCCGGAGAAGCAGGCAGCAGCAGCTATTGGTCAAGGACTATTGATTGAAGCGTATTCCGATCTGTTAATTTCCAACGGATACGTGGCTTCTCAAATTCTGATCACTCGTAGTGATTTTTCTGATGAAGACCGATATAACAATGCAAGAAATACAATCAATGTCCTGCTTGAAAGAGGGATCATCCCAATTGTCAATGAAAATGATACAGTAACGGTTGATCGACTGAAATTCGGAGACAATGATACCCTGTCTGCCAAAGTTGCGGCATTAGTGGATGCGGATCAACTCATCATTCTATCTGATATTGATGGCCTGTATGATTCTGATCCACGTAAAAATCCAGATGCTGAACTGTTAGAAAGCGTAACGGAAATTACTGAAGATATCGAAGACATGGCAGGAGAGCCTGGAAGTTCTGTAGGAACTGGCGGAATGAGATCGAAAATCGATGCATTTAAGATCACGATGGCTTCTGGAATTCCTGCGTTTCTAGGTAAATCCGGAAACTCAGATGTTATTTACGATGCTGTCCAACATACAGCGAAAGGGACGTACTTTGAAACGGCAGAAGATTCCGTAAACCTTGATTCCAAAAAGCAATGGATTGCGTTCAACTCAGGTCCCGAAGGTGAAATCACCATCGATTCAGATGCGAAAGACCGTATTCTGGAACAAAAAGAAAGCTTAACAATTGATGATATTTATACTGTAAAAGGCCGATTTAATAAGGGTGCAGTCGTACGAATCCTTGATAATCGAAATGAAGAAATTGGTTTGGGAATGGTCAATTTCCGTTCAGGTCAACTGAAAAATCCAACAGACATCAAAGCGGATCAAATCGCAGTCGAAATTGACCAACTAGTATGTCATGTGGATTTACCCATTCCAGTAGGAGTATAAAAGAAGGAGTTAGTCTCTTTCTTCCCCTGCACAATCCGGTCGAATTCTTTTCAAAAAAAATCAGGAGGTATTTGATGACTTTAACTATAGAAAAAACGAATGTAAAAAAACAAGCGATGCTTGCAAAGAAAGCTTCTAAAACACTAAGTATGCTGACTACCGACCAAAAAAATAAAGCCCTTCATATCCTTGCCGATCATTTAGAAGCGAATTACGAAGCTATATTAAACCAAAACGAAAAAGACCTTGAAAGAGGGAAAGAAAAGGGCTTCGAAGCTGCATTTATGGATCGTTTATCACTTTCTAAAAAACGTGTTGAAGATTTCGCAAGTGGTCTCCGTCAAGTTGCTGACCTGGAAGATCCCACTGGTAAAGTAGTATCCGATTGGACTCTTGAAAATCAACTGCAAGTTCAAAAAGTAACGGTCCCACTTGGTGTCATTGGAATGATTTATGAAGCCCGTCCTAATGTAACGGTTGATGCAACTGGATTAGCACTAAAATCCGGTAATGCCATTGTCCTAAAAGGTGGTTCAAATGCCATTACCTCGAACAAAGCAATTGTGGACGTCATGCATGAAGCACTCGAGAAAACGGATATTCCTAGAGATGCCGTACAATTCATCAATACAACCGATCGAGAAGCTACAAGTGAGCTATTCACGATGAAAGAGCATATCGATGTGTTGATTCCCCGCGGTGGAGGTGCATTAATCAATGCTGTCGTTAATAATGCAACTGTACCTGTCCTGGAGACCGGCGTAGGAAACTGTCATATCTATATTGACAAAGAAGCTCAAGTGGAAAAAGCATTAAACATCATCATCAATGCAAAAACAGACCGTCCAGCGGTATGTAATGCAGCTGAAACCGTGATCCTGCATGAAGACTGGTTTAAAGAAAATAAGAGTGCATTTGTAGAAAAGCTTAAAAAACACAATGTATCCATTCACGGAGATGAAAAAGTAGTCGAAGCGATTGAAGATGCGAAGCTTGCAGGAGAAGAAGATTGGGCAAATGAATATCTAAGTCTGGATATTGCCGTGAAGATTGTCCCTTCTTTGGATGAAGCAATCGATCACATCGAACAATATGGTACAAAGCATTCAGAAGCCATTGTCACAGAAAATACAGAAACAGCGAAGAAATTCATGATGCTCGTGGATGCTGCCGCTCTCTATCATAATGCTTCCACTCGTTTCACTGATGGAGGAGCGTTAGGATTTGGTGCTGAAATTGGAATCTCTACACAGAAACTTCATGCTAGAGGACCAATGGGGCTACCAGCTTTAACAACCGTTAAGTATATGATGCATGGAACCGGACAAATCCGATAATAAACATTAAAAAACGCTTGAGGAAATTTTCTCAAGCGTTTTTTTTCATTTATCAGCTATCAGGAGGGAGGAGTTCATATCAGAACCCGGAGCTTGTCTCCTCCAGTATAAACTCATTCAATCCCCGTATCGTGTGAACCTCTTGCTGATAACAGATTTTTAATAGCTCTTCAAAGATTTCGGCGGTCATGATCGCGTCATTCAGCGCATGATGTCGTGTCCGGTAATCGATGTCAAACCGTTTTACAAGGGCGTCCAGGTAGGAATCGTCCCGTTCCAATAACCCATTGGCAAGGGAAAAGGAGTCGACATATTCAGGATCAAATGAAGGGAGCTGCCACTTATAGATCCTTTTTTGGAGAAAATTTATGTCGAAACTGGCTGGGTGAGCGACAAGGATCGTTCCTTTACTGAACTCAATAAATCGCTCCAATCCGATAGGTAACGTAACACCATTCAGAAAGTCTTTTCGTCTCAGACCTGTAAATCGCTTCGTATCCCTCGACACCGTTTGAAGGGGATTGATGACCTGATAGAACGTGTCTTTCCGTTGAACTTTACCTTCCTTAACCTTAACCGCTCCGATCGAGATGATTTCATCCCCGACCTCCGGAAAAAAGCCCGTTGTCTCCAGGTCAAATATGGTAAAATCACATTCGAACAAATGTTTTTGTTGAAGCGTGGGTTTTTCTTCTTCAAACTCTTTTAGGGCACGAGATAATTTATGGTAGGATAGCTTTTCTTTTTCCCGTTTCACTTGATAGCGAAAGAAAAATTGCTGCCATAAATAATATTTCAGAATGCGGTAGCCCACATTAATTCCAATATCATTCATTAAACCACCCGGTTCCTATTAAAACTAATTTCCATCACTTGTTGAAGTCGATTAGCAATCTGGATGGATTCTTTTAATTTCTGTCGATCCTCTTTTGAAAGAGTACGCACATCAATATCATTACTTAATGGTTTTCCTTCTATAAGTTCAAGAAGGTTTTGCTTTGTACGGAGAGTGAGAAGAATATGCATAGCTGTTTTTACATTCTCAGCATCCCTTGGATGGAAAGCCTGCATCTTCTTCAATGCTTGAACCCTCTTTATCGTATTAACTTCTTTTATTCCGTATTTCACAGAATGGATGCGAATCATATTGACGATTTGCAAAAGTCCGGACTTTTTGATGTTAAACAAATGATTCCTCGGCTTCAGGTTCACTCGTCCCAAAGGGCCTACAGGAAGTTTGAAACGAAGGGCATCTTTTCTTAATAGTTGTTGCATATTGAGAGACCGTTTCGATTTTTCCGCTAAATAATTTCGAATTTCTTCTGCGATGGAGTAATCACCATAAATGGGGCGGAAATCATAGAACATCGTAATGTTTTGAACTTCCTGTGCATCTATTTCGTATAGCCATTCATCAATTGCCTTTTTCCAATCAGTATAGGATCGTTTCCATTTCTGTTCCTTCGCCATGATTCCGCCAGTACATTCAGGAAAACCGCATGCAGCAAGCTTTAAATTGAGTTTTTCCGTGAATGCCTGGAAATACAAATCAACCTTGTTAAGATCGGACAAGTGGTTATAATCATCGAGAATGATTCCATTATCCTGATCCGTATGAAAGCCTTGTTCACTTCTGCCTTGACTGCCCATTACGATAAAACAATAATTGATAGGCGCAGATCCAAATCCTTCATTACGCATTTCTTTTTCGGTTAATTGAATGATTTTTCGATGCAGGCGATCATTATAGTTTGAGATCACTTCGCAAATATCGTAGCCAAAACTATCTTGAAGGAGCAGATCTTGGATGAACTGTTGAAAAGTATTACTTTTCACCGTTGCCAGCTCTACCAGTTCGTCGTTGGAAACGGCTTTTTGGATTTTATACGAAAGATCCAAATAATTGGAATCCTGTATATTGAGAAACGAAGTACTGGTCAGAACTCCCACAACTTCATCGTTGCGAATGATGGGTACAAAATCCACTTCTTCATGCTTGAAATAAGAAAGGGCTTCATATGCAAAGGATTCATCACGAATCCAAAACGGTTTTTTCTTCATCCAGTCTTTAACTGATTCACTGATTATTGGGTTTGTAATATAAGACAGGATTTCCCGTTGGGTAAGAATGCCATGCATTTTTTTCTCTTGATCTACTACCACTAGACCATAGGTGTCTTCTTCTTTCATCTTTCTGGCTGCTTCAAGAACAGTGGCATTTTCGTCAATGAAGGTGGGGCGATCCATTAACGTATGCACTTTAGTACGAAACAGATTGATATTTTCGTCGTCGGATTCAGTGGCAGATTTCACTTTTATTTCATCGTACAATGTTTTCATACGATTTCCGATGCTTTCGAAGATGATTTTTGAAAAGTCATTGTTCTTGGTCATAATCTCCAATAGTCGATCCTTTTGAATGCGGAACACGGTACAATCCTCTATTGCCTGTACGGAAAAGGTCATTTCACCGCTTGTAAGCATAATCATAATCCCGATTAAGTCTCCTGGATAGTAGAATCGGAGTGAATACTGTTTGCCGCTTGAGCGATGGAGAACATTTTTCGCAAGTCCCGAGACAAGGAAGTATATATCAAGTTCTTCTACCGTTTCATCTTCATGAAAAAGGAATTCACCCTTCTTGAAGGTGGTGTATTTAGAACCGGAAATAATGTAATCTAACTGTTCAGTGGTTAGAACATCAAAGGGATAGTGATCTCGTATAATTTGTAATAATTCCTGTTGGTTCATCAAATACCTCCCGTTCTCATTAGTCCCATAGTACTTTACCATAGAATTCCCTATTTTGAAAACGATAAAACGGGATCTTCCGGACGTCCTGACGGAAGTTTGAATGGATATACTGAATGGTCGAATTTGTTAAATCTCCACGATATCGATTAATGACCAAAAGGGATGAAAAAAAGGTGTCCCGTTTTTGGGACACCTTTAAGACTTACTTTTGAGTGACGATAAATTCAGCAGCTTCCATTAAGTTAGTAAACTTGTGATCAGCGTTATATAGGTGGGAGGGACCGTCTGCAAGTAAGATAGTAGTGCAACCCGCTTTGCTGCCAGCTTCAATATCTACCTCGCGATCACCAACCATATACGATCGAGCAATATCTATATCATACTTTTTTGCCAGGTCCAAAAGCATTCCTGCTTCAGGCTTCCTGCATTCACAACCCTCATGCGGCTTGTGAGTACAAGAGGAAACCTCTTGAATGAAACCCCCGGCCTTTTCAATTTCCTTTAACATATGATCGTGAATGGATTGAAGTTGTTCATGAGAAAGATATCCTAACCCAACTCCACCCTGGTTGGTAACGACGAAAATCAGGAAATCGGAATCAGTCAATAATTTGATAGCTTCACGGACTCCCTCCAGGAAATAAAATTGTTCGGGTCGATTCACAAATGTCACTCTCTCTGTTTTCACCTCATTGATTACTCCATCACGATCAAGAAAAACAGCTTTTTTCATCAGTAAACCTCCTTATTCGATCTTTTTCTCCAATAAACCCTTACTATATGTCGCTTTATGCGGTTTCCGAGGAAATAATGACAGATTATTCTGTCATCTATGGAAAGAATAAACCTTAACACAGATTCCAAAGAGTATATTAATCGTTTGAATGAAAGTGTGAAAACAGAGGCAGTGACCGTTCCTTTCCGCTCCAGCCTCTTTCTTTCCGCGGGGAGGAAGTCGAGCCTCCTCGGGCTTTGCCCTGTGGGGTCTCGACCTTTCCTCTATTTCCCGCAGGAGTAAAGTGCCTTCCGCTCCAATCCACTCTGTGCTACTTCATTTTACTGCCTAAAAAGGTAGACAAACAAAAAAGCTCCTATTCTAGATTTGATGAGCGTTTATTTCCAAACTAATATATACATATAGGAGGAGGCTGGGACAAAAGTGTTTTGTATAAGTTAAACTAAACTAAATTGCATTCAAGAGGCAATTTAGTTTGGTTTTTTAATTGTTCAATGTACATTTAGATTCTAGCTCTCTCAAGCGGTTGATTGGAGTGCAAGACGAAGACTCCTGCGGGAAGAGTAGCTTTTGTGAGACCCCGCAGGCTTGCCGAGGAGGCTCACGAGCTACCCGCGGAAAGCGTAGTCTTGCACGGAAATCATTAGCGGTATTAAGAACCAACACTACTTATTTTCGTCTTTATATCATGGTTTTTTAGTTTTGTCCCAGTCCCTATCCATTATAGTTTTTGAATAAAGGCGACTTTAAGGTAATCACTTTGTTTGTATTGACTGAGGGTTTTAAAGTCTTCGGGCAGTGTGTATTCTTCGAGTATTTTATATTTTCCATTGGTTTCTTTAAAGGCTGTTTCAATAAAGCTTTTGAATTTCTTCATATTGAAGGTGCTGCAATTAGTGGATGCCACAATGGTACCCTTTTTTTCAGTGATGGCAATCGCTTCTTTTAACAAATCTTTATAATCCTTAGCTGCACTGAATGTATGTTTCTTTGAGCGGGCAAAGCTTGGCGGGTCGAGAATCACAAGATCAAAGGAGAGTTCTTTTTTTACGGCATATTTAAAGTATTTAAAGACATCTTCCACAATGATGTTTTGTGCTTCGTAATCGATCCCGTTAATGCTGAATTGTTCAATCGTCTTACTTAAACTGCGATTAGCTAGATCAACGCTGGTTGTTTCCAGGGCACCACCGAGTGCAGCGAAAACAGAAAATGCTCCTGTGTAAGAGAACGTATTCAATACACGTTTGCCTTCAGAGTACGAGTCACGAATTCGTTTACGCACTTCACGTTGGTCAAGAAAAACCCCTACCATTGCGCCGTCATTTAAATAGATGGCAAATTGAACGCCATTTTCCTTGACGAGAAGGGGGAATGAAGGGCGGGTTCCCTCAACGAAATCATCTTCTTCCACATATTTTCCTTTCTGTGCAAATCGCTTTTTCTGATAAATGCCTTTGTAATCCGTTAATTCTCTTAATCCTTGCATCACTTCTTCCTTAAAGGCATAGGCTCCTTTTGAATACCATTGAACGAGGTAGTATCCATCAAAGTAGTCAATGGTGATGCCTCCAAATCCGTCGCCTTCACCATTAAACACTCGAAACGCTGTCGTATCTTCACTATAATAGAAGTGAAGACGTTGATTGATGGCAGCTTGAAGCTTTTTTAAGATAAAGTCTTTATCAATTGCTTCTTGTTCCTTCCAACTCAGCAGCCATCCGATTCCTTTGTTCTGTATTCCAGAGTAGCCTTTGGCGATAAAGCCATTGTTATTGTCTACAAGTTTAAGAATTTCTCCTTCTTGAATATTCTCAATCGATGACGTCACATTTTCTTTATTAAGAAGGGGGAATCCTTTTTGGAAATGATGTATGTATTTTGGGTTTGCTTTAATGATTCTTTCTTTTGTCATTCTACTCATCCTAACCTTGAGGTTTAGTCTTGTGTAGTATAGAACGTAAAGGAATTTTACGCAACTGCACAATAAAAAACTCCCCTATTCAGATATAAAACGGTCTGAATAGGGAAGCTGATCATTTACCCCATAAGTGATCTCCTACAAGCCGGTCTACTTTTATCGTTTCATGCAGGCCGCTATGGGAAATGGAAGGATCATACACGATCCTGGATTGATATTGGTTTTTTTCAAATAGTGATTGACTGCCTATAGCACTTTGAACATTCACCACATCATCACCCGATCCCGCTATGGACAATACATTTATATTGGAAGGGATTAAATGGCGATTCAAAAACATTTCTTTCAATGCACGTGATTCAGGTTTTAAGTCTATAACAGCTGCACCTGTATTGATTTCATCATAGGATTCCTTCGTAACACCAAGGAAAGGGGTAGCAATCGTAATGAATTTATGGGTATTAGGGACAAACGAGCTATCCCTGGTATTTAGAATATATTTTGTTGACGCAAGGCCGCCCATGGAGTGTCCTACAATATTTACATTTGAAACGTCAAACTGATGATGTAAGAGCTTCATGGCATTTTCTAACCAAATCGCCTGTTTCTCCAATGATGCCCGATTATCTTCAAAAATGACTTGAACGAGTGGAGGTGAAGTGGGATTTGTGGGAAGAGATCCTTTATACACTACACTGCCATTCTCAGACACATAAATCTCCAACGTTTTTTGACCCCAGCCATGCTGGTTTTCAAAACGTTCCAGCATCGTTCTGAAAGAATTGTATGTACCTTTATACCCGTGTACAAAGACAGTGGGGTATTTTTCTTCAACGGTTAAGGGTTTTTCACTGGATTGTACATTTGTAGTGCGAAATATTATATATAAAGTGAAGAAAGAGAGAATGATGCCACTCCATAAAAACGAATGTTTGTGATTGATCGACAAGAAAATCGCTCCTTTAAAAAAGGTATACTTCTATTGTAAAGTATTCGTGAAGTATTGAATATGTTAAAAAAGAAATTTGTTTGTCATATTACATGTAACTTTTACCAATAATGTTATAGTGGTTTATATTAAAAACTCTTTTCTCCAAAAGTATTGTTAAGATAAACCTCAACAAAAAAAGGCTTAAATAAATTATTTAAGCCTTGCACCATTATTCTTCCTTCAAAATCAAATTTTAAACCCAATCACCGGCTTTGAAGATAGGTTCAATCGACCCGTCTTCCTTTTCGCCGTCAATATCTAAATGAGCCGATCCTATCATGAAATCTACATGAATCATACTCTCGTTAAAACCTACTTTCCGTAGTTGTTCCGCCGTCATATTTTTCCCTTCCTCCACACACACTGATAAAGCTCTTCCCAGCGCTATATGACATGAAGCATTTTCATCAAAAAGTGTGTTGTAGAAGATAATGTTTGTATTAGAGATGGGTGAGTTGTGAGGAACCAATGCCACTTCTCCTAAATAGGAGGCCCCTTCATCTGTTTCCAGCAGATTTTTCAGGGTTTCATATCCTTCCTCAGCTGTGAATTCTACCACTTTACCGTCTTTAAATGTGAGGGAGAAGTTCCTGATCAACGTACCGCTATAGTTAAGTGGTTTCGTACTTGATACAGTCCCATTTACACCTTGTTTGATTGGGATTGTAAACACTTCTTCCGTTGGGAGGTTCGGAACAAAGGGAATTCCTTGATCATTTGTGAACTGGGCACTGATCCATTTCGTTTGTGGGTGGAATTCAATGGAAAGATCTGTTCCAGGTCCTTTATAATGAAGCTTTTTGTATTTGCTTTGATTTAAACGGTCAGCGTTCTTATTCAGATTACTAATATGAGATTCCCAAAGTGCGACCGTGTCATCCTGATCCGTCCGGGTTGTGTAAAAGATGTTTTCCCATAGTTTATCGATTGCTTCGTCCTGAGAAAGTTCAGGGAAAACAGTTTGAGCCCATTCGATTGTAGGGAATGCCGCTATTAGCCAGCTTATTTTGCCACCGCCGATATAAGCAGAAAAATCTTTCATTGCTTCAGCGGAAGCTCTGTTCAATATGGCAACCCTTTTTGGATCCGCATCTCTTAATAGGGAAGGGTTTGGTGCCGCTAAATTTAATAGCGCTACATTGCTTTCCGCCATTTCAATAAACCCTTTTGCCTTCCAATCAGGAAACGCTTTCAGGCCTTCCTCAGAAGAATTGTCTAAGCGGATTTTCTTTAACTCTTCATCGTAGAAGTCCGTTAGTACATTTAAAACACCCGCTTCATAGGCCTTCTTAGTAACAAGTCGAACAAATTTATACGCTGTAATAGGTGCAGAAATCAGAAGTTCTTGATCCTTTTGCAGGTTTAGTCCTACCTGAACGATTAAATCTGCGTATCTTTCTAATTTACATTCAAATGCAGTATTCATCTAAAATCCCCCTTGATATGTATTCAATACTAACTATATCTCTTTATTCAGAAAATTTCATTGAATAATTATATTTTCAAATCAATTGATTAAGTATACGTAAAGGAAGTGAACCTTCTTTTATCGTGATTTGTACGAGTTCACATATGGTAGATCGACAGATGAGCCGAACGATTGAAAAGGACTGGTCCTAAAAAGGGCCAGTCCTGATGGTTATGTTTTTATAATTTACTTGAGAATGGTGGGAATTCTTCTTCCGGGGAGTTGATTACCACAACACCAGAGAGTGCCATAGCCGTAAGGCTGGTGATTAGTAATAATTTTTTCACCTTTTTCATCATTTCACCTCCTAAAAAGTTAACATTTCTTCATAAATGAGATTGGCTTCATTTAGATGAAATGCTGCATATTTATATTTTCTAACCCCCTGGTAATATTGTCCAAGGAATTTAGAATACTCAGCATACAATAGATGGGATCCACTCTTTTTAAAGAAGGGCAGTGCATACTCCTTCATAAAAGCTTCAAAACCTTGTGGGAAATCATTTAAAGCAAACTGATAATAAGATAATTGATAGAATTTATCTGGGAACTTTTCTTTAGAGCAAAGATGTAATCCTTTAGGTAACCAGAAACGCACTTCGGAAAATTGGTTCTTTTTATAATATTCCTTAACCAAAGAGAGAATAGAGTAGAGCTTTCCTTCTTCGTCTGACCCTTTCAATTCAATACTTCGCAAATAATGCTGAATGGCTTCATCGCTCTTGTTCATAAATGATTTTAAATATCCTAAGTTTTGCTCTACCTTTGAATTTAACGACGTATAGTCTATGGATTGTGAAATGAAATTGGCCCAATCATAATGCTTTATCGCTTCTTCGCTATAACGTATACGCCGATAGCAAATTCCTAGAATCAAATGCACCTCGGCGCATCTTTTCTGGTAGTAGACGCCCTGGAAAATGGAGAGTGACTTCTCCCCGTAAAAGATTGCTAATCGGTACATGCTTAAACGGGTCAAGACCAGGCTGAATAAATAATATAAATCTGCTCTTTCTTCTTCATTTATCACATTTCCAACTACATAGCAGGTTTCAGCTTCTTTCAGCTCTCCTTTGGCTTTATCGTACTCTTCAATCAAATAATAATAGTTCCCTTTGTATTTGTGATAATAGAATTTCAGCGTATCGGTCAGTTCTTTATAATTCGATTGGATTTGTTTCATGTGTTCCAACGCATTCTGAAGGTTCCCTTGAATTAATTGAACACGGAAGCAAAGGATTTTATAGAATAAATGTGGAATGAGATCATCCGTCTGTTCCAGGTCCTTCTTAACGTCCACATTGATCGACTTAGCTTCCTCTGTTTTATTCCACAGTAGGGCATGGTTCCAATTCTGAAGTAGTTTGTTCAAATGGGCAGTCGTATCAAGCAGACTATTTACACCTAATCGGCCACAGAGTAAATTAATGATGTCATTTGACGGAGTAACTTGATTGTTTTCCAGTTTGGAAAGGTATGATACGGAAATAATCCCTTTTGATAAATCTTCTTGTGTTAAATTTCGTTTTAGTCTGTGAAAGCGGATTTTAGAACCGATTGTCATATGATCCTTCTCCTCTAACTGGCTTTAATGGCTCTTCTATTTTAGGTAATTGATTATTAAAATAGTAACATATAAAAAGGGGAAATGTTTAGAATATTCCTATAATTATATTTTTTTCTGGGTATTTTGTATGGTCTTTTATTCATCTGAAGGTTGATTCATTAAACGCCTTCCTTTGATATAATGACACTAGTGAAAGTTTTAAGAGGAGGTATTTCATTTTGATTGATTTAAGAAGTGATACAGTAACAAAACCAACGGAAGAAATGCGGAGGGCTGCGTTCGAGGCTGAAGTAGGGGATGATGTGTATGGAGAAGATCCTACAGTCATAAAGCTTGAGAGAGAAGCGGCCACCTTACTTGGTAAAGAAGCGGCCTTATTTGTAACAAGTGGTACTCAAGGTAACCAAATTGCTGTTTTAACACACACACGTCCAGGGAATGAAATTCTATTAGAAGCGAATTCCCATATTTTCTATTATGAATCAGGAGCGGTTGCCGCATTGGCAGGTGTTCAAACACGTACGATCCATGGGATAAATGGTGAGATGGATCCGATAGAAGTAGAAGCGGCTATACGTACTGAAGATCAGCATTTTCCAGAAACAGGGCTCATTTGTTTGGAAAATACACATAATCGCGCAGGTGGAGCAATTGTATCTCCAGAGAATATGAAAGCGATCTATACACTTGGGAAAAAACATTCAATTCCCGTGCACATCGATGGAGCACGGCTTTTTAATGCAGTATATGCCAGTGGAAGAAATATCCGGGAGTTCACTGATCATTGTGATACTGTGCAAATATGCTTATCCAAAGGGTTGGGTGCCCCTATAGGGTCTATCATCGCAGGTGACCGTAGATTTATTGATCGTGCCCGAAAGTGGAGAAAACGGTTAGGGGGTGGCTTAAGACAGGTAGGAATGATTGCAGCTCCTGGTTTGGTGGCATTAAAGACTATGAGAGAACGATTAGTGGAGGATCATGAGAAAGCGATAGTACTAAAGGAAACCCTTCAAGCCTGTAAGGGTATTGAAGTAATCAATCAGGTTGATACGAATATTGTCGTTGCAGATATAAAGGGAAGGGGGATCACATCAGAGCAATTTATTGATGAGTTAAAAGAAAAGGGGATACTGGCAGTGACCTTTGGACCTACTCTTGTACGTTTTACCACTCATTATGATGTTTCAATGGAAGATATAAACAAAGTGTCTGGAATTTTAAGGAGCCTCTCTTAATAACTGGAGGGGATTTTCTGATCAAGCAGGGAAGGGCAAAATAGCCCTTCCGCTTATTCTTTCCGGTCTAGTTTTTTCCATGATGTGGATGGGGGTGCCATCTCATCATGTAGTCATTTTCTTTCAGTTTTTGATACTTCGCTTCCATCATTTTAAGTACGCTGTCTCCCTGTTCTTTTGAGAAGACACCATATTCTACATATTTCTTAACTAGTTCTTTTTTGGTTGAATACATTTGTTCATGCAACTTTGCAAGCTCCGTTTTTTGTTCTTCAGTAAGGTTTACCTTAGGTGTTTGTATTTCACCTTCTGCTGCTGCAAATGGACCGACACTCAGGCTAATCAAGAATACTGCTAAGATAGATACAACCATTTTTTTCATTTTATTCACTCCTTTCCAATGTTTCTCTCATATTCTTTGCGGAAAACTCGCAGAATATGTAGGAATAGATGCATAAGAGGGGTACATGTTAGGGTAAAGACAATTAGGTATTGGAAAGGTGGCTGAAATATGTTTAAACAGTTTTTGTCAAGTATTGGGATAGGACATGTTAAAGTAGATACAATTGTGCACAAAACTAAAATTTCCCCTGGAGATTCAATTGAAGGTGAAGTCGTTTTGATCGGTGGTATGGCCGATCAGCCTATTAATGAAATTCGTTTATTACTTCTTGAAAAATATGAGGAGGATAAGAAAGATAGTGATTTTTCCTATCATGAAAAAGATTTAGACACGATTATCCTTGATAAGATCGGTACAATCAGTGCGGGTGAAGAGAAGAGAATCTCTTTCACATTTCCTACATCAACTGATCATCCCAAAACAACGGATGCTAACAAAACCATTCTAAGAACGACAGTAGACATACCCCAAGCTGTAGATCCGACAGATGAGGATAGTATATACGTCGTTTAACTATAGGGCAGATTCTATTATAGAATCTGTCTTTTTATTTGACTTATAAGACCAATAAGAGTAAATATTCTCATTGAAAACCATAAAAACCCAATGTAAAATGTAGTAAGCGTATACATTCTAAAAATTCAGATATTTAAATGTATACATATAAAAAAATGGAGGAGGAATTTGATGAGTGGTATATGGTTAGCGGTAATAGGAGGGCTTGTCTTTTTGTTTGGGTATAAATATTATTCTAAGCTTATTGCTGAGAGGGTGTACCGTCTGGATCCGAATTATGTCACACCGGCACACCAATACAAAGATGGTGTCGATTTCGTTCCGACGAATAAGTTTGTTCTGTGGGGTCACCATTTTACTTCAGTAGCGGGTGCGGCTCCGATTGTAGGACCGGCAATCGCCGTTTACTGGGGATGGCTTCCCGCATTTCTATGGGTCATTTTAGGGACAGTATTTGCAGCCGGGGTGCATGATTTTGGAACTTTGGTTCTTTCAGTTCGAAATAAGGGACAATCCGTCGGTTCGTTAGCCAATAAGTTAATTGGAAAAAGAGCAAAAGTACTATTTCTGTTTATTATATTAATTCTTGTATTAATGGTTAATGCAGTATTTGCATGGGTTATCGCAAATCTTTTTATTACATTCCCTGCAAGTGTCGTATCAGTTTTCATTCAGATACCGCTAGCGATATGGATTGGATATTCAGTTTACAAACGGAATGGCAGCATGTTAATGCCTTCAATCGTTGCACTGGCAGTGATGTATGCATCAGCTGTCATTGCCAGTCGGGTTGAATTTTTGCAAATTGATTTAGTTCGTTATTTTGGAGGACAAGAAGCCACATCATTGTTTGGTTTGAGTTCAACAAGCATGGCTTTCCTGGTGTGGATCGTCATTCTGATGATTTATGTGTACATAGCTTCAACTCTCCCTGTTTGGAAGCTATTACAGCCACGTGATTATATCAACTCCCATCAACTAATTGTTGGTTTAGGATTGCTTTATCTTGGTCTTCTATTTACAAATCCTGAAATTACCGCACCAATGACAAACGGAGCAGCAGATGTATCCTGGTTCCCGTTACTATTTATCACGATTGCGTGCGGTGCCATTTCCGGATTCCACGGGTTGGTTTCATCGGGCACATCGTCCAAACAGTTGGATAAAGAAACGGATGCACGCTTTGTAGGATATTTAGGTGCTGTTGGTGAAGGAGCGCTAGCATTGATCGCGATCATTGCATGTATTACATTTTTTCCGAATGTGGAAGAATTCCAAGCGACATACAGCGGTTTTGCTGCAGCAAGTGGAGCAGGGCTGGGTGTCTTCATCCAAGGAGCCGGACAACTTGCAACAGGTGTAGGAATTCCTGCTGATATCGCAGCTACGATTGTTTCAGTGATCATTGTGAGCTTCGCTGCAACAACATTGGACTCTTCTGTACGACTGATGCGATATATCATTGCCGAGTTGGGAGAAGAGTACAACGTAAATCCTTTAACAAATGCTCATGTTGCAACGACGATTGCTGTTGTTTCAAGTGCGGCCTTAACTTTATTACCTCAAGGACCTAAAGGATTCGGGTCGGGTGGATACCTTCTATGGCCGCTATTTGGTACATCGAATCAATTGCTTGCGGGAATCAGTTTACTTCTGATTACCATCTGGCTTAAGCGTCAAGGCAGGAATTATATCGCTACCTTAATCCCAATGGTATTCCTTATGTTCATGACCTTATGGGCGATGATTAACCAAGTCGTGTTCGAATGGTCAGGTGCCGGTGAATCAGAAGGGAATATGCTTCTCTTTATCTTTGGAAGTATCATTCTTATTTTCACCTTATGGATTTTAATAACTGCGGCATCTTCCCTATCCAAAAAGGGAGATGATCCTTCACAGTTCTCTGCTTAGTCGGGAGATAGAAAAAGGGGAACCGGGCTCTTAGTCCCCTTTTTCTACTTGTTTTTGAAGGAGGAACAAGAATATCAGAATTATCATGCCACATTACAGAAACAACTATAAGGAGGGAAACACGAATGGATTCGTCTATGAAGGAAAAGTTCAAAAGAATCATTCAGCTATACGATGAAATGATTCGCCTCCCTCACAAAACGGAAATCGCCAGGGAATTGAGAGATGAGGATGATTTATTCTTATTATTGCTCTATTCGGATATGCTTGGCCTGCCGAATCCCGTTTTTTATTACACATTGGAACTTTATCCATATATAATAGAGAAATTTCACGATTGGCATTTAAGAATGGGAATGGAGCACTCCCCCTTAGATGGAATCAGATGTTGTTGAAGTATGGGGAGGGGGATATATACATGAATGAATTACAACAACAGTCAATTCTTTTTGTAGGAGGTAAGGGAGGTGTTGGAAAATCCACATCTGCTTCTGCTTTAGCCGTAATGTTTGCGAATATGGGAGAAAAGACGCTAATCATCTCAACAGACCCCGCGCATAACCTGGGTGATATTTTTCACCAAGAAATCAAGGGGGAGAAAACTCCACTACTCAAAAATCTATGGGGGATAGAAATTAATCCTGAGATTGAAACAAAGGATTACATTAACGGAGTGAAACGAAATTTAAAGGGGATGGTTAAATCAAAGATGGTGAATGAGGTTCACCGTCAAATCGATATGGCTGCTTCGGCACCAGGGGCAGAAGAAGCAGCATTATTTGACCGGATGGTTTCCATCATTCTCGAGGAAGGAAATGAGTTCGATAAGATCATTTTTGACACAGCACCTACAGGCCACACGATCCGACTTTTATCTCTTCCTGAACTCATGGGAGTCTGGATGGACGGGATGCTTGAAAGGCGGAAGAAAACAAACAAGAACTATTCACAGCTATTAAATGATGGAGAGCCGGTAGAGGACCCCATTTATGATGTCCTGCAAAAACGTCGTGAAAAGTTTTCAAGAGTAAGAGGGATCCTACTGGATCAAAAAAGAACAGGATTTATCTTTGTCCTCGTTCCTGAAAGGCTCCCGATACTGGAAACGGAAAAAGCCATTGAATTGATGTCAAAGCACGGATTGAATATTGGGGGACTGATCATAAATAAGATCCTCCCGAATCAGGCAGATGGAGAGTTCCTGAAAAAAAGGAGGGACCAGGAAAAGTTATACCTAAAGCTGATGAGGGAGAAATTCACAAACCAGAAGTTGTATCGAATTCCTCTATTAGAAGAAGATATCTGTTCACCGCGTCATCTCGAAGAGTTTGTAGACTATCTAAAGAGAGAAGTAATTAGTCGTGAAAGAACCATCTAATATAAGAGTATACATATGAACTTGCTGACCATTGGGGGTATTTTATCCAATGGTCATTTTTATTTTTCAGGAGGGAAAAATCATCTTTTGTCGAAAATGTAATGAAATCAATGAAATGAGGGAGTGATACCAATGAGTGGAGATATGAAACATTTACCGGGAATTCTTCCGTTGAAGAAAAGAGAAGAAACACAGAACCGATGGCTGTTTCATCGACTTAATACCCTTCTACCTTCATTAATGAAAAAGCATAATCTTGATATGTGGATTATTGCGGGTAGAGAGTATAATGAAGATCCTGTTTTGAAAAGTCTCTACCCGGCATCAATAGATGGTTCCGGGAGATTGACGATTCTAGTGTTTTATCTTGACGGAGATCAACAATTGAAAAGGTGGGTACTGCACCCTAATCCGAACTTTGAGCCATTTTATGAACGGGCCTGGAAGCCTGAAGACTGTGATCAATGGGAGTGCCTTAAACGACTTGTAGAATTTCATTGCCCTGATACCATTGCCTTGAACTATTCACCAACGTTTGCTGCAAGTGATGGTTTAAGTCATTCGTTTTACCAACATTTGAGCATACTTCTCGATGAGTACTCACATAAATTTGTGTCTGCCCAACACATCATTGTTGATTGGCTGTCGATAAGGTCTTCGAAGGAACTCACAGCCTACCCTTCAATAGCGGAACTTGCGAGGAAAATAGCGGCAGAAGCTTTATCCGGAGCGGTGATCCATCCTGGTATCACAACGACTGAAGATGTAGTCGATTGGACAAGACAATGCGTATTGGATCTAGGAATGGAAACGTCCTTTTACCCTACGGTGGATTTACAAAGAAAAGGGGCAGCGATGGAACGATTAGAAGGGGAAATCATTCGATGTGGAGATATTGTACATTTGGATTTTGGTATTCGTTATCTCGGTTTAGCGACAGACACCCAGCAACTCGCATACGTTCTCTATCCAGGTGAGGAAGAAGCTCCTGAAGGACTTCAATCCGCATTACAAACAGCTCTAAGATTTGAAGATCTCCTTACAGAAGAAATGAAGGTGGGAAGAACAGGTAATGAAGTATTCCAACGGACAATGAACAAGGCAAGGGGTGAGGAGATAGAGGCGATGCTTTATTCTCACCCCATCGGATATCACTGTCATGAAGCGGGGGCCTTAATGGGATTATATGATCAACAAAGGGACATCCCCATTAAAGGGGATCTGCCTCTAACAGCAAATACATGCTATGCCTTGGAGTTCAACATCAAGCAATACGTTCCTGAATGGGATCAGATTGTCCCGATTTATCTGGAAGAGCCCGTTGCCTTCATACAGAATCAATTGAAATATATGGCGAAAAGGCAAATGGGCTTCTATCTTATATAATGAAAGAATGAGTACAATGAAGGAAATTGTACTCATTTTTTTAGCTATTTTCAAAAAACTATACAAACTGCTGCACTGTTTACAAGAAGTTATTTACCGGGGGCATTGTTTGATACATTTGAAAGATAGTATAATGATCCACTGATTTATTAACCAAATTTTCTTTTACCCTTTTGTAGATTATTTGTTTTTGAAATGAATGTTCAACAATTTTCATTAGGAGCTTATTTGTATTTGTGTATCTATAGTTATTGGCAGTTAGGATGTATTAGCACAGAGTGGATTGTAGCGGAAGGCACTTAACTCCTCCCCGGGGAATGTTGTGCCTGGAGCGAAAAGGAACGGTCCATATTTTCGCAATATGACACATTCAAAAGAATCATTCACATTTGTTAAACAAGAGCATAAGCAGTGGAGGAAACCTAATGAAACGGCGAGGATACTCACCCATTCTCACGAAAAGAGCTTTTCAAAGAAAATGGTGATATTCTCTTGACTTTATACCCAAAGGGGTATATTATTGTGATTGTAGCAGGAAACAACAAGCCAACAGGAGGTGTCTTTATGGAATACAATTCACAAGTTAAGAATCGAATTAAACGTGTTGAAGGGCAGCTCCGTGGAATCGTAAGAATGATGGAGCAAGGGGAAGATTGTAAAGACGTTATCACTCAACTTTCCGCAGCAAAAACAGCTCTGGACCGTTCCGTAGGCTTAATTGTCAGTATGAATCTTGTAGAGTGTGTAAGGGATTCACAAGAGACGGGTGAAAATACAGAAGACCTTGTAAAAGAAGCAGTGAATTTATTAGTGAAGAGTCGATAAAAAAAAGTTGACATCTTTTTTTATATCATATAATATACCCTTATGGGTATTTTGAAAAAACAATCATTCTTAGGAGGAATTATAAATGAACGCAGATAAAGTACTAGATGCTAAAGGATTAGCCTGCCCGATGCCGATTGTAAAAACTCGAAAGGCAATAAAAGAAATTGAAGCTGGTCAAATTTTAGAGATTCAAACAACGGATAAAGGTGCTAAAAGTGACTTAACAGCCTGGGCTAAATCTACAGGACATGAATTGCTCGATTCAAATGAAGAAAATGATGTATTTACATTCTGGATTAAAAAAGGATAAATTTTTTTAAGGGGATAAATACCCCTTACAGTAATTAGGAGGAGATACAATGTCAGAAAGAAAAACAACCAATATTATTCTCTTTAGTGGAGATTATGATAAAGCGATGGCGGCATATATCATTGCGAACGGTGCGGCAGCGTATGATCATGACGTAACCATTTTCCATACATTCTGGGGATTGAATGCTTTAAGAAAAGAAGAAATGGTACCTGTGAAAAAAGGATTTATGGAGAAAATGTTTGGGGGTATGATGCCTCGCGGCGCAGATAAGCTGGGATTATCCAACATGAATTTCATGGGGATGGGTCCTAAAATGATCAAAGGTGTTATGAAGAAGCATAATGCTATGCCTTTACCTGATTTAATTGACATGGCAAGGGAACAAGAAATCAATCTGGTTGCGTGTACCATGACAATGGATTTATTAGGTTTACACAAAGATGAATTATTAGAAGAAATCGAGTATGCAGGAGTAGCTGCGTATTTAGCGGATGCTGAAAATGGTAACGTGAACTTATTCATCTAATTTTTTTGAAATAAAATATACCCTATGAGGTAATTGGAGGTTATATAAATGAACACGATTGAAACAAATTTCGTATTAGATGCAAAAGGATTAGCTTGTCCAATGCCGATTGTAAAAACAAAAAAGGCCATGAATAACCTGGAAGCAGGACAAGTGATTGAGATCCAAGCAACAGACAAGGGTTCTAAGGCGGATCTTCAAGCTTGGGCAAAAAGTTCTGGCCATGATTATCTCGGAACCATTGAAGAAGGAGATGTTCTGAAGCACTTTGTCCGCAAATCAAGTGGTGAAGAGGCTGTAGAGCGTAAACATGAATCAGTAACGGATAATGATACATTGGCCGGAAAATTGGGCGATGAAAATGTCGTTGTTCTGGATGTCCGTGAAAAAGCCGAATATGCATTCAAACATATTCCAGGCTCGATCTCGATGCCATTTGGAGAGCTTGAAACACGTGCAGACGAATTGAATAAAGACAAGGACATTTATGTGGTTTGCCGTACCGGAAACAGAAGCGACATGGCGGCGCAATTATTAGCTGAAAAAGGTTTTACTAATGTCATCAATGTTGTTCCAGGTATGAGCGATTGGACTGGAGACGTTGAATCGAACGTGAAGTAAAGTATAAACACTATTACTGGGAGGTTAAATTATGTCAGTCAAACCAATGAATTCAAAAGAAATAGCTCAAAAAGTCATGAACAGAGAAGGTTTATTCATTTTAGATGTTCGTAATGCAGATGCCTTTGAAGATTGGAAAATTGAAGGTGAAAAATTTGAATACCTGAACATCCCATACTTCGAACTGTTAGATGGTGTAGAAGAAATAATGGATCAACTTCCTAAGGATAAAGAAATTCTTGTTGTATGTGCGAAAGAAGGTTCTTCTATTATGGTAGCGGAAATGCTTTCAGATGAAGGGATGGATGTTTCTTACCTTGAAGGCGGAATGAAAGCTTGGAGCGAACATTTGGAGCCTGTTAAAGTGGGTGAATTAACAAAAGGCGGAGAGCTTTATCAATTTGTACGTTTAGGAAAAGGTTGTCTATCCTATATGGTCGTGTCAAATGGTGAAGCAGCGATCGTCGATGCTACTCGTATGACTGATATCTTTATCGATTTTGCAAAAGAAAAAGGCGCAACGATTACAAATGTATTTGATACTCACTTGCATGCCGATCATATTTCTGGAGGACGTAACATTGCAGAAGCAACAAATGCTACCTATTGGTTACCTCCTAAAGACGCTGAAGAAGTTACCTTTGAATATGCTGCACTTGAAGACGGGAATAAAGTCGTGATTGGAAATACAACGATTGATATTACAGCTCTTTACTCACCGGGGCATACAATCGGTTCAACTTCATTTGTGATTGATGAAAAGTATTTATTATCTGGCGACATTCTATTTGTGGACAGTATCGGACGTCCGGATCTTGCGGGGAAAGCGGAAGATTGGGTAGCTGACCTTAGAGAAAGTCTTTACAAAAGGTATAAAGACCTTTCTATGGAGCTAACCGTTTTACCGGCTCACTTTATGATTATTGATGAATTAAATGAAGATGGCTCCGTAGGTGAAAAGCTGGGAACATTATTTGCAAAAAACCACGGTTTAAATATCGAGAGTGAAGAAGAATTCAGAAAGCTGGTATCTGAAAACCTTCCACCTCAACCAAACGCGTATCAGGAAATTCGTGAAACGAACATGGGTAAAGTAACTCCAGATGAAGAGAAACAGCGTGAGATGGAAATTGGACCAAACCGATGTGCGGTTCGATAATCAAGCGTACTAATCTAAAGAAATAATCAAAATGGGAACCTGTGAGAGAGGTTCCCGTTTTATTAGAAGAGGAGGAACAACACGATGGATTTGGCATTTATCATGACTATCTTTCTAATCGGATTTGTCGGCTCGTATATATCAGGAATGGTAGGGATCGGCGGTAGTATCATTAAATATCCCATGCTCCTTTATATTCCGCCATTGCTTGGAGTAGCAACATTCACTGCTCACGAAGTTTCAGGTATTAGCGCAGTTCAGGTATTCTTTGCCACACTTGGTGGGGTTTGGGCTTACCGTAAAGGGGGCTATCTTAATAAAACCCTCATCACTTACATGGGTGTAAGTATTTTAATTGGTAGCTTCATTGGCGGGTATGGTTCGAAATTCATGAGTGAGGCTGGAATTAATATTGTGTATGGAATTCTTGCATTAATTGCCGCTATCATGATGTTCATTCCCAAAAAAGGCATTGACGATATAAAACTCGAGGACGTTACATTTAACAAGTGGTTAGCGGCGATACTTGCCTTGATCGTCGGGGTTGGAGCAGGTATCGTTGGAGCAGCTGGAGCTTTCCTACTAGTTCCGATTATGCTGGTGGTCCTTAAGATTCCTACAAGAATGACGATCGCTTCATCCCTTGCCATCACGTTGATTTCTTCAATCGGATCAACAATCGGAAAGATATCGACAGGTCAAGTGGAATATCTACCAGCTATGATTATGGTCGTAGCTAGTTTAATTGCATCTCCACTGGGCGCTATGGCAGGAAAGAAAATGAATACAAAGGTTCTTCAAATGATACTAGCCGTTTTAATCCTGGCTACAGCGATTAAAATCTGGCTCGATATACTTTAAACCATTTAAAGCTTAGTTCTGATTCACCTGGTATCTTCTACCATATAGAGGATTTCTAGTGAACAGAACTAAGCTTTTTTGTGTTGTAGCTTCGTACCTGTTATAGTAGTGCACAAAAAAGTCATTGTAACTTTCCTCTGGTATTGATCGTCTAATCAACAGAAAGAAATAAGACTCTAGATGGATGAACATACTTAATGAGACTAGTACAATGGAAGAGTGGAATAGCTCTATTACCTATCCATCATGAAAAAGGGAGAATGATTAATGAAGAAATTGATTACCATTGCCTTACTATTATCACTAATGGTGGGCATCACCCAGCCAGCATTTGCTGCAGATAATGATAAAAAAAGCATCAATGAAAAATTTGGACTGCCTATCATTGTATATGGGGAAACCCTTACGGGCGAACAAAAGAAAGAGGTTCAAGATCAATTAGGAATGGAAGACGGAACCGAAGTGGAAGAGTTTACGGCAACGGGCGAAGACCTTGTGAAGTATATTGAAGGTGAAAACCGTAATGCCCGTATGTTTTCCTCCGCCATGATTACTCGCAAAGAGAAAGGCGAGGGTCTGAAGGTAAATATTGTGACACCGGAAAATATTACGGAAGTGACGAATTCTATGTATTCAAATGCTTTATTAACTGCAGGCGTTGAGAACGCAGTAGTAGATGTGGCCTCTCCTGTGAAGGTAAGTGGTCATTCTGCATTAGTCGGAATTTATAAAGCGTATGATGTTAGTGGGGAGAAGCTTGATACGGTTCGTATGGAGGTTGCCAACGAGGAATTAACCGTTGCAACAGAACTTGCCAAAGAAGCTGGGATTGATAAGGAAGAAGTCAGCAACCTGTTAACCGAAATAAAGAAGGAAATAGCCGAACAGGATCCCGCCACCAAAGAAGAAGTTGAACAAATCGTTGAAGAGAAGCTTCAAACTCTGAACATCGAGCTAAGCCCGGAGGATCGCCAGTTATTAATCGATTTGTTTGAAAAAATGAGGTCACTGGATATTAACTTTGATAATGTTCAACAACAATTAGATGACCTGACGAATGACATCCAAACCACGATTAAGGAAATTGTCAAAGATGAAGGGTTCGGGCAAAAAGTGTCTGACTTCTTTACTGGCTTATTAAATGCCATCGCTGATTTCTTTAAATCTATTAAAAATCTATTTGGGTAATGGACTATTTTGTATTTAAAATAGCAAAAAGACTGAGTCTGCATTTGACTCAGTCTTTTATTTCAAGTAAAGGAAACCTTAGTTGGACCGTTGTTCCCTTGCTTTCTTCACTATCTATAGACAAAGAACCATCGTGTTTATTCATGATTTCTTTGGCGATGGATAAACCAAGGCCGTATCCTCCTGTATTTCTTGTTCTCGACAAATCGGAGCGGTAAAATCTTTCTCCGATACGGGATAAGGAACCTGCAGGAATGCCAATACCGGTATCCCTTATTTTTACAACAGCCATTCCACCTTCTTCGTACGATTGAATGAGTATGCGACTCTCTTCAGGAGAATATTTCAAGGCATTATCCAAAATATTATAGAATACCTGCATGACCCGGTTGGGATCCCCATGAATAATGGATTCTTCATTTAAATCATGTTGGACATCCATTTTTTTGTTTTTTGCATGAGGGAGGACAAGTGTTAATGAATCCATAATTAACTGAGAGAGTACAATCGGTTCAATATCTAAAGAAAAAGAGCTATCCTCCAATTTATTCAATTCAAGTAGCTCTGTAATTAATTTCTGCATCCGAATCGATTCTTTTTGAATTAGGCGCAGGCTTTCTTCCATTTCTTCAGGGTTCGTTTGAACCTTGTCGGTCAGTGCCTTTGCATATCCACCGATATAGGTAAGGGGAGTCCTTAATTCATGGGCAACATTCGAAAGAAACTGACGCTTCCGTTCCTCTTGATGTTGAAGAGAATCGACCATACTATTAAACGTCAGGGCAAGTTCTGCCATTTCATCTCTGGAGTTGACATTGAGCCTGTCTGAAAAATCACCTTTAGCCACTTTATTCGAAAATTGTTGCATTTCCCTAACAGGTTTAAATAATGATGCTAAAGAAGATTGAATGATCAAGAACAATACAAAATAAAACATGACACCTGTGAGCACCAATATAGGGATCCCTTTACTAAACACTTCCGTCATTTCAGCCAAGGGGATGTATATGAGTAAATACCCCATTAATCTTTCTTCGTTCATAAGAGGAAAGATAGCTCCAATCACATTCCGGTTAAATTCTGCTACATATCCTTCTTTCATTACCGGGTTACCTTTAGCCAATTCTCTTTTGTCATCGTTATTGATGAGAGGATTTTGGTCAATATGATATGGGAAGCTTTTGGTTAAGTCTTCAAGTTTCTCCACAACAGACACTTCGTAAGGGGAGATCACATTATACCAAAGGATTTTATCCCTTACACTCCCGCTTACGTCACCATAGTGATAGTGATCAGCTGTTCTCTGTCCTTGATAAAGCAGTGACTCCTTAACGGTCCCAATATATAGATCCTTATATAGAAAATGAATAAATAGAAATGAAAAGACAATGGTTAAAAATAAGCTGCTTAATAATAGAAGAGAGACTTTTTTATTGAGAGTCAGATTGGAATTTTTCAAACGGACCCCTCGAACTTATAGCCAAGGCCCCACACAGTTTCGATCAAAGGTCCATGGTTCTTCAATTTCAGCCTTAATGTTTTAATATGGGTATCCACTGTACGATCGCTTCCTTCATAATCACTTCCCCATACTTGATCGAGAAGCTGATCTCGCTTATACACTCTTCCTTGATTACGGGCCAGGAACAAGAATAGTTCATATTCTTTTAAGGTTAAGCGAGGTGAAAGTTCACCAACTGAAATCGTCCTTGATGCCAAATTAAATGACACCGGTCCATATCGTTCGATCATTGAATGTTGGGACGATTGAGTTCCGTAGGATCTTCTCAGGATCGTTTCGATTCGTGCAACAAGTTCCTCAGCATTAAATGGTTTAACCATATAGTCGTCACTTCCAAGCCTAAGTCCTTTCACCTTGTCTAAATCATCTCCCTTTGCCGAAAGGAAGATGAAGGGAACCTGGCTTGTTTCCCGAACCTCTTTTAGTAATTGATAACCATCCATGAATGGCATCATGATATCCACAACCATGATATCCACATGTGTTTTCTTCAGCTGATCAAGGGCAGCGAGTCCATTCTCTGCATCTAAGCAGAAATATTGATCTCTATTTAAATACAGTTTGATCAGCTGCCTCATTTCCGGCTCATCATCCACAATCAGGACATTCCATTTTTTCAACGTAAACCACTCCTATCCATACTTCACATGCAATGGCATAAGTTTTATTATAGACGAAATTAGTGAATTTTTTATGATATAAGAAACATTTACCGTAGTAGCTTTATCCATTTTAGCATGAATTACGACAGGGCTCGGAAGCGGAAATCCGTTCATGGCTCACTACTTTTCCCAAACAGGGACATTTGCCCTTCCCTTTTTTCCATTTCTTAATAGGCTAATAAAGAGGAGTGACGAAGATGTATGAGAGGAGAACCATATACAGAAAGAATTTGATGAGCCTATTTAATTCCGGATCCGGATTTCCAAACCTTGGAACTGGATATGGCGGCAATCCTCCTGGCGTGTATCAAGGCTATGTACCATGGGAAGGTAACCAGGGTCCAGGAGGGGGATTCGGTGGAGGACCAGGTTATTATAATCAAGGACCTTATGGTAGTACAGCGGGACCCCAAGGTTTTCCGCCGCCAGGATTTCCACAGCCCGGTTACGGTCCACCACCATTTGGTCCGGCAGGAGGCTACGGGTATGGTATTAATCCAATCGGTGCAGGTTTAATTGGTCTTGGATTAGGGTTTCTTGGAGGACAGATTGTAAATAGCCCATTTAAGGGTCCACATAAACGCTACTATTATTACCTATAATATATCAAACCGACTCTAAGGACAGAGTCGGTTTTTCTATGGATATACACAACACTTGACTATATACCTAGTAGGGTATATTATAAAGCTATAAAGTAAATGCTTTGGGAATCAGATTAATGCAAACAGATGAGGTGATGTTTTGGAATTTATTGGAGTGATTGTTCTAGCGATACTCATTTATCTTTATGTGATGATGAAGAAACCAGGGAAAAATATCAAACAAATTTCAACGAATGAATTAAAATCGTTGTTTGGTAACACTGACAAGCAATTCATTGATGTTCGTACGCCGGGAGAATTCAGACACAATCACATCAGACACTTTAAGAATGTGCCATTACAGTCTTTACAACAACACGTTCACAAATTATCGAAGGATAAAGAAATCATTGTGATTTGTCAAAGTGGAATGAGAAGTGCCAGTGCCTGTAAAGTACTTAAAAAGCAAGGGTTCACAACGGTTACTAATGTTAAGGGTGGAATGAATTCCTGGTCCAATTAATAGAGTGGCTATAACCTTTGAAGGAGAGGGAATATTAATGAAAATAATTTCAGCAAGTAGGGTAAATGAACGATTAACAGCTGGAGAAACATTAAATATTATTGATGTTCGCGAAACAGCTGAGGTAAGAAGTGGGAGAATTCCAACAAGTATCCACCTTCCATTGGGTCTTCTGGAATTTCGAATGAATGAATTAGACAAGAAGAAAGAGTACATCGTGGTTTGTCAATCCGGCGGCAGAAGCAGTCAAGCTGTAAAGTTTCTCGACTATCAAGGGTTCCATGTAACAAATATGGTCGGCGGAATGCTCGCATGGGAAGGTAAAGTAGATTAAGTCATTCTTTCTTCGATTTTCATTATTGGAAAAATAATCACATTAAATACCCCTGTAGGTTTAAAGAGTGGAAAATAGGATAATTTATATACGATGGGATGAAAATAGTAAGAGGGAGGAATTCATCATATGACAAGTGTAAAAGAATTGACGGCAAAGGAACTAACGAAAAAGATACTCAATGGAGACAGCATGTTTATTCTGGACGTTCGTCCAAAGGATGCCTTCGATGATTGGAGGGTAGAAGGGAAGAACGTAAAAATAATAAATAAGCCTTTTTCCGAACTCAAGGACGATCTTGGATCTGTTCAATCCACTTTACCACGTGATGAAGCCATTTACGTGATATGTGCAAAAGGAAATTCTTCCACTAAAACGGCAGAAATGCTGGTAGAAGCAGGAATGGATAACATTTATTCCGTAAATGGAGGCATGCAGGCTTGGAGTGAATATCTAGAGCCAGTAAAAATTGGGGATGTTTCAGGCGGTTCACTCTACCAATTTGTCCGTATCGGGAAAGGTTGTCTATCTTATGCTATCGTTTCAAATGGAGAAGTAGCTTTCGTTGACACCAGCCGGATTTTGAAACCTTATAAGAAATTTATTCAAGACCATGAAGTATCGGTGAAAGCAGTACTTGATTCGCATCTGCATGCAGATCATATTTCAGGCGGGCGGTCTTTAAGTAATGAATACAATTCTCCTTATTATTTGCCTCCTAAAGATGCAGAGGACGTTCAATACGAATATAAAGAATTAAATGATGACACGGTCATTAATGTGGGTGATACGACCATTAAAGCTGTATACTCTCCTGGACATACGATTGGGAGCACCTCCTTTATTGTGGCAGATCACTACTTGTTAACAGGAGATATTCTGTTTATTGATTCGATAGGCAGACCTGATTTAGCTGGTAAAGCAGAAGACTGGGTAGGAGACTTAAGGAAAACTTTGTATAAGAGGTATAAAGATCTTGCGGATGAATTGATTGTCTTACCTGCCCACTTTATGACAATCGATGAGATGAATGAAGATGGATCGGTGTCTCATCCTCTAAAAGCTCTATATAGAGAAAATCATGGATTAAACATAGAAGATGAACAGGAATTCCGAAAAACAGTTACGGAAAATCTTCCTCCTCAACCAAATAGCTATGAAAAAATTCGTGAAACCAACATGGGTAAAATGCATCCGGAAGAAGAGGAACAACGGGAAATGGAAACAGGTCCAAACCGATGTGCGGTGCGGTAAATAAAATAGCGGTTTGAAAAGAGCATAGTTACATCATGCAATCATCCTCAATGAGGATGATTGCATGTATATGGAAGAACCAGGGAAGTGGATATGCATGAACGGAACAAATGAATCAAAATATATTCAGCAGCACCTAGCAAACGAACGAACATTCCTGGCTTGGATTCGTACAGCGATTGCAATTATCGGGATTGGTTTCCTCACAACAAGCTTGCATTATAACTCGCTTCAAGGAGATGCCGTCCAAGATCGAATCGCCGTCTCCATCAGTGCTGTATCAATCATTATCGGGTTAGTTATCATTATTGGATCGACCGTTAACTACTACCGGACGAGAAGACATATAAACACACAAACATTTGTATCTGCAGATGCCTTCATCAAGATGATGGCGATTGTAGCAACTATTGTCCTTATATTTGTAACCGTATATTTTTTTATCCTGAATTGAAAAAGCTGAACGAGTGGGTTTAACCCACTCGTTCAGCTTTATTAATCTTGTTTTTTTTCATTGTAATATTGAACCGAAGTCATGGCTCCTTCACTCACCATGGAATTGTCTTCAATATTTCCTGGGTCTGGATTTCCGCCTTTTTCAACAGGTAAATCTTCTTTTCTTCTCTTTTTGAATTTAGTTACCAATCCTTCTTTTACATTGTGCAGCTGATTGCGCTTCTCCTTCGATGATAAGATCCATCCTAATGAACCAGCCGTAACCGTCGCACCAACAAGTAAGGTTTTATTTACTCTCATTTTATTCTTCCTCCTTCAGGGAAAATATAGTTTGTATAGTATGTTCTTTATTTTCCCGGCATACATGAATTTAAACATTAGGGATAGATTCAAATAATTACAGGAGTGGACAATTATTGAGTTCTAGTTAAAAATATACATAATAGATGTAAAGCAAAGGGAGGAAGAAATCAATGAAGGATATTACCAAACAAAGAGTCATTGGATTTATTGGAACAGGTGTCATGGGACAAAGCATGGCAGGTCATCTGCTCGAGGCCGGTTACCAGGTGGTCGTATACAATCGTACGAAAGAGAAAGCATCAAATCTTATACATAGAGGTGCAAAATGGGCAGACACACCAAAGAAAGTGGCTGAAATTTCCGATGCAGTGATTACGATCGTAGGATATCCAACAGATGTAGAAGAAATATACCTCGGTGAAAATGGAATTCTTGATCATTTAAAACGTGACTCACTTGCCATTGATATGACCACTTCATCTCCAAAATTAGCAGAGAGAATCTTTGAAGTAGGCAAGGATAAAGGAATATCGACATTGGATGCCCCTGTTTCAGGTGGAGATATCGGAGCCAAAGAAGCAAGGCTTTCAATCATGGTAGGAGGAGACGAGGAATCATTCGAAACGGCAAAGCCCCTATTAGACCTTCTGGGTTCAAATGTTGTGTATCAAGGTAAGGCAGGAGCGGGACAGCACACGAAGATGTGTAACCAAATCACGATTGCTTCTAACATGATGGGAGTAAGTGAAGCACTTCTTTATGCGAAGAAATCAGGCCTGAATCCAGATAAAGTGCTTAAGAGTATCACCTCGGGAGCGGCAGGCAGCTGGTCCCTTAGTAATCTGGTTCCACGAATGATTGATGAGGATTATGCTCCAGGTTTTTATGTAAAGCACTTTATCAAAGATCTTAAGATTGCCCTGGAATCATCCAGGGAGATGGGAATCAAGACACCGGGGTTAGAGCTGGCCCTCTCATTATATGAAGAATTGGCTAAGAATGGTGAAGAAAACAGCGGCACTCAAGCTCTTATAAAATTATTGGAGACATAACAGCGACTGCTGCCTGCATATCATACTTCACTATTAATTGGGAATGATAGGAGGGTGTTGTTACTAATTTGAAGGTATGGTGATTCTTTTGAAAAAAAATACGTTTAAGCAATTTTCGACACTTATATACACGTTTGGTTCTATCATGACCGTAGTTGCCTTCCTTGTATCCTATTTCCAAACGAAAACGATCATTCAAGCAATTAAGAAGTATAGTCCGTATAATTAAGATCTATTGTTTGCAATATCTACACATAACTTAGACAATGATAGTGAAGAAAAGTGAGGAGGGGTCCTGTTGAAACTAACGGGTAAAAAAGTCATTCAATTAGTAAGTGCAGATTTTGAAGATCTTGAACTGTGGTATCCTGTATTACGTTTGCGTGAAGAAGGAGCAATTGTACATATTGTCGGCGAAAATGCAAATCAAGAATACATCGGGAAATACGGGGTTCCGATTGTCTCAGAATACGCGTTTAAAGATATCAATCCGGAAGACTATGATGCAATCCTCGTACCGGGTGGATGGTCACCTGATAAGTTACGCCGCTATGAAGATGTGATTTCTATGGTTCAAACCATGGACAAGAGTAAGAAGCCGATCGGTCAAATCTGTCATGCAGGTTGGGTTTTGATTTCAGCCAAAATTCTTCAAGGTGTAAAAGTCACCAGCACACCAGGAATAAAAGATGACATGGAAAATGCAGGGGCAACCTGGGTAAATGAACCCGTCGTCACAGATGGTCATATTGTTTCAAGCCGCAGACCACCCGATTTACCAGACTATATGAGAGAATTCATTGAAGTGTTAGCAAACTAAATTCACAAATAAAAAGGACTGGTGCCAAGAGAAACTGTGATTTTAGTTTCACGTGGACCAGTCCTTTTTCGTCCCTATTTCTTTTTTTCTCTTTTATTTCGATCATTCACCCGTGAGAAAAACGTCTGTTTAACAGATTGATGGGTGGTAATGGCTGCACCTGTTGCGATGAATCCATTGGCAATTCCATTAAAATCAAAGCCCAATGTCCAGCCACTGGCAGCTACTCCTACCAGCAGCAAGATCCAGATAATCAACCAATCCGGAATGTGAGGAGTCCTCTTCAATGCATACCCTAAAACCCATAGCATTGGAACGAGCAAAGTAACTTGAGGATCGATGGAGATCCCACTCAATAAATTTTCGACCATACGTTTCACTCCCTAAAATGAAATATGACTTCTATAAAAGCTTATTCGAACAAGATAGTGTTTCATGACAACCTGTACCCGAAGATTCAGGGGAAAATGAAAACAACAAGCACATACGGTGAAAATTATTGAAGTGGTACTTCATTGAAATGTTTCCTAATGAAAAGTGACCTATAAAGTGACATAGTAATTGTTCAATGATATTATATTGATTGACTTAATATAAAAAGGAGATGTTTATAATGGCAAAAAAAGGATACATACAATTTCAAACAGGTGAAAAAATCGAATTTGACCTATATCCAAATGAAGCACCTGGAACAGTGGCAAATTTCGAAAAATTAGCAAACGAAGGTTTCTACAACGGTTTAAGCTTCCACCGTGTCATCCCTGGTTTCGTAAGCCAAGGCGGATGCCCTGATGGTAATGGTATGGGTGGTCCTGGTTATACAATCAAATGTGAAACAGAAGGAAATCCACATAAACATGAAGAAGGTTCATTATCCATGGCCCACGCTGGTAAAGATACTGGAGGAAGTCAGTTCTTCATCGTTCATGAGCCACAGCCTCACCTAAACGGCGTTCATACCGTCTTCGGAAAAGTGACATCAGGAATCGACATCGCTAAATCAATGAAAAACGGCGACGTTATGGAGAAAATGGAAGTATACGACGCGTAATGAAAGAGGGACGGACCTTGGTCCCGTTCTTTTGTGAACGAAGATCTATTGATGGTAAAGAAAAACAATAGTTGAAATGCCATTCATGATGATGTATTATACTAATACAGGCTGCGTTGTACGTAATCATAACGAAGTTTTAACCTTTAAACTGTAATAGGGAGTTTTACATCGAAGTTGGAATGTCAAGCCTCCACGATTTGAGGACGACAGGAAACCTTCTGCAAACACCCACTTTGAGGAGTGGTGGTTTAAAACTTTCTTATATCAAATTACGGCAAATGTGGCTCCTTACATTAGTATCTCAAGCCAGTTCCCAATCGGGGGCTGGCTTTTTTCATATCTATGAAAATAATCAGTCAATAAAAAAGACCGAATTCCTAAAGGGAATTCGGTCTGAAGGTTTTTATTGCGAGGCCCCTCCCGTCCGTACATGGTTAAGTGTCCCGCAACAAGCGAATGTTCGGGAGAGGCAAAATAATTGTATCACGCAAAGGCAAGATAAGCAAAAAGATTTAGCGCAGCACTCCATGACGTATTAGATGTTGCTCAATGTCAATGAAATCATTCACTTCAATATGAGGAGTATTGTTTTCATTCAGGATATCCTGTAATGCTTTCATGGCAAAAGTGATATCTGCCACTTTGGCAGGATGACTATCTGGTTCACTATCACCTGCAAAATAAATGGTCTCATACTCTTTTTTGAGATCAGTAAGAACTTTTGATTTGTCGATTCCATATCGTTCGGAGTAATGTGGATGTTCAGGATCAATATTCATATGTACATTCTTCTCTTCATAGTATCCTTCATTTGAGTATACCTCAACGCCAGTAATTCCGTACTGCCCAAGAATATGTTGAATATAGTAATCCGTACCTGCGCTTAATATATAGAAGTCCCCTCCTTGTGCCTGCACTTTACGGATGAAGGAAGGAACGTGTTCATCAATCTCCAGAGAATGTATATCTTCAATGATCTGACTTTCTTCTTGATGTATGGACGTGAAAACCTGACGCAAAAAATCGATGTCCTTCATTTCTCCAGACTTCCATTGTTTGTATAAAACTTGCCCCTCTTCAAAGTACTTCTCCAGTACAAGATGATAAAAATCCTTTTTAGAGATCGTACCATCAAAGTCCGAAACAAATGCCCATTTTTTCATACCATCTCCTCCTCATTACTAGTCCAGTCGATTGTATCATGTTTAAAGCAGGGGATGGAAGCGATGGGGGAGGTGAACTTTAATTATATTATGTAAACTGATATAACATATAAAAAAGATCACCTCACTAAAGAGTAAGGTGAACTTTTGTTATTTCTTCAAGCTGGCTAAAAATCCTTTCAATACTTCTGGTGTGCGTTTGACTTCTTGAACGGTGTTGGTGATGGTCATCTTTTTGTATTCGATATCTCCCTGAATCTCTCCTTGTGTTTCTTGTAGCTGGTTCGTTTCGGAAGAAATTTTGTCCATTCTGGTTTGAATGTTTGCCACCGTTTGATTCATTTCATTAATAACGGGTCGGGTCGTCTTCACTGTTTTCATAAGTGCGACTCCCAACATGACTATAGCAACCACAATTAATGCAATACTTGCATATACAATCCACATGTAAAGTTCACCTCAATAAACGTTGTTTTTAGTTGTATTCCCTAAAAACGTTGATAATAACGTAATGATAATTTTTTTCTTCTTGGTTTACTAATTCCCGTATAGCTAGTAATCTAAAATATAAGATTAACGTAAACGAAAAAAAAGGAGAGAAAAAGATGATTAAAGCCATCATGTTTGATTTAGATGACACATTATTATGGGACTCCAAAAGTATTGAAGAAGCGTTTAAAGCAACTTGCCGTTATGCACAGACGAAAGTGGGGGTGGATCCCCAAGATTTAGAGCTTAGTGTCAGAGAAGCTGCGACAAAGTTGTATTCAACCTATGATACATATGAATTTACACAGAATATTGGTATTAACCCATTTGAAGGACTTTGGGGAGACTTCTTGGATGAACATGATGAAGGCTTTCATAAGATGAAAGAAATCGTCCCAACTTACCGCAAAAAGGCCTGGACGTCTGGGTTACAATCTTTAGGCATTACGGATGCAGAGCTTGGGGCAGAATTATCCGAGCGATTTCGCAAAGAAAGAAGAGAGAAACCTTACGTGTATGAAGATACCTTTCGTGTGTTAAATGAAGTGAAGGGAAATTTTCAACTGTTGTTATTAACGAATGGCTCACCTCATTTACAGAATACAAAACTTGATAAGACACCTGAACTCGTGCCTTATTTTGAAGAAATTATCATCTCAGGAGATATCGGTAAAGGGAAACCGGATTCAGCAATGTTTCTTCATGCTTTAGAGAGGCTTAAGCTTCAAAAGGACGAAGTGATCATGGTAGGAGATAATTTAAATACAGACATTCGTGGGGCTTCAAATCTCGGTATCACAACGGTTTGGATTAATCGACGTCAGCAAAAACCTCAAAATATTATCCCTGATTATGAAATCAAAGAACTCCATGAAGTTCTCGATATCGTAAATAACATGAAATAGGAGGCTTCCTTGTGAAGCTTCTTTTTTTACTCACTTCCACCAGTCATAATAGCCTCTTACCCTACATACTATTCACGGACATCCCATTTAATAAGGAAGGGGGTACTCTCATGGGAATAGGAATTCATCATGTTAACGTTCATGCATCACGCTTACATGTATGGGAATTCATTCGTGATATGAATGCCTGGGCTCCTCTTGTTCCTGGGTACAAAGAGCATACCATTGTTTCAGATGTTCAATCGACTTGGAAATTCACCCTGCGTTTTGGAGTGTTGAGCAAAAAGGTGCATGTGAAGGTACTGGTTACAGAATGGAAGGAACCATCCGAAGTCATGTTCATATTAAGGGGGATCAATCAAAAGTTTACAGGTGAAGGTTTTTTTAAGGCTAATGAAGTAAACTCTTCCATCACGGCTATGACGGGGTGTCTCACAATTGAATCCACAAGTTCACTGGCTAAAATCCTTGAATCTACATTTGATAAAATGGTGCACGAGCTCACCAAGGAACTAACGGAAGCGGTTGGTGAAGCGATTGAGAAAGGCAAGCAATGACATGCATGCCCTGAACTATGGGGCCCCGCGTAGTTCTGTTTTAATTTATCATCATTCAGGGGCAGCTTCTATGCTATAATGAACTATTTGTAAGCAAGAGATTTGTTAGATATAGAAGAAATACATACACTATAAAGTACATATAGGGATAACGTGTAAAACATATAAAGGGGTCAAATCATGCAAAACCTTCAAATACTTCGTGAAGAAGCCGTAGAAGAAACAAAACGAAAGATAGAAGATGATATCACACTTTACTTAGAGAAACATGAGAATTGTCCTTCATTTCAGGATTATGTTACAGAAAGAAGTGCTTTCTTTCACAATATCTGGACGAATATCTGGCTTAACAAGGTAACCAACGATGTTCTACGAAGCCATAAAAAAGCCTTCTTAAGAAATAAAGGTTATGATATCGAAGGGACAGATAAGAAACTGATTAACAAGTTATTTCGCAATGAGATAAGAGATTTTCAGCCATTTCATATTCTAAACTGGTTAATGGAATATCCACCTTCAGCAAACGATTGGAAAGAGCGCCATCAAAATGTTAGAGAAAACTATTTAAAAAAACACGAAGAAAAAAAGCAAGCAGCACTTCAAAAAGATATTCAAAAAGAAATCCTCTCCTTCATAAACAAGCAAATGGATGAGCTTGAACTGTATTGGTATGTGGAGTTACGACATTTATTTGCTAAAAAATTTGTAGAAGATCTGGCATCAAAAACAAAGTATCGCCATACTGAACCATATATGCTGGAAGAGAAACTGGAAGAGGAAGGAAACTTCACTAGTGATTCTTTTACGACGGTATCTGATTTCCTTAAGGAATTTACAGGCTCCATTCACAAGAAGAGTGAAAACTGGGATGGGCATGTATGGGAATATGAAACCTATTTCTATCCGTACGAACGTTTCATCTTTTATTATTCAGAGCAAATTGTATACCGCTCACTCATGAGTCATATGCCTGGAGAATTATTGTCTGAATACGATGATGTATTCGGTCAGCCCTTATCGGAAGAACGATTGAGCAGGCTTAGTCACCATTTTCTCCTTACGTTGAAGTCAACCTTTTTCACAATGATTCAAGAGGAGTATGTTGTGGACTTATATCAGGTTGTAGAAGTTCCTTTTGATGAGGATATTCACCTTTCCATTTATGAAAGAGATTTAACAGAGCGGGAGAAGAGAAAGGCTGCTGAGTTAGCAGAGTTGAAAAGGATGCAGGAAGAAGAACAGCGAATGATGGAAGATATTTTTGGAAGGGAGTATAGTCCTTCATTCCGGGGTGATATCAAGTATACCCTCCATATCGGTGAAACGAATACAGGGAAAACCCATCATGCCATAAGCCGGATGAAAGAAGCGAAAAGCGGCATGTATTTAGCTCCACTCCGCCTCCTCGCCCTGGAGGTATTTGATACATTGAACACAGATGGAGTACCCTGTAATCTGAAAACAGGAGAAGAGGAAAAAGAAGTCCCTTTGGCAAAGCACGTATCGTCTACCGTAGAGATGTTCCGTGAAAAGGACGAATATGAAGTGATTGTAATCGATGAGGCTCAGATGCTGGCCGATCAAGACAGGGGTTTTTCCTGGTACCGTGCGATTACGAAAGCAAAAGCAAAAGAGGTACATATCATCGGAAGTGAAAATGTCCGGGAGCTGCTAATGGAATTAGTGGGTGAAGGAAACATTGAAGTCCATGATTACAAAAGAGAAATTCCTTTGCAGGTCGAATCGAAAGAATTCCAATTGCGGCATGCCAAAAAAGGAGATGCTCTCGTCTGCTTTTCCCGCAAGAAGGTATTG
Organism: Rossellomorea sp. DUT-2; assembly: GCF_052665285.1. Lineage (NCBI taxonomy): Bacteria > Bacillati > Bacillota > Bacilli > Caryophanales > Bacillaceae > Rossellomorea > Rossellomorea sp. DUT-2. Next base: position 64,647 of record NZ_JBQPEO010000002.1, on the reverse strand, counting down.
GATACGGCATCAAGGTTGCAAAATAATGGACATAAGGTCAGCATGATTTACGGGAGCATGCCTCCTGAAACAAGAAAGAAACAAATGATGCAATTCATTAAAGGGAAGACAAACATGATTGTGTCAACCGATGCAATCGGAATGGGCTTGAATTTACCGATACGAAGAATCGTATTCCTGGAAACCGATAAATTTGACGGAACCAGAAGGAGAAGGCTGACATCCCAGGAAGTAAAGCAGATTGCCGGTCGTGCCGGCAGAAAAGGACTGTACAATGAAGGGAAAGTAGCTTTTACAAAGGATATTAAAGTAATGAAACATCTGTTAGATCAGCCCGATCGATCTCTCGAAACATTTGCCATCGCACCGACAAGCGCTGTGTTTGAACGTTTTCAACGCTACTACCATGACCTTGATACGTTTTTCTACTTTTGGGAGAAATTCAAAAGTCCTTATGGCACGGAAAAAGCCTCCCTATTTGAAGAAAGGGAGTTATATGAACTCATTCGTGGAACCGATATCGAGGCGAAGCTTACATTGAATGATCTGTACGGATTTTTACATCTCCCTTTTTCGAAAAAAGAGGCTCAGTTAACCGAGCAGTGGCTAGAGTGCATGAACGCCATTGTACACGGAGAAGAATTACCCGAACCACCTATAAATAACAAAAACCTGGAACAAAAAGAAGTATCCTACAAGGCTGTCGGTCTGCATCTATTATTCTTATATCGATTGGGAAGACAAACGGAGGCCTATTACTGGGAGCGGGTTAGAAGTGAAATCGCCGATGGAGTACACGAAAGTCTCAGGACAGAGGTCACCAGTATGAGTCAGACGTGTAAACAATGCGGAAAGAAATTACCTCCAAACTTCGGGTTTCCAATTTGTGATCGGTGTCATGCAGCCAGGGTGAAAAGAAGAACGAGAAGAAAGCCTCCATATTCGTAAGCCATGAGCAAATTCAAAGTGGAAACATGCGAATTATGGTACGATCAGATACGAATTGAAAATGTAAATTGAGGTGTATAGGATGAAAATTGAAGTTTGGTCAGATTATGTATGTCCATTTTGTTATATAGGGAAACGTCATTTAGAGGAAGCTCTCCAACAATTCCCTGAAAGAGATCAAGTTGAGATTGCTTTCAAGAGCTTTGAGTTAGATCCCGATGCACCTGTGGATACAGACATGAGCATTCAGGAAATTCTTTCGAAAAAGTATGGTACTTCTCTTGAACAAGCAAAAAACATGACTGACAGCATGACGAAACAAGCAGCAACGGTAGGACTGGACTTTCGCTTTGATACCAGTATTTCCACGAATACATTCGATGCACATCGCCTGACAAACTATGCAAAAACGAAAGGAAAAGAAACAGAGCTTACTGAAATACTGTTACACGCTCACTTTACACTTTCAAAGCATATCGGTGACAAGGAAACGCTGGTGAGATTAGCGGAACAAGCCGGATTGGATGCAGAAGAATCACAAGCTGTACTAGAAAGTGATGAATTCACCCAAGATGTAAGAGCCGATGAAGAGGAAGCAAGACAAATAGGTGTTCAAGGTGTCCCATTCTTTGTGATCAACCGGAAATATGCTATTTCAGGTGCACAGCCAAGTGACGTATTTTTAAGCTCAATCCAAAAAGTATGGGAAGAAGAGAATCAAACGGATTCGCTTCAGCCACTGGGAACCGATGGTATGGCTTGTGACGAAAATGGATGCGATGTTCCTCCATCCAAATCATAATCCAAAGACCACGTTCAGCAAAAAAAGCAAGTGAGCGTAACTCACTTGCTTTTTTAGTGGTTAGGAAGATCGATGTTAATTACTAAAGAAGTTCTCTGTGAAATACGGCTGTGCTTTTCCGTTGAATGCGACTCCGACACCTAAATGTTCATAATGGGGTTGAAGGATGTTTTCCCTGTGCCCTTTTGAGTTCATCAATCCCTCATGGGCGAAGATGGAACTTAATTGTCCATAGGCTAAGTTTTCTCCTGCGGTACGAAAGGCCACCTGATCTTCTTCCATGCGATCGAATGGGGATTCGCCTTCGAGATTGGTATGACTGAAATAGTTCTGTTCCACCATGTCCAGACTATGTTTTCTTGCTGTGTCCCTGACTTGATCGTCCCAAGAGAGTGCATTTAATCCTTTTTCCACACGGGTAGCGTTTGTGAGGTCAAAAAGCTGGAATTCAAATCCTTCCTTCAACTCGGAACTCGCTTCTGAATAGAAATTCTTCTTATTTGCTTCCAGGCTTTCATCGATTATTTGTATGGCCGTGACGGTGTCGTTTTCATGCTTGTCATAGAACACAGTTACGTAGCTTCCATCCACTTGATAGACTTCCTGTTCTCCATTGTTTTGGAGTTGATATAGAGTCAATCCTTTTCGGATGTTTGAGAGTGGTTCACCGAGTTCATTCTGAACCACCTCTTTGGATACCCCCATTTCAATTCCCGATGAGGAGGAAAGGAGGTCTTGATTGGTGTAAAGCCCATTAACCTGGTTGTTTTCATCATAAGAAACCATTAAGAAATTACGGTAGTTTTCGTGATAGGCATACCAGGAAACTCCGTATTCATTAGTGGATTGTCTCTTTGCTTCTCCCAGCTCTTGCTCAAGGTTCTCTTTTGAATCTCCCATTTCAATATTATAGATAGAGAAGGTTTGATCACTTGGTACTGTTAAAGTAGGTTTTTCTACAGGGTTCTCTTCCTTTATATTAGAGGGATTTTCGAGATCTCTAAACGACTCGTCCAATTTAATGAGCAGCAGGTTTACTTCGTTGTATAGTTGATTGAAGGTGTCTTTCACTTTTGGACTGTTCTTTATTTCTTCAATTTTTGTGAGCACAGAATCGAATTCTGTTGCTTCCACTTTGTCTTCCCACGCGGGTTTTGATATATAGGCAAAAGCAACTATCATAATAAGTAAAAACAATCGTCTCAATCTCTAACACTCCATTCTATCTTCCATTGTATCCAAATTAATAAATAAGTAAAAAGGGAAATGCTTATTCACTATGTTCAGTACCCATTCTTAACCACCTTCAATCAAAAGAACCTGTTTTAGTATGGTTGGCTCTGGGTAAGATAAAAGCATAGGCAGGCACGACAAACTTACATATAAGGGGAAATTCACGATGAAATTATCTCATGAAGAACGAATTCAACTACATGAATTTAATAACTTAACGAAGTCATTAAGTTTTAATATGTACGATATTTGCTACACCAAGACCCGTGAAGAGCGTGAAGCGTATATTGAATATATCGATGAACAATATAATGCTGATCGGTTAACGAAGATCCTGACACATGTATCGGATATTATTGGCGCACACGTCTTGAACGTTTCTAAGCAGGATTATGTCCCACAGGGTGCGAGTGTGACAATCCTGGTGTCTGAAGGACCGATTGTTGAAGTACCCACAGAACATTTTGATGAATCTCCGGGACCACTACCATCCACGGTTACGATGCATCTTGATAAGAGCCATATTACGGTTCATACATATCCTGAGTATCATCCTCACGAAGGGATTTCTACTTTCCGGGCAGATATCGATGTCTCTACTTGCGGGGAGATCTCTCCTCTAAAGGCGTTGAATTATCTTATTCACTCATTCGACACAGACATCATGACGATGGATTATCGGGTGAGAGGATTTACACGTGATATCAATGGACGAAAATTATTTATCGATCATGATATTAATTCGATTCAGAATTACATTCCAGATGAAATCAAAGATGAGTATGACATGATTGATGTAAATGTGTATCCTCAGAATATCTTCCATACAAAATGTAAGTTGAAAGATTTTGATTTAAATAACTATTTATTCGGCTATACAAAAGAAAAGCTGGATGAAAGTGAAATGGATGAAATTACGGATAAAGTGAAAATGGAAATGGATGAAATTTTTTACGGTAAGAACATTCCTAAACCATAATCATGGTGGAAACACACTCCGTCACGAGCAGATTCGTGTGGGAGTGTGTTTTTTTATATGAAATCTCATTATTGCGAAAATAGAATGAGAGAAGGGAAATGTATCTGTCTTGAAGAATAGGTAAATATGCTTGATATTAGAAGGAGGAACAAGAAATGAATTCACATGAAATTGAATACAAATTGCATGGAGATGATATGCAGTTCGTTGAAATAGAATTGGATCCAGGAGAAAGTGCCGTAGCCGAAGCTGGTGGAATGATGATGATGGAAGACGGTATCGGGATGGAAACAATCTTTGGAGATGGATCCAAGGGTAGTGGGACCGGAGGGTTTTTGGGTAAGCTTGTTGGTGCAGGAAAACGTGTATTAACGGGTGAAAGCTTGTTCATGACCGTATTTACCAATGAGGGGATGGGTAAGAAGCATGTATCATTCGCTGCTCCTTATCCAGGAAAAATCATCCCGGTTGATCTCAGTGAATTAGGAGGGAAAGTTGTTTGTCAAAAGGATGCCTTTCTATGTGCAGCGAAGGGAGTATCCGTTGGAATCGATTTTCAAAAGAAATTAGGAACTGGCTTCTTCGGTGGTGAAGGATTTATTATGCAGAAGCTTGAGGGCGACGGGTTAGCCTTTCTTCATGCCGGAGGGACGATTTATAGAAAAGAACTTCAACCTGGCGAGTTGTTACGAGTAGATACGGGTTGTTTAGTGGCCATGACGAAAGATGTGGACTACAATATTGAATATGTTGGAAAAATCAAATCTGCCTTCCTTGGCGGAGAAGGATTGTTTTTTGCCACGGTCCGTGGACCTGGAACCGTCTGGATTCAATCACTTCCATTCAGTCGTTTAGCAGAAAGAATTTATGCAAGTGCTCCCCAGGGTGGAGGTCGTTCGACTGGTGAGGGAAGTTTACTTGGTGGAATCGGTGATTTTCTAAACGGAGACGATTGATTCACGGCGATACATTGAAAGCATTTCCATTCGTGGAAATGTTTTTTTATGTTCAAGCCGTTTCCGCTTTAGTTGGGTATTCACCTATTTAGATCTCACATCATATGTTTAAATAAATGATGTGAAAGGGTGATTTCATGACAGGTAAGGTTCGTCATTATTATGCTGGGGGAAATACGGCTAAAGGTTTTTACAGCCTATATGATTCGGTGTTAGATGGATTAGAGCGGGTTTATATCCTGAAGGGTGGTCCCGGGACAGGTAAATCCTCATTGATGAAGTCGGTTGGTGAACGATTTGAGGGTAAAGGGTTAGAGGTTGATTATTTACATTGCGCTTCCGATAATCACTCAATCGATGGCGTTCTCCTTCCTGAATTTGGGGTCGGCATTGTGGATGGGACGGCTCCTCATATCATAGAACCGAAAGCTCCTGGTGTTATTGAAGAATATGTGAATTTAGGAGTGGCATGGGACTCAAAGAAACTCTTGCCGCATAAAGAGGAAATCCTTGGCTTAAATGATAAAATTGCCTCATTCTTTCAGAAAGCATACGATACCTTTGCTGAATCCCTGCGTGCCCATGATGACATTGAAGAAATCTACATTTCCAACATGAACTTCACAAAAGCGAATGAATTGACAAATGAGTTAATTTCACTCTTCTTTGAAGATAAGAACCTTTCTAAATCCTCTACAGTCAAACATCGGTTCTTAGGCGCCGCGACTCCTGATGGAGCAGTTGACTACATTCAGAATCTAACAGAGGATGTAGAGAAGCGATACTTTATCAAAGGGCGTGCAGGATCTGGAAAATCAACGATGTTAAAGAAAATTGCTTCTGCCGGAGAAGAAAAAGGCTATGATGTAGAGGTTTATCATTGTGGATTTGACCCCAATAGTCTTGATATGTTAATCATACGAGAAAAAGGAATCGCAATTTTCGACAGCACAGCACCACATGAATATTTCCCGGATCGGGAATCTGATGAAATCATCGATATGTATGAAAGATGCATCACCCAAGGGACCGATGAAAAATATGCAGCCGACATAGAACGAACGACAAAAGCCTATAAGGATAAAATGAAAGAAGCAATCTCATATCTTAAAGAAGCTAAATGTCTCCGTGAACAACTTGAGTCCATCTATATAAGAGCCATGGACTTTTCAAAAGTGAATACGATTAGAGAAGAAATCTTTCAGGAAATAACAGAGTTTATAAAGAAGTAGTATATGGAGTGCATACAAGAACGCGATGATCATTAGGTGATCGCGTTTTTAATTGGTTGACAATATACCCGTATAGGTATATTATATGTACATAAAGTTGTTCCAATAACACAAAGAACTAGGAGGAATACTCAATGAAACAATTAACTGCTAAACAAGTTGAAGAATTATTAATTGATGAAAAAGAATCACTAAATGTGATAGATGTTCGTGAAGATGATGAAGTAGCTTCAGGAATGATACCTTCCGCTAAACATATTCCATTAGGTTCTATTGAAAGTCGTATGGATGAGTTAGATAGGACAAAAGAATATATTATGGTGTGCCGTTCAGGTGGAAGAAGTGGACAAGCAGCTCAATTTCTTGAGAGTCAGGAGTTTAATGTCATTAATATGACCGGTGGGATGATGTCGTGGGAAGGCCCGACAGAATAACCACCTTTTTGACATTGTTAATACCACTTTAGGTATAATGTATGAATCATGTTCCAATAAACGAAATATAAATTAACTGGAGGAATAAAAATGAGTAAAAAAGTAGCGATTATCGCAAGTAACGGTGGATTATTTGATGCATATAAAGTATTCAATATAGCAACTGCGGCGGCAGCCACAGATCAAGAAGTAGCCATATTCTTTACATTTGAAGGGTTGAATCTCATCCATAAAGAAGGTCACAAACAGCTTCTGATGCCAGAAGGAAAAGAACACTTCCAAGAAGGATTTACAAAAGCGAAGGTACCGGGCATTCCTGAGTTAGTGGAAATGGCAAAGGAGATGGGGGTATCTTTTATTGGGTGCCAAATGACTATGGATGTAATGGGCTTAGATAAAGAAGCATTTGTGGATGGAATAGAAGTGGGTGGAGCTGTCACATTCCTTGAATTCGCAAAAGACGCAGACGTAACATTAACGTTTTAGTTAAAATGAATAGATCAGTATATGATTAACAAAAAGGATTCCAATTCGGAATCCTTTTTGTTCTTGCTTTTTCACCACGAAACGTTCACTATTAGTAGACAAGTCAAATCTCGTTTTAAGAAAGTAGGAATGATCGTTGAACTCGTTTGAATCACTGGGACTATCAAAAGGTCTTCAGAAAAACTTATCTACTACCGGTATAAGTAAACCGACACCCATACAAGAAAATGTGATACCGACCCTTTTGGAGGGAAAAGATGTCATGGCCAAGGCTCAAACCGGGACGGGAAAAACCTTTGCTTACGTTTTACCCATTCTGGAGAAAAGTAAATCCAATACACATCATATTCAGAGTTTGATTATTACCCCGACACGTGAACTGGCTATCCAGGTGACAAGCGAAATAAGAAAGCTCACAACGAAAAACAAAGGGTTTAGCGTTCTCTCCGTTTATGGTGGTAAAAGCCATGAGGAGGAAATCAAGGAACTGGAACAGAATGTGAATATTGTGGTTGGAACTCCAGGACGGCTATTGGATCATCTGAAAAGAGGGACTCTCGACCTATCTCATCTTATGTTTTTGGTCATTGATGAAGCAGATCAACTTCTGCAAATAGGTTTTCTTAATAAAGTCGAAGAAATTTTAAGGAAAACGCCAGCTCATCGTCAAACGATGTTATTTTCTGCGACGATATCTGCTGAAATCAAAAAATTGGCTCGCAAATATATGAAAACTCCCCAATATATCGAGGTGGCGGAATCAGAAAGATCCACTTCCATTAATCAATTTGCCATTTTTACAGTGGATCGGGCCAAGCAAGACACAGTCATTCAATTAATAGAGGCCTTTCAACCAAGTAAATCCATCGTTTTTTGCCGAACGAAACGACGGGTGACGAAATTATATCAAGTGCTGAAGTCAAAAGGATTTAAAGTGGCTGAACTTCATGGGGATATCCCACAAGAGAAGCGTGAAATTGTTATGGAACAATTTAGAACCGGTGACGTACCAATGTTAGTTGCGACTGACGTGGCTTCCAGGGGATTGGATATTGAGGGAGTCACTCACGTATTGAATTATGACATGCCCGAGAATGCCGAGACCTATATTCACCGAATTGGAAGAACCGGGAGAGCAGGTGAAACAGGCTTAGCTTATACCCTTTATTCTTCTGAAGAAAGAAGCCTCCTGGACGGAATTGAAGCAGAGCTGAATAGTCGAATTCAAAAGCAAAACCTTGGGAATACCATTTCTCTAAAGTCAAAAACACCCTCTAAGAAAAAGGGAGATAAACGACAAGGAAGTAGGAAAAGCAAGGATCGGGAATCCTTGACAAAGGAAAAGGACGATTTAAAAGATAAACAAATGACGAGCAGAAAGTCCTCTAGCTCTCTACAACAAAAATCTTCCGAGGGGACAGCAGCAGATATGAAGACTGACTTTAAAGGGAGAAAAACAAGAAAAAAATCTTCCTCTCAGTCTTATAATCGAAAAAAATAAACATAAAAACCATGCGCAGGCATGGTTTTTATTGTGGAAAAATATCAACGGGGAGCTTAAATTATATCAGAATAGCAATTGGTGATTCCTTATGTTATATCAGTATAATGAATGTCTTCGGGTGATTTTATGGTAGGATAATAAAGGGTAATGCTATGAGTAAAGGAGTTAAATAGATTAATATGAAATTAGTGTCATGGAATGTAAATGGAATTAGAGCGTGTGTGAAAAAAGGATTTTTAGATTATTTTCAGCATGTGGACGCAGATATTTTTTGCCTTCAAGAAACCAAGCTTCAAGAAGGACAAATCTCATTAGAATTAGAGGGATACCATCAATATTGGAATTATGCGATGCGAAAGGGATATTCAGGAACGGCCGTTTTCACTAAAAAGAAGCCGCTGGCTGTCTCATATGGTTTCAATGATGACCATATAGAGCCAGAGGGTAGGATTATTACATGTGAGTTTGATTCTTTTTATTTGGTGAATGTATATACCCCTAATTCAAAAAGGGATCTGTCAAGAATCGTTGAACGTCTGGAGTGGGAGGATACTTTACGGAAGTATCTTCTTGAATTGGACCAACATAAACCTGTTGTTCTATGTGGGGACCTGAATGTCGCACATACCGAAATAGATTTGAAAAATGACAAATCAAATCGGGGGAATTCAGGTTTTACAAATGAAGAGCGCGGGAAAATGACGATGCTCCTGCAGGAAGGGTTTGTCGATAGCTTTCGGTATATCCATCCAACAAAGGATGATGCCTTTAGTTGGTGGTCCTATATGAGTAATGTCCGTGAACGGAATATTGGGTGGAGAATTGACTACTTTATTGTGTCAAAGCGTTTAACACCTGCTGTAAAGACCGCAGAGATCCACACTGAAATACTCGGGAGTGATCACTGTCCTGTATACTTAGAGTTAGAGTAGTGCATAAAAGAAGTAGAGAAATTATATTTACGGAGGGTAAAGGATGTTAAGAAAGAGATTGTTGCAGTATATCGAAGAATCGAATGGTAGCGTTGCTCTATTTCCGGAGGAAAAAGAATATGCAGAAAAGCATGGATTATTGGATGCTGACAAGATAACTGTACGGGAATCCGGTTCGCGATTTAAAGAAGCATATATCGAGCGTTGCGAGAAGGAAACCGAAGAACTAATCGCTCAAGAATCACTCGTATTTCTCGATCAGCCGATCACCTACTTAAAAAAACATAAAAACGAGTTCGTCTTCCTGGAATTGGAATGGTTTGATGTGATTGGGGTGGAGGCTGTTTCAATAGAAGTGGACGACGTGTTTGGAACGTATGATGCGATGCTGGGTTTGAAGCTTCAAAAAAAATATCGCAGCCAAATTGAACATTACTTGGAAAATACTCTTAAAGGCGAATCATCTTATGACTTATTGTTTAATGGTGAGGATGGTTTATGGGATTTAAATATTACTTTAAACGATCTACCTGATTTTAATGAGGGACTGACGATGCTTGCTTCCTACGAACTCATATATGAATTCCTTTTTCATCTCCTTCAAACGGTGGATGAAGCTTAAAGTAATATGTGAATAAAAATAGAGGGACGGACCTTGTGAAGGTCCGTCCCTCTTACTATTATCCCTTGTTACCAGGGCGCTTGCTGATTTCTTCTGTGACGACATGAGCCAAGTCGTCATTTCCAAATAGGGAGAGGACACCCAGTAAAGTCGTGTCGGGAATTTCTTCAGATTCCTCTTTAGGGACCGTTAAGTCGATTCCTTGCATTAATGCGGGATTTTCCCCTTGATGGGGATAGGCTTTCTGATAAAGGGTTGCAGGGTCAAGGTCGTGATTCACACACCATTGGGCAAACACAAGAATCATCATATGCTCGTCCTTTTGATAATTTTCAATGATTTTTTCTTGCATCTCTTTAGAATTCATTGCATTCTCTCCTTAAACTTCGTATCTGCTTCTATTATAACGAAGTTTGTGGATCAAGCCCATTCATTTACTTATTAGGCTGATTAGAGGAATACGTTTTTAAAATCTACCGGTTTAGGTGTATAATAGGAAGATGAAAGAAACTTGTTTCACATTGAAAGGAAGTTAGATAAATGAACATTACCAGTCATAGTGCCGAGGAACTGAAAGATCCTACCGGTATACTAAATGGAGATCGATATGAAGTTATTCTTAATATTGAAGTACCTGAGGATGATGAGCTTTACAGAGAACAGGGTATTTACATAAAAGTCATTTTTGTTCGAGACGAGAACGGTTCCAGGATCGTACAGTCGACCATTGTAGAAAGAAACACTGAGTCGTATCTTGACTTTGAATTAGAAGAAGATGAAGAAAGTCTCCTTCTTTCATATTGCGAGGAAAATATCGGATAATCGATATAAGCTGCACCCTCTACATTCGAACCAAACGAATGTGGAGGTTTTTTTTATTGGTTCATTAATAACCTCACCATAAACATCCAATTTTAACCCTTTCCTTCTTAAATGACTGATAATTCAGAGACTTCAGAGTTGGCATGGAAATTGCATAATAATGAATTGAATGTAGATTAATAGAAGGGAGAAATGTTAATGAATGGTTATTGGGGTAAAGCGAAGAAACTTTTCATTGTTATAACTGTATTTGCAGTTATAAGCAGTTTGGCAACTTCCAGTTCATTTGCCAAGAAAAACGAAAATAGCATCAAAGGGAGTCTATTGATAGTAGGAGGAGCTTTAGGTAGCAGCAACTCGACTGTTTACGAAGAATTTATTAAACTATCAGGTGGTAAAAAGAAAGCGAAAATAGGTATCATTCCATCTGCTTCAGGTTCTCTGAAGTCATCCAATCAATTTAAAGAAGATTTGATTTCCTATGGGGTAGCAGAATCAGCTATTGAAATTCTTCCACTATCTGCTCATGATTTTTCAGGGACAGAAGAAGATGAAAGCGAATGGAAAGATAACGCTCAAAAGAAAGAAATGACCAAAAAAATTAAGAAGCTGACAGGTATTTGGTTTGTCGGTGGAGATCAGCTTAAAATCACAGACACATTAGTGAAGAGCAATGGGAAAAACACGAAAGCTTTAGATGAAATTTGGAAGGTTTACCGCAAAGGAGCCGTTCTTGGTGGGACAAGCGCCGGAGCAGCCATCATGAGTGATGTGATGATTACAGGCGGTGATAGTTTAGGAGGGCTTCGTCAAGAGTTTATAACTGATGATGTATCGAATCCGGATGAAGAATATGCACCTGTCTATATTGAAAAAGGGCTTGGATTCTTTCAATGGGGAATTGTAGATCAACATTTTAATGAAAGATCACGTCTGGGTAGACTGGCGGCTACAGCCATCCGTTATGAAACGAATAAAAACCATTTTGCCTATGGAATTGATGAAGATACAGCGATGGTGGTCAACAATGAAGAACAGACGATTTCAGTATTAGGAAGAAGTAACATTACGGTAGTGGATGCATCTCAATCTACTTTAACAGGAAAAGAAATAAAGAACATTGATCTTAGTTATATTTCTCCTGGTGATGTGTTCAATGTGAAAACGAAAGAATTTAACATAAGCGAAAATAAGGTTGAAACAAAAGACTATGAATATTATAACTTTAAGCCTCTTCCAGCTACGGGTGTTCTCTCATCCTATGGAACATTGCCACATTACCTGTCGTATTCCCTGGTGGACAATGAGGCGGTAAGTAAGATTAATAGTTATATTTACGATAGTGAAGGAAATGGCTTTGAGCTGGAGTTTAAGCAGACAGATGAAACAAACGGATATTGGGGTTATCAGGATGGTCAAAAGGATTCATACTCCCTATTGCATGTGGAAATGAATGTTTCACCTGTATCCGTTCATTTTCATAAGAAAGATCAGCTTTCACATGACTTTACTTCTTCCTCATTAGAAGTACCTGAAAGTTCTTTTGATCCTGAAACAAAAGGCAGCCTGGTAATCGTTGGAGGAGCTTTAGGAAGTAGTAATGAAGAAGTGTACAGCGAATTTATCAATCGGGCCGGGGAAAATGGGAAGATCGGGATAATCCCTGCTGCAAGTTCCAGTTTAAAGTCTTCACATGCATTTAAAGAGGATTTGTCATCATTCGGTGTACCTCAAGAAAATATCGACATTCTTCCTCTATCAAACCATGATTTTAAAGGGTCAGAAGAAGATGAGTCTAACTGGATGAATAATAAAAATAATTCGGATATAGCAGAAAGTATACTGGAGTACGATGCCATTTGGTTTGTAGGTGGAGATCAAACGGATATTACCGAAACATTGTTAAACCAAGATGGAACTCAATCATTAGCTCTTGAAAATATTTGGGAGATCTATCGTAATGGAGCCGTTCTTGGCGGTACAAGTGCAGGAGCTGCCATCATGAGCGATGTGATGATCGCAGGTGGTGGAAGCTATGACACGCTATCAAAAGGCTTCACTGATACGTATGACGGCATGTCTCAACAAGAAGGCGGACCTGGATATCTTGAAAAGGGATTAGGATTCTTCCCGTACGGTATCGTGGATCAGCATTTTGATAAAAAAGCACGATTGGGACGGTTAATTGCAACCACTGCTGAGCATGGAGAAGAAAATGAATTCTCGTATGGGATCGATGAAGATACAGCGATGATAGTGGATAACGAAGCGAAAACCATTGAGGTAAAAGGTAGAGGCGGCGTTTCTGTAGTAGATTTGAGTCAGTCAGATCTATCACAATCATCTCATACGTATAAAGATGTACATTTATCATGGATTACCTCGGGTGATCAATTAAATTTAAATACAAAGGAATATACGATCAGTGATCACAAGGTTTCAACAAAAGACTATGAATACTACGAATATAATGCTGCTCCCCATACAGGAGTATTAACGCCTCATCCTTCACTTGCAAACTATTTAAGCTATAGCCTACTTGATAACGTTGGACAGGATGAAGTGAAGAGCTATAGTTTTTCTCAGGATGAAGGCTTCGAACTGACTTTCAAAAAAGGAGATCAAACGGAAGGCTTTTGGGGTTATAAAGATGGAAGTCAAGATGATTACTCATATCTCAATGTAAAGATGGATATCGTACCAGTAAAAATCTCGATTGAAAACAAATAGAATTGAACGGAAAGCCTGAGCGGATTGACGCCTAGGCTTTCCACTTTTTTTAGGTCATTTGCCGGTATATATAAATGATAGCATTTGTTATACTAGTGATAACAAAGTGCTAGCAGTTGCTAATAGACAGATAGGTAAAGGGGGGCGAACCTTGTCAGATCAAGGAAGAATGCAGCTTAATGTAAGGGTTGATAAGGAAACATCAGTGAAATTGGATGAAATCGTTGAATACTATCAGCAAAACACGAAAATTGGAAGAGTTTACAAAGGTGATGTGTTAACGGATATCATCCATAAATCCTATGAGATCATGCAGAAGCAAAAAGCGATCCAAAATCGGAAATATTAGTATTTTTCAATGGAGTATTTTATACGATTTTCTTGTCTATACGGTGGGACAATTCTTAAACCATTTATATGAAAATTGGTATAATTCATGTCATACTATAGGTTACATAGTTAAAAAACTGAAAGAAAAAGAGGTTATTTTATTGTGCAAATGCCGAAAAAGTTAATCAATATTCAAAAAGGTTCCGGAATTTCCCCTTATATATGGAGCATCATCAGCATCTTGCCATTTTATTTTATTTTTCAGTCCTCCTCTACAATAGAAATAGTTGTAGGGATTTCCTTGACCATCATGTTCTTTATTTCCTTACGATTTGCTTTTATTTCAAAGGATTGGCCGGTTTATTTATGGACATCGATTTTAATCGCGATATCCATTACCATGACCATTCAATTTAATTTTATCTATTTTGCTTTTTACATTGCTTACTATAATGGAAATATAAAAAACCGGGTGGCGTTTTTAACCCTATATATCATTCACTTGGTGTTAACGACGGCATCGATCAATTATAATTTTGTTATACAAGATGAATTATTTTTATCTCAATTTCCTTTTATTCTGATCATTTGGATAAGCGTCATTCTGTTGCCGTTTAATATTTATAACCGAAATAAACAGGTGCAGCTCGAAGACCAGTTGGAAGATGCAAATAAACGTATTTCAGACTTGGTCAAGCAGGAGGAACGCCAGAGGATTGCCCGTGATTTACACGATACTTTGGGTCAAAAGCTTTCTCTTATCGGCCTGAAAAGCGATCTGGCAAGAAAATTGGTGTACAAAGATCCAGAGCAGGCCCGAAGCGAATTAAAGGATGTTCAGCAAACGGCACGAACGGCTTTGAGTGAAGTAAGGACAATGGTATCTCAGATGAGGGGGATCCGGCTAAAAGACGAAATCGTCCGGATCAAACAGCTATTAAAGGCAGCGGAAATTGATTTCGTGATGGAAGATGATGTCATGATCCCCCAAGCATCACTCTTTCTGGAAAATATCTTGAGCATGTGCCTGAAAGAAGCTGTGACGAATGTTGTCAAACACAGCAAGGCGTCGCACTGTGAGCTAATCATTGAAGAGTCGGATAAAGAGATGACCATCATAGTGAAGGATGATGGTATGGGAATCGAGGGAGATTACACACTGTCTAAAGGCAGCGGCTTAATCGGGATGAGAGAGCGGTTAGAATTTGTAAATGGGAGCTTAGACGTTTTTTCCGAAAATGGGACCACTCTGATTATGAGAGTGCCGAAAGTAATTAAGCAAACAGACAGGGAGGGAATGGAATGATTCGAATTGTTATTGCAGAAGACCAGCGAATGCTATTAGGTGCCTTAGGCTCTTTACTTAGTTTAGAGGATGATATGGAAGTGGTCGGAAAGGCGGGCAATGGAGAAGAAGCCATTGCCCTCGTCCACGAGCTGCAGCCGGATATTTGTATCATGGACATTGAAATGCCTAAAAAGACCGGTCTTGAAGCTGCAGAGGAATTAAAGGGTGAAGATTGCAAAGTGATCATTCTGACAACTTTCGCAAGGTCCGGTTATTTTCAACGTGCATTAAAAGGCGGGGTGAAAGGTTATTTGTTAAAGGATAGTCCAAGTGAAGAACTGGCGAACTCGATCCGTCTTGTGATGGACGGTAAACGTATATATGCACCGGAGCTCATGGACGATGTGTACAGTGAAGAAAACCCCCTCACAGATCGAGAAAAAGAAGTGTTGGAGCTGGTTGCCGACGGGAAAAACACGAAGGAGATAGCCGATGAGCTCAGCCTCAAAACAGGTACCGTCCGAAACTACATCTCAACCATTCTCGACAAGCTTGAAGTGAAAAATCGAATCGAAGCCATCACTCAATCAAAAGAAAAAGGATGGTTTAAATGATGGGAAGGGACGGACCTCCAACATGGAAGTCCGTCCCTTCTTTTATTGTAGTGTATATAAATATTTAACCCATCCATTGTATTTGTATACATTTTTTTATAAGTGCTTAATTTTGCTTTATGAGAGCTTTATTCTAAAAAGTATTTCATTAAAATTTATTAAGGGGTATCCTTTGCTATGATTGGTTTTGTATGGAAAGGACAAATGGAAAATGATGAAAGGATTCCTATTTGGTGTTGACAAGTAAAAGAATCGTGGTACGATAACATCGAATACAAAATTTCATAGGACGATCCACTAGGGGTGCCTTCTAAAAGGCTGAGATTAAAGTGTGACTTTAAGACCCTTTGAACCTGATCTGGTTGAGACCAGCGTAGGGAAGTGGTGTTTGACGGTCACATAGAATCGAATTCTATCAAACTGATCTCAAGCCACTTTCTGTATGCGGTATGCATAATGAAAGTGGCTTTTTTTGTTGCCCATTTCGGGTCGTCTGGAAAAGGAGAAAGATACTATGTCATTTACAGCGTACTTAAGAAACGAAGTGAAGGAAATTTGGGAAGCGAGTTTTCACCATCCTTTCGTTAAAGGTATCGGGGATGGAACCCTCCCCCTTGAAAACTTCAGGTACTACATTCTGCAGGATGCCTATTACCTCTCACACTTTTCGAAGGTGCAGGCACTTGGTGCAGCCAAAGCAACAGATTTACATACTACATCCAGAATGGCAACACACGCAGTAGGAACGAATGAAGCAGAGCTTTCCCTTCATGAAAATTTCTCAAATCGTTTAGGGATTACGGAAGAAGAAAAACGGCAGTTCAAACCTGCTCCTACTGCCTATGCCTACACCTCGCATATGTATCGTTCCGCACAATATGGGGGGCTCGCAGATATCCTGGCGGCAATACTCCCCTGCTACTGGTTGTATTATGAGATCGGTGAACGCTTGAAATCATGTACACCTGAGGAGGTCATATATCAGGAGTGGATCGCAGCTTATGGTGGAGAGTGGTTTGGGGAGCTAGTAGAAGAACAGATCCAGCGACTGGATGTATTGGCAGAAACGATGACAGAAACAGATAAGGAAAGAATGAAAGAGAATTTCATTTTGAGCAGCATTTATGAATTACAGTTTTGGGAAATGGCATACACACTTGAGAAGTGGCCGTTTCAGGCATCTCTAGGTAAGGAAGGTAGAATACATGTCTAAATTAAAGCTGACGGACATTTTAGTAACGGTCGTGATCTCCATAGGTTTTGGGATTATATATAAGCTATGGGGACCGGTTTACAACCTATTAAAGCCATTTGGATTGCATGCTGATCAACTGATCTATGGCATGTGGTTCATGGCGGCAACCGTTGCTTTTTTAATCATTCGGAAACCTGGCGTCGCACTTCTGGCAGAGATTGCTGCCTCTTCAGGGGAATTTCTCATGGGAAGTGAATGGGGTCTCGAGGTACTATTGTTCGGTTTAATCCAAGGTTTGTTTGCAGAGTTGATTTTTCTTATCACCCGCTATAAGCGTTATGATGTCCTCATCATTTGTACAGCAGCTGTGGGCTCAGCAATTGGCTCAATTCTGATGGACTACTTTAAAGGATACATGGGAGACCTGGTTTTGTGGAATTTATCTCTATTTATTGGTGCCAGATTGATAGGATCCATCGTGATAGCAGGCATAGGTGCCTTTTATCTCGTTAAGGCTCTGGAGAAAACGGGGGTAACCAGTTTGGTCAGACGTGCGGACCAAAAAGATTATGATGCCCTGAATCAGTAAAGGAGGGAAGGACGATGCATATTGAAAATCTGCGCCTTACATTTTCCGGTTCAGAGAAACTGATGTTTAAAAACATAAGCCTTTCGATAGAAGACGGGGAAAAGGTATTGCTACTGGGGCCTTCTGGTTGTGGAAAATCCACACTCCTCCAGGTTTTATCCGGTGTGATACCCCATTTGATAGATGTGCCGATGAAAGCTGACTCGATTGAGCGTCCTGAATCCTTCGGATATGTCTTTCAAGATCCGGACGCTCAATTTTGTATGCCCTATGTAGATGAGGAAATTGCCTTTGTTTTGGAGAACAACCAGATTCCAAGAGACGAAATGCGAGAGATAATTAACGATCTGTTAGAGAAAGTGAATTTAAGTCTGACGGATTCCCATACAAAAATCTCCTCTCTATCAGGGGGGATGAAGCAAAAACTGGCCATTGCTTCTGCCCTTGCGCTCCATCCCCACACGCTATTTCTGGATGAGCCTACAGCCATGTTGGATGAAGAGAGTACTAGATCTGTATGGGAAACAGTGAAAACGACATGTGAAGATAAAACGTTACTTATCGTTGAGCATAAGCTGAGTCACGTTCTGGAGATCATTGACCGTATAATTCTTTTCGATGCTAATGGAAGGATAGTGGCTGATGGACCAAAGGCTCACATTTTATCAAATTTCAAGGAAACATTGAAAATAGTCGGGGTATGGTATCCGGAAGCGTGGAATGATTATCTTTCTTCCCACCCTCCGCAGAAGGTTGCCCCGTTTGGAAAGACGAATTTAAAGCTGGAGAACTTCAAAGGGTATATACAAAAAGAGGTGAAGATCCACCTTGAAAGTGCCGTAAGCCTTAAAGGTGAATGGATTGCAATCACCGGAAAGAACGGAGCCGGGAAATCAACATTACTCCACAGTCTCATGAAATTCATCCAAACGACCGGGACTTATGAATTATATGGAAGTCAGGTAAAAGGAAAGAATGTTCCAGAGGAATGTACGTTTGTTTTTCAAAATCCTGAGTTTCAGTTTGTGACAAACAGTGTGTTTGATGAGGTTGCGTATACCTTTCGGCTCAATAAAGTGGATGAAGGAATAGTGGAGAAAAAGGTGCATGCACTCTTGAAGCGTTTCAAACTTGATCCATACAAACATCATCATCCCTATCATTTATCCATGGGGCAAAAGCGCAGATTAAGCGTAGCAGCGTCCCTTGTCAGGAATAAAGATATTCTATTACTGGACGAACCAACCTTTGGCCAGGATTCCCAAAATACGTTTGCGTTACTTGAGATGCTTCAAGACTATCAAAAAGAAGGATCTACCATTTTGATGGTGACACATGATGAAAAGATCATTACTCACTTTGCATCCAGAGTATGGGTGATTGAAAATGGGCGTCTTACCCAGGATTTCCTTAATGAGATTGCAGGTAGTAAAGCAATATGAATATAGAAATCGAGCATAGAGAAACCTGGCTCCATCAAATCAATCCCAGCTTCAAGCTAATGACCTTGATCGGGCTTTTTGTATTCCTGCTTTTTATTCATTATCTTAATTGGTTGTTATATCTGGGCTTACTCTTTTTTCTCCTGTTATGGGTGTTCTCAGGATATTCATATAGAACGGTCAGTTTAATGATCCTACCCTTTTTCCTTGTTTTCATTTCTACAGCTTCATCAATGATTTTATTTGGGAAAGGTGAAACAACTTGGATGAAATGGGGATTGATCCACATTACCGAAGAGAGCTTTTATCGGGGGATCCATGTTGGATTGCGTACCATCGTATTCGCTATATTGGGGTTATTATTCGCTCTTACAACGAGACCCGTGAAGCTTTTCTACTCCCTCATGCAGCAGCTGAGATTAAAACCTAAGTATGCGTATAGCTTTATGGCCGGATTCAGATTAATACCCATTATGATTGAAGAATTCTTCACGATACGGAACGCCATGAAAGTCAGGGGAGTTAAAGAACGGAGAGGAATAAAGCACTTATTCCATAAAATGAAATCGTATTCCATTCCCCTGCTTGCCCAGAGCATCAGAAGAGCGCACCGAATTGCCGTGGCTATGGAAGCAAAAGGTTTTAATGGAAGTGGGCAACGAACCTATTACTACAGAGTAACCTTCTCGAAATATGATGGATATTTTTTGGGGAGTATTCTCATCATGATTGCGCTCAGTTATTATTTTTCTACCCATCTACCTATTTTTCCGACGGGAGATGTTCGCTATGGGAATTGAAACAAGAAAACAATTACATTTGATTTCATCAGGAATACAATCAGTGGAAGAATTAGTGAAAATCTCGAAGTCCGTTTACCCATATCTCGACATGCTCCATCTTCGCGAAAAGCAGTGGACGGGGAAAGAAATGGCTGTGGCCATTGATCGACTAGTAGCAGCAGGAGTCCCCTTAACAAAATTATGTGTTAATGATAGGGCAGACATTGCCTTTATGAAGAATGTAAGAGGGGTGCAGATTGGCCATCAAAGTGCTGATATCAGCTTAGTGAAGAGTGCTTTTCCTTCCTTACAAATTGGTGCTTCTGTACATTCCGTTGAAGAAGCACAACAGGCAATGATAAGCAGAGCGGATTACCTGCTCTATGGAAATATCTATTCTACCTCTTCAAAGCGGGGTATGCCTGGCAGAGGTTTGGCAAGCTTAGAAAAAGTGGTTCAATCCGTCCCGCTTCCCACTATTGCCATAGGAGGCATTACGCCTGAACGCGTATGTGAGGTTACGGGAACCGGAGCAAAAGGAGTCGCTGTCTTATCAGGTATTTTGCTTTCAAAAGATCCACTAGATGCAGCCCGATCATATTATAAACAATTACACAGGGGGGTAAGGTAGCTTGATAAAACAGTATGATGCTTTGATTGTTGGTGGAGGGGTGATAGGCTGCTCCATTGCTTATCAAATATCCAAAAGAGGAAAGAAAGTTCTATTGATAGAGAAGGATAGGCTGGCAGGAAAATCATCGAAAGCAGCTGCAGGCATGCTCGGCGTTCAAACCGAATTGAAGGGGGACGGCCCTTTGTATCATCTGGCGAAGGCAAGCCGTGATATGTATCCTTCCTTAGCGACCGATTTAAAAGAAATCAGTGGAATGGACATTGAATATGTGGAAAATGGAATGATTAAGCTGGCGAGAACGGAGGAGGAAGCAAAGGAGTTAGTAGAAACGGCTTCTATAGCATCCCTTGGGGAACAAATTAGATGGCTTTCCCCCAACACTCTATTTTCCTATGAACCTCATCTTTCAAAAAATGTGGCAGGCGGATTATACATTCCGAAGGATGGTAACGTCTCAGCACCAAAGCTTACACAAGCCTTAGGGGCGGCTTCGAAAATGCAGGGTGCAGAAATCAGTGAAAATACAGACGTGTATGATTTTATGAAAGAGAGAAACAAGATTACTGGAGTCAGGACGTCTAAAGGTGACTTTTATGCAGATGAAACGATTGTAGCAGGCGGTGCTTGGAGTCAATTCCTCTTGGATCGGCTGGAAATGAAGTTCAAAAGTTTTCCAGTTAAGGGTGAATGCTTTTCCGTTAAAGTCCCTGGAAAGATAGTGGAGAGGACCATCTTTACAGAAGGCTGCTACATTGTTCCAAAAGAGGGTGGACGTCTTTTAATCGGTGCAACAGAGCACCCCCATACCTTCGATGAAACGATTACCATAGGTGGATTAATGAACCTTTTGCATTTGGCCACATCCATCCTTCCAGAATTGGTTGATGCCAAGTGGGAAAAAGCTTGGGCCGGGATACGTCCTCAAACAGAACAAGGTGTGCCGTTTATGGGGAGAAGTGAAGAATGGAAGGGACTTTCTATTGCAACGGGGCATTACCGTAATGGTATACTCCTGGCGCCAATAACTGGGGTATTAATGGCAGATCTGATAGAGGGGGAGGAATCCCATCCCCTACATTCATACGTAAGGAGCTGAGAAGGTGGAATTACGAATTAACGGACAGGTGGTCACGGTGCCGGAATCAATTTCAACAGTATTGGAATTGATTCATCATTTTAACCTGGAAAACCGAATGATCATCGTTGAGCAGAACCAAACCATTCTTGAAAAACAAGAGCACAAGATCACCAAAGTGAAACATGGGGATATTTTAGAGTTAGTCCAATTTGTAGGAGGCGGTTGAAATGTTAAAAATCGGAAAGTACACATTCCATTCAAGACTTTTACTGGGAACGGGAAAGTATCCTGATTTTGATATCCAGAAAAGAGCTGTCGAGGTTTCTGGTGCGGAAATTCTTACGTTCACGGTAAGGCGCATGAATATCTTTGAACCTGGTCAACCTAATTTCTTAGAAAAACTGAATCTTGAAAACTATTCATTATTACCGAATACAGCAGGGGCTAAATGTGCTCAGGAAGCAGTCCGGCATGCACAATTAGCGAGAGCTTCAGGGCTCTGTGACATGATTAAGGTAGAAGTAATCGGATGCGATAAAACGCTTCTTCCCGATCCCGTCGAAACACTGAAAGCAACAGAAGAATTAATAAAAGAAGGCTTTACGGTGCTTCCCTATACGTCTGATGATGTTGTTCTTGCAAGGAGATTGGAAGAGTTGGGGGCCCATGCCATCATGCCGGGCGCTTCCCCTATAGGATCAGGACAGGGAATCATCAATCCAGTCAATCTCCGTTTCATCATTGAGCAAACAAAAGTACCGGTCATTGTGGATGCTGGAATTGGTTCTCCTTCAGATGCAGCTCTTGCGATGGAACTCGGGGCTGATGCTGTATTACTCAATACAGCCGTCTCTTCTGCGAACGATCCCGTTATGATGGCGAATGCCATGAGACTTGCGATTGAAGGAGGACGATTCGGATATGAGGCTGGAAGAATTCCGAAGAAACGTTATGCAACAGCAAGCAGCCCAGTGGAGGGGATGAGTGTTTGATAGAAGATAGATATTCAAGACAAACGCTGTTTCACCCCATCGGAACAGAGGGACAAAAGTTAATAAGTAATAAACATGTGTTGTTGATCGGGGCGGGAGCACTGGGAACAGGCAATGCAGAAGCCCTTGTGCGTGCTGGTATCGGGAAGTTGACGATTGTGGATCGTGATTATGTAGAATGGAGTAATTTACAACGTCAGCAGCTATATAACGAGGAAGATGCAAGAAACCGCATCCCAAAAGCTGTAGCGGCAAAAAAAAGACTCCAAGCGATTAATTCAACTGTGAAAATTGAAGAGCATGTACTGGATGCCATGCCCGAAGAAATGTTGAGACTTGCCAAGAACGTAGATCTTATCATCGATGCAACGGATAACTTTGATACAAGAATGATCATAAATGATATCTCTCAAAAATATTCCATTCCTTGGATTTATGGTGCTTGTGTTGGGAGTTATGGAATATCATTCACCATTCTTCCCGGTATCACTCCCTGTCTTCAATGTTTGATCGACACTTTTCCAATCGGCGGAATGACCTGTGATACAGCGGGCATCATCAGCCCTGCCGTTTCCACAGTTGTGGCCTATCAAGCTACTGAAGCATTAAAGATACTGGTAGAAGACATGGAGGCACTGGGTAATAAAGTGGTCTCGTTTGATTTATGGAAAAACGAGCATACTTCCCTGGATGTGACCAAGCTGAAAAGGGATGGATGCCCTTCATGTGGAGAGCATCGTACATTCCCCAGTCTGAAATACGAAAATCAAACGAAAACAGCAGTCCTTTGTGGGAGGGATTCAGTTCAGATCCGTCCAGTTACAAAACCTGGCATCGATCTTATTGAACGATCAAAATCGTTAGAACTCCAGGGGAAACAAGTTGTTAGAAATCCATATTTGATTTCATTCGAGGTGGAATCTTATCGAATCGTACTCTTTCGTGATGGACGTACTCTCGTTCACGGAACAAAAGATATAAGGGAAGCAAAATCGGTTTATCATCGTTATTTGGGATAAAGGGAGGAGAACAACATGATTCAAAAAGCATTGACGATTGCCGGATCTGACTGTGGCGGTGGGGCTGGGATCCAAGCAGATCTCAAGACGTTTCAGGAGCTGAATGTCTATGGAATGTCTGCTATCACAGCAGTGACGGCGCAAAATACTAGAGGTGTACAAGGTGTGTATCCATTATCAGCTGAGGCTGTCATTGATCAATTAACCTCGATTGCTGAAGATTTACCTCCCAAAGCCATCAAAACGGGCATGCTGGTGAACGAAGACATTATTTCTCATGTTGCCGACTTTGTTCGATTACATTCCTGGAAGAATCTCGTTGTGGATCCTGTCATGATAGCAAAAGGGGGAGCAGCTTTATTGGAGAGGGAAGCCGTTAACGCTTTGATCAATGAATTGATCCCCCTTGCATTTGTGGTCACGCCGAACATTCCTGAAGCGAAGGCCATAACCGGGCATGAAATCCTCACTGAAGCTGACATTAAAAGAGCAGCTAAAATATTGTTCCAAATGGGGGCAAAACATGTGGTGATAAAAGGTGGACATCAATCTCATGCTCAATCTAGTCAAGCGACTGACTTCCTCTTTGATGGAAAAAGATTTTATGAGTTTAGCAGTCCGAGAGTCTTCACACCACATACTCACGGAACAGGGTGTACATTCTCTGCAGTGATTACAGCACAATTAGCAAAAGGACTTACGGTGAATGAGTCTGTCCAAACTGCCAAACAATTTATCACTGCCGCAATCAGTGACTCACTGGGCATTGGGAGTGAGCACGGACCAACGAATCATTGGGCGTACCATGCAGGTATGAATGCATGAATCTAAGAGAAAGTCTGCAGTTATATTTTGTGATGGGAAGCCCTAATTGTGAGAAGCATCCGGCACAAGTATTAGAGGAAGCCCTTTTAGGCGGAGTTACCATGTTTCAATTTCGTGAAAAAGGTATGGAAGCTTTAGAAGGTGATGCGAAAGTTGAGCTGGCTTATGAGCTGCAGCGTTTATGTCGTAAACACGGTATTCCTTTTATCGTGAATGATGATGTAGAGCTGGCTTTATTATTGAACGCTGATGGAGTACATATCGGTCAGGAGGATGAACCTATCGAAAAAGTCCGTCGGAAAATAGGAAATAGAATACTTGGTGTCTCCTCTCATGACGTGAATGAAGCCAGGGTAGCTTTGGAGTCCGGGGCAGACTATCTTGGTGTTGGCCCAATGTTTCCTACCAATACAAAGAACAATTGTAGAGAGGTTCGTGGCCCGAAAATCATCCAATCATTAAGAACAAATGGTATCGATATCCCCCTTGTCGGGATTGGAGGCATTCATACCGGAAATGCTTCTATTGTATTGGAAGCAGGTGCGGACGGTGTAGCAGTCATTTCTGCGATTTCAAAACATCCTTTCCGCACGAAAAACTTAGCCCAAGTTGTCCACCAAAAGCTTTTACGGATGTAATAGATCCACAAAAAAATTAAAACCACTATAGCAACATATCTCTTCCTCCCTCATCATACTATACAGTAGACCTCGGTCTACATGCATCATCATCAACGATAAGAGGGAGGGGTAAGAATGAATGTCTGGTTTGTTTTGTTGAACATTTTGGTGTTTCTTGTTCTCATTGGTGTATTACTTTATATGCAAAAGAAAAATGTTTCGTTTTCAAAACGGGTGTTTACCGCACTGGGACTAGGAATATTATTTGGTCTTGGATTACAGTGGGTATATGAAGCCGGGGATGAAAATGTCACACAATCGATTGAATGGTTTAACCTAGTTGGAACAGGCTATATTAAACTACTGCAAATGATTGTCATGCCTTTAGTGTTTGTGTCGATTATATCAGCCTTCACTAAATTAAAACGGTCTCATAATTTAGGGAAGATCTCTGTGCTGATCATTGGATTGCTGGTAGGCACAACAGCCGTTGCTGCAGCTGTCGGGATTGCTACAACCGTGGCTTTTGATTTGGAAGCGATTCAGATCGATCAGGGAGAGGCAGAAACGGCAAGGGGTGTTCAATTAGAGGAGAGAGCAACATCTTTAGAAGGTCAGAGTTATCCTCAAAAAATTCTCGAGCTTTTACCTGCGAATCCGTTCTTGGACTTTACCGGGCAAAGAGCAACCTCGACGATCGCGGTCGTTATTTTCGCTGCTTTCATCGGTATCGCTTACTTGGGGGCACAGCGCAAAGAGCCAGAGACTGCTGAATTCTTCAAGAAGATCGTTGATTCCGTCTATGCTGTAGTGATGAGAATTGTGAATTTGGTGTTACGACTCACTCCATTCGGTGTGTTGGCCATCATGGCTAAAACAGTTGCATTAAGTAATTTTGATGCCATTATGAAGCTTGGAGAATTTGTTGGAGCATCCTATGTTGCCTTGATTATCATGTTTGCCATTCACTTAATCATGCTTACTCTTACTGGTTTAAATCCGGTCACTTATATGAAAAAAGTATTTCCTGTATTAGCATTTGCTTTTACGTCGAGATCCAGCGCCGGAACACTTCCGCTTAACATTCAAACACAAAAGAATAAATTGGGGGTTTCAGAAGGGGTTGCCAACTTCTCGGGATCATTCGGATTATCCATCGGTCAGAACGGTTGTGCAGGTGTGTATCCTGCCATGCTTGCAGTGATGATTGCGCCGACAGTCGGGATCAATCCATTAACTCCTTCGTTTATTCTTACGCTCATCGTAGTGGTGGCCATTAGCTCCTTCGGTGTTGCAGGCGTCGGAGGCGGTGCTACATTTGCGGCTATCCTGGTCCTATCCGCCATGGACCTTCCTGTAGCGTTAGCGGGTCTTTTGATTTCTGTTGAACCTTTGATTGACATGGGGCGTACAGCAGTTAACGTGAGTGGTGCGATGACATCCGGGGTGATAACAAGTAAAGTGACAGGGGATTTGGATAGCGAAACGTATAACAAAGAAATCATTGAAGCAGAAGCGTAAACAAGTGGGCTGGCTCATTCATATATGAGTCAGTTTTTCTTTTGTATGAAAATAAAATTAGGTATTTCCAATGGTTATGATTGAAAATTCAGACTATATTCTTTACTATAGAATTAAACATACCGACCGGTTAGTATCTAAGGTGTGTGAATGAAATGCTGTAAAAGATGAGGAGGCAAGAACATGCATGTGAATGAATTATTTGATTTATCAGGTAAAGTTGCCCTTGTGACTGGAGGAGGCAGGGGGCTCGGAAAACAAATCGCGACAGGGTTTGCTGAGGCGGGTGCAAACGTTGTAGTATGCTCGAGAAACGTTGAAGCATGTGAAGACGTGAAGAAGGAATTAGAAAAAATAGGTGTCCAATCACTGGCATTGAAATGTGATGTCACTAATCCTGAAGATGTACAGCACGTTGTAGATGAAACTAAGAAGATGTTCGGCCGCATTGATATTTTAGTGAATAACAGTGGTGCATCCTGGGGGGCACCTGCAGAAGAAATGCCTCTTGATGCCTGGCATAAAGTTATCAATGTGAATGTAAACGGTACTTTTATTATGTCACAGGCAGTGGGGAAATTAATGATCGAGCAACAGGGAGGAAAAATCATTAATATTGCTTCCGTAGCAGGTCTTCAAGGTACAGACCCACGTTATATGGATGCCATTGGCTATAGCACCAGTAAAGCAGCGGTCATCAATTTCACGAAGGATCTAGCAGTGAAATGGGGATCCCGCGGAATTCATGTTAATGCAATCGCACCGGGATTCTTTCCAACAAAAATGTCAAAAGGAATTCTATCTCATGCAGGGGAAGCCATTTTAAACGGAACACCATTAAATCGTTTCGGTACCGAAGATGATTTAAAAGGAGCGGCACTTTTCCTGGCGGCTCGTGCATCTGACTTTGTCACTGGTTCAGTTCTCGTCGTGGACGGTGGATCCTCAGCGATGTAGCCGAGTGAGAAGAATTACATGTTGTGGTTAAGAAAGGATGGATGTAATGGATTTCTCCTATTCTCCAAAAGTACAAGAATATCAAAATAGAATATCCCGTTTTATGGAAGAATACGTGTACCCGAATGAATCGCTCTATGAAAATCAGCTCAATCAGCAAGAAACCCGCTGGAGTGGGGTTCCTACAATCATGGAAGAATTAAAAGCTGAAGCGAAGAAACAGGGATTATGGAACCTATTTCTTCCTCAAAGCGAATATGGGGCAGGGCTCAATAATGTAGAATACGCCCCTCTTTGTGAAATCATGGGGAGATCTCTGATCGGCCCTGAAGTGTTTAATTGCAATGCTCCTGATACAGGGAATATGGAAGTGTTGGAACGCTATGGGACACCCACTCAAAAACAACATTATCTTATCCCACTTCTAAATGGTGATATCCGTTCTTGTTTCTCTATGACTGAGCCTGATGTCGCGTCTTCCGATGCAACGAATATAAAGGCGAGTATCATCCAGGATGGAGACGAATACATCATTAACGCGAAGAAATGGTGGTCATCAGGCGCAGGCGACCCTCGGTGCAGCTTTTCAATTTTGATGGGAAAAACGGATCCAGAAGCGAGTCGTCATGAACAGCAATCAATGATCATCATCCCCCTGAATACACCAGGTGTGAAAATTGAACGTATGCTTCCCGTGTTCGGTTACGATCATGCCCCTCATGGTCATGGTGAAATCACCTTTACCGATGTAAGAGTTCCTCAAGAAAATATGATCTGGGGTGAAGGAAAAGGTTTCGCTATTGCTCAAGGAAGGTTGGGACCGGGGCGAATTCATCATTGCATGAGATTGATTGGTGCAGCAGAGCGGGCACTTGAAGAATTATGTAAGCGTGTTCAGGATCGTGATGCATTTGGAATGGCATTGGCAAGTCAAGGGGTCGTAAGAGAATGGATTGCGAATTCAAGAATTGAAATAGAACAAGCCCGTCTTCTTACGATGAAAGCAGCCTACATGATGGATACAGTCGGCAATAAAGCAGCAAAACAGGAAATCGCCATGATTAAAGTGGTGGCTCCTTCTATGGCTTTACGTGTGATTGACCGGACCATTCAAGCGTTCGGGGCAGCAGGAGTATCGGATGACTACATATTGGCAGCTCAATGGGCAAGTGCCCGTACTCTGAGACTTGCTGATGGACCTGATGAAGTACACCGTGCTCAATTGGCAAAATTGGAATTGAGAAAACACGAAAAAGCTTCTCCTGTAGAGAGCTAGGAAGAGAGTTGGATGATGATGAGATTACAAGGGAAAGTTTCCGTAATTACAGGAGGAGGCGGAGGAATTGGGCGCGCTACAGCACTAAGGTTCTCGAAAGAAGGTTCTGCTGTGGTCGTAGCAGATCTGGATGATGCAAGAGGTGAAGAAACGGTCAGACTCATTCACGAAAAAAAAGGAATTGCACTTTTTATCAAGACGAACGTGCGGGAAAGTGAAAGCATTCAATCCCTCGTACATACTACGGTGGAACATTTCGGAGGTTTCGATATCCTTATCAATAATGCAGGAATCGGACAGTCGGAAGTCAGGAGTATTGATCTGGACGAAAACGAATGGGATGCCGTATTGGATACAAACTTAAAGAGCATTTTTCTGGGAATGAAGTATGCCATACCTGAATTGATGAAAAAAGATGGTGTAATTGTGAATGTATCGAGCCTTCTCGGTTTAAAGGGCCGCAAATACGTGTCAGCCTACAATTCGGCAAAAGGTGGTGTCATACTACTGACACAAAATGCTGCCCTGGAATATGGAAAGGATAATATTCGAGTGAATGCAGTAGCGCCTGGGGTTATTGATACGAACATCATCAATGGTTGGAAGAAAGATGAGAGGAAATGGTCGGCGATCTCTCAATCAAATGCTCTAAGACGGATTGGAAATCCAGAAGAAGTCGCATCAGCGATTCTGTTTTTAGCTTCTGATGAGGCGTCCTTTATAACCGGTGCCACACTATCTGTTGATGGTGGAGGATTAATCTTTTAAGATACATGCTGAATTAGTATATGAGTAATCTGAAATGGAAGGAATGATTTTTATGACAACTAAATCTTGGCTCAGTCATTACCCTGAAGCGTATGAGACTGAAATTCCTGCGGTTGATTTTTCAATACCAGAAATGCTTCGACATACCGTTTCTTCATTCCCGGATCATCCATGTATTAGCTTTTATCAAAAACGGATAACGTATGTTGAACTCCAAGATGCCGTCTCCATGCTTGCTTCATCCTTTCAACATATTGGATTGAAGAAAGGAGACAGGGTGGCGATCATGCTCCCTAACTGTGCGCAATATGTGATCTCTTATTATGGAATCCTTACATTCGGGGGAATTGTCACACAGGTGAATCCGATGTCAGTTGAAAGGGAATTAATCCATCTGCTAAATGACTCGGGGGCAGAGACAATCGTCGTATTGGACCGTTTTTATCCTATGGTCAAATCCATACAACAGGAAACAGAGATCAAGACGATTATCGTAGTCAGCCTCCAGGGGGGAAACAGCGCTTCGGACTACTCCTTTGATGAATTTTTAAGGGTGGGGGATGGTAAAGTATCCCAAGTGTTGATCAATCCTGAAGAAGATGTGGCAGTCCTTCAATATACGGGTGGAACTACCGGGGCATCCAAGGGAGTCATGCTCACTCATAAAAACATTCTTTCAAATGTCATTCAAAGCCAATTCTTCTTTAAAGGCAGCATCGAAACAGGGAATGAAAGAAGCCTGAGTGTGATTCCGTTCTTTCATGTATTTGGGATGAATTCCTGTATGAACTTTGCAGTCTATTCGGCAAATGAAATGATCTTACTCCCCAGGTTCGAATTGACCGAAGTATTAACCACGATTAAGAACGAGCAGCCCACCCTGTTTCCAGGTGTGCCGACTATGTACGTGGCGATCACCAATCATCCACAGGCAGAAGAGTACGGCATTGATTCAATAAAGATTTGTAATAGCGGAAGTGCCCCAATGCCAGTAGAGTTATTGAATCAATTTGAAAAGAAAACAGGAGCAAAAATATTAGAGGGATACGGTTTATCAGAGGCTTCACCAACGACTCATTGCAACCCTGCTTTTGCAGAAAGAAAGCCCGGAACCGTTGGAATTGGATTACCATCCACAGACTATAAGGTAGTCGATTTAGCAACCGGCACTATGGAGGTTCCTTTAGGAGATGTGGGCGAACTCATTATTAAAGGCCCTCAAGTCATGAGAGGCTACTGGAATTTACCTGAAGAGACTGCTCACGCCCTTAGAGATGGTTGGCTTTACACGGGAGACATCGCCCGAATGGATGAAGAAGGCTATATATCGATTGTGGACCGAAAGAAAGATCTGATTATTGCATCAGGATACAATGTGTATCCCCGGGAAGTTGAAGAAATCATTTACGAGCATCCAAGCGTACAGGAAGCTGTCGTAATAGGTGTCCCGGACTCTTATAGAGGTGAAACGGTTAAGGCAGTGATTGTCTTAAAGTCAGGAGAACAGGCAACTGAAGAAGAATTGGTTCATTTCTGTGAGGAGAACATGTCATCATTCAAAGTTCCAAAAATCATTGAGTTTCGTGATGAGCTTCCAAAGACGAGTGTTGGGAAAATATTACGAAGAGCTCTGCGTGAAAGCGTGAGGTAATATGATATAATTCAGGTGATATTTGCAGATTGAGAGGATTTCAGATGAAAGAAAAACTTACAGAACACGCTGTACGCTTATTTGATGAAAAAGGATTTACCGTTGCTTCCATCCAGGACATCGTAGAGTCCATTGGTGTAACGAAAGGGACATTTTATTACTATTTTTCCAGTAAGGAAGAGCTGTTAAAGGAAATTCACATGCGCTATATTGATGGCTTATTATCTAAACAGGAAAGAGTTCTTGGCGATGAGCGGAAGAGCTACATGGAAAAACTTTATGATATTGTCCATCTTTCCGTTCTGGACATAAAAGAGCAAGGGGCCAGTGCGAAAGTGTTTTTTAGAGAAATGAGACACTTGAGCAAGGAAAGTCTGGATGCCATTGAGCCTAAGCGGGATATGTATCGCTATAATATTGAAACTCTCCTGAAAGAAGGTAGGAAGAACGGAGACTTTCATGAGGACTTTGACGTTTCGATTGTAGCTTTTGGAATTCTCGGTATGATGAATTGGAGCTATCAATGGTATAAGCCTGATGGTGCGAAATCCGATCAGGAAATTGCCAGGACTTTTGTCGATATGGTATTAAAAGGGATTGAGACAGAGTAAATGGGAAATCATCTACAGGGTTTCCTTTTCTATCAACATACCAACTGGTTAGTATTTATATAAGGAGATGGGGACTAATGGAAACCATTACGGTAACGAGTAGATTTTGCGAAACGGATGCATTAGGTCATATCAACAATACAACTTATTTTTGTTTATTTAGAAGAAGCAAGAATTAAATTCTTTCAATCACTCGGATTTGAAATGGATGTGAAAGACTGGCGTTTTATTCTGGCTTCTACCAAATGCGACTTTGTATCACAAGGGTATTTTAATCAAGAACTTAAAATCACCACCTATCTATCAAATATTGGATCAAAGAGCTTTCAGTTAGAGCATGATATCTTATGTGCGAACACCCATCAATTGATCGCAAAGGGAAATGCGGTTATCGTTTATTTTGATTTCCTTGACCAGCAAAGCAAAATGATCCCTGAGTTGTTAAAGGCGCAGTTAAACACTCATCTGCACTCGGAAAAAACTGAATATTCTTAATGTTGGAGGGGTAAGATGTCTGAAAAAACAGGGTATGAAACGGTATCGGTGCGAGAAGGAGAAGAGCTGAATGCCACCAATCTAAAAAGCTTTTTGAATGAGCATTTCCCTCACCTCTTTCATGAAGAGCTCTCAATTAAACAATTTTCTGCGGGACACTCAAATCTTACGTATCTACTTAAAATGGGTGAATGGGAAGGTGTACTGAGACGCCCTCCATTAGGACCGGTCGCACCGAAGGCCCACGATATGAAAAGAGAATATAGGATCCTTTCAGAAATTCAACCATTATTCGGGGTTACACCGGAGCCATATGTATTTTCTGATGATGAAAGGATCGTAGGCAGCCCATTTTTTATCATGGAGAGAAAAAAGGGTGAAGTATTTGATACATCATTTCCCCCGCATCTCCATGTGACACCAGGTGTGTGCAGGAAAATATCGGAGGAAATGGTTTCTAAACTGGTTGAACTTCATTCCATTGATCACCGAAAAACAACTCTTTATGAAATCAGCAAGCCCGAACATTTTATGGAAAGACAAGTATACGGGTGGATCAAACGTTACGAGCGTGCCAAAACAAGTGAGATCGGCGAAGTCGATCAGCTGACAAACTGGTTGATAAAGAATGTTCCAGGTAATGCTGAATCGACCATCATTCATTATGATTTTAAATTAAACAATGCCATGTTTTCTTCTGACCTGAAATCAATGGTTGGGTTATTTGACTGGGAGATGGCGACTGTTGGCGATCCTCTTGCAGATTTAGGTGTCGCTATGGGGTATTGGATACAGAATGATGATCCAGAGTTATTAAAATTCGGTCTTGGGAAGCCTCCAGTAACGATCATGGACGGTTTTTACAGCAGAAGGCAATTTATCGAAGAATATGCCAGGAAAAGCGGCAGGGACGTGAACCATATCCATTTTTATTTATCTTTTGCATATTTTAAGCTCGCAGTCATTGTGCAACAAATCTATTACCGCTTTAAGATGGGGCAAACGAGAGATTCACGATTTTCTCAATTTGATCGGTTTGCGAAATCGTTGATCACCCTGGGGAATCAAGCTGCATTCGATCGCCAGGAATAAAGACAAGGAGATGAACAAAAACGATGAAATCCTCTTTATTACTAGAAACCACTGACCGGGTACTGACATTGACATTAAACAGACCGGATAGCTTGAATTCCTTTGATGAGAACATGCTTACGGGAATCGTTGAAGCGCTGGAGCAGGCAGAACATAATCAGGAAATCAGAGCCATAGTGATTCGCGGTGCCGGGAGGGCCTTTTCTGCTGGCGGCGACGTGAAAACGATGGGGAGCGCAACATCAACAGAAGTCTATGAACATATCGGGATATTAAATACATGCATTAAAGCGATAAAAGAAATAGAAAAACCGGTCATCGCCTCGGTACACGGCTTTGCAGCAGGTGCCGGATTTAATCTAGCCCTGGCGTGCGATTTGATTATCGCTTCAGAAGATAGTCAATTTGCTTTAAGCTTCTCTAAAGTAGGCCATATTTCCGATGGAGGAGGGTCGTATTTTCTTCCACGCATCATCGGTCCTCATTTAGCGAAAGAATTCTTCTTTTCAGGAGAACCTGTGACTGCAGGAAGACTATTTGACTTAGGTGTGCTAAACCGTATTGTTCCATCTGAGAACCTTGATGAGGAAACAACTGATTGGGCTGTAGAGTTAGCCTCGGGGCCAAGTAAAGCATATGGAATGATGAAGAAAATGATTGATCGTTCATTCACCATATCATTGGATGAGATACTCGAACAAGAACGAATCACACAAACCTTGATGATTTCAACTGAAGATCATGCCGAGGGAGTTTCAGCGTTTAAAGAAAAGAGAAGACCATCTTTTTCAGGGAAATAGGAGGCGTTAAAATGAAAGCGATTCAGTTCAAAGAGTTCGGTGGTCCCAATGTTTTAGAAAATGTGGAGATTGATATTCCATTGCCTCGAGGGAAAGAAGTCGTAATTGAAGTACAGGCCTCTGCAGTCAACTATGCTGATACGGCTCGTCGTGAGGGGCAATATGTGGTGAAAACCCCTCTGCCATACATTCCAGGTGCCGAAGTGGCAGGAATTGTAACAGAAGTGGGGGAAGACGTGACGAGGGTGAAAAGAGGAGACCGGGTTGTAGCCATGATGGATTCCGGAGGTTATGCAGAATTTGCCCTGGCAGATGAGCGTTCGGTGATCCACCTGCCATATGGATTGGATTTCAAAGAAGCGGCCGCCATCCCTGTTCAAGGATTAAGTGCCTATCATATATTAAAAACCTTGGGAAGGTTGCAGCAGGGACAAATCGTCCTCATTCATGCAGCGGCTGGTGGCGTTGGGCTGCTTGCCGTCCAACTGGCAAAACGTTTTGGAGCAGGTAAGATCATCGCTACGGCAAGTACTGAAGAAAAATTACGTCTTGCTGGGGACATGGGGGCAGACGTATTAGTCAACTACACTCTAGATGGCTGGGAAGCAGATGTCTTAGAAGCAACAAATGGAAAGGGTGTAAATTTGGCATTGGAGATGGCTGGCGGTGATATTTTCTATAAAACGTTAAAATGTCTCGATTATTTCGGGAGAATGGTCATATACGGAGTAGCAAGCGGGGAGCAGAGCAGATTTTATCCGTCTTCTTTGATGGCAAAGAATCAGTCTGTTATCGGGTTCTTCCTCCCTCCTCTCATGAGAGATGCCGAACTAACCCAGAAAACCCTTCATGAAATCTTTCATTATGTCGCGTCCGGAGAATTGAAAGTAACGGTTGGTCATGTATTTCCTTTAGAAGAAGCAGCTAAGGTCCATACACTCATGCAAGCAAGAAAAACGGTAGGAAAGGTAATCCTGCAGCCATAATACTGAGTAGTTAGTATACAATCCATCTAATAGGGGGGAAACGGGATGAACTTACGGTTATCAGATGAACAAAGGATGATCCAAAAAACCATCCGTAAATTTGTTGAGAAAGAACTGATACCTTTAGAAAATGAAGTGTTAAGAAATGAACGGGAAGGAAAACCAAGTCTTTCCCCGGAAAAAAGAAGAGATCTGCAGTTAAAAGCAAAGGAAGCAGGGTTCTGGGGGATCAATACACCAGAAGAATACGGTGGAGCGGATCTCGGGCAAATGATGATGGCCATTGTTTACATGGAAATCTCCAAAACCTTTGTGCCTTTCAGTTTCGGTGGTTACGCAGACAACATCCTATACTATGCAAACGAAGAACAGAAGAAGAACTATTTGATCCCCACGATAAACGGAGAGAAAAAGTCCTGTTTTGCCATGACGGAACCGGGAGCCGGATCCGATACTCAGAACATTCGGATGACCGCAGTGAAGGATGGAAATGAATGGGTGTTGAATGGTGAAAAAACCTTTATTACAGGAGGAAACGAAGCAGACTTTGTCATGGTCATGGCGGTGACCGATAAGGAAAAGCATCGGCAAACGGGTCGGGACGGAGTAACCTGTTTTATTGCCGATCGAAGCATGGGGTGGACATCTGAATACATTCATACCATGGGGGAATGGGGACCGGCCAGTCTGTTTTTTGATGACGTGCGGGTACCTGAAGAAAATATTCTCGGCGAAATCGATGGTGGTTACAATCTGGGCTTGGAATGGATCGGGTTCGCACGTTGGATTGTTGGGGCACAAGCAGTAGGAGCAGCAGAACGTTTACTCCAAATGGCCATTGATTATTCAAAGGAAAGAGAGACATTTGGAAAGCCAATTGCGGATCGACAGGCAATTCAATGGCAGATCGCTGACTCTGCCGTGGAAATTGAAGCAGCCAGGTGGCTTGTGTTAAATGCAGCATTCACATTGGATCAAGGAGAAGATAATCGCCATGTTGCATCGATGGCCAAGCTGTACGGATCGAACATGGGCAACCGGGTAGTGGATCGGGTCCTTCAAATTCACGGAGGGATGGGCTACACAAGAGAGCTTCCCATTGAACGCTGGTATCGTGAAGCAAGATTGTGGAGGATTTATGATGGTACGGATGAAATTCAAAAACTGATCATTTCAAGGAATCTATTAAAAGGGCATGTGAAAGTGGGCCAATTTGTTTAAAGTGATAGGGAGGTAATGAAAATGGGTGAAAGATTCAGAGGAAAAGTAGCTTTAGTAACAGGCGGGAGCCGGGGGATCGGTAAAGCGATTGCCAAGCTCTTTGCAGAAGAAGGGGCAAAGGTTGCCATCATTGATGTAAATGAAGAGGCACTTTTGGAAGTCAATGGGGAATTGAGAGAGTATGAAATATATACAAAAGTTGCGAATGTAGTAGAATCCGAGGAAGTAGAAGAGGCCATAAAAGAAGTCTATGATACTTTCGGCTCCGTTGATATAGTCGTCAACAATGCCGGAGTCATAAGAGATAACCTGCTATTTAAAATGACCGATACAGATTGGCAAACGGTCATGGATGTGCATTTGAAAGGATCATTTAACGTAGCGAAAGCAGCCCAAGGTTATATGGTAAAAAACAGGTATGGCCGTATGATTAATATTTCGTCTACCTCTGCACTCGGTAACCGTGGACAGGCAAATTACGCTACGGCTAAAGCGGGTCTTCAAGGCTTAACAAAAACTTTGGCTATAGAGCTTGGTCCTCTAGGTATAACGGCCAATGCAGTTGCCCCCGGATTCATCGAAACGGAAATGACTAGAGAAACGGCGAAGCGAATCGGGATACCCTTTGAACAACTGGTGGAAGCGAGTCTTCAAGGAATTCCTGTCGGAAGAAGCGGACAGCCGGAAGATATAGCGAATGCAGTGGCGTTTTTTGCGGATGAAAGCTCGTCATTTGTTAATGGACAAATCCTCTACGTAGCTGGAGGGCCGAAAGCCTAATGGGAGAAAGAGGTGAAGGATATGTTTCAAGCTTTTATCGGTAAACGCTCACCTTCCGTAGAAAATTGTGTGGAAAAAGGGGCGGTTCGTAAGTTTGCCGAAGCCATCGGTGATCCACATCCCATATATGTGGATGAAGAAGCAGGTAAGAGGTCTAGATACAGGGGGAATATTGCTCCCCCCACTTTTCCCAGAGTGCTTGACTATGGAACGATTGAGGGTTTTCATTTACCGAACGTCGGGTTAATTCATGGGGAACAATCTTTTCATTATGAAAGACCACTGAAGGTTGGGGAATGTATTCAGTGCTATACGGAGATAAAAGATTATTATGAGCGGAAAGGATCGGGTGGAACACTTGGTTTTCTTGTAATCGAAGACATCGGTGAAGACTCAGGAGGGAAGAGGATTTTCACCTCCGAGGCGATTGTGATTATCACTGAAGCGGTCAGAGAGAGGTTGGGAAAATGACTAAACTATCATCCCTTAATATAGGTGAAACCCTTCCCCTTGTTGAATTATCTCCAGTCTCGAGAGTCGACTTAATCAAATACGCAGGCGCATCGGGGGACTATAACCCCATTCATACGATCGATGAGGAAGCCCAAAAACTGGGTCTTCCAGGAATCATTGCTCATGGCATGTGGACGATGGGCAATGTCTCCAAGCTTTTTAGTGATCATTATGAAGAAGGATTTATCAAAGAGTACACCGTCCGCTTTAAAGGGATGGTCTTTTTGGACGATGTCATTACATTGAGGGCAGAAGTATCAGAAAAACAGGATAATCATTTGCATTTTAAAGTTTTTGCCGTCAATCACGACCAGAAGAAAGTGATTGACGGTAAATTGATATTTCAATTATTTTGATCATTCTTGTGAAAATAGTGTCCTATAGCTTTCATAAAGCGAATAGAAATAAAGAGAATGAAGGATTTCCAAGAAAAATAAGTCAAAATACTTAAATCCGATAGAAAAACTCGGGTTGACTTCCCGGCAGAATATGATATTATTTAGAATATTAAAATTAATAACTCTTATCCAGAGTGG
Organism: Rossellomorea sp. DUT-2; assembly: GCF_052665285.1. Classification (NCBI taxonomy): domain Bacteria; kingdom Bacillati; phylum Bacillota; class Bacilli; order Caryophanales; family Bacillaceae; genus Rossellomorea; species Rossellomorea sp. DUT-2. Next base: position 26,352 of record NZ_JBQPEO010000002.1, on the reverse strand, counting down.
TGGAGGGATCTGGCCCCGCGAAGCCCAGCAACCTACGTAATGTAAGGTGCTAATTCCAGCAAAATGTGAAGTCATTTTGGAAGATAAGGTATCCTTACCTGAACAACTTTCCAAAATGGAGAGTTGTTTTTTTCATTCATGATTTTTCTGGATAAGATGAAAATTGGGGGAATCATGTGACTAAAGAAAATAATCAAGAAGCACAGTATGATGTAGTGGTGGAGAAGATCACTTCCATGTTGAAGACGATGAGTTTCGGGTCAATTACCATTGTGGTTCAGGACGGTAAAGTCATTCAATTGGAGAAAAACGAGAAAGTGCGAATTAAATAAGCTGACTAGACAAACTAGAGGCGCATAACACAGATAAAGGAAATCCCTATATCTTGTTATCGCCTCTTTTTGTTTGGATGAGCGGGAAAGGGGTGTATCATGTTAACCTATCAAACTTGGAAAAAACCATCAGTCCAATTTGAAATTGATCCGGTCTATAAAGGAGCGGTAAACGTACTTGAGTGGACGTATGATCATTATGGTGAAAGTGTCGTATATGCATGCAGTTTTGGAATAGAAGGGATCGTATTAATCGACCTCCTAACCAAAGTACAACCTGAAGCAACCATAGTATTTCTTGATACAGGTGTTCATTTCAAAGAAACCTACGAAACGATTGAAAAGGTGAAGGAAAAGTATCCGGGTATCACCATTCATATGAAAAAGCCTGAATTGACGATCCAAGAGCAAGAAGAAACATATGGTGATAAGTTGTGGGAGCGAAATCCGAACCAATGCTGTCAAATTCGAAAGCTCGATCCTTTAAAAGAAACCTTATCCAAAGGAAATGCCTGGATTTCAGGCTTAAGAAGGGAGCAATCACCGACAAGAAGTCAGGTTGAATTCATCAATAAAGATGACAAGTTCCAATCGGTTAAGATTTGCCCTTTGATTCACTGGACATGGAAAGAGATTTGGAGGTATGTCCATAAACATAACCTATCCTATAATCCACTTCATGATCAGGGGTATCCAAGTATCGGATGCTTTCATTGCACAACGAAAGCCTTAGACATCAATGATCTCCGCTCCGGAAGATGGAAAGGAAAAGGGAAAACCGAATGCGGTCTTCATTAAAAGAGGTGACATTCTTTGATTGAAGTATTCGCCCTGATCATAAGTTTGTTCTTCGCTATGAACATTGGTGCCAGTGGAGCGGCAGCATCGATGGGTGTTGCGTATGGTGCAGGAGCCATAAAGAACATCAGGGTTGCATTATGGATTTGCGCAGCCGGTGTCCTGAGCGGGGCGGTATTAGGTGGAGGAGAAGTAGTTAAAACCATAAGTTCAGGGATTATCCCTCAACATGTACTCTCCATCAAAATCGTGGTCATCATATTGTTATCCGCCACCATCTCCTTGTTTCTGGCAAATGTGATCGGGATTCCGTTGTCTACAAGTGAAGTAACGGTCGGAGCGGTTGTAGGAGTCGGAGTCGCATATCAAGTTCTTTATGTGAAGTCACTCTTAACGATCATGTCATTCTGGGTGATTGTCCCAGTCATTGCCTTCGGAGTTACGTGGGTATTCGGTATAGGTTTAGTAAAGCTTGAAAAGCGCGGTTTCCATTTTGAAAAAAGGTGGCTTGCATACCTTTTGATCATCGCAGGGTTCTTTGAAGCCTTTTCGGCAGGGATGAATAATGTGGCCAACGCCGTCGGTCCATTAGTGGGTGCGGGCTTAATGTCTCCTTCCCGGGGGATTTGGCTGGGTGGTTTATTCGTTGCCCTCGGAGCTGTCTTACTGGGGAAAAAAGTAGTGGAAACAAACGGAAAAAAAATCACACAATATTCAAAAGCCGAAGGAATTGTCATTTCCTCTACAGGAGCGATCCTTGTGATGGTGAGCTCACTGTATGGATTACCGATCCCGCTGACTCAGGTTACTTCGTCCTCTATCATTGGCCTCGGGATGGCGAAGAACGGCAAACATATGCTGCAAAAGAAAATTGTCAAAAAAATCGTCAAAATATGGGTGGTATCCCCTTTGATTTCACTCAGTATTTCATATTTTTTAGTAAAGCTCGTGATCGATAGCGATATGTATTCGATCGTGGTTCCAATAAGCGTCATTATCGCAACTGTGGGAGCATTATCCCTTATGCGGGTGATCAATGAAGAAAGACGATCCGTTCACGAAGACGGAGGCGGAATTTAATCTTAATTCCGATTAAAACTATATGTTAAGGAGGATAAATGATGAGTTTACAGCCCCACGGAGGAACGCTAGTTCAATCATATTTACCAGAGGAACCCTATGAGGATATCCTCCATGAAATTCCATTAGACGAAACCGCGTTAAGTGATTTGGAACTCATTGGTATAGGTGCTTACAGCCCTATAAATGGATTCTTGACCGAAGTCGATTATCAGCATGTTGTGGAAACATTACGTTTGCAAAATGGCAGCGTGTGGAGCATCCCGATTACCCTCCCCATTGCAAAAGAAAAAGCAGGAGACGTAAAGAAAGGCTTAAAGAGTCGTCTTGTTTATAAGGGAGAAACCTATGGACTCATTGAAGTCGAGGATATTTATGAGCCGGATAAACAGAAAGAAGCCCTTCTCGTATACGGAACGACCGACGCGGATCATCCAGGAGTCAAGAAATTATTCCAACGGGGAGATGTGTACGTAGGTGGGAAAATCAGTCTTATTAAACGTCTTTCCAAACCTTTTACCGAGTATACATTTGACCCAAGTGAAACCAGAAAGTTGTTTAAGGAAAAGGGATGGAAAACGATTGTCGGATTTCAAACGAGAAATCCTGTTCACAGGGCCCATGAGTATATTCAGAAAACGGCATTGGAGACCGTGGATGCACTCTTCTTAAATCCCTTGGTTGGCGAAACAAAGGCGGATGATATCTCAGCGGGCATCAGAATGGAGAGTTATGAAGTTCTGTTACAGAACTATTACCCTAAAGATCGTGTGTTTTTAGGAGTCTTCCCTGCTGCCATGAGGTACGCGGGTCCAAGGGAAGCCATCTTCCATGCACTGGTACGAAAAAATTATGGATGCACGCATTTTATCGTCGGGAGAGATCATGCAGGTGTTGGCGATTATTATGGTACCTATGATGCGCAGAAAATATTTGATCAGTTCAGTGAAAGTGAGATAGGGATTACCCCTCTCCGCTTCGAGCATAGTTTTTACTGTGAGAGGTGCGAAGGGATGGCGACTACGAAAACATGTCCTCATGATAAGAACGATCACGTTATTTTGTCAGGGACAAAAGTGAGAGGGATGCTCCGCAACGGGGAAGTTCCCCCTTCAACGTTCAGTCGCCCTGAAGTGATCGAAGTGTTAATTAGGGGTCTAAAACAAGAAGCTGGACAAACGACTTAAGGAGGGTAAGGGGTTGAATAAAAAAACAGAAAACATCGTATGGCATGAAACCGCAGTAACGAAACAGGAGAGACGAAAAAAAAATGGACATCAAAGCTTTATTTTATGGTTCACGGGTTTATCCGCTTCAGGGAAATCGAGTGTCGCCAATGCATTGTCTCACTCCCTTTTCCAACAAGGAAAACAAGTCTATGTTCTGGACGGAGATAATGTCCGTCATGGATTAAATCATGATTTGGGATTCAAGGAAGAAGATCGTAAGGAGAATATCCGGAGAATCGGTGAGGTGTCCAAACTTTTCATCGATAGCGGACAAATTGTGCTCACAGCCTTTATTTCACCCTACAGGGAAGACCGTGCTCTCGTACGAAATTTAGTGGAGACGGATGAATTTATCGAAGTATATGTGTATTGTTCATTAGAAGAATGTGAAAAGCGCGATCCAAAAGGCTTGTACAAAAAAGCACGTAAAGAGGAAATCACTCATTTCACAGGAATCAGTGCTCCTTATGAAGCACCTGAAAAACCGGAAGTGGTACTGGATACAGAAAAACATTCAATTGAAGAATGCGTGGAGTACTTACTAACTGTATTGAATCAAAAACAGCTTATATAGGGGGAGAAAAGCATGGCATATTCAAAATCATGGGAGTCAAATGAAAAATTGAATAAAACGGAACAATGGAAATTGGAAAAAGACGGGTTGTCTATCTTTGAAGATATCCCATACTATGCGGAAAACGGATTCTCTTCGATTCCGAAAGAAGAGTGGGATAAGTTTAAATGGGCAGGTTTGTATTTACAAAGACCAAAGGAAGACGGCTATTTCATGATGAGAGTGAACGTCCCGTCGGGCATCCTGACCTATGAACAGGCACGGGAACTTGCTGCCATTTGTAAAGAGTATGGAAGAGACGTTTATGACATCACCACCCGCCAGGCGATCCAATTTCACTGGTTGAAGATTGAACAGATTCCCGACATCTTTAATCGTCTGGAGAAGGTCGGATTGTCTTCTGCCGGTGCATGTGGTGATATCACACGTAATATCGTCGGGAATCCCCTGGCAGGAATCGACCCTGATGAACTTTTCGATACAAGGAGCATTGTGAAAGACGTATATGATTTCTTCCAGCACAACGAAGATTTTTCAAATTTACCTCGAAAATATAAAGTGGCAATCTCCGCAAATATCAAGAATGCGTCGAATGCCGAAATCAATTGTGTTTCCTTTGTTCCAGCGAAAAAGCTGATTGACGGTAAAGAAGAAGTCGGCTTCCATCTGAAGGTTGGTGGAGGATTGGCCGCAAGACCATTCCTCGCCCAGGAGTTGGATGTATTTATCCTTCCTCACCAAGTGAAGGAAGTTGCGATAGCCGTCACCACGATTTTTCGTGACTTCGGTTATCGGGAAAAAAGACATATGGCCCGGTTGAAATTTCTAATGGCCGATTGGGGTCCAGAGAAATTCAAGGAAACGCTATTACAGTATGTTGAGCTTTTACCTGCGGGAGTGGATGCCGTGGAAGGTTGGAATGCGGGATATTTCTACGGAGTACATCCACAGAAACAGGAGGGACTCAATTATGTGGGGCTGAATGTACCGGTTGGGCGCTTAAATTCTGATGAAGTATATGAGCTTGCGAAGATTTCTAAGAAATACGGTAATGGAGAACTGAGAAACTGTAACTCACAAAATCTTATCATTCCCAATATACCAGATGAACACGTTGATGCTTTGCTTTCTGAGAAAATCTTTGATCGCATTTCAACAAGTCCCCTATCCTTCATCGGATACTCCGTATCATGCACAGGAATCGAATATTGTAATTTAGCTTTAGTGGAAACGAAGGAACGGATGAGACAGATCGCCAATCAATTGGATCAGGAACTTTCATTGGATGTCCCTGTCAGAATCCACATGGTCGGATGCCCGAATTCATGCGGTCAACGACAAATCGCAGATATCGGGCTTCAAGGAATTAAAATGAGAACGAAAGATAAGAAGATGATCGAAGCATTTGAAATATACGTAGGAGGAACTCTTCAGGACGGTGGAAAACTGAATGAAAAGTTAAAAGGGAAAGTGGAGGCCGGCAATCTGACAGGGGTGGTCAAGCAATTGCTCCTTCATTTTAAACAAACAAAAGAACCGGGAGAAGCCTTTTTTGACTATATTAACCGGGTTGGTACCGCTCCCCTTCAAGAATCGTTAGATCAATTACTTCAGGAAGCTTAAGGAGGCACAGGGGATGAATTTGTATCGATTTGAAGTCACTACTCAAGTCTTTGTTACGATTGTCGTAGTTGCGGCTGAATCAGATGAGTTGGCCTTTGATCTAGTAGAAATAGAACTGGAGAAGTATTTTTTGAAAAAACCTGATGTGGTAGACATCTCTCTTTACGAGAAACGTAGAATCCGGGGAAATGGTGCGGGGTTTGTTCTGCATGAACAGGAAACAATCATCAAATCTTAAGGAGGAATAATGGATGGGGAAAGTTTACCTGGTGGGAGCGGGTCCTGGAGATCCTGAATTAATCACATTAAAAGCATTGAAATCAATACAAAAAGCAGACGTCATATTATATGACCGTCTGGTGAATAAAGAGCTTCTCACCTATGCGAAAAAAGGAGCCGATTTGATATACTGCGGGAAACTGCCAAACTATCATACGATGAAACAAGAAACAATCAATCATTTTCTCGTGCGTTATGCTGCCAGCGGAAAGGTAGTGGTGAGATTAAAAGGAGGTGACCCCTTCGTATTTGGAAGGGGAGGAGAAGAAGCAGAAGCACTTGCCAAGAAAGGAATTTCCTTTGAAATCGTCCCCGGTATCACTTCAGGTATAGCAGCGGCTGCCTATGCAGGGATTCCCGTTACACACCGGGAATCCAGTTCAAGTGTCGCCTTTGTCACCGGGCATAAACAAAATAATCAACAAGAAGATGAAAAATGGGAGAGTCTGGCCAAAGGAATCGATACCCTGGCAATTTATATGGGGGTGGGGAATCTCCCTTACATTAAAGAAAAGCTCATTCAATATGGGAAGTGCAAGGATACTCCTGTGGCACTTGTCCACTGGGGAACAACAGAAGTGCAAAGAACCGTGACAGGGACGCTGGAAACGATAAACGATATAGTGAAAGAAGAAAAAATTGAGAATCCAAGCATGATCATCGTAGGGGAAGTGGTCCGTTTCCGTGAGAAGATTCAATGGTTTGAAGAAACCTTTGAAAAGAAATCGATCATGAGCGAGGCACTTTAAATGAAACACGCAATCTTATACGTGTGCCATGGAAGTCGTATTAGGAAAGCCCGTGAAGAAGCCATAGATTTTATTAAAAGGTGCCAGAATCAAGTGGAAGCGGAAATCCAGGAAATAAGCTTTCTTGAACTTGCATCACCTTCCATTGAAGAAGGGTTTAAAGCATGTGTGGAAAAAGGAGCTTCACACGTTTCCGTCGTTCCCCTTCTCCTTTTGACTGCGGTTCATGCAAAAAAAGACATTCCAGATGAAATTCAAAACTGTCAAGAAGCCTATCCCTGGATTACGGTAACGTATGGAAAGCCCATTGGGGTTCACGATAAAATGGCAGAAAGTGTTATAAAGAAAATACGCGATGCTGCTTCAATTGACTCTTCGACCGTCGCCGTATTGATAGGGAGAGGAAGTTCAGACCCCGATGTTACAAAGGATTTAGGGGCCGTTGCTGAACTTGTGCAAGCCAAGACTAAGTTAGCAGATGTAAGGACCTGTTACTTAACAGCAGCCTCACCAAGCTTTTCGGACACATTGGAATCTGTAAAGAATACAGATGGAAACGTCATTTTCATTCCCTACTTGCTGTTTACCGGGTTACTTATGAAAGGAATTGAAAGGGAGATCAGCCGAACCGAAAATGAGCATATCATTCTGGGGAATTATTTAGGGTATGACCCTCTTGTGGAAGAAGCATTCCTGGATCGGGTGAATGAAACCCTCTTCGTTAAAGGAGAGTCACATGCTGCCAATCATGATTGATGTGAATGGAAAACAAGTAACGATTGTAGGCGGAGGGAAAGTGGCGTATCGTAAACTCTCTGTATTTTTAGAACAGGGAGCAAGGATAACAGTCATAAGTCCTGATGCTGTAGATGGAATTCAAGCATTACATGAAGACAATAGAATTTTATGGGTTAAAAGAGAAGTGGAACCAGATGATTTACGAGATGCTTTTATCGTCATCGCAGCCACGAATGAACGATGGGTGAATGAACAGGTTAAGATCCATTCTGAGGAAAACCAACTTTTATGCGTGGTGGATGACGGTGATGGCGGAAATATGCAGATGGTCTCCTTTAGGCAGAAAGGTAATTTGACGATTGCCGCCTCAACAGGCGGAGCAAGCCCATTCTTAGCTAAAAAGCTTACCAATCAATTCTTCCAATCATTTGATGATTCCTATATAGAAAGGCTTGCTTTCATTGCCTCTAAGAGAAAAGAAATCAAGGCATCAGACTTGACTGATGGTGAGAAAAGGAAGCTGTTACAGGAACTTTCTGAACGGGTGTAAAGTGGATGAAACTTTATGCCCGTTCACTCTTTTTACGAACATTTTTATAAATTACGTACATATTGTTAAGAAATGAACCTTTACAAACTGTCAAGTTCCCGTTATACTATCCAATATCAAATCAATATTCGTTTTCACTCATATAATAGCGGGGATATGGCTCGCGAGTTTCTACCGGATTACCGTAAATGATTCGACTATGAGTGAGCAATGGATTGTCCGACAACATGGACGGTCTTTGCCTAACCCAAAGGTCATTGTCTCACTCTAGCCAGAGGACAATAGCCTTTGGGTTTTTTTGTAGACTTCCAGGTTCTATTACAGTAAAGGAGCGTTTTGATTATGAATGTATTAAAAAACAAAATTGAAGATGAAGGTGTCGTCCTTTCAGATACTGTATTAAAGGTAGATTCATTCCTGAATCATCAAGTGGACCCTGAATTGATGATTGAGATCGGGAAAGAATTTGCACGCCGTTTTAAAGATCAGGGAATTACGAAGGTGTTAACCATTGAGTCGTCCGGGATTGCTCCTGGCGTGATGGCTGCTCTTCAATTGAATGTTCCACTTGTATTTGCACGAAAGCGTAAATCATTAACCCTTTCAGAAGGTGTTCTTACATCAACGGTTTACTCCTACACGAAGCAGGAAGAGAACACAATCTCGATTTCCAGTAAATACATAGGAGAAAATGACCGTGTCCTATTGGTGGACGACTTTTTAGCAAATGGACAAGCTGCCCTTGGATTAATCAATTTAGTTAAGCAAGCAGGCGCCCACGTTGCCGGCATCGGGATCGTCATAGAAAAGTCCTTCCAAGACGGAGGAAAGCTCGTTCGTGAAACAGGATACAGAGTTGAATCATTAGCGGAAATCCAATCCCTCGAAAATGGCAAAGTGACATTTAAGCAAGAGGAGGCGCGGGTATAATGAAAAATCAGCCTATTAAACTGGCGTCACTCGGGATTCAGCACGTTCTCGCGATGTATGCCGGAGCGGTCATCGTTCCACTGATCGTAGGAGGAGCATTAGGGTTAACGGGAGAAGAGCTCACTTATCTGGTATCCATTGATATCTTCATGTGCGGGATCGCCACCTTATTGCAAGTATGGAAGAATCGTTTCTTTGGGATAGGACTTCCAGTCGTACTCGGATGTACGTTTACGGCAGTAGGGCCCATGATTGCGATTGGCGGGCAGTATGGAATTTCGGCGATCTACGGTTCGATACTGGTTTCAGGTTTATTCGTTATTGTAATCAGTAAGTACTTTGGAAAACTGGTTCGTTTCTTCCCTCCTGTTGTGACTGGCTCTGTAGTAACGATCATAGGGATTACCTTGATACCAGTAGCCATGAACAATATGGCAGGGGGACAAGGGAGTGCTGATTTCGGTTCATTGGAAAATTTGTCTCTTGCTTTTGGAACGTTGTCCTTTATATTAATCCTTTATAAATTCTTTACCGGTTTTGTCCGCTCTGTTTCCATTTTACTGGGATTGATGGCAGGTACAGCCGTTGCATTTGTACTAGGCAAAGTAGATTTTAGTGCGGTTGGGGATGCCTCCTGGTTTCATATGGCAAAACCTTTCTACTTTGGAATGCCGACGTTTGAAATAACGGCAATCCTAACTATGATACTAGTAGCAATGGTGAGTTTAGTAGAATCTACAGGAGTTTATTTTGCTCTGGCTGATATTAGCGATAAGAAGGTTTCAGAAGAAGATTTATCGAAAGGATATCGTGCTGAAGGATTAGCCATAGTTTTTGGTGGGTTGTTCAACGCATTCCCCTATACCGCATATTCCCAAAACGTAGGCTTGGTCCAGCTTTCAGGCGTGAAGCGCAACAGTGTGATTTATGCAACAGGAGCTTTTCTCGTGATCCTTGGATTGGTACCTAAGATTGGTGCTTTAACGACAGTGATTCCTGCTTCAGTATTGGGCGGGGCGATGGTGGCCATGTTCGGGATGGTCGTAGCGTATGGGATTAAGATGCTTAGCCATGTGAATTTTGCATCTCAGGAAAATCTATTGATCATTGCTTGTTCAGTAGGAATGGGATTAGGTGTAACCGCTGTTCCGGAATTATTTGCACAAATGCCATCCAGCATCCGAATCTTGACGGATAACGGGATTGTTGCTGGAAGTATAACCGCCATTGGACTGAATCTGTTTTTTAACGTGTTTTCTAAACGCAAGCTCAATGTTGTGTTGAATGAGCAGAAAGCATCGTAATCATTGTAGATATCGTAGTAGAAAAACGTCACCTTCTCACTATTAAGAATGTGACGTTTTTCTTTATGAATACATTTCAGAATTATCAGATTTTAAAGAAGGGTATATCGATAACGGTCTCGAACATAATTGATTAAGGAATGTAGCCATATTGGGATATACCTTAAATTAAAGGGGGAGAAATATGTACGCAACGACAGGATCCATTTTTGATCAAACGGTAGAAAAATTTCGGAATAAGGAGGCGATTGTAGAAGAGAAAACAGGTACTCGGTTAACTTTTGCACAGTGGCAGGATGAAGTTCATCGTGCAGCCAATGCGTTGCTAAAGGCAGGTGTGAAAAAGGGAGATCGGGTTTCGACTTATCTGTTTAATACACTGGAGTTAGCAACTTTGTACTTTGCGTGTGGAAAGATCGGTGCGGTGATCAACCCAATTAATTTTCGGTTGAAGGCCCAAGAAATACACTACATTTTAGAAGATGCCAAACCAAAGGTATTGATATTTGAAGAAGCCCTCACCCTTCCGATTCAGCAGATTTCACAAGACTTTCCACATACCCTTTTTTGGTATGTTGGAGAAGATGCCCCTACCTTTTCTTATAGGTATAAAGATGTTGTGAATCCATGTTCGAATTTCTTAATAAACATCCCTGTAGAAGAAACGGACCCATATGCGATTATGTACACGAGCGGGACTACCGGGAGGCCAAAGGGTGTGCTGCACAGGCATAGGGATATGGCTGAGCAAAGCTTGATTTGTACGTCTGTTATGGGTTTGACACCAAATGACATCGGACTTGTTACAGCACCTATGTTTCATTGTGCCGAGCTTCATTGTTGTTTCCTTCCTCGTGTTCAAGCAGGTGCGAAGAATATTATCGTTCATCAGTTTCAACCGCAAACCGTATTAGAAGTGATTGAACGGGAAAAGGTCAGTTCCTTTTTCGCTGCACCAACGATGTGGAACATGCTTCTGCAACACGGGGTAGATGATTTTGATACTTCTTCTTTACGGATCGGTCTTTACGGGGCGGCCCCAATGGCCCCGGTTCTTGTGAGGACACTCCATGAGAAAATGAAGATTGACTTGATACAAGCCTATGGTCAGACTGAGATGGGTCCAGCGGTTACCTTCCTTCTTCAAGATGAGCAGCTAACCAAGACAGGCTCGGCAGGAAGGGCCGCCTATAACCATGAAATACGGGTAGTCAAACCGAATGAAAACGGGCCTTCCGAACCGGATAATCTATGCAAGCCTGGTGAAGTCGGGGAAATCATTGTTCGCGGTTCCTGTACCATGCTTGAATATTTCAACCGTAAGGAAGCGACGGAAAGAGCATTATATAAAGGCTGGTACCATTCCAGTGATCTGGGTTATATGGATGAAGATGGGTATCTATACGTTGCTGATCGGGTGGATGATATGGTGATATCGGGTGGAGAAAATGTGTATCCCCGTGAGGTCGAAGATGCACTGCACGCCCATGAAGATGTTGTAGATGTAGCCGTCCTCGGCCAGCCTCATGAAAAATGGGGAGAACAGGTGATTGCCGTTGTGGTTTCCAAAAATCCTTCATTGTCTTCGCAAGATCTCGATCTCTTTTTGAAAAATGGTGATTTGTTGGCGGATTATAAGCGGCCCCGTGAATATATTTTCGTAGAAGAACTTCCTCGGAATGCAAGTGGTAAGATTCAAAAGTTTTTACTTAGAGATAATCATGTCCGGAAAGAAAATACACGATAAAGCGAAGGTCCTTTAGCGGGACCTTTTTTACATTTTCTGATGATGTCAATCGGGCACCGAGTATAGGACAGTCCGACTGCCCATATATTTGATATGAGGATATGGGGGAGGGTGATATAGTGCCGTTAATAAAGCATAATGAAGAGGAAGTTAAACTACTTGCCAGGTTAATGAGAGCAGAAGCTGAAGGTGAAGGGAATCAAGGGATGATGATGGTCGGGAATGTAGGTGTAAATCGGGTATTAGGTGATTGTTTGGATTTTAAGAATATCAGAAGCATTAAACAAATGGTTTACCAAAGCCCTGGGGGATTCGAAGCCACGCAAAAAGGATACTTTTATCAAAGGGCAAGAAGTAACGAACTCGACATGGCCAGAAAAGTAATAAACGGTCGACGTATACATCCTGCAAGTTTTAGCATGTGGTTTTTTAAGCCATCGGGTAATTGTCCAAGTAAATGGTATAATCAAGCAAATTCAGGCCGATTTAAAAGTCATTGCTTTTATCAGCCTACCCGTACTGATTGTCCAACTGTCTTTCAATCCGGTTTGCAAGGATAAGAATGATCAAAATATATTATGTGGAAAGTATCGGACAAAAAAACATTTGAACTTTTCAAATGTTTTTTTGTTTTTTTTCTGTTCACATCCTTTTTTAAGAATTGGTGATGGGGAATTTATCTTAAATTTCATTTCATAAATGCTAGTATTATTTTTATCAAAAATACATACACGTCGGGTAGAAATATTTTGAAAAAATGTTCGCAATTCGCGTCATGAGACGAGATGTTTTGGGGATAGCAAGATCTGTAACTATAACTCTCAACATAAGGATGGTGTACTGAAATGAAAAAGTTTTTAGCCAAAAGATCTTACAAAGAAAAAAAGCTGCCTGGGGGATAAAATCATTAAGGGGTTTGGTACTTTTGTTCTGGCTCTTATATTGTTCCTTTCCATGCCTTCAGTCAGTAGTGCTGTTGGTAAAGATGCAAACGGACTCGATGTATATGTCATTCAGGGAATGCTTAAGTAACTAGGTTTAAAAGACAAGAGATCATTCAAGGGTTTTCCATAAAATGGCGTCTGATATTTTATATCGGGCGCGATTTTTAGGTTGTGAAATCTTTTTAAAAGAAAGCAGTTCGCTTCGACTGTATTCTTTCCACTTGTAAATATCAGAATTATAAAATTTCTCATTGAATATGAAGTATATAATGCACTATACTATAAAAAACGAAGGATTTCCTTCAGTGTACAGAAAGGAGTAGTCATGGTTCAAAAATCAATTGCACGAATCATTAAAGAAAACTATTCTTCCTTATCTGCCGGACAAAAAAAAGTGGCTGAGTTGATTCTTAAACATCAAGGTGAAGCAGCGATACTCACGGCTTTTCAGATGGGGAGGAAAGTTGGTGTAAGTGAAACAACTGTGATCCGATTAGGCTATGCCCTAGGCTTTAAAGGATATTCTGAAATGCAGGAAGTGGTGCGAAGGGATTGGTTAGAGAAGAAGAAGGTTAATGGAAATGAATCAATTCCTTCATCCTCAACAGATGGTGATGAGGAGAGTGTATTCAGTAAGGTCATTGAGAAAGAAAAATCCGTCCTGGAGCAGCTAATGAGTCAATTAGACGTGAAAGAAATTTGGAAAACCATTGATCGTTTAATACAATCAGAGCGAGTTTATATTGGTGGATTTGGGAGTTCTTATGGAGCGGCTTATTGGATGCATTATACGTTGAAACAATACAGGGCAAACGTATTCCTCTCTAGTCCAGCAGGATTTCCCCCTGAAGATATATGTGATTTGGATCAACGTTCCACTGTGGTTATGTTTTCGTTTCCCCGGTTCCGCACAGAATCCATTGAGCTTGTGAAGGAGGCAAAAAAACGAGGTTCTTATGTCATTGCGATCACCAATAGACAATTATCACCCATCGGACAGATTTCTGACCTTACACTCACAACCGAAGAAGGGATGAATTCAGGACATCATTCAATTGCATCTGTCGTTAGTTTAGTTGAAATCATTTTAATAGGTCTTCAACATCGAGATCAAGACAACATAAGTATTCGGCAAAGGAAGCTAGAGCAATTATATACAAATCAGGGGTTATTTATTGAATAAAACAGAGGGGTGGAGAGTGTATGAATGGGGTATCACAAACGAATGAAAAAATAGAAGCGAAAGCATTTACTACCAGTGACATATGGAAATTCCTGATTCCATCATTGATTGGAATCCTATTATTTATTGTACCGATTACAACAGAAGATGGCATCACGATTCCCGTCGCTTATTTTGCGGGACAAATTAATGGGTATTTAGGTGAAGTTATCCCTGCAATGACAGTTCTGATTATGGCGCTCTCTGTCATAGGGTCACTAATAGCGATAACGATCAAACCAGCTTTTATTACAAATAGTCGCTATTTGAGCACTCTTTTAATCATTCGTCCTTTTTGGCTTGTTGCACGTGTTCTTGGCACGCTGTTTGCTGTGATGACGATTTATCAATTAGGACCTGGGATGGTTTTCTCAGAAAATACAGGTGGGCTCTTAATCTATGATCTGATTCCTATTCTATTTTCTACTTTTCTTCTGGCTGGTTTACTGCTACCGCTCCTTCTTAATTTTGGATTATTAGAGTTCTTTGGTGCCTTATTGCTGAAAGTGATGAGACCAGTTTTTACATTACCTGGCCGTTCTTCACTCGACTGCCTGGCATCATGGGTGGGAGACGGCACGATAGGTGTTCTTCTGACGACCAAGCAATATGAAGAAGGGTACTACACCAAGCGTGAAGCGGCGGTGATAGCCACTACTTTTTCGGTTGTTTCCATTACGTTTACGATTGTGGTCATTTCTTACTTGAACTTAGAGCAATATTTCCTTCACTATTACGCAACGATTATCTTTGCCGGGCTTGTAGCGGCACTGATCATGCCACGTATACCACCATTATCAAGAAAACCGAATACGGGTTATGAAAGAACTAAGTTAAAGAACGAAACAGGGATTCCATCCGATTTCTCCGTTGTTAAATGGGGCTTTCATCAAGCTGTAACGAAGGCTAAAAAGAATAATGGACCTGTTTCTGTCGTGAAAGAAGGAGTTCAGAACGTAATGGATATGTGGCTTGGTGTCTTACCGATCGTTATGGCGATAGGGACAGTAGCATTGGTCATTGCAGAGTATACACCTTTTTTCACCTATCTTGGGAAACCTTTCGAACCTATCCTTACTGTCATGCAGGTTCCTGAAGCAAGTGAAGCTGCCCAGACCATGGTCGTCGGGTTCGCCGATATGTTTCTTCCGGCTGTCATCGGTAGTGGAATTGAAAGTGAACTTACCCGTTTTGTCATTGCATGTGTATCTGTTACACAATTAATCTATATGTCTGAAATGGGAGGATTGCTTCTCGGTTCGAAGCTGCCTGTCAGTATCGTAGATTTGATTTTGATCTTTCTAATCCGGACATGCATTACTCTACCTATTGTCGTAGTGATTGCACATATGATTTTTTGATAGGAGGAAGAAACACAATGAAATTTGTAGATGAACATCATGATGAGATTCTAAAAACCTATCAGGAGCTGCATCAGCTGGCTGAACCGAGCTGGATGGAAGAAAAGACATCCAGCTATTTAATAACTAAACTTTCAGAGGCTGGTTTTTCTGTTAAAACATACGAAGGGCATTACGGATTTATTGCAGAATTAAAGGGTGAGCAGTCAGAGGTAATTGCTCTTCGTGCCGATATGGATGCATTGCTTCAAGAAGTGGATGGAGTGGTTAAACCAAATCATTCTTGTGGTCATGATGCCCATAGTACAATGGTTTTGTATACAGCTCTTGCATTGGCGGAAAAAACACTGAATCATACGGTTCGCTTTATCTTTCAACCCGCTGAAGAAAAGGCAGCGGGGGCACTGAAAATGATAGAAGAGAATGTTTTAGATGATGTCAAGTTTCTAGGGGGGATCCATCTTCGACCTGAAATGGAGGTCCCTTATGAAATGGCTGCTCCTGTTATCGTTCACAGCTCTACTGCAGCGCTAAAGGGAACGATTAAAGGAATACCTGCACATGCAGCAAGGCCGGAACACGGGAATAACCCCCTGGAGGCAGCCTCTTTATTGATTCAGGCGGTCAAACGGATCAGGTTGAATGTCAACAATCATTATTCCATTAAGATCACGGAGCTGCACGGAGGTGAAGCATCCAACTCCATTCCGGAAAAGGCACATTTCACCTTCGATTTAAGAGCTGAATCGAATGACACCATGACAGCATTATTGGAAAAAGCAGAACAGCTGATTTCAGGTATACAACAGGAGACGGATACCGACATCACCTATCAGGTGGAAGAATATCTGCCAGCTGCTGTAAAGGACCCACAGGCAATCGAGCTAGCTCGTGAAGCAATTCGTTCGGTTCTTGGAGAAAAAAATGCGGTATTAGAATGTATTTCTCCTGGAGCAGAAGACTTTCATTTTTATTCGATCAATAATCCTGGTTTATCTTCGACTATGATCGGGCTTGGATGTGGACTCTCACCAGGATTGCATCATCCTTCCATGGAATTTAATCAAGAATCTCTGGTTTATGGAACAAAGATATTAATTGAGATGTTATTAGTAGCGGATCGACACAACTGGTAATGAGGAGGAAAGATCGTGAAACATGACATACAAACATCATTGAAGATCCGGACGCTGCACTCTGTAGAGGATTTAGAGGCTGTCAGAAGATTGGAGTCACTTGTGTGGAGTTTTGAAGATTCTGTACCGGTTAATCAGAGTGTAGCTGTGGTGAAGAACGGCGGATTCATTCTTGGAGCCTATTATCAGGAGAAGCTTATCGGCTTTCAATATAGTTTTCCCGGTTTTGATGGAAAGAAGGTGTATCTTGTATCCCATAGTTTAGGAATCCATCCCGATTTCAGGAAATTTGGGATTGGAGAAATACTGAAAAGAGCACAAAGAAAAACGGCAGGCGAGATGGGGTATGATGTCATCACCTGGACGTATGATCCGTTGGAAACCGTGAACGGTAACCTGAACTTACATAAACTTGGAGCGGTTGTACGTACGTATATCCCCAATATTTATGGAGAAATGTCCGATCAATTGAATGCAGGGATAGCTACGGATCGATTTCTTGTAGAATGGTGGGTACGTCAATCGAAGAGTAATAATGTGTTAGGGAATAATCTTCATTCTGCTGTTGATTTAAAAGAATGTGAACATGGTTGGCTTGTTGAAAAGGTAGATTTAACCCTCAGACATCATCACATTTCCGTTTCGGTTCCGGGTCATTTCCAGGAAATCAAAAGGGCAGACCTTTCACTTGCTCTCGATTGGAGAAAAAAAACAAGAGACGTCTTTTCTCATTACTTAAATCATGGCTGGATCGTGACAGACCTTGTAAAAGATAAAAAACACCACGGGCAATACCAATACCTCATGGAGAAAGGTAATCATCATTATGCAAATCAAACGAATCATTCTTAGACAGATCAAGATGGATTTACTGCACCCTTTTACGACGAGTGTAGGGACGGAAACAGATAAAACGATTATTCTCGTTGAAGTGAAATCAGCATCAGGGATATCGGGATGGGGGGAGTCGGTCGCCATCACCCAGCCGATCTATAACGAAGAAACGGTGGAAACCAACTGGCATATGATGAGCGACCACTTGATTCCTCTTCTTAAGGAGGAAGCGGTCCAACATCCTGATGAGGTGACCGGCAAATTTAAGAAAATCAGAGGCAATAATAATGCCAAAGCGGCCATTGAAGGTGCGGTTTGGGACCTATATGCAAAGGAAAACAACCTCCCGTTAGCAAAAGCACTAGGGGGGACCAAAGACAGAATCGAAGTAGGAGTAAGTGTAGGCATTCAGCAATCCGAGACACTTATGTTAAAACAAATTGAAGATTATTTGAAAGAAGGCTATAAGCGGATCAAGGTGAAAATTCAACCAGGATGGGATACCGGGATCATCAGATCGATTCGACAGGAATTCCCTAAAATTCCACTCATGGCCGATGCAAACTGCGCTTATTCTCTAAATGACATCGAAATCCTCAAAGCTCTGGATGAATTCGATTTATTGATGATTGAACAACCTTTGGATCATGATGATATCATTGATCATGCAAAGCTGCAGTCTCAACTTAAAACACCAATCTGTTTAGATGAGAGTATTCACAGTTTCGAGGATGCGAGAAAAGCAATTGAACTCGGAAGCTGTAAGATCATTAATTTGAAAATCGGGCGTGTCGGAGGTCTCACGGAATCAAAGAAAATCCATGATTTATGTGTGGAGCACAATATACCTATGTGGTGCGGGGGGATGCTTGAAGCTGGGATAGGAAGGGCTCACAACATTGCCATCACGTCATTGGGGAATTTCACCCTGCCTGGCGATACGGCACCATCTTCTCATTACTGGAAGCGGGATATCATTCAACCTGAGGTGGAAATGAAAGATGGATATATAGTTGTACCTGAAGCGCCAGGTATTGGATACGAGCCGGACTTGGAGCAGATCGAAGCGTTGACAATGTATAGTAAAGTTTTTCACTTTTAATGAATTTAGTCGATTTTCAAAACAGATACCACGAATCGAACACTTGTTCTTTTTGGCGAAATTAAGCAAGTTGGTGCGAAAATGCCCGTAAAATCGAGAAAAACAAAGATTTTAAAAAGTGTTAACTTAAAAATATATTTAATTATACGAAAAAAATTGAGCACGGGGAGCCCCGTGCTCATAGAGAGTATATAACCTCTTTATCAGATAAAACTATCAGTGGTATAGGTTTTTTACTTAGAAATTGCGTTTGCATTTAGGACAATTACATTTATGGTGATGATTCTTTTTATGGCATCCACAATGGTGTTCATGCTTTTTACATCCGCAATCGCGGTGGTGATCTTTTTTATGACATTTACATTCATGTTTGTCCTTTATTTTAAAACATTTCACTTCTTGTTCTTCGAATTCTCTTCTTGGTTTGTCGCAAACGTCATAGTCATCATCGCATGAACAGTGGATGAACATTAAGTTGTCCCAAAAACGGCAACAAGGAAAATCATCTCTTCTGTTTTGATCACACTGATTGAAAAATGGGAACCACATTATAAATCCCCCTAACTTCTTTAAATTGTCAAGGGTGATCCCCGACTTACTTTATACTATGCAACTTTGTCCAAAATGTGTTTGGGCAGAAGTCAGAATTACTATGCGTTTAGATCAGATAAGGTGAAAAAGACGAATATGAGGATGAGAATGCCATTTAGTTATTAAAAGAGATGGAAATTTTATGATGAACGAAATTTTGATTCTTTTCATTACTATTCAAACATTTTTAATTATGTTTATGAGTTTTTTTACTATGGTAATTGTCAGAATGCATTATGATATAATAGGTCATTAACAGCTAGTATTTGATCTTTAGAAAGGACCTATCGTGATGAGTAAAAAAATAACATGGCTAGTCACTGGAATTATAACGGCAATATTAATTTGTGCGACAATTATCGGTATGACTCAACCGAAAGATGCGGAACCAATAGAAAAGGTGCTAAGGAAGGATTGGAGTAAATATCCAGGTCTGGAGCTTGAAACAAAGACGAAGGAAACGGACCTCTATACCTCTTCCATTAGTTATCTCATTACAGAAGATAAACAAATCAACAAAACCATTAAAGACTGGATTTCTTCAGAGAAAGAACAGTTTATGAATCAGATGCATGAGAATAAGTCCATCCTGAATAGAGATCACAGGGCAAA
Source organism: Rossellomorea sp. DUT-2 (assembly GCF_052665285.1). NCBI lineage: Bacteria > Bacillati > Bacillota > Bacilli > Caryophanales > Bacillaceae > Rossellomorea > Rossellomorea sp. DUT-2. Next base: position 6,617 of record NZ_JBQPEO010000002.1, on the reverse strand, counting down.
TATAACAATCACGGTCGATACCCATCAGATGGAAAAACATCTGTATAGTGTAGAATTTACAAGCTATCAATTTGCTGGGGGAGCAAACGGAAGAGAGAAAAAGAAAATCTTCAATATTGATACATCTTCCCAAAAGTTACTCACGATTCATGACATGGTAGATGGTGAGGAGAATCTTGATCTATTACGAAGAAAGATTAAAGACCAGTTGAAAAATGATAAAAATCTCTCACCCTACGTATTTGAAGAGTATCTGGAAAAGGCGTTAGAAGATCCGAATGATTGGAAATGGTCGATTGATACGAATTACTTTCGCATGTATTTTGATGAATATGAGGTTGCAGCAGGTGCTGCCGGGGGGATAGAAGTGAAAATCCCTATGAAGGAAGTGCAATCGCAGCTTTCAGTTAACATACAGGGAGAACCGACGGAGCATCAGAGTTCAAATAGTACGAAGGAAAATGGAGAAATTAAACCTTTAGATCCAAATGGCAAATATGTGGCCCTTACCTTTGATGACGGACCTAGCCCTAAGGTGACCCCTGATATACTCAAGACATTGAAAGAGCACTACGCCAAAGCCACCTTTTTTATGCTGGGTAGCCAAGTAGACTTTTATCCGGATCTTGCGAAAAAAGTGTCTGAAGATGGCCATGAAATCGCCAATCATACATTACATCATCGAGACTTATCTCAACTTGGACAAGAACAGATCGAACATCAAATTAAGGAGTCAGAGAAGATTATCACTAAAGCGACTGGTCAGGAGAATTTGCTGATAAGGCCTCCATACGGTGCTTATAATGATAAAGTGGAGTCAGTAGCACAAGCAGCGAACGAACCGCTGATTCTTTGGTCAGTGGATTCCTTGGATTGGCAAAGTTTGAGCGAACAAGATGTGATTACCACCGTAGAGCATGAAGTTGTACCGAATTCCATTGTTCTTCTTCATGATATCCATCCCTCCACTGGCAAAGCATTGCCGGAACTGCTTTCGGCATTGGAAGATCAAGGATATGAATTTGTAACGGTATCACAACTATTGACATTAAAGCAATTTGACGAAAGTAACCCAGTTTTCGGTGCAGTGAAATAGAAAGAAAAAAAACGTCTCGTTTTGATAACGAGGCGTTTTTTTCTTTTTGGAGATATGTGATTAGTAAATGAATAGATTCTGAAATAATTGGTTTTAAGCGGGTAAACAAGGTGAGAAAAAAGATGTGGATGTCTATTGAAAGAAGTTAGGTAGACAATTGATAAAGGGAAAATCAAAAAGATGACCTGCATTTTGAATGTATCTAATGAAGTGACATAATCCAGTATAAACTTGCGGTTGAACCGACATATTCTATTAAACTAAATGATAAGCATAAAGAAGAAGTCAATAGCAGGTGTTTGGGTGTGGCGAAAGCACATTTTAGAATAGGCTTGAAATGATAGTCTAAACCATTCTAGCAATGATTTCATATACTAGATTATTCTTTGATTAGAAAGGAGGTAGAATATGAATAGTAAATATAATGACTGTACTTGCAATAAATCTAATGAGTACAAGCATGATGATCATAGTGGCCATCAACAAGTGGATTCGTGCAACTGTTGTGTCATTGGATTGGAGAGGACGATTAGAGACCATTTTCGTTGTGGAGATACAATTGGTATTACTCTATTCGGAGAGACTGGAGCAGGGATTTTCATTGGAAGATTCAGAGGCTTGAAATATAGTGTTGTTGAGATTGATGATCTACTTGTTCCAGGTACAACTAGTTTTATTCCATTGTGTGATATAAATAGTATTGAAAGAGGACTTCAGTTCCAGGAGCAACCGATGCAAGTTGAAAAAAATAACGTTGTAAAATGATAGGTTGGATTAAAAGCTCAGAGTTTCGTACTTTGAGCTTTTATTATGCCATTTTTTATTAGAACCAAATTAACTTGTTAGAGACAACATATTAATAAGCGTGTATTACTTTGATTGTGTGAAGCTGAAGGATGTTAATGCCTGATAATGATGAGTATAGAAGTAGAACTTAGCTTCCTTTTATAGTTTACATAATATTTATTATAGGAAGTTAACTCAGAATGACCGAAAAGGTCTCAAAAGGCTAGTATACGCTTTACATTGAGACGAAATAAAAATTTCGGTAAATGAGATACTTCCCATAATAAATGATATTGAGAAGTTTTTGCTGAGTGACTTCTCCATAATGATTCCTGATAATTTTCTGGATCATCCTGATAAGTATCTGGTATGTTCTGATAATTCTTTGGTTCGGGATAGAATTTGTTGGTACGTCCAAATAATAATCATTTGGAGGTCTTTTCCATGGAATTTCAACACGCTTTGGATGAATTTTTGCTGTATCTCGACGTTGAGAAAAATTATTCCAAAAATACCCTAACCAGCTATGAAAGCGATTTAACCCTTTTTTTGAGCTTCCTGCAGGATCATAAGCGATCCACCGTTTTGAGTGATTTGAATCCCTCCCTCGTTCGCCGGTTTATCCAGCAACAGACGCTTCAGGAGCATAACAAACCCCGAACGATGCGCAGACGTATTTCCAGCTTGAAATCGTTCTGTCAGTTCTGTCTAAAAGAGCACATGATGTCTTCCGACTTTATGGCCGGGATTCAATCACCCAAAATGGATAACAAGCTCCCGGTTTACATGAAGGTAATGATTGCCTCAATTAGAGGCTTAATCGGACGCTGACTCATCCTTTCACTGGCTTCTAAATTCCAACTGCTTTCTGAAGATGGATCGGCTGCTAATACTCCTGGAAGGAACCGGCCGATTGTACCAGCTGCTCCAATATACAGGCTGAGATTATCACTCCAATTCCCTCCACATCCTTCAATGGATATTGATTCGTCTACCATATCTGTCTTCACACCTAATTCATTTAACGCCTTGATGCACCAATACGAATCATCACTTTTTAGAATGCCTGATAATTGGGTCGTTCCATTTGCCACTGCACCAAGAATTTAAGCCCGATTAGTAAAGCTTTTACTTCCAGGGATCGTTAGGTCTTTTCTTAAGGTTTTAGATCCTAACGGTTTAATTTCCAAAGATTTAATATCCTTCAGTTCTGACCAGGGTGATCTTGCTTTTATATCTAAGTTTGCCAAGAAACATCATTCCTTTACTTTAATAAGATGCTACTTCCTAACTATGAATTTCTTAATTCTATATGGATTTGATTTGTGATTATCTATAAAACCAATTATTTCAAATTATGACAATATACTCAATACTTTCCTGCGTTAACTAGTCTAAGACCAAAATAAAAGCCTCACACCAATTGGCGTAAGGCTCTTTTCAGTTAAAAGTATTTACAATAAAAGTCTTGGCGCAGCTTTCCACTAAGCTGAGCATAGATCTTTGTCGTCTCACTTTTCTCATGTCCTAAAAGACTTTGGATTACTTCCAGTGGAGCACCGTTATTAATTAAATGTGTGGCATAACTATGTCTTAATTGGTGAGGATGAATGCTCTTCTTTATTCTGCTCGTTTTGATATCCTTTTTATAATGTACCTCACCATATCAATGCTCATCCTGTTTTGGGGCTTCCTTTCTGTGATGAATAGACAATCATCCAGATCGTCTCGTTCATCCAGGTATCGTTTCAGCCATAAAGAACAGCGAGTATTAAAATACACTTCCCTCTCTTTGTCACCTTTTCCATGAACAATCACGGAGTTAGCTGTGAAGTTGATATCATCTTGGTTTAGTTTTACAACTTCTCCAATTCGACAACCTGTAGAATAGAAGAATTCAAACAACGCATTTTCTAATGAACTTTGACAAGCTTCTCTAAGGTGTTCAATTTCTATATCAGTTAGAAACTTAGGAATTCTTTTTCCTATCTTTGGCTCCTTTAATTTTGAAGCAGGATTGTAATGTAGGTGGCCTTCATCATGGATCCATTTAAATAGAGATCTGATGCATCTAACCCGATGTCCCAGGCTTGTTGGCTTTAAGTGTTCTCCAGAATGAATTAGGTAACTTTTCAGATTTTCCGTTGTGATGTCTTTTATGTTGATGTCACCAAAGTGTCTTAACAATAGACTGTATTGGAAACAGTAAGCTTTTAATGTTAATGGGGAATACCCTTCGATTTTCTTATCTAACTGATATTTCTCCCAAGCTTCAGACATTCTCATATTTCATCAACTCCTACGAGGCTGCCAAACAAGTAAACTTTGGTTTAAGTGTGCCCCATTAGAAGGTTATTTATACAAGGTTATTAAAATATATTTCTCCGACCGAAAGGAACCGATCTTCAATTAGCGCCCCCTTTAATGGAAGATATAATTGTTAAAGAAAGAATGTATTAAGAGGTGCTTTTGAGTTGAGTTTCTTCCGCAAAATACTCAGATTTGCTTGGCATAAGAACCAACCTTATTTGCCAAATACTTATGACAAGCATTAAAGTAGACGCAGCAATTATACTGTACCTAACTGGAATGATATCACCTGTAAAACCAATCAATAATATGAAGATTACCTGAAGAAAGCTTTGAAAAATACCATATATGCTTGAAATCCTTCCCATCATTTTGACTGGTACATTATTTTGGTAAAAAGTCATAAATCCAGTGCCTGAAAATGAGTTGAAAAAGCCTAAAACCATAAAGCCAATGGCTACTGACCAAAATGAAAATGAAAAAGCATAGACCAGATAGCCCACTGAAACCATAAAATAACCAGAAGATATTAGGACTCTTATTGATAACTTTTTAGCCACCATCGAAACAATAGTTGCTCCAAAAACAGAACCCACCCCTGTTAAACTTATAAGAAGTCCATATTCTGTCTCAGATAAATTTAATACCTTTTGAGTAAATACGACCTCTTGAGCATCCATTCCAAGTGCAACTATCATAAAAAATTGAGCTAAGAAGTACACTTTTACTATGAAAAGATTGCTTTGACTAAATTTAAATACTTCTTTCCAATCACTTTTCAATATTTCCAAACTAATCTTGCGTACTCCTACATCCACTTCAGTATTCACATTTGGTAGTAAATACACCATTATAGCCGATACAATAAAAGAAAAAGCATTAATCCATATTGACATATTAACAGAGGTGAAAAGTAGGAGTGCTCCAGAAATAGCAGGTCCAATTAAAAAGGCACTAGAAGTAATCAAACTCCTGAAAGAGTTAAACTGTTTTCGTCCTTTCTCTGGAACAACATTCGTAATATAAGTAAGTGCTGCTGGTTCAAAGAAAGCTTTTGAAACAGATAGAAAGAATAGACATACATATATAAGCCAAATAGAGCCGAAGAAAGGAATGACAGCTACTAAGATTGCACGAATGATGTCTGTACCAATCATTATTCGTCGAATATTCAAACGGTCAATAATACTCCCAGACCAAAATTTCGTTAACATCGAAGCGATAGGTCCTATAATCCATAATCCAGCTACTGCGGCAGCAGAGCCCGTTAGTTTTAATACTAAAACATTGATGGCAACAAGATAAATAAAATCTCCTAAGGTTGATATTCCCAATCCAAATAGTAATAAATATGAATTCTTTTTTTGAGAGAAGCTTGGTTGATTAATATTAACACCTCATCTGATGAGTTCTAATATATACCTTTTCTATAAAAATTGGAAATTACCTGTAAATATTAATACTTGTCACAAATAATTCATAACTAAAAAAGAACCCTAAGAACAAGGGTCCCCCTGTTCAATTAACCTGCCCAATAATTGAAGAAAGAAACGCAATAGCGTGATCAAATAGCTGATCTTCTGTTATTGCCCCCGTTTGTTTAAGTACAATACTTCACAAAGTCGGAAAAAAATAAAAATCATTTATGATTGAACTCAAAGTGCTCTTCCTTTAACTTAACAAGTTTAATGTCTTTATCTAAATTCTGGAGTTTATTTGCTAGACTTTCTACACCGAATATCTCTGTAAAAGTGTGACTGCCAACTAAAAGATTAATCCCTACAAATTGAGCATATTGAATAGTGTACAAGGTTGCTTCTCCTGTTATATAGGTATCACAACCTTCTTCAACTGCTATTTTTAGATGGTTTGAAGAATGCCCTGCACCTGTTAACACTCCAACCTTCTTTACTTTCTTAACATTATTCCTCCAAGCTCTAACTGGCTCCTCTAACTCATCTCTCATTTTTTGAACAAGAAAGTTAAAATCAATAGGCTCGCTAAATTCTCCTATACCAGGAACATCCCCATTATCATAAACCGAGTATTTAATAATCTTATCTATACCAACAACATTCATAAGAGAAGTACAGGTGCCAAATTCACTAAAGTCTAAAGGACCGTGTATCCAGAAGTGACTAATATTATGCTCTTGTAATTTCTTTAGGCATTCCTTTCTTAATCCATAAATAAAATCCCAGGCATCGTGATGAGTAACCATCAAATCCACATTGTTCGACGCAGCTTTTTCAATTGTTTCGATAGATAAATTTGTAGAATATCCAATTGTTGAAATCGAATTATTCGACTTATTAGTAAAACCGTAATCGTCATCAAGTTCTTCTAATAACTCTTCATCAAAGAGTTTTTTAATATGCTGTTCGAACTGCTCTAAGTTCATTATTTTCCCCCTAAGTTAATTTTT